>NZ_JBWKEY010000013.1:234024-324142 GCF_056435225.1 Streptomyces sp. NPDC043996 | reverse complement strand
ACCCCGACAACGCGGGCGGCTTCCTGCCCAACGGGGCTGCGGCGAAGGCCGGGCTGAACCGCTCGATCGCTGATGCCGGTTGGGGGGTGTTCCTCGCGATCCTGAACGCAAAGGCTGAAAGCGCCGGGCGGGAAGTGGTGGCCGTGGACCCCCGCAACACCTCCCGGCGATGCCCCGAATGCGGGCACACCGCCAAGGAGAACCGGCCCACACAGGAGGAGTTCCACTGCGTCTCGTGCGGCCACCGGGCGCACGCCGACGTCGTCGGAGCACTCAACGTATTGCGGGCCGGGCTGGTCCGTCGCGAAGCCCAACCGGCATAGCGAGAAGCTCCGCCCTTCAGGGTGGGGAGGAGTCACGGTGTATCGCAGCACGATGCTCCAGGCCGCCACGCCGGACGCGATGCGCGGACGCCTGCAGGGCGTGTTCATCGTGGTGGTGGCGGGCGGGCCGCGCCTCGGCGACTTCCTCGCCGGGACGGCCGGCGACCTCGCGTCGCCGCGCGTCGCGATCGTCGGCGGCGGCCTCGCGTGCGTGCTCGCCGTGGGCCTGCTGGTGACGCGCTGGCGCGCCTTCCTGCGGTACGACGCCCGGGACCCGCAAGCCTGACCCGTTGACGTCAGGCGCCCCGCACGGCGTGCGCGACCGTGTCGAGGGACGCCACGACGTGCCGGGCCCCGGCGGCCAGCAGCCGCTCCCGGGAGCGGCCGTCGGTGGCGAGCCCGACGAAGGGCAGGCCGAGGGCGCGGGCGGCCGTGGCCTCCGGCACGGTGGCCCCGATCATCACGCACCGCCCCGCGGCCACGCCCAGCTGCCGCAGCGCCCGGCTCAGACACTCAGGATCGGGCATCAGGCGCGGGGCGGCGGGGGCGCGGCAGTGCAGCGCCTCCGGCGGGATGCCGAGCCCGTGCGTGCGCACGTACGTGGTGACGGCGCGCGGCGCGGTGTCGGTGGCGATGGCCAGGGGCCGCTCGCTGGCGCGCAGGACGCGGACCAGGTCGACGGCGTGGGGCGTGGGCCGGGCGCTGTACACCGCCTGGCGTTCGATCCGGTCGAGCTGGTCGTGCAGTTCGCCGGTGAGGGCGCCCTGCCCGGCGAATGCGCGAAGGACGTCCAGCGGGTGCACGAACTCCGACGAGCCCCCGGCCCGGGGCACGGGCCGCCCGCCCAGCGCGTCCTCGGGGTCCCGCGCCTCCACGACGACGGACAGCAGCCGCAGCGCGGCGTCGCGGGCCTTGCCCGGGGCGTACAGGCGGGTGAGGGTGCCGTCGAAGCCGAGGACGACGGCGGTGGCGGCGGCGAGGGTCTCCGCCAGCGGGGTCGGCGTCCCGGTGGCGGCCGCGATCCGGCAGTACCAGGCGTCCGTGCCGGGCAGCGGCCGGAAGCCGGGGTGGTCGATGGCCTCGCGCAGCCCGGCGGGCACGACCACGGTCGCGTGCTCCGCTGCGGGCGGCGGCTCCGGCTCGGGGGCGTCCTCGACGGTCACGACGAGCCCGAGCCCGCTGAACCGCCGTACCACCTCCGGGAGTTCCCGCAGGACCTCGGCCAGCAGGTGCGGCAGCGACACCTCGGAGCCGATGCTCGCCTCCCAGCCGCGCTCGCGGGGCAGCAGCTCGAACTGCTCGGGGGCCGCGCCGCCGCGCGTGAGGAGGTCGGTGACCGTGCGGCTCAGCTTCGTCAGGGCGTCCGCCTGCCAGCCGGGGCGGGCCGCGAACGCGAACGACAGGGACACCGAGTCCGACACCGACCTCAGGACGGCCTTGTGGGCGCCGCTCAGGCGCTCGCGAACCGCGCGCGCGGCGGGCCCGGCAACGGCCTCCAGGGGCGTGCCGCGCCACAGGGACAGCGCCGACGAGGCGAGTTCGCGCTCGCGCGCGGTGTCCCCCGCCGCGCGGGCCCGCCGCGCCTCCGCCGCAAGGTCCTGGAACCGGAACACATCGATGTCCTCGACGCCGTGCACGGGGTCAAGGGGCAGCTCGTACCCGTTGTCCCGCTGCCGTACGGCGTCGGGGCCGAGCACCTCGTTCAGATGGGCGGCGTAGGAGTCGAGGAGGCGGCGCGCGGTGGCGGGCGCGGGCGCGTCCCACACGCCGTCGATGAGCTCGTGGTACGGCACGACGCCGCCCTGGCGGAGCAGCAGCAGGCAGAGCATGGCCAGTTCGTGCCGGGGGCAGGTGGCGAGCTCGGCGCGGGTCAGGGAGACCCGGACGGGGCCGAGGAGCGCGTAGTGGCGGCGCTCCTCGGGCGGCACGAGCCGCCGCAGCCGCCGCAGCCCCCGCGCCTGTGCCTCCGGATCGCGCGATACGAGGTCGTCGACGGCCGTCCGCAGCCCTTCGCGCAGCCACGCGGGCCGCTCCTCCCGGGGCGGGGCGAGCAGCTGGGTGAGTTCGCCGAGGGCGCGCAGGTCGTCCGTGCGCCGGGCGCCGCCGAGCGGTGTGGTGCCGAGGACCCGCAGGACGGGGCCGCCCGGGGCGACGACGATGTGGTCCAGGTCAAGGGCGCCGTGGGCGATGCCCTTGTGGTGCAGGGCGGCCAGCGCTCCCGCGACCCGGGGGAGCGTGGTGACGAGCCGCTCGGTGGGAAGGCCGTCCGGCTCGTCGGCCAGGAGCTCGCCCAGGCTGCTGCCGGGCACGAACTCCTGCACCACATAAGGGGTGCCGCCGTGGATGCCGTAGTCCAGGACGGCGGCGACGCCCGAGTGCTTGATCTGCGCGAGCAGCCGGGCGTTCTCGGTGACGTTCACCCGCGCCCACGTGCGGTGCGAGTACACGCGCACCAGGACCGTCAGATCGCCGTTGGCGGTGTCCTCGGACAGCCACTCGTCGCCCGAAGACGTCTGCCGCAGCAGCCGGTAGCGCCCGGCGAACAGCATCGGGCCCCCGCCCCCGAGCCGCCGTACGCTCTCCTCGCTGACCTCCGCGAACGGCTCCGCCTCGGCCGGCTCCCCGCGCCCGGGACCCCGGGCGGCGCCGGGGGCGAGGGCCCGCAGCGCTCCCGGCGCCGCCCCCGCCCGCTCGTCGATCAACCCGCCCACGCGGGACAGGAGCTGCCGGGTGCGCCCCCGCGCTGAGCGCGGCAGGGTGCCGAGCAGGACATCGCGTACGCCCTCGCGGAAGGCGTACGCGCCGGGCTCCCCGCCCGGCGCCCCCGTGAGCATGCCGCTGAGGACGACCTCCGCCAGGTGCTGGGGGCGCGGGCGGCGCTCCACGGCCGCGTGGACCAGGCGCATCAGCGGCAGCCGCGGCTCGCCCACGGCGAGGTGCCCGGCGAGGCGGAACGCCTCGGGCGATGCCGAGGAGCGGAAGCGCAGGACCAGTTCCTCGGCGGACAGCAGGGTGATGTCCTCGCGCGGCGCGTCGTCGTCGGCCCCGCCGGGCGCCGGGCCGAGCCAGCAGGCCGCGCCGGGGACCTGGACGCCGGACGCGACCAGCTTCGCCCAGTGGGACAGCCACGCGGGCGCGACCTCGAGGACGGGCACCGGCACCGCGCCGGGCGGCGCGCCGGAGGCGTCGTACGGGGCGAAGGTGAGCGCGGCGGACGGGGCCGCCGCGTGCGGGGCGCCGAGCAGGCCGGGCGTGGCGGGCAGCGCCGTCGTCGGCCACAGCCGCTCGGGCAGCGGCTGGAGGACGGCCAGGGGCAGCCGGTCGGCCCAGCGGCGCAGGGTGCTCAGCCAGCGGCGGCCCGCCGGGCCCTCGCGCCACTGCGGGCCCATGCAGTCGCTGATGACGAGGGTGACGGTGCGGCCCGTCGCGGTGACCTCGGCCGCGCGCGCCGGAACCGTGCCGTCCGGCGCCACGGGGTGCAGGTCCACCGTGCGGAACAGGCCCGACTGGGCGAGCGCGGTGTGCAGTTCGCGGACCAGGGGGTGCCAGACGGGCATCGTGGGCCCCACGTCGTACACCAGGCACAGCCGCAGCCAGCGCTCGGCGGCGGGCCGAAGGACCGGCAGCCAGTCGCGCGGGCGCCCGCCGAGCGCGGCGATGCGGTGCGCGGTCGCCTCCTCGTCCAGGACGCTCCGGTCGGGCGCGGGCACGCGGCGGCCGAGCGGGCGCAGGGCGCGCTGCAGGGCCAGCGGGTGCGGCAGCATCGGCGGGACCGGCACCCGCAGGGCGGTGCCGCCGCGTCCGGTGTCCCCGGCGCCGTTCGCCCCGGCGCCCGCCGCGCCGGTGGCGTCAGGACGGGGGCGCGGGCCACCGCCGGTGGGCAGGCGCAGCGGGACACGGCCACCGGCGGGCGGCGCGGGCGAAGGCTCCGGGCGGCCGGGGGCGTCCGGCCGGGCGGGCGGCGCGGGCTCGGGGAACGGCGGCGGGGCGGCGGCGCCCTCGTCCGGCGACGGCGCGAGCGGCCCATCGGCGGGGCCGCCCATGTGCCCCGCCAGCCACACCACTTCGGCCAGCTCCTCCGCCGAGGGCCCGGTGCCGCCGCCCGCCGCGGCCGCGAGCACGGCGGCCAGGCGGTCCAGGCGGGCGCCGGGGCGGCCGGGCGCGGAGCTAGAAGGCGGCGCCATCGGAATCCTCGTCCGGCGGCAGTGAGGCATCGCCGCCGAGGTAGGGCATGAGGAGCCGCGCGAGTTCGTCCCGCGAGGACGCCTCCAGGCCCGCCGCGCCCGTCAGGTACAGGGCGTTGAGGAGCTGGTCGGTGGCGAGCTCGCCGCCGCTGCCGCGGCGCAGGAAGCGGGCGATCAGCTCGCGGGCGTAGGCGTCGGGCTCGCCCAGGTGGGCGCGGACGATCTCCTCCAGGTGCTCCCCGTGCGGCTGGCGCAGCCGCAGCGTGACGCAGCGGCGCAGGAACGCCGGCGGGAACTCGCGCTCGCCGTTGCTGGTCAGGACCACGAACGGGAAGGCCCGGCAGCGCACTCTGCCGTGCGCGACGGGCACGGGCGGGCCGAAGTCGGCGCTCAGCAGGTCCGCCTGAGGGGTGTGCCGGGCGACGCGCACCAGCTCCGGGATCTCGTACTGGCCCTCCTCCAGGACGTTCAGGAGGTCGTTCGGCAGGTCGAGGTCGCTCTTGTCGACCTCGTCGACGAGCAGCGCGCGGGGGCGCTCGTAGGGCAGCAGCGCGGTGCCGAGCGGGCCGAGGCGCAAGTGGTCCTCGACGCCCGCGCGCTCCTTCGGCGCCCGCTCCTCCTGGGCGCGCCCGGCCGCGTACAGGCGCGACAGCGGGTCGTACTGGTACAGGCCGTCGTGCAGGGTGCTGCGGCTGGTGATGTTCCAGCGGAGCACCGGGCCGAGCCCGAGCTCGCGCGCGACGGCGTAGGCGAGGCTCGACTTGCCGCTGCCGGGCGGGCCCGTCACGAGCAGCGGGCGGCGCAGGTACAGGGCGGCGTTGACGAGCTGCACGCACTCGTCGGTGGCGATGTAGGTGCGCGCGCGGTGCGTGCGGTCGGGCGACGCGGAGCGCTCGCCCGCGCGCGGGGCCGGCAGGACGGGGCCGCCGTCGAAGGCGCGCCACGGCGGCGGCGGAGGCAGCCGGGTGATGCCGTCGTGCGGCTCGCTCGTGCCGGTGTAGACGGGCCACAGGGACATCACGGACTCCGGGATCCTTCGTAGGTGCGGGCGGTCAGGCGACGGGGGTGCGCAGCGGCGCGGCCGCGGCGTCGGGGAAGCAGCGGGGGTCGTCCCACAGGATCTGGACGTCGCGCGCCCAGTGTCTGTCGGGCTCGTCACAGGCGTCCGCCGCCTCCCGCAACTCCATGACATGGTAGGGGAGTTCGGCGGGCGGATGCCGGGAGAGATGGGTGGCGAGCTGGTCCAGGAAGGGCGCGCCGGAGCAGGGCCCGCCGTCGTGCTCGCACCCCGAGCGCGGCCACAGGAGCACCGGCGTCGGCGCGTTCAGGGACACCTCGAAGTGCGGCCGCAGCCGCGGGGTGCGGGGCGGCGCGGCGAAGCCCGCCAGGTCCGTCTCGCCGTGGCGAAGGCGGAAGCGCAGCTTGTTCGGTGCCTCCCCGGCCCCGCAGTCCACGCGGTGCACGGCCGTCGTGGCCTTGTCGTCGAGCCGCTCCCACTTGCGGGCGAGCTGGTGGCGCAGGCCGCCCGCGCGCCGGGAGCGGTCCGTGACGACCAGCGGGTAGGAGCAGCCGAGCGGCGTCGGGTCGTCGGCGCTGCGCTCCCAGCGCGCCACCGGCTCGTTCAGCCACTCACGCGGCAGCACGAAGGCGATCAGCTCCGCCGCGTCCGGCGAGAGATGGCCGAAAGCCTCCTCGATGAGCTCCTGCACACCCGCCCGCACCCGGCCGCGCGGCAGTGTGCGCGGCGTGCCCACCGGGTGCCGCCGTCCGTCACGGCAGGCGGACACCTCCACCTGGACCTGGTCGCCCCCGGCGCCGCTGCGGGACAGCTCCACGAGGATGGGCGACCAGGCGGGGCGGGCCGGGGGAGCGGGGGCGGGGCGGGGGGCCGGAACGGCCGCCGGGCCGCAGCGGCTGGTTAAGCACTCCTTCGGGCCCGGCCCGTCCGCCGTCGCCACCAGCTCCGCGAGGCGCTCGGCGAACCGGTCGGCGGCCCCGGCCACGTCCACCTCCGCGAGGACGTACCAGGCCGCCGCCCACAGCGAGGCGAACCCGCCCGGCGGCACCGGCGGGCCGAGCGGCCCGACCGCGTCCAGGTAGAGCCGCTCCGGCGCGCAGGCCAGCGCGGACCCGGCCTTCTCCGCCCGGTTCACCAGCTCGCGCAGCCGCCGCGGGGCCGTCCGGTCCCGGTCGGGGGCCGGGATCAGCTCGGCCAGGCGCGGCCAGTAGCGCGCCATGACGGGGGCGGGCAGCATCCGGCCGTTGCGCACCCCTGACGCCCCGGCCACCGCCGAGACCATGCCGACGACGAGCCCGCTGTCGGCGAGCGCCACGGCGGCCCCGCTGAAGCCGGGCGCCAGGGCCTGCCCATGGGCGTTCCAGGCCTCCAGCTGGATCCACTCGTCGGCGATCAACTGGGCGGCGGTGGCGCGGTACTCGGCGATGGTGCCCTCCTCGTACCCGCGCGGGAAGCCGTACGCGACCAGGCGCGGCCGGGGCTCGGCGTACGCGTCGCCGGGGTCGGCGAAGCCCGCGGGCACGATCGCGACCGGCCGGTCGAGTTCGAGGACGGCGAGGTCACCGGGGTCGGCGCCGTGGCCGTCCCAGCCGCCGTGCGCGCTTAAGCTCGCGGTCAGCGCGCCCAGGTCCCTGTCGTGCGGGAAGGCGACGGCCACGGGCGCCCTGGAGCTGTCGCGGACGACGTGGGCGCAGGTCAACACGTGTCGGTCGGACACGAGGAAGCCCGCGCCCGTCTCGCGTCCGCACCGTACACGGGCGTGCCAGGAGGCGCTGTTCATGAGGCGGACGCGGCCTCCGGGCGCTCGGGGGAAAGGGCCGCCGGGGCCGCGCCGTTGTCCGCCGCGCGGGCCTCCGGCACCCGCTCGCTCCGCGGCGACCAGGCCAGACGTACCGTCAGATGCCCCTCGGCCGAGCCCTTCACCAGGACCGCCCCGGCCTCCGCCGTCATCCGCACGCCGAACTCGACCTCCACCGTGTCCGGCTTCAGGGTCCCGTCGCGGAACACCCTGAGCGCGGCCTCCGCGGCCGCCCGCGCGCTGTCCAGGGACGCCTCGAAGGTGCGGGCGGCCTGGGCGGGCCCGTCGCCGCGCGAGACGAGGCGCACGCCCTCCATGTCCTCGGGCGCCAGGGCGACCACCACCCGCGCCCCGTCCCCCGTCGTGAACTCCACCAAGCCGTCGTCCATGCCGTCCCCCCCGCGGTCGAGCCTCGCCCTGTGCGCAGCACTCAGGGCCCACATTGTGGCGGACCTCCCAGCTGGCGGAAAGCCGCCCTGGCAGCTTCCCGCCAGCCCCGCGCAACTCTCCCGCAACACCAGCGGACTGACACTTCTCGGTGCGTCCCGGACCACCCGTCCGGGCGTCATCCGCACGTGGTGCCGACGAAGAGAGGTCGCCTTGACGCAGAGACCCCGCCGAGCCCGCCGCCCCCGCCGCCGCATCCTGACCGCCGGGCTCGCCCTCACCCTGCTGCCCGCCGGGCTCACCACCGCCGCCACCGCTACGGCCGCGCCCGCCGCCGGGGCCCGCGCCGAGGGGCCCGCCCCGCACGCCCGGAAGGCGGCCGGCACCGTCACCCTCGTCACCGGCGACCGGGTCACCGTGACCCGGCTCGGCGGCGGCAAGCAGGCCGTCGCCGTCCAGCGCCCGCCCGGCGCGAGCGGCGCCGTGCGCACCCACGTCAGCGGCGGCCGTGTCACCGTCGTCCCGGACGAGGCCCGTCCCTACCTGCGCGCGGGCGTCCTCGACCGGCGGCTCTTCGACGTCACCGAGCTGCTGCGCCAGCGCGTGGGCAGCGAGGACGGCAAGGGCGGCAAGGGCGACGAGCAGGGCGTGACGCCGCTCATCGTCACCTACAAGGACTCCGCCGCCGCCCGCCAGGCGCCGCGCGGCACGCGGGCGGTGCGCCCGCTGCCCAGCATCCGGGGCGCCGCCGTCACGGCACGCCCGGGCGCCGCGTTCTGGCGGAGCGTCACCGGCGGCGCCAGGGCCGGGAGCCTCGGCGGCGGCGTGGCGAAGGTGTGGCTCGACGGCCGCGTCGAGGCCCGGATGGAGGCCAGCAACGCCCAGATCGGCACCCCCAAGGCCTGGGAGGCCGGGCTCACCGGCAAGGGCGTCAAGGTCGCCGTCCTCGACACCGGCGTCGACGCCACGCACCCCGACCTCAAGGGCCGTGTGAGCGCGACGAAGAGCTTCATCCCCGGCCAGGAGGTCGCCGACCGCGACGGCCACGGCACGCACGTCACCTCCACGGTCGGCGGCAGCGGCGCCGCGTCCGACGGCAAGGAGAAGGGCGTCGCGCCCGGCGCGGACCTCGCCGTCGGCAAGGTGCTCAGCGACGAGGGCTTCGGCAGCGAGTCGCAGATCGTCGCCGGGATGGAGTGGGCGGCGAGGGACGTCGACGCCAAGGTCGTGTCCATGAGCCTCGGTTCGAGCGAGCCGAGCGACGGGACCGACCCGATGGCGGCCGCCGTGAACGCGCTCTCCAAGGAGACCGGCGCCCTGTTCGTGATCGCCGCGGGCAACACCGGCGCGCCCTCCTCGATCGGCTCGCCCGCCGCGGCCGACTCCGCGCTCACCGTCGGCGCCGTCGACTCCGCCGACAAGGCCGCCTACTTCACCAGCCAGGGCCCCCGCTTCGGCGACCAGGCCCTCAAGCCCGACCTGTCCGCGCCCGGCGTGGACATCCTCGCCGCCCGCTCCCAACTGGCCCCCGGGCAGGGCGACTACACCGCCATGAGCGGTACGTCGATGGCGACCCCGCACGTCAGCGGCGTCGCCGCGCTGCTCGCCGAGCGGCACCCCGACTGGTCGGGGCCCCGGCTCAAGGACGCCCTGATGTCCACCTCGCACCGGCTCGACGCGTCCGCGTACACGCTCGGCGCGGGCCGCGTGGACGTGCCGTCCGCGATCGACGCGAAGGTCACCGCGACCGGCGCCGCCGACTTCGGCTTCTACTCCTGGCCGTACGGCGACAACAAGCCGGTCACCCGGAAGATCACCTACACCAACTCATCGGCGTGGCCTGTCCAGTTGAGCCTCACGGCTGAAGGCGCCGCCGACGGCGTCGTCACGCTCGCCGACCGCGAGCTCACCGTGCCCGCGCACGGCCATGCCACCACCACCGTCACCGGCGACGGCACCAAGGCCCCCGTCGGCGACACCAGCGGCCGCGTCATCGCGAAGGCGGACGGTAAAGCCGTCGCGCACACCGTGTTCGGCCTGGTCAAGGAGGGCGAGCGGTACACGCTCACGGTACGGGTCAAGGACCGCGAAGGGGCCCCGGAGGCCGCCGACGTCGTGGTGCAGCCGCTGGCCAAGGGCGAGGACCCCTACCCCGTGGCCGTCGGGGACTCCGGCGAGCTGAAGCTGCGCCTGAAGCCCGGCGCGTACGCCCTGTCCTCCTTCCTCGACGTGCGCGGCGCCCACGGCGCCGACTCCCTCGGCCTCGGCTTCCTCGCCGCGCCCGAGGTCACCCTCGACCGCGACCGCCAGGTCACCCTCGACGCACGGAAGCTGCGGGAGATCACCGCGAAGGTGCCGCGCCGCGCCGAGACCCGGCAGCTGCTCATGGAGGTCGACCGCACCGCGCACGGCTCGTCGTACCAGGGCGCCGTGCAGGTGCCCGTCAAGTACGACAGCGTCTTCGCGGCGCCGACCCCGAAGGTGCGCCAGGGCACGTTCGCGTACCGCACCGTCTGGCGCCTCGGCAAGCCCACGCTCGACGTCTCGGGCCTCGGCGCGGCCGTCGCCCAGCCCGGCGGCACCGTCACCGACGGGCGCGCCAGGCTCACGCCCGTGGCCGCCGGGGACGGCACGCCCGCCGCGTACGCGGGCAAGGACGTCCGCGGCAAGGCCGTCGTCGTCCGCCGCTCCGGCGCCGCGGGCCAGCCGACGCCCGCCCAGCTCGCCCAGACCGCCCAGGACGCGGGCGCCAAGGCGCTGTTCGTCACCGACGCCGTGCCCGGCCGCCTCAACGCCTGGTTCGGCACCGACGGCAACGAGGGCCGGCCCCTGACCATCGCCACGGTCAGCGCGGCCGACGGCGCGCGGCTCCTGAAGGCGGCCCACGCGCACCGCCCGGTGTCCGTCACGGGCACCCCCTACCCGCCGTACGTCTACGACCTGGAGGACGGCTTCACCGGCTCCGTCCCTGACCGCCCGCTCACCTACCGGCCGGGCAAGGGCGAACTCGCCGTCGTGGACGCGAAGTTCCACGCGCCCGCGCGCGAGGCCACGCCCGGCGGGGAGTTCCGCTACTCGATCACCGACACCTTCCGCGTCGGCATCGGCTTCCTGGAGAAGACCTCCTACCCCGCCGAGCGCACCGACTACGTGGCCTCCGGCAAGGGGCGGCTGTGGCACGAGTCCACGCAGTCGGGGCCCACGACCCTGGAGCAGCGCGGCGGCCTCGTCTCCTACCGGGGCGGCCAGCGCACTCGGCTCGACTGGTTCAAGCCCGTCTGGCACCCGTGGCTCGGCACCGGCCTCGGCTGGGGCCAGCAGCGCCGCGGCGACGACCTGGAGTTCAACGTGCCCGGCTGGGGCGACTCCGGGCCCGACCACACCGGCTTCGGCGACGTGTGGAGCGATGACTCACTGACGCAGGAGAGCGCCGTGTACGCCGACGGCGTCCTCGTCGACCGGCGGAAGAGCTCCGGGGTGTACGTGTGGGACGCCGACCCCGCCGAGCGTACGTACAAGGTGGTCACCGACACCTCCCTCGACCCCGGGCGGTGGCGCCTGGCCACGAAGGCCCACACGGAGTGGACCGTGCGCTCGGCGCGCACCCCCGAGGACCGCAAGACCTTCCTGCCGCTGCTGAACCTCGGCTTCGACGTCGACACCGACCTGTACGGGGACGTGCGGGGCGGGCGGAAGGTGCCCGTGGGGATCTTCGCGGAGCATGTGAAGGGGTCCGTGGGGGGTGGCCGGATCGGTGGGGCCTCGCTTGAGGTGTCCTTTGACGACGGGGGCTCGTGGCGGGCCGTGCCGCTGTCCCGGGTGGGGGAGCGGGACTCCTGGGAGGGGGAGTTGCGGGTGCCCCGTGGGGCTCCGGGGGTTTCGCTGCGGGCCGTGGTCCGGGACGACCGGGGTGGGTCGGTCTCCCAGGAGATCGTTCGGGCGGTGGGGGTGCGGTAGCCGTGGGCGGCGGGACCTGGGGCCCTCGCGGGGCGCCCCAGGCCCGCCCCTTCCCGATCCGGGTGCGGCTGCCCCCGTTCCCCCGCTCAAGACAATTGGCGCTTCGCGCCTCGTCCTCAAACGCCGGACGGGCTGAAACTCGCGCTTGCGCGCTTGTCCTCAAACGTCGGTTGACAGGGCTCGCTTGAGGATCTTGCCCATGTCGTTGCGCGGCAGCGCGGTCAGGTAGTGGACCGATCGCGGGCGCTTGTGCGGGGACAGGCGGCGGGCCACGTGGTCGGCCAGTTCCTCCAGGGACGGGGGCCTCGCGGCGTCCGTGGGGACGATCCACGCCACCACGCGCTCGCCCAGGTCGGCGTCCGGCTCGCCGGTGACCGCGGCCTCGCGCACGCCGTCGTGCTCCAGGAGCGCGTTCTCGATCTCACCGGCCCCGATCTTGTAGCCGCCGCTCTTGATGAGGTCCGTGGCCTTGCGGCCGACGATGCGGACATAGCCGTCGGGGTCCCGCACGGCCATGTCGCCGGTGCGGAACCAGCCTCCGTCGGCGAACGCCGCCTCGGTGGCGTCGGGGCGGTTGAGGTACTCGGTGAACAGGTTCGGGCCGCGCACCTGGATCTCGCCGACGGCCTCCGGGTCCCCGGAGATCTCCCGCTCGGCCTCGTCGACCAGGCGGAGTTCGACGCCCGGCAGCGGCACGCCCACGGTGCCCGCGCGCGGCGCGCCGTCCGCGCGGACGCTCGTGTTCATCAGGGTCTCCGACATCCCGTACCGCTCGATGACCCGCCGCCCCGTCGCCGACGCGATCCGCTCGTGGTCGTGCACGGGCAGCGCCGCCGAACCCGAGACCAGCAGGCGCGCGCCCGCGAGGGCCTTGACCAGCTCCGGCTCGTCGGGGAGCGCCTCGGCGACGCGGTGGTACATGGTCGGCACGCCGAACATCATCGTCGCGCCGTCCGCGAGCTCCCTGGCCACGCCGCTCGTGCTGAACCGGCCCAGGTGCCGCACCGAGCCGCCCCGGCGCAGCGGCCCGAGCACGCCGATGATCAGGCCGTGGACGTGGAACAGGGGCAGGCCGTGCACGAGGACGTCGTCCCCGGTCCACGCCCAGGCGTCGGCGACGGCGTCCAGCGTCGCCGCGAGCGCGCGCCGGGGCAGGACCACGCCCTTGGGCGGTCCCGTGGTGCCGGAGGTGTAGACGATGAGGGCGGGGTCTTCGGGGGACATCTCACGGGCGGCGGGAGCGGCCTCGGGGGCTCCGGCCAGGATCTCGGTGACGTCCACCCGGGCCAGGGCGCCCAGCGCCGGGGGCAGTTCGTCGCCCGCGGCGGCGAGCACCAGCGTCGGCTCGCTGTCGCCGAGGATGTGCGCCAGCTCCTTGTCGCCCGACTTCGGGTTGAGCGGCACCGCGGGCACCCCGGCGAGCAGCGCCGCCACCAGGCCGACGGCGGTCTCCAGGGTCGGCGTCGCCCACAGGGCCACCCGGTTCGCGCCCGCCGCCCTGACGCGGGCGGCCACCGCGCCCGCGCCGGAGGCGAGTTCGGCGTACGACAGGGATCGCTCGCCGAACCGCAGGGCGGGGCGGGCGCCCGGTGCCGTCAGGGCGGGGATGAGGGGTTCGGGTTCCACGGGTCGTCCTCCGTAGGTGCGCGGGAGCTTGATCACAATGAGGTCCACCGCCAACCTATCCACCCGCCCGCCTCCGCACGCCCCCGGCCGGGGAGGCGGTCCTGCGGCGGTCCTGCGGGCGCCGAATTCGCTTTTCCGGTGGGGCAGGCGCGCGTTAGCCTGCGCGCGGCGCTCCGCCCGGGCCGCCCGTACCCCAAGGAGCGCACCCGTGGGCCTCGCCGTCGCCCTCGCCACCCACCGCCCCCGGCCCGACATCGGCCCCGACCGCGACCTGCCGGAGCTCGTCCGGGCGCTCGGCGACGCGGGCGCCACCGCGCGGGTCGTGGTGTGGGACGACGAGGACGTCGACTGGGGCTCCTACGACCTCGTCGTCATACGGTCGACCTGGGACTACATCGAGCGCGTCGCCGAGTTCACCGCCTGGACGGAGAAGGTCGAGCGTCTTACCGCGCTCGCCAATCCGGCCCGCGTCATCCGCTGGAACGCCGACAAGCGCTACCTGGGCGACCTCGTGGCGGCCGGGGTGCCCACCGTGCCGACGGCGTACGCGGCTCCCGGCGACGGCTGCGAAGCGGTGCTCCCCGAGGGCGAGTTCGTCATCAAGCCCGCCTACGGCGGCGGCGCCCACCTCGCCGCCCGCTACCGCCCCGGCGAGCGCGCGGCCGCCCGCGCCCACGTCGCCCGGCTGCACGACGAGGGCCTCACCGCCATGGCGCAGCCCTATATGCGGTGCGTCGACACCACCGGCGAGCGCGCCCTGGTGTTCTTCGGCGGCCGCTTCCAGCACGCGATCCGCAAGGGCGCCGTCCTCGCCCCCGGCGTCGCCTTCGACGCCCCCAAGGTCTCCCACCCCGGCGTCCGCGCCTGGCACCCCACCGCCGCCGAGCGCGAGGTCGCCGAGCGGGCGCTGGCCGCCGTACCGGGCGCGCCGGAGCTGCTGTACGCGCGCGTGGACCTGGTCGACGGCGACGACGGGGCGCCGCGCGTGATGGAGCTTGAACTCGTCGAGCCGAACCTGTTCCTGGGCGTCCACCCGCACTCGCTGCCGGTGGCCGCGGAACAGATCGTTCAGCGTGCGGGCGCGGGCAGGCCTTAGGGGCTGTCGTCCCCGCCCGGGAACGACACCCGCTGGAGCAGCCCCCAGGTGAACTCCGCGACGCACGGCCGCCGCGGGCCCGCCGCGTCGCTGGTGTCCGGGCCGCTGAACGCGAGCCGCCACCGCGTGGGCGCCGTGCCCTCCATCGGGCGGGCGGGGGCGAAGGCGCGGGCGGCCTCGTCGACCGTGCAGGACCAGGGGGTCAGGTCGGCGAGCGTGCGCAGCGCGGGCGAGGGGGCGCCGGGGGCGCGGACCAGCCACTCGTTCCAGACGGCGTTGTTCGGCGCGAGGAGCACCTCGAAGCGGAGGTCGGGCCAGAGCGGCACCGGCCACAGGAGCGCCTCGCACTCCAGGTCGCCGATGCGGCGGGACGTACGCGCCTCGGGCTCGCCGAGCACCGAGCGGTAGCGGGAGACGGCCGCGCGGGCGCGGGGGCCGCGCGCCATCGCCTGCCAGCGCCGGTTGGCCTCCCGCATCCCGGCGACGGAGACGCCGAGCGCGCGCCGGGCGTCCTCGACGAGGTCCGGGTTGTGGTCGGCCATGCGGCGCAGGAGCACCAGCTGGAAGTCCAGCGGGGTGAAGGGCGCGGAGGGGGATGTGGGCATGGGCCCCATCGTGACCCATGGCCCGGCCGGGGGTGGGCGCCCCCTCCGCGCCCGGTCTCAGCGCACCCCGGGCCGTACGGTCCGTACCGTTCGCACCGGCCTCAGCGCGCGGCCCGCTTCAGGAGCCGCTCGTGCTCGTCCTCGGCGATCTGCTCGCCGGACGACGGAAGCAGCTGCGGTATGCCGTCCACGATGGGATAGCGGCGGCGCAGGCGCGGGTTGTACAGGGCCTGCTCCACGCCCGCGGGGTCGGACTCCTCGGCCTCCAGCAGCGTGAGCGGGCCCTTGTCCAGCGGGCAGGCGAGGATCTTCAGCAGGGGGTCGTCGGGGGTCATCCGGAGGTCAGCTCCTTGGGGGGTGGTGAGGGTGCGGCGGCGGGCGGCGGCGCGTCGTGCTTGGGCATCACGAGCAGCACCGTCACGGCGAGCAGGGTGCCCGCGACCCGCAGCGCGAGCCGCACCGGTTCTTCGGGCAGCGCCTCGCCGAACGCGAACGTCCCGAGCACCGCCGTGAACAGCGACGTCACCGTCGTGCACACCGGCACGATCAGCGAGGCCCGGCACCGCTGGAGCGCCGCCTGCGACATGATCAGACCGAACGCGCCGGTGAACAGCAGCAGATACGGGTACGGCGAGGCCAGCAGGCCGAGCAGCTCGCCGCCTAAGCCGTCCGTCGTGAGATGGCCGGAGACGCCCTTGATGGCCAGCGAGCTGACGCCGTACAGCAGGCCCACGCCGACGCCGTACTCCACGCCCGACGACGGCTGCCGGTGCCTCCCGTGGGCCCTCGGCTCCGTGGCGGGCGCCGTGGAGTTCCGCGCCCGGCGCTCGCCGTACGCGTACAGCCACACGCCGAGCGCGAGCGAGGGCAGACAGACCAGGAGCACCAGCGGCACCGGGGCGTCCTCGCCGACGGTGTCGGACCCCTCGTCCAGGGAAAGGACCACCATGAGCAGCGCAAGGAGGATCGCGCCGACGGCGATCCGCTCGCGCGTCGAGGTCCGCTCGCCGAGCAGCCGCGCGGACAGCACGAGCAGCAGGACGAGGCCGGAGACGAAGATGCCCTGGGCGGCGGCGATCGGCAGCGTGCGGTAGACGGCGAGCTGCGCGCCGAAGCCCGCCGCGAGCGCCAGCGAGCCGCCGATCCACAGCGGGCTCGACACGACCTGCCGCAGCAGCCGCAGCGGCTGGCGCACGCTCACCGAGGGCATCGCGGTCAGGGCCCGCTTCTCCAGGACGAAGCCGGTGCTGTAGAGCACGTTCGCGAGCAGCGCCGCGACCACACCCACCCACATGGGCCTCAGGCCTTCCGGGCGTGCAGCAGCAGGATCGAGGCCGCGCCCGGCACCTTGCAGGCGAGCCGGTCCAGGGGGCGCAGGGGCCGCGGCACGCCGTGGAAGGGCGCCCCGGCGAGCCGGACGACGTCGAAGCCGGACGCGGCCACGAACTCCCGCAGCGCGCGGGCGGTGTAGAGGCGCAGGTGGCCGACGACCTCGCGGCCCGGACGGCCGTGGATGCCGCGCAGGCTCACCTCGGAGAACACCGGCTGCACCCCGGCGAGCAGCAGCCCGCGGTTGTACCAGGCGGCCAGGTTCGGCGTGGACAGCATCAGGTGGCCGCCGGGCCGCAGCACGCGGCGCAGCTCGTCGAGGGCGCTGTCGGGGTCGACGAGGTGCTCGATGACCTCGCTGAACAGCACGGCGTCGGCGGACCCGGCGGCGAACGGCAGGCCGCCCTCGGTGAGTTCGCCGCGCACGACGTGCGGCAGGTGCGCGCTCGCGCGGCGCAGCGCGTCCTGGGACCAGTCGACGCCGATGACGCGGTGCCCGGCGAGCAGCGGCGCGGCGGCGCGCGCGGCGGCGCCGTCGCCGCAGCCCACGTCGAGGACCACGCGGGCGCCGCGCGTCGCGGGGCCGAGCGCGGCGGCGAGCATCCGGGCCTGCCTCAGGCTGCGGGCGTCCCCGGAGGCGACCGGCACGGCCGGGTCCTCGTAGAAGTCCCGGAGGCCGCGCGGGCGTTCGGGCGCGGCCCGCTCGGTCGTGCCGGTGGCGTCAGTCGTGCCAGTTGCGCCGGTCGTGCCAGTCGCGCCGCTCGCGCCGGTCGTCGTCATGCGCCGGGTCCCTCCTCGGTGGCGTGGAGGTAGTGCTCGAACAGGTCCCGCAGCCGGACACCGTCGCCGTGGCCAAGGAGCGTCCTGGACCAGCGCAGGGCCAGGTGCAGGCGGCCCGCCGTGGACGCCGTGGTCACGGTCAGGCCGCGCGGCACGCGGGCGGGCGCGGAGAACCACACCGCCGACGCCGCCCCCGCGTCGCCGAAGTCCAGGGCGTACGGGATCCGGCCGATGTTGCTGAGCAGCGTCGTCGACGTCCAGGGCGCGGCGGCCCTGCGAAGCCCCCGGGTGACGGCGGCCCGCACCCCGACCGGCAGGACCGGCGCGGTGAGCAGGGTCGCGCCGTGGCCGAGCTGCGGGCGGGACAGGGCCTTGAGGGCGCGGGTGCGGTCGGAGGTGCGGCGCAGCAGCGCGCCGATGGCATCCGGGTGCGGCCCCGCGTCCAGGAGCGGCGTCAACTCGGCCGCGCCGAAGGGCACTTCGACGAGCCGGGTGCCGTTGCCGATGGGCATCGACGCGTCGCGCGGCCGGTCGTCGACGGGCATGGTGATGCGCAGCGGCCGGGGCGCGGAGCCGTGTTCGCGGTTCCAGTGGGCGATCATCAGGGCCGTCGTCACCATCAGCTGGTCGTTGACGGTGAACGGCGAGCCCTTGGGGCGGCGCGGCACCGGCAGCTCCGCCACCAGCATGCCGTTGCCCGGCGACGGCTCGGGCGCACCCGCGGCGACGCGCGCGGGCGGCGCCCACGGCGAGGGCAGCCCCTCGTCCCGGGCGCCCGCCGCCGGGGTGGCGGCGGCGGGCGCCCGGGTCGGGGGCGCGGCGGGCGCGTTGTCCCGGCCGCCGTACAGCTCGGCGGCCGTGGCGAGGACCCGCAGACAGGCGGGGCCGTCCAGGGCGGTGTGGTTGATGGTCAGGAACAGCACGCTGGCCCCGTCGCCCGCCGCCGTGTCGGTGACGACCTCCAGGCGCACCGGAGGGGACGCCGTCAGCGGCGGCGCGTCGCACAGCGCCCGCTCCCTGGCCCGCTTCAGGCCGTCGGCCTCGGGGCGCGGGAACGTGACGACCTCCACGTCAGGGCCTTCGGTGAGCTCCCACTCGTAGCGGCGCCGGTACCAGGCGCCGCGCGCCTCCCGCATCAGGATGCGCGGGTGGCGGCGCAGCGCCTCGTTGAACGCCGTCCGCAGCCGGGCCGCGTCCGGGGTGCCCGGCAGGTGCACCTCGATGTGGACGGTCTCCGGCTCCTCCTCCTGGAGGCAGTGCCGGGCGACCTCGTCGACGACGGGGAACGGCACGCGGCGCGGCGGGCGGCCGGGGCCGTCCGCACGCCGGGCCGGGTTCTCCAGGGCGGTCATGGCCGGTGTTCCCCTCCCTGGTCAGGGCCTTGGCCAGGGCCCTGGTCGGGGGCCTGGTCCGGCATCCGGTCCGTGATCGGTGCGGTGCCGTCGCCGGGCTCCGGGCCGCGCGGCGCGCCCATGTCGCGGTCGGGGCCGAGCGGCAGGGTGCTCGCGGACGGGTCGGGGCCCGGCGCGGGCGACGGCGATGCCGTCGGTGGCGTCGGCTTCGCGAACGGGTCGGCGGCCGGCGGCGCGGCGTGCTTCGCCAGCGGGTCGGGACCCGGCGCGGCGGGCGGCGGAACGGCTCCCGGCGTCACGGCCGGAGGCTGTGGCGCCCCCGCGACCGCGACCCCCGAGGGAGCAGCCTCGCGCACCGACACCAGGGCCGCGAACAGGCCGAGGTACGCGAGGATCTGGGCGGTGTGCCCGAAGGCGCCCGAGTCGGCGGCGACGGTCTCCCCGGCGCCGGTCGCGGCGACGATCCCCGCCCCGGCGAGCCCCAGGAACGCGAGCGGCACGAGCAGCGTGTGCCGCCGCGCGGCGAGGACCGCGAGCGCGGGCACGAGCAGCGCGAACCAGCCCGCGACCACCACGGCCACCAGCGTCAGGACCACCGTGCCGAGCACGAGCCCGGGCGCGGGCGGCGCCACGTCGGGCCCGTCCGGGTTCGGGTCGCGGCGGCGCACGAACACCAGCGCCACCAGGGCGAGGACGCCCACGCCACCGCCGATGAGCCCGGCCTCGTACACCGTCGACGGCTCGTAGGTCAGCTTGACCGTGCCGCCCTCGCCGGCCGGGATCAGCCAGCCCTGCTGCCAGCCGTCGAGCCGCACCTCGCGCAGCTCCTTGCCGTTGAGGGTGGCCTTCCAGCCGTCGTTGACGTTCTCGTACGTGGTGAAGTACGCGGCGGCGCCGTCGCCGACGCTCACCTCGCGCTTGTCGCCGAGCCAGTCCTTGATGCGCAGGTCGCGGGCGGTGGTGTCCAGGTTGCCCGGCGTGCCGCGGGTCAGCGTGACGTCGGTGACGGCGAGCGGGCCCGCGTCACCGGCCTCGACCCGGTGCTGTCCGGCGCCGAGGCTCACCGACTCCTTCTTCTTGCCGCGCTCGCACAGCGTCACCTCGACGGGGCGCCGCTCGACCAGGTCGCGCACGGTGCCCTTGGCGCTGGTCGCGTACAGCTTGCCGTCCACGGAGAGCTCGGGGCCCTCGCCGCAGGCGAGCGAGAAGCCGCGGCTCGCCCGGGGCTGCTTGGTGCGCAGGGCGTCGAGCGCCGGGATGTAGGCCTCGGTGAGGCCGACGGGCAACTGGAGCTTGTCGTCCGCGACCGGGTTGTGCAGGGTCAGCGGCGCGGTCTTGGTGATGGTGATGGTGAGCCGGTTGGTGTGGATCGGCGTGAAGCGGGCGACGCCGTTCTCGTCGACCCCGGCGGTCGCCGCGCCGTCCGGCGAGCTGATCTCGATCTTCTCGGGCCGCGTGGACAGGCCGCCCGCGCCGGGCAGCACGATCTCGCCCACGTCGACCTTGTCGGGCCAGCGCAGATGGATCACCGGGCGGTCCCCGGCGATCCACGCGGTGGTGAGGTCGCCGTCGGTGAGGTTGCGGGCGGACAGGCCCGAGCCCAGGTCGGAGGTGGAGTCCGCGCTGGCGATCAGGCGCGGCGCCGTGCCGGGCGCCGCCTTGTAGAGCAGCTCGTCGAGCGCGCCGCCCGGCACGGCGACGGCCTTCAGCTTCACGTCGTACGTGCTCTGTCCCGTGGTGCTGAACCGGCGGTGAAGCCCGGCCTCGGCGGTCACCGGCGACAGACCGCTGGGGTCGGCCGAGCGGTGCATGGAGTACGTCGTCGCGTCGGCGTCGGCGCCGTCCGTGCCCCGGACGTCATCGGGCATCCGAAGCAGCTTGGTCACCTGGACGCCGGGGATGCTGATCTCCGCGAACCCGGCGCCGGTCAGACCGCGCTGGGCGTTCTCCGACTTCAGGATGGTGATCTTGATCCAGTCGGAGTCACCGGGCTTGGCCGCGACGCGCTGCGTCATGCCGTTGGGCCGCAGGTAGGTGGTCTTCTCGCCCTGTTCGGTCTCGACCCGGACCTTCGTCGGGGCGGCCCGCACGCCCTGCTGGGCCAGCGGCATGACCTTGAACGACGCCGGGATCTCGGTCTTCTTCCGGAACTCCGCCTTGATCCACTCGCCGTTGGGGCTCTTCGGGTTCCCTTCCGTCCAGGCGGTGTCGGGGTTGCCGTCGAAGGCGTTCACCGGGTCGTACTGCGGCAGGTGGAAGAGCCAGTTGCCGTACGAGGAGGCCGACACCGACTTGGCGCCGCGCAGCTCGGCCGTCGTCTGGTGCTCGACGCCCTTGGTCGGCAGGATCTGGTGCGGCTTCTTGCCGGGGTCCTGGAGCGCGCCGGAGGCGTTCTTCTCGTTCTTCGTGTACGGGTACGAGGTGTTGGTGTTGACCAGGCCGAACCGGGTGTCCGCGCGCCGCAGCCCGTCGCCGACCGCCTGCAGCCCGGGAGGCGAGGAGAGCCCCGGGTGGCTGTCGCCGGTCAGGACCACGGGCCGGTCGCGCAGTTCGGGGTCGGCGGACAGCGGAAGCAGCGCCTCCGGGCCGCCGCTGACGACGGCCGTGTTGGACACCGGCTTCAGGCCCGCCTGTCCGGGCCGTTCGACGTCCTTGCCGGGGGTGTAGATCTCCACCGCCCTCTGGCGCGGGTACAACCCTTCGACCTGCACCGGAGTGTCCTCGGCGATCCTGCCGCCGGTCTCGGTCGGCCCGAAGCCGGTCACGCGGGTGTAGCCGGACTGCTCCAGGGTGCGCTTGACCGTGGCCGTCGGGACATGGCCGATCTGGTCGGGGTCGAGGTCGTTGCGCACGACCACGTAGTGGAGCCCGGCGCGGCTCAAGTAGTCCCGCAGACCCGGCACTTCGCCGCCCGACATCAGGGCCTGCTCCACGGCGTCCATCGCGCGCCGGTTGCCGGGCGTGCCGAACGGCACGTAGTCGCGCTGGGCCCACCGCGAGTCGGCGAGCACGTCGAGCGGCTGGTCGATGGGGGAGCCCCACGAGTAGATGCCGTGCGCGGTCGCGGGCACCACCAGGGCGCGCGAGTCGGGCGAGTACTTCTCCAGCCAGTTCGCCGTGGTCTTCCAGTAGTCGGGCAGCTCACGGAACGAACCCGGCTGCAGGATCGAGCCGTTGAGGTAGGGCCAGGCGAGCCCCGGAAGCACCAGGAGCGCGCACACCAGCGGCGCGAACCGGCGCCCGGGCACGGGGCGGGCGCCGCGCGCCTGCGCCGCCACGCCCGCCAGGTGCGCGAGGCCGAGGGCCAGGGCGAGGGCGAGCCCCGTCTGGAACTTGTAGATGTTGCGGAACGGCACCAGCCAGCCGTTGAGCCAGTCCTGCACCGTGCCGTGGAAGGGCGCCCCGGACGCGCCGCCGTACCCGGCGAGCGTGATGAGCGCCACCGACGCCACGGTGAGGACCAGCCAGCGCCGCTCGGGCAGGTCGCGGCGCGCGAGCCCGGCGAGGCCGAGCCCGGCGGCGAGCGCCGAGCAGACGACGGTCACCACGGACGTGGCGACCGTCCACCCCGCGGGCAGCCAGGCGTCGCCGAAGTGCAGGTACGCCACCCAGTTACCGGCGCCGCGCAGCGTCTCGGTGGCCGACATGGTGCCGGTCGTGGTCGCCGAGTTCTCCACGTACGGAAGGAAGTTCTCGCCGTAGATGCCGAGCAGGAGCAGCGGCACCACCCACCAGGCGGTGGCCAGGATGACGCCCGGCACCCACCAGGTGATGAGCTTGCGCTTGCGCGGCCCGTTCGGGCGCGACAGCAGGTAAAGCGCCACCGGAAGCAGCGAGGCCAGCGTCGACGCCGCGTTCACGCCGCCCATGAACGGAATGACGAGCGCCGAGCGGAACGCCGCGATCCGGGCGGTCACACGGGCGTTGGTGAGCGGAAGCAGCACCCACGGCAGGAACGCCCCGGGCAGCGCCGCCGCCGAGGTCGAGCCGATCACCACGGTGAACGTCGGCCACAGCGCGTACACCACCGCGCCGAGCAGCCGTGAGCCGCGGCCGCCGATCCCGAGCCGCTCCGCGAGCCGCAGGGCGCCCCAGAAGGCGGCGGCCACGATCAGCGAGAACCACAGCCGCTCGGCTATCCACACCGGCAGCTGCAGCAGATCGGTGAGCGCGTAGTACGGCAGCATCGGGAAGGCGTAGCCGATGTACTGGTCCTGCAGGCCTCCGAAGCCGCCCCGGTCGTGCCACAGCTGGCCCAGGTCGGAGAGGAACTGCCACGGGTCGGTGGCGACGCCGAGCTTGGTGTCGAACGTCATCCGCCCCGGTTTGACCGCGAGGAAGCACACGAACGCCACGGCCCAGAACCCGGCGGGCCAGCGCCATGAGCGCGGCCCGCGCTCGGGTTCCGGCGTGGGTGCCGTCGGTCTGAGGGCGGCCGGGGGAGGAGCCGTGGTGGTCATGGGCACCGCCTGAGGATGAGGAGGAGGTTCCAGGTCGCGAGTTCGCGCACGCCGGGCACTTTCGTCACCGACTCGGCCAGGAACGGCCAGTAGCGCGAGCGCGCCGTGACGACGCGCACGTCGTCACGCGCCCGGACCTGTCTGAGCGTCGGACCGATGTGATGGGCGAAGAGGTTCACGCCGAGCGTGTGCTTGGCGGGCCTGCCGGTGCGCCGCTCGTAGCGGGCGCGGGCGCGCTCGGCGCCCAAGTAGTGCCACGGCGCCCACTCGTGGCCGCCCCACGGGGACAACCAGTTGGTGTACGCCACGTAGATCAGTCCGCCGGGCCGGGTCACCCGCACCAGCTCGCTGAGGAAGGTCTGCGGGTCGGCGACGTGCTCCAGGACGTTCGAGGAGAACGTGACGTCGGCGGCGCCGGAGGTGACGGGCAGCAGATAGCCGTCCGCGACCACCGCGCCCTCCGGCGGCTTGGTGCCCTGGGCACCCAGCTCCGCGAGGTCCGGTTCGAAGAGGAACGCCTGCGCGCCGCGCCTGCGGAACTCCTCGGTGAAGTAGCCGGCGCCGCCGCCCACGTCGACGACCACCTTGTCCCGTACGGGCAGATGGCGCTCGACCTGGTCGGCGGCGTCACGGGCGAGCAGCGCGTAACACCGCTCCGGCTGCTGCTGTTCCCGCATGAAGGCCCGGAACAGGGTCACGGAGCGGCGCAGCGACGGGTCCTTCACACGGACCTCTTCGTTGGTGGTGGTTCGTACGCGGCGACCGCCTCGGCGGCCACCGCACGGAACTGGTGGACAGTGTTGGCCCAGCGGTAGTGCGCGGCGCGCTCGGCGGCCGCCTTCCCGAACGCGCGGCGGCGCTCGGTGCTGAGGGCGAGGGTGCACCAGGCCGCGGCGAACGAGCTCTCGCCGTGCGCGAGAAGCCCGGTCACCCCGTCCTCGACGGAGTCCCGCACGCCCGGCACGTCGAAGCCGATCGCGGGCGTGCCGCGCGCGGCGGCCTCGGTGACGACCAGGCCCCAGCCCTCGACGGCCGAGGGGTGAAGGAGCAGCCACGCCGCGCACAGCAGGCGGTGCTTCTCGGCCTCCGAGACATGGCCGGTGAACTGCACGTCCGGGCCCGCGAGCCGTTCCAGACGGGCCCGTTCGGGCCCGTCGCCGACGATCACGAGCCGGCCGCCGGTCACGGGACGGACCCGCTCCCACAGCCGGAGCAGCAGGTCGACGCGCTTGTACTCGACGAGCCGCCCCATCGCGAGGAAGAGGGGTTCGTCCGAGCGGTCGTGCAGGGGCCCGGGTTCCTCGACGCCGTTGTGTACGACGCGGATCCGGTCGCCGTCGACGCCGAGGTCGCGCAGCGCGGTGGCTGTCGACGGCGAGACGGCGATCAGGAGGTTGCCGCGCTGGGCGCCCGAGAGGGCCCAGTGTTCGAGCTTGCGGCCGAGCCGGGCGGCCGGGGCGAGCGGCCCCTGGAAGCGCATCCCCCACAGCTCGGTGTGGACGTGGTTGACGAGGCACACGGTGGGGCCGCGGTGCCACAGGGGCGCCAGGTACGGCATGCCGTTGCACACCTCGACCAGGAGGTCGGAGCCGCCGACCTGGCGGCGGTAGGCGGAGCGGGCGCGCAGATAGTGCCCGAGGTCGCCGCCCGCCGACACCACGCGGTAGTCGCGGTAGGCGGCGGGGCCGCCGCACAGCAGCGTGACCTGGTGGCCCGCGCGCGTCAGCCCGTCGGCCAGGCGGTCGACGAGGAGTTCGGAGCCACCGGCCGCGGGGTTGTCGAGGTCGCGGCGGGCGAGGAAGGCGATCCGGCGCGGCTGTGGGGGCAGCGTCGGATGGGGCCGCTCGGGCCGTGGTGCGGCCGGTCGCAGCGACGACGGCACGTGCTGGGGCATGGGGTGCTCCATCGTCTCGGGGTGCGGAACTGTGGGGGGCTAACAAGGGGCGGCGCGTGGTGCGGTTCGGTGGCGGACGGTCGGTTTCGGGGCGGGGCTCCGGGTCTCGCGTGGGGGCGGAGCGCCGCCGGGGACGGAACGGCGGGGGTGCCGGGGGTGGTGCCGGGGGCGGTGCGGGCGGTGCGGGGCGATGCGTGGGTGGGGTGGATAGTTTTCGCCGCACCGAACGGTGCGGCTACTCACCGAAGTGACAATTTTGACGCTTCTTAGAGCTGACGTCTCATCACATCGTGGTGGGTTGCAGGGCGCTTGGGGAGGAACCGGAATCTGGACCACTCAGATCCGGCGATCCACCGGGTCCCTGATGTCCGCTCGCACCCGTTTTGCGGCCCCGTACGACGAGGACGACACCGGCGGCCGTGAGCAGCGCGCCGAGGCCCCCGGCGCCGATCGGCAGCGTCTCGCCGACCAGCTTCAGCCGTGAGCCGTCGTCCTTGGCGAGCTTCACCTGGGCCTTCTGGGTCTTGGTGTCGAAGGCGATGCGCTTGCTGTCCAGGAGCACCGTGCGGTCCTTCTTGCCGCCGGGCGCCCGCAGCGTCTTGCGGGGCCCGATGGCGGCGTAGATGATCCGGCCCGTGCGCTGGTCGGCGACGAGTTCGATCTTGTGGTTGAGGTACCACTCCTCGGCCATGACCTGGCTGCGCTTCAGTCCGACCGTGCTGCCCGGCACCTGCCGGGTGCCGGTCCTGGTGGGGTCCACCTTGCCGCGGAAGAGGAGGCCCTCGTGGCCCTGGATCTTCCTCTTCTCGACGAAGCGGAGCGGCACCGTGGCGCCCAGGGTGGCGTCCCACCACAGATAGGTGCGTTCCTGCACGTCAAAGGGGAACTTGAGGTAGGCGTCGCCCTCGAAGTACGGCTTCTCGCCGCAGCAGTGCACCGGCTTGTTGGTCTTGCGGTTGGTCACCCAGCGCTCCTGCGTCCACAGCAGAGCGTCATGTGGATCGGCGGCGGGCAGCGACTTGTCGGGGTCGACGGACGTGACCACGTCCCACACCGCCCTGCCGGACTTCTCGCTGGCCTTCACGTCGCCGCGGACCTGTCGAGTGACGGTGAGGTTCCGGTCGCGGACGGTCTTGATCTCCTCGGTGTCGAAGTAGCTGCCGGTGCCCTTGAAGACGGTGACCTGGTCGACGTCGATGGGCGTGCGCTTGGCGCGCGGCTCGACGTACCAGGCCAGCATCGGGGCCAGGACCAGCAGAAAGACGCCGAGGCCGAGCAGGACCAAGGACAAGGGCGAGGCTGTACGGCGCGTCATCCGGCGCTCCTGCCGTGAGGTGGACAAAGACACAAAGAACAGACACAAAGAACAGGCACAGAGAACAGAACTCTCGACACGGATCGATCACATGTCGATCGCGAGCCGATCACAGGTCGGTCACGGGCGGTCGCCCACACGTCAGCCGCTCAACTGTGAGGCATTACCGCTGAGTTATGGAGGTGCTTCCGTGTTGTTGCGGGGGAGTTGCCCGAATCGCTGCGGCGCTGTTGCCGCGGTGTTACTGACCCGTATGGGCCGGGAACGCTAGGCGGACCCTTGACGCAGTGTCAATGCGTTGTCGACACTGGGCACCTGCCGGACGGGGCCGGCAGCGGGCCGGTTCTCGACTGTGTGCGACCGGATCGCACAGGGTCGGGTGGGACGACCTCCAGCAGAGAGGCTGACCCGGTATGCACCGACTGCTCGCCGCGACACTGACCGCAGGGCTCGCCGCCGCCCTCGCCCTGGGCGCCGCCTTCGGCATCGTCGCGCTCCTGAACGCCACGCCCGACCAGCCCAACAGACCCCTCGTGCACTACGAGTCGCCCGACCGGAACCAGTGACGCGCATGCCCTCCGTCTCCGAGACCGTCTCCGAGGGCCATCGCCCCGCCGCCGCGCGATCGGCCTGGCGCGATGTGCCGCCCCTGCAGGTCAGACGCTTCGCCGCGCTCGCCCTGGAGGAGGTGCCCGCCCTCGCCCAGGACATCCTGCGCGAGATCCGGGCCGAGTACCCGGGCCTGCCCGTCGTCCTCGACGACTCCGGCGAGCCCATGGCGCTCATCGGCATCCGCCGCGCCCTGGAGGGCTTCGTCCAGCAGCTCGCGACCACCGGCCGCCCGCGCTACCACCCCGAGGTCTTCCAGGAGTTCGGCCGCGGCGAGGGCATCGAGGGCCGCAGCCTCGACTCGCTCCAGGCGATCTACCGCCTCGGCGTCAAGCTCGCCTGGCGCCGCCTCGCCGAGATCGGCCAGCAGACCGAGATCCCGCCCCCGGCCATGTACGAACTCGCCGAGTCCGGCTTCGAGTACCTCGACGGCCTGGTCGACCAGTCGGTACGCGGCTACGCCGAGGCCGCGGCCCGCCAGGCCGGGGAGCGGCTGCGGCTGCAACGTAAGCTGATGGAGTCCCTGCTCTCCGAGCGGCGCTTCGAGCCCCCGCCCCACGCCGCCGTCGGTACCGAGGGCGGCCTGGACGAGCGGGCCGCCCGCGTCGGCTGGCAGCTGCCGGAAAGGGTCGCCGTCGGCGTGCTCCTCCGGCCCGCGCGGGAGGCGGTCGCCCCGGCCGTCGGCGAGGGCGTGCTCCTGGACATGGAGGCCGAACAGCCCCGCGTCGTGGTGCCGGACCCGGAGGCCGCGGGCCGCCCCGAGCTCCTGCGCCGCGCCATGACGGGCTGGTCAGGGGCGATCGGCCCGCCCGTGGCGCTGGCTGACGCCGCGAAGTCGCTGCGCTGGGCGCAGGCCGCGGTCGGTCTGATGCAGCGCGGACTGCTGCCCTCCGGTGAGGTCCTGCTGTGCACGGAGCACACCGAGGCCCTCGTCCTGCTCCAGCCGGAGGAGCTCATCGAGGACCTCACGCGGCGCTGCCTCGCACCCCTGGAGCACTGCGGCCCGGCCCACGGCCGCCGCCTGGCCCAGACCCTGCTCGCCTGGCTCGAGACCCGCGGCGGCGCCCCCGAAGTAGCCACCCGGCTAGGTGTGCATCCGCAAACCGTGCGCTATCGCCTGCGCCAGATCCGGGAGCTGTGGGGCGACGAGATCGACGACCCGGACCGCCGCTTCGAGCTGGAGCTCGTCCTGCGCGCGCGGCGGCTGCGGGGCGACCTCGGACGCCCCTGACACTCCACGAGGGTGCCCGCCCCAGGCGACCCGGACGATTTGATTCCGCACACAATCTTCACCGCTTCGGCTCCCTCCGGCACCGTGGGGGACCTAGCCTCCATGCCTCATGGGTCCCATGGATTACTGCCACGCGTGCCACCGGCACCTCAACGGCGCCTTCGCCTGCCCGGGGTGCGGAACCCCGGCCGAGGCCTGCCGTGCGTACGGGGAGTCGCTCGGCGCGAAGGCCGGGCCCGCCGCGGCCACCGGCGCGCCGGAGACGGCGTACGAGGAGAGCGGCGCGTACGACGCCTACGCGGACGCGGATGACGAGGGCGGAGAGCACGGCGACGTCGAAGGCCGACCGGCGCCGCGCGGCCGGGGCCGCCGCCGTGAGCGCACCCGGCGGGCCGCCCAGCACCGCCGCAGGCGCCGCCGGGTGCTGCTCGCCACCGCGGGGATCGTGCTCGCCGCGGGCGGTCTGAGCCTGGCCGAACTCGGCACGGAGTCGCGGTCCGAGCGCCCGGAGGCGGCCTCCTCGGCAGAAGACGGGGAGGCCGGGACGGACGGGGAGGGCTCCGGGCACCCGGACGGCGAAGGGGGCGCGGTCGGCGCGGGCACCGGCGCCGAGCCGGTGTCGAACTCGGCGTCCCCGTCGGCGAAGGCCACGGACGCCCCCGCGGACAAGAAGACCAAGGGCAGCGAGGGCGGCGCGGACGGAAACAAGAGCGAACGGCAGCGGGAGCGAGCGACACCGGACGGGAGCACGCCGGACGGCGGCGGCGCCTCGTCCTCCGCAGGCCCCTCCGCCCCCGGCCCCCAGCCCTGACCGGCATCGTCGACCGCCTTCAGGCGCGCGGCCTCGTCGAGCGGCGCCCCGATCCCACCGACCGGCGGGTGAAGCTGGCGGCCCCGACCGAGGAGGGCCTCCGCCACCGCGCGCGGCTTGCGCGAGTCCCTGGACTTCGCGCGCGAGCCCCTGGCCGGGCTCTCCCAGACCCGACCCCGTCGGAGACCTGCGACCGCTTCCTGTGGTGGTGCACCTAGAGCCGGGGCGGCGCTACTCCTCCCCGAGCATCCGGCGCAGCAGCCCGCGCAGCGAGACCCGCTCCTCGTGACGTTCGACGGCTCGCACTTCAGCCGCAGGGCGATGCGCCGCATGGGCAGCGGCTCCAGGGAGAGCAGGCCGAGGACGCGCGCCTGCGCGCCGGTCAGGGCGTGCTTGGCCGCGGCGACCTCGTACTCCTCGTGGTAGCGCGCCACGACCGTGCCGATCAGCTCGACGACGTCGAGGGTCAGCGGATCGACCGGGGAGGCGACGGGGGAGTTTTCGGTGGCCATGCCCTCATCGTACCCATTTACTTGACAACCTAAAATATCGAGGCGCATGATTATTTCAGAACATGAAGCATTAGGTCCGAGGAGGGCACCCCCATGTCCGTCACCCCCGAGCAGTTCCCCGCCACCGGCCGCGCCTGGCACCTGGTGCGGCGCCCGCACGGCTGGCCGGTCCCGGAGGACTTCGCGCTGCGGGAGGTCCCCGTCGAGGCCCCCGCCGACGGTCACGTCCTGGTCCGCAACCTGCACTTCTCCGTGGACCCGTACATGCGCGGCCGCATGAACGACGTGAAGTCGTACATCCCGCCGTTCGAGCTCGACCAGCCCATGGAGGGCGGCGCCGTCGGCGTGGTCGTCGCCTCGAACGCGGACGGCTTCGCGGCCGGTGACCACGTCCTGCACTTCGCGGGCTGGCGGGAGTACGCGTCGGTGCCCGCGCGGCACGCGACGAAGGTGGACGCGCAGGCCGCGCCCCTGTCGGCGTACCTGGGCGTGCTCGGCATGACGGGCCTGACGGCGTACGCGGGCCTGCTTGAGGTCGCGTCCTTCAAGGAGGGCGACGCCGTCTTCGTCTCCGGTGCCGCGGGCGCGGTCGGCGGCCAGGTCGGCCAGATCGCGAAGCTCAAGGGCGCCTCGCGCGTCGTCGGCTCGGCGGGCTCGGATGACAAGGTCAAGCTCCTGGTCGAGGAGTACGGCTTCGACGCGGCCTTCAACTACAAGGACGAGCGCCCGGTCGTCGAGCAGCTGAAGGAGGCGGCCCCCGACGGCATCGACGTCTACTTCGACAACGTCGGCGGGGAGCACCTGGAGGCCGCCATCAGCCGCATGAACGTGGGTGGCCGCGCCACCATCTGCGGCATGATCGCGGGCTATAACGACACCGAGCCGACCCCGGGCCCGCGCAACATGGCCATGATCATCGGCAAGCGGCTGCGCCTGCAGGGCATGCTCGTGAACGACCACCAGGACCTTCAGCCGCAGTTCGTGCGCGAGGTCGCCGGGTGGGTCCGCTCCGGCGAGCTGAAGTACCGCGAGACGTTCGCGCGCGGCATCGAGTCCGGCGCCGACGCGTTCCTCGGCATGCTGCGCGGTGAGAACACCGGAAAGATGATCGTCTCCCTCACCGACTGAGAACTTCCGCGACTCGGTAAGGTAATTCCACTACGTCGTTCCGGCGGGCGCGCGGAACGGCACCCACCAGGAGGATCCGACAGTCATGTCCATCCAGAAGATCGACGTCAAGTACACCGCCGTGGCCACCGCGGAGAACGGCCGCGACGGCCGCGTCGCCTCCGACGACGGCCAGCTCGACGTCGTCGTGAACCCGCCGAAGGAACTGGGCGGCAGCGGCGCGGGCACCAACCCCGAGCAGCTCTTCGCCGCCGGTTACAGCGCCTGCTTCCAGGGCGCCCTCGGTGTCGTGGCCCGCCGCGAGAAGGCGGACATCTCCGGCTCCACGGTGACCGCCAAGGTCGGCATAGGCCAGAACGAGACCGGCGGCTTCGGCCTGGAGGTCGAACTCGTGACCTCCATCCCGAACGTGGACGAGGCCACCGCCAAGTCCCTGATCGAGCAGGCCCACCAGGTCTGCCCCTACTCCAACGCGACCCGGGGCAACATCAAGGTGGACATCAAGCTGGCGTAACCCAAGAACGCCGGACGGGCTAAAGATCCACGCCGTGGCTGGCGAGGGTTTTTAGCCCGTCCGGCGTTTGAGGACGAGGCGCGAAGCGCCAATATCGGTGAGCGGGGGAACGGGGGCAGCCGCACCTGGAGCGGGAAGGGGCGGGCCTGGGGCGCACCCGCGAGGCCTACGGCCCCGTACGCGCGGGCGGCGCCACACTGTCATCCCCGGCGCGCCGCACCCCCGCATCCTCATCCTCCCCCAACAGATCCCGCGCCATCAGCGTCGCCCCCGCCACCGCCCCCGGCATCAGGAACACGGCGACGAACGGCACCAGAAAGGCCACGGCGAGCGGCGCCCCGAACCCCCAGGCAAGGGACTTGCGGGCCCGCAGCAGGTCGAGCCGCTCGCGCAGCCGCACGCCCCGCCGCTGGAGCGCGACCGCCGTCAGCTCCTCCACCAGGAAGAAGCCCGTGACGAGGAAGCCGAGCACCGGCACGACGGTCTGCCCGACCACGGGGACGAACCCGCACGCGAACAGCAGCACGCTCCACAGCAGGGCCCGCACCACGATCCGCAGGCTGTCGCGCGCGGAGATCCATAGGTCCCGCCAGAGCGGCAGGCCCGACTCGGGGGCGAACCCGGCCACGGACACGTCGACCTGCTCCGACAGGGACTCGTAGAACGGCTCGCCGATCAGCAGCGTGACGGCCGTGAAGCTCACCACGGACAGCAGCAGGGCGAGGGCGAACAGGAGCACCGTGAGGAAGCCGCGGAAGGCGCCCTGCCACGGGTCGCCCCAGTCGTCGGCGAACGGCGTCGCCCACGAGACGAGGTCCGTGCCCCACAGGGCGAGGGCGACGAGCGCCGCCGCGTAGAGCACGAGGGTGATGAGGCCGGGCAGCAGTCCCCATCCGTAACTCTTGCGGTGCTGGGCGACCCAGCGCTGCCCCTTCAACAGATAGCCGAAGCCCTGACCCAGATCACGCATGCGGCTCACCCTATCCGCTGGCTATCCGCTGGTCGGAGGGATGGCGCCGGAGGTGATCGTTCCGTGAATACCCCCTTGTTGCGGATGAGTTCACCCTGTAGACCTCCCCTACTGATCCCTCAAGGGAGGTACGTATGCGGACATCCCGGCCATCAAGACCGGTACTGCTCACCGCGTCGGCCGCGGCGGGCACGCTCCTGCTCACCGCGCTCGCGCCGGGCGGCGCCAGCGCCGAACCCCGCCCGAAGCCGCGCCCGGTCATCCGCGACGAGGCCCCGCGGGACGCGCCGGACCAGGCCGCCAAGGCCCCGGCGGCGGCCGCCGCCCGCGCCCTTGACGAGGCGCCCGCGCCCGAAGGCTCCGGCACGCCGCGCGGCTATCCGCGCGAGCGCGTGCTCGACGCGGAGCCGTCGAACCCCGCCGACAAGTCGATCAAGCTGGGCCTCGCCCCGTACCACGCGATCGCGCCCGAGCTGAACGCGATCCAGAAGATCGGCGACCGCGTCAGCGTGGAGATCGCGGGCCGCTCGGCGGGCGGCCACGAGCTGTACCTGGTGACGGTGACCGCGCCGGAGTCCGCGCGCGAGGCCGCCCGGCAGGAGCGGATGCGCCGCCTCATCGAGAACGCCCCCGCGGCCGCCGCCAAGGACAAGGCGATCGCGTCCTCGTACAAGACGCCGGTCTTCATCAACAACAACATCCACGGCAACGAGTGGGAGGGCACGGACGCGGCCCTCAAGCTCATCAGGAAGCTGGCCAAGGCGAAGGACGCCGGGACCCGCAAGCTCCTCACCCGCAACCGCCTGTACTTCAACGTCACCATGAACCCCGACGGCCGGATCGCGGGCACGCGCCAGAACGCCAACGGCTTCGACCTCAACCGCGACTTCATCACCGCCTCGCAGCCCGAGGCGCGCGCGGTGCGGCGCATCGCGATCACCAAGCAGCCCGCCGTGATGATCGACCTGCACGGGTACGTGAACGGCACGCTCATCGAGCCGACCACGCCCCCGCACGGCGAGAACTACGAGTACGACCTGTTCCTGAAGAACAGCTACGCCAACGCCCTCGGCATGGAGAAGGCCGTCAACGGCCTCGGCTACACCGAGGCCAAGGACGGCGTGCGGCCCGCGATCATCCCCTTCCGCGACCAGCAGGAGGGCTGGGACGACTGGCCGCCGATCTTCACCCCGCAGTACATGCCGTTCCACGGCGCGGTCGCGGCGCACACCATCGAGTTCCCGATGCAGGTGAACAACGAGGAGTACGAGTCCCAGCCGGCCGCCGAGCTGCGCCGCCGCGCCGCCATCAACGTGGACATCGCGGGCGCGGCCATGAAGGCGAGCATCGACTTCGCGGACGGCAGGCGGCGCGCCCTGATCGCCGACCAGATCGAGGTGTTCCGGCGCGGCGCCGCGGGCGCCCGGCAGGTGCCGGTGTCCAAGGAGACCGTGCCGGGCGTCCCGGGCATCGGCCCGGAGGACGTCTACACCACCAAGTTCCCGCGCGCGTACGTGATCCCGGCGGGCGGCCGCGACCAGCGCTCCGCGGCGGCCGCGTCCCGGCTCGTGGACCACCTGCTCGCCAACGACGTGCGCGTGCGGCGCGCCACCGGGGACTTCCGGCTCGGCGGGCGGCCGTACGCGAAGGGCTCGTACGTCGTCGACATGCGCCAGCCCAAGCGGGGCCTCGCCAACGTGATCCTCGCCGACGGGCGGGACATCAGTTCCAAGGTGTCGACGATGTACGACATCTCCGGCTGGAGCCTCGGGCGGCTGTGGGGCGCCTCGGTGGACCCGGCGCGCGCGGGCGACCCGGCGCGGGTGCCCTCGCGGGCGGTGCGCGCCGCAACCCGCGTCGCGTACGTCGCCCCGCGCGGTGACCTGCGGCTGCGCCTGGACGACCCGCGCGAGGTCGCGGCGCTCAACGCGCTGCTCGGGGACGGGGTGCGGGTGCGCGCCGCCGGTGCGGGATCGGTGCTCGTGCCCGGGTCCGCGCGGCGGCTCGCGCGGGCCGTGGCCGCCGAGCACGACGTCGCCTTCTCCGCCACCAAGGCGCGCGGCGGCGAGGTGCTGCGGCGCACCCGGGTCGCCGCGGCCGTGACGCCCGGCGAGCTCTTCGCGCTGCGCGAGATGGGCTTCGACGTCCTGCCGGTGTCGACCGGAGCCCTCAACGCCGGGTTCGACTGGCGCAAGGCCGACGTCCTGTTCGTGTCCTCCGGACTCGCGTACGGGAACCTCAACGCCTCGGCCAAGGCGGCACTCGACGCGTTCCTCACCCGCGGCGGCGGCCTCGTGGGCCGGGGCGCCGCGGGCGCCGCCCTGAACTCCGCCGCCGGGCTCCTGAAGGCCACGGCGGTCCAGGGCAACGAGGACGCCAACGGCGTGGTCCGCACCCGCGACCGACGCGACGGGACGGGCTCGTACAGCTTCGTCTACGCACCGATGTGGTTCACCGCCCTGGGCGCGGACGTACGAGTCGAGCAGTCATACGCCTCCGGAAACCCCCTGGTCTCGGGACACTGGCGCCCCGTCGACGGCCGAGGCGGCCCCCTGGACGCGGCCAACCGCCCCGCCGTCATCTCCGGCGAAGCCGGAAAGACACCGGTGACCCTCTTCGGCACAGAGCCCTTGTTCCGATCCCACCCCAAGGGTCTGTACACCCAGGTGGCCCGAGCCTTGCTGGCGGTGCGCTGACCTAGGCGCCGGAGGGGCTGGAAAATCCAGCCCGTCCGGCGTTTGAGGACGAGGCGCGAAGCGCCGATTGGCTTTGAGCGGGGGAACGGGGGCAGCCGCACCCGGAGTGGGAAGGGGCGGGCCTGGGGCGCCCCGCGAGGGACCGGCTACGCGCCGGACTCCACCGCCGCCACCACGATCCGCCGCACCTGAGCCACGATCTCCCCCCGGTTGCGCACGAACGTGTCGTCCGTCACCGCCCCCGTACCCGGATCGGCGTTCCCGGCCCCGAACCGCAGCACCGGCGTATGCACATGCCCACCCGGCAGCCGGTCACGAAGCCCGAGCCGGTCGCGCAGCAGCGTCGCCCGGTAGGCGATCTCGTTCGACAGGTAGTCACCGCCGCCGCCCTGGCGCGCGGTCGAGCCGGGCGTCGGCCCGTCCGGCCGGTCCACCGGCGCCGTCCCGCCCGCCGGGATCTCGGTCACGGCCGTGTTGTCGTACACGGGGAAGCGGCCGGTGTCGGCGGCCACGATGTCCTTGTACGGCAGCGTGGTCGTCGTCCACTGCGGCTGCGACGCGGGGTCGGCGACCGGCACGGTGCCGGTGCTCGACAGGTTCTCGTTGTCCCCGAAGCCGCCGCGCCAGGCCCCGTTGGTCCGCTCGATGTCGAACTTGCCGATCCGCCCCTGGCTGACCGTCGTGAACAGGTCCACGCGCGGCAGCTGCCGCCGCAGCGCCCGCTCCACCGCGCCGTCCGCGAAGTCCGTCCAGCGCACCGGGAACACGGCCGTCTCGACGCGGACGGGCCCCGCCGCCGTCTTGACCACCGTGCCGTCAAGAGCGAGCGCGGAGGCGCCCGACGGGTTGCTGATGCGGATGTCCCGGTCCAGCGTGAACGGGTCGAAGCCGGTGAGGAGCACCCGCTTCATCCGCTTGCCGTGGCACTTGGGGTACGTGATCGTGTCCTGGCCCCGGGACGTCACCTCAAGGCGGTCGAGGAGCCGCGCCCGCCCCCGCTCGCCCAGCTCGAACGCCGTGGGCGCCCAGCCGCGCAGCGCCTTGGTCAGGCCGAGCCGCGCCCAGTACAGCGGCCGGTCGTCGTCCCGGCTCAGGTCCCCGGCCACGGGCCCGCGCCCCTGCGCCCGCGCCACGGCCCGCTGCCACAGCGCCCGCCCCTCGCGGGCGACGAGGCGCTCGGCCTGCCCGTAGGAGCGGGTCCGGTCCAGGGCGCGGGTGAACGCGGGCGCCACGTCGTCGAATCCGCCGCGCCGCAGGATCTCCCGCGGCACCGCGCGCTCCAGGCGCCGCTCCTCGACGGTGGGCGCGGCGGCGCGCCGGGCGGGGGAGTCGGCCAGGGCGGGCGCCGCCGAGACCCCGAGCAGCAGCGCGGCGCCGAGGGCCCCGAGCCGGGAGGCGGCTATGTGAGACGAAGCCACGAGAGTCCTTCCGTTGCAGGTGAGGTGGCCGAAGTATCGCGGGCGGCACGGGTGGGATTCCAGCCCCTACGGCGAGCCGGTCGCCCCCTAGGAGCAGCCCGCCTCCCCCGCGCGGCGGAGCCGGATCGCCACCGGTGCCGACGCCCCGGCCGGGGCCGCGCACCAGCATGGTCACCATGATGAGAGTCAACGCGCTTCCCACCGTGCCCCGTTGGGCCGCGCTCGCCGCGCACGCCGTGCCCTGGGTCGTCCTGCCGTCGGGCCTGTGGCGCGTCGCCCTCGTGCTGCGCCTGCCCGTCTCCGACTACGCTCCGGGGCCCGGCGAATCGCTGTACGTCCTGCTGCTCAGCGTCGTGTCGGAAGGCCTCGCCCTGCTGACGCTCGGCCTGGTCAGGGGCTGGGGCGAGGTCGTGCCCCGCTGGCTGCCGGTGCTCGGAGGGCGCCGGGTGCGCCCGCTCGCGGCCGTCGCGCCCGCCGCGCTCGGCGCGGTGGCGCTCGCCGTGATCTGGGCGTACGCCTTCCGGAACGTGGGCGCGGACCTGGACTCGGGCACAGGCCCTGGCGGCATGGGCTCGCCCGCCCAGGACGCGGTCCTCGTCCTCGCCTACGCCCCGCTCCTGTTGTGGGCGCCGCTCCTGCTGGCCGTGACGGTCGCCTACCACCGGCGCCGCACGGGGCTCCCGACGCCGCCCTCAGCCGCCGAGCAGCCGCGCGGACTCCCGCAGGGCGGCCAGGAACGGCTCCACACTCGGCGCCGGTGACCGGTCGCGCGCCGTCGCCGCGTACACCGCCCGCGCGGGCGCGCCCTCGTCGCGGACCGGGACCAGGGCGACGTCCCGCCGCACCCCGTGCGCGGCGAGCGCAGGGACGAGGGTCACGCCGAGCCCGGCGGCCACGTACCCCTGCTTGGCCGTCCACTCGCCGACCACGTGCGCGACGCGCGGCCGGAAGCCGTCCCGCGCCGCCGCGTCGAGCAGGGTGCCCGCGGGCTCCGGGCTGCCGGAGATCCAGTCCTCGTCGGCGAGCCGGGCGAGCGGCAGCGACTCCTCGCCCGCCAGCGGATGGGCGGCGGGCAGCGCCACGTACAGCGTCTCGTCGAGCAGATGGCGCAGCTCGAACCCGTCCTCGGGGAGCGGGCCGCCCGTCGTCGACACCACGGCCAGGTCGAGCTCGCCCTCGGCCAGGCGCGCGAGCAGCGGCCGGGTGCGGCCCTCCTCGCGCGTGAGGGTCACCCCGGGGTGGCGGGCGCGGAACGCCGCGATGGCCCGGGGCACGAGCGCCGCGTCCGCCGTGGCGAACGCCCCGAACCTGAGCAGCCCGCGCGAGACGCCGTCCAGCTCCGCGAGCCCCCGGCGCAGCTCGGCGAGGCGGGCGGTGACGGCCTCGGCGTGCGGAAGCAGCTCGCGGCCGTGCGCGGTCAGGCGCACGCCGCGCGGCAGCCGGTCGAAGAGCGGGGCGCCGCCGAGCGCCGCCTCCAGGGAGGCGATCTGGCGGGACACCGCGGACTGCGTCAGGGCCAGGTCCCGCGCGGCCACCGTGAACGAGCCCCGCCGGGCCACCTCCAGGAAGGCGCGCAGCCAGAGCGTGGAGAGATCGGTGGGGCCGCCGCCGTCGACCCACTCATGCGAATTCTGCATGCCCCCCATGCTAGACATTCGCTTGTGGCATGACGATCCCGCGCCTAGCGTCGTCCCCATGGAACAGCACGAGCAGCACGAGCGTCACAAACAGCACGAGCGGAACGAGCAGCACGAGCGGAACGAACAGCGCACCCAGCACCCGCAGTTCCCGTCCCCCGGCGGCCGCCGGGAGCGGGTCGCCTTCCTGGGGCTCGGTCACATGGGCACCCCGATGGCCCGTCAACTCCTCGCCGCCGGACATCCGTTGACCGTCTGGAACCGTACCGCGGCCAAGGCCGACGAGCTCGTCGCGGCGGGCGCGCGCCGCGCGTCGACGCCCGCCGACGCCGTCCGCGACGCCGATGTCGCGATCACGATGCTCGCGGGGCCCGAGGCGGTCCTGCGCGTCGCCGACGCGATCCTGCCCGCGCTGCGGGACGGCGCCCACTGGGTGGAGATGTCGACCGTCGGGCCCGACGTCGTACGGGAGTTGGGGCGGCGGGCGGGCGGCCGCGTCACCCTCGTCGACGCGCCCGTCATGGGCAGCACGGACAAGGCCGCCGCGGGGGAGCTCGGCGTCCTCGCGGGCGGCGACGCCGACGCCGTCGCCCCGGTGCTCGCCCGCCTCGGGACCGTGACCCGCACGGGACCGCTCGGCTCCGGCGCCGCGCTCAAGCTCGTCGTCAACACCGCCGTGCTCGGCGGCGTGGCCCTGGTCGCCGAGGCGCTCGGCCTGGCCGACGCCCTCGGCGTCGACGAGGACGCCGCCCGCACCGCCCTCGCCCGCGGCCCGCTCGGCGGCGCCCTCGCCCGCGCCCTCGCCACGGACGCGCACTTCGGCGCGGCCCTCGCCGCCAAGGACGCGGCGCTGGCCGCGAGCGCCGCCCGGCTGCCCGTCACCGACGCCGTCTCGGCCCACTTCCAGGCCGCCGCGGCCGACCCGGCCACCGCCCACGAGGACATCTCCCGCGCCGTCGGCCGCATCCGCGCGGGCGCCCACACGCCCCGAAACGCCTGACAGGAGCCCCGCCATGACCCCCGCCTTCACCCTCTCCAACCCCGCCGGCGCCCCCCAGCCGCTCGGCCCCTACTCCCAGGTCGCCCGCGTCCACCTCGACGGCGGCGGCGCCCTGTTGTACGTCTCCGGCCAGATCGCCGAGGGCGCCGACATCACCGAGCAGAGCGAGGGCGTCTTCGCGGCCCTCACCGCCCTCCTCGCCGCGCACGGCGCCACCCTCGCCGACATCGTCACCATCCGCACGTTCCTCACGGACATGGACGACCTGCCCGGATACGCCGCCGTCCGCCGCGCCCGCCTCACCGGCACGCCGCCGACCAGCACCACGGTGGCGGTCCCGCGCCTGTTCCGGCCGGAGGCGCTCATCGAGGTCGAGGTGGTCGCGGCCGTGGCATGAGAAGACCCCGAACCGCGCCCCACATCGCGGACACAACCTGTCCGCAAGCCCTCCTACCGTCCTTCCCATGACGAACACGACGAGCACGACGCCCACCCCGCACCCCGTCCGCCAGACCCACCTCGTCTCCGGCGCCACCGGAACCGTCGGCCGCGAGGTCGTCCGTGAGCTCCTGGAGCGCGGCCAGCACGTCCGCGCCCTGACCCGCGACCCGGCCGGGGCGTCCTTCCCCGAGGGCGTCGAGGCCGTGCGCGGCGACCTCACGGACCCGGCGAGCCTGACCAAGGCCCTGCGCGGCGTCACCGGACTGCACCTGATCACCTTCAGCGGCGCCGCCTTCCAGCCCCTGGAGACGGGACCCGAGATCGTCCGCCTGGCCCGCGAGGCCGGGGTGCGGCGGGTCACCGTCCTCAACGGCGGCGGCGACACCCCGCTCCAGGACGCGGTGCGCGCGAGCGGCCTTGACTGGACGGTCCTGATGCCGGTCGAGTTCATGGCCAACGCCCTGGAGTGGGCGGAGCCCGTGCGCACCGAGGACACCGTGCGGGCCCCGTTCGTGGACCGGGTCAGCGCCATGGTCCACGAGGGCGACATCGGCGCGGTCGCCGCGGTGGCCCTCACCGAGGAGGGGCACGCGGGGCAGACGTACCTGCTCACGGGCCCGCAGGCGCTGACGGTGCGGGACAAGGTGGCCGCCGTCGCCGAGGCGAGGGGGCGCGAGATCACGCTCGTGGAGCTGAGCGAGGAGGAGGCCGCGGCCGAGATGCGGGCGCAGGGCCAGGACGAGTTCACGATCGCCTGGCTCCTGGACGTCTACAAGAACACCCCGCCGGAGGGCAGGACGGTCATCGACACGGTGGAGCGCGTCACGGGCCGCCCCGCCCGGCCCTTCGCCGCCTGGGCCGCGGCCCACGCCCCGGCCTTCGGCTGACCTCCCGCTCGCGGGGCCTACCGGCGGCCGGTGACGCCCCGGTAGGCCATGTCCGCGAGCCGCGCCTGGCCGTCCTTGCTCGGGTGGAACCAGTCCCAGTGGCTCAAGTGATCCGTGCGGAACCGGAAGTCGAAGACCGCCCCGTCGTCGTACCGGCAGCGGGCGTCCTTGGCGCAGACGTCCTTGAGCACCTTGTTGTAGGCGACCACGCGCGCCCGCACGGACGCCCGCCGCGCGTTCGCCGCCGCGTCCATCGCGTCCGCGTCCGCCAGCATCGACTTGCAGATGCCGAGCTTCCACACCTGCTTGCCGAGCTGGTTGGTGCGGCCCTCGGACCACAGCCGCTTCAGGTCCGGCACGCTCGCCACGTACACCTGCGCCTTGGGCCGCTGCTTCCGCAGCGTCCGCAGCGCGTCCTCGAAGTCGGCCCGGAAGTCCGCGACCGGCGTCATCTCGGCGACGGAGGAACGGCACGCGTCGTTGGCGCCCGCGAGGACCGTCACCAGGTCGGGCCGCTCGGCCGCGGCCCGCGCCATCTGCCCGGGCAGATCCGCCATGCGGGCCCCGGTCTTGGCGTAGTTCCAGCTGTGCGTGGCGGCGCGCTGCTTGCCGAGCAGCCGCTGGGCGAGGCTGCGCACCTCACCGTCGCTGCCGGTCGCCCAGGACGCCTCCGGGCAGTCGGAGAGGATCGAGCAGGCGTCGAAGCCCCGCGTGATGGAGTCGCCGACCGCGGCCAGCGAGCGGGGGCTCGTGTTCCACACGGGCACCGTCTTGCGGCCCGCCTTGTCCTGCGCGGACGGCCCCTTCTTCGGGGCGCCGGCGTCGCCGCCCGTGGCGTCACACGCGGTGAGCGTGGCGATGCCGGTGAAAGCCGCGGCCGCGATGGCGGCCGCGGCGCGTGCACGGTGCCGTGAATTCCGCATCCTCGTCCCCTCTGTCCCCTGCGTCGCCCAACGTGACGTCGTACAGGCCCTTCAGGTTGCCCGCACCCACATGGTGAGATGTCCCGGCGGCGGCCGACGCACACCCGGCCGGGGGGCTTCGCGCCTCCCAGCGGGTGAAACCTGTGTGTTTCCCGGCCCGCGGACCGACGGTACGTCACACTCCTTGCCTCACCGCACGGTAGCCTCGCCACCCAGTGGCACCCGTTTCTTCTCGGTTCCGCTAAATTACATCACGTCACATCTGTCCCGTTTTCTTGATTTTCCTCGCTTTTGAGGAATACCTGGAATACCGCTCGGCAGGGGCGCGAGGCCGCCGGCGAACGGCGCGCCTCGTCCCACACTGGAGGTCCCGGTGACGACACGTGGAGTTCTGTACGTGCACTCCGCACCGCGCGCGCTGTGCCCGCACGTCGAGTGGGCGGTCGCGGGCGTGCTCGGCGCACGCGTCAGCCTCGACTGGATCAGGCAGCCCGCGGCGCCCGGCACCTGGAGATCGGAGTTCTCCTGGCGGGGCTCGGCCGGCATCGCGTCCAAGCTGGCCTCCGCCCTGCGCGGCTGGCAGCTCCTTCGCTTCGAGGTCACCGCGGAGCCGTCCGCTGCAGCCGAGGGCGAGCGCTACAGCGCCACCCCCGACCTCGGCATCTTCCACGCCGTCACCGGCATCCACGGCGACATCCTGATCCCCGAGGACCGGCTGCGCGCGGCCCTGACCCGCTCCCAGCGCGGCGAGAGCGACCTTCAGGCCGAGGTCGCCGGGCTCCTCGGCAAGCCCTGGGACGACGAGCTCGAACCCTTCCGGTACGCGGGCGAGGGCGCCCCGGTGCGCTGGCTGCACCAGGTCGTCTGACGCCCCGACCGAGCGTACGTACGCGAAAGGGCCCCCACCGCTCGGTGGGGGCCCTTTCGCGTACGTACGCGGTCAATCCATGACGGTCCGTCAGACGGTGTGTCAGACGGTCCGGAAGGCGAGCACCACGTTGTGTCCGCCGAAGCCGAACGAGTCGTTCAGGGCCGCGATCGTGCCCTCGGGCAGCGCGCGGGCCTCGCCGCGGACGATGTCCGCGTCGACCTCGGGGTCGAGGTTGTCGATGTTGATGGTCGGCGGGGCCATGCGGTGCTTGAGCGCGAGGACCGTCGCCACGGTCTCCACGCCGCCCGCGCCACCGAGGAGGTGACCGGTCATCGACTTGGTGGAGGCGATGGCCATGTGGTCGACGTCGTCGCCGAACGCCTGGCGCAGCGCCTTGATCTCACCGATGTCGCCCTGCGGCGTCGAGGTGGCGTGCGCGTTGATGTGCGCGATCTCGGACGGCTTCAGGTCGTTGTTCTCGACCAGGTGGCGCAGCGCCTGCGCGATGCCGTTGCCGGACGGCTCGGGCTGCGTGATGTGGTGCGCGTCGGCCGAGATGCCCTGGCCCACCGCCTCCACGTAGATCTTGGCGCCGCGGGCCCTGGCGTGCTCCTCGGACTCCAGGACGACCACGCCCGCGCCCTCGCCGAGCACGAAGCCGTTGCGGTCGACGTCCCAGGGGCGGGACGCGCCCTGCGGGTCGTCGTTGTTCTTCGACATCGCCATCATGTTGCCGAAGGCGGCGATCGGCAGCGGGTGGACCGCGGCCTCCGTGCCACCCGCGACGACGACGTCGGCGCGGCCGGTGCGGATCATCTCGATCGCGTAGCCGATGGCCTCCGCGCCCGAGGCGCAGGCCGACACCGGGGTGTGCACCCCGGCGCGGGCGCCGAGCGCGATGCCGACGTTCGCCGCGGGCGAGTTCGGCATCAGCATCGGCACCGTGTGCGGGGAGACGCGGCGTACGCCCTTCTCCCGCATGATGTCGTACTGGTCGAGCAGGGTCGTCACGCCGCCGATGCCGGAGGCGACGACCGCGCCGAGCCGGTCGGGGTCGACGGCGGTGTCCTCACCGGCCTTGGCGGTGAAGCCCGCGTCCTTCCAGGCCTCCTGGGCCGCGATCAGCGCGAACTGCGCCGAGCGGTCCAGCTTGCGGGCCTGCGGGCGCGGGATGATCTCGGTCGGCTCGACGGCGATCTGGCCCGCGATGCGGACCGGCAGCTCGGCCGCCCAGTCCTGCTCGAGGGCACCGACCCCGGAGCGCCCGGCGAGCAGGCCCTCCCAGGTCGAGGCTGCGTCGCCACCCAGCGGTGTGGTTGCGCCGATACCGGTGACGACCACGGTGCGATTGGTCGAGTTCACTGGATTTCTCTCTCCACGTTTCGTTCAGGTGCGGATGCGGCGGCGCCACCGCCGGGTGGCGGCTGGCAAGAGCCTGTTGGCCGCCAGGCTCAGGCCTGGTGCTCCAGGATGTACTTCGTGGCGTCGCCGACCGTCTTCAGGTTCTTGACGTCGTCGTCGGGGATCTTGACGTCGAAGCGCTCCTCGGCGGCGACGACAACCTCGACCATGGACAGCGAGTCGACGTCCAGGTCGTCGGTGAAGGACTTGTCCAGCTGGACGTCCTCGACCGGGATGCCGGCGATCTCGTTGACGATCTCCGCGAGACCGTCGACGATCTCCTTCTCAGTGGCGGCCATGTGGCGCTCCTTCTTATCTATCCAGAGGGTGTGACGGCATCCGTACGGATCCGAAGATCCGAACGGGTGCCTAGGGGAGGGTAACGACCGTGGCGGCGTACACGAGACCCGCCCCGAAGCCGATGACGAGAGCGGTGTCCCCGCTCTTGGCCTCGCCGGTCGCCAGGAGCCGCTCCATCGCGAGCGGAATCGAGGCGGCCGAGGTGTTGCCGGTGGTCTCCACGTCACGGGCGACCGTGACGTGTTCCGGCAGCTTCAAAGTCTTCACCATCGAGTCGATGATCCGCATGTTGGCCTGGTGCGGAATGAAGACGTCCAGGTCGTCCGGGCTGACCCCGGCCGCGTCCAGGGCCTCCTTGGCGACCTTCGCCATCTCGAACACGGCCCAGCGGAAGACCGCCTGGCCCTCCTGGGTGATGGCGGGGAACTTGACCTCGCCGTCGGGGCCGACGGGCAGCTTGGTGGAGTCGCCGTCGCGGAACTCGTCCCAGGCCACGGTCTGCTTGATGGTCTCGGACTTATCGCCCTCCGAGCCCCAGACCGTCGGGCCGATCGCGGGCTCCTTGGCGGGGCCGACGACGACCGCGCCCGCGCCGTCACCGAACAGGAAGGCCGTCGCGCGGTCCTCGAGGTCGGTCAGGTCGCTCAGCCGCTCCACGCCGATGACCAGGGCGTACTCCGCCGAGCCATCGATGATCATGCCCTTGGCGAGGGTCAGGCCGTAGCCGAATCCGGCGCAGCCCGCGGAGATGTCGAAGGCGGCGGGCCGACCCGTGCCGAGCTTGTCCGCGATCTCCGTGGCGATGGCGGGGGTCTGCTTGAAGTGCGAGACGGTGGAGACGATCACCGCGCCGATCTGCTCGGGCTGGATGCCCGCGTCGGCGATCGCCTTGCCCGCGGCCTCCACGGACATCGCCGCCACGGTCTCCTCGGGGGAGGCCCAGTGGCGGGTCGCGATGCCGGAGCGGGAGCGAATCCATTCGTCAGAGGAGTCGATCTTCTCCAGGATCACCTCGTTGGGCACCACCCGGACCGGGCGGTAGCCGCCGACTCCCATGATGCGCGCGTACGGGGCGCCCTGACTGGGCTTGATCTTCGCCATGCTCCCGGCTCCTCTCAGGCACCCGCCGCGTCGGCGGCGTGGGCGGCGGTCTCGGCGATGAGCTCACGGGCGGCGTCGAGCTGGTCCGGCGTCTTCAGGGCCAGCGTCCGCACGCCCTTGAGGGCGCGCTTGGCGATGCCGGTCAGCGTGCCGCCGGGGCACACCTCGATCAGCGCCGTGACACCGAGCTCCTGGAAGGTGTCCATGCACCGGTCCCAGCGGACCGGGTTGGCGACCTGGCCGACCAGGCGGGAGACGACCTCGATGCCGCTGGTGACGACCTCGCCGTCCCGGTTCGAGACGTACGTCAGGCGCGGGTCGGCGATCTCGAGGTCCTTGGCGGCCTCCTCGAGCGCGGCGACCGCGGGCGCCATGTGGTGGGTGTGGAACGCCCCCGCGACCTTCAGGGCCACGACCTTGCGGACGCCCTCCGGCTTGTCCTCGGCCAGGGCGGCCAGCTGCTCGTCGGTGCCGGCGGCCACGATCTGGCCCGCGCCGTTCACGTTCGCCGGGGTCAGGCCCAGCTTCTCCAGGTGCGCCACGGTGACCTCGGGGTCGCCGCCGAGCAGCGCGGCCATGCCGGTGCGCGTGATCGCGGCGGCGTCGGCCATGGCCAGGCCCCGCTTGCGGACGAACCCGAGTGCCGCGTCCTCCGACAAAACCCCCGCGTACGCGGCGGCCGTGACCTCACCCACGCTGTGCCCGGCGACGGCGCCCGGCGCGATGTCACCCAGTGCCTGGGCGGACAGCAGCCCGGCGGCCACGAGCAGCGGCTGCGCCACGGCGGTGTCACGGATAGCGTCCGCGTCCGCCTGCGTACCGTAGTGAACGAGGTCGAGCCCGATGGCGTCCGACCACGCGGCGAGGCGGTCGGCGGCACCGGGAAGGTCGAGCCAGGGGGTCAGGAAGCCGGGCGCCTGAGCGCCTTGGCCGGGAGCGACGAGTACGAGCACTCTCACACTCTCTCTTGTGGACAGTACGAACCGCCCGTGGGGACAGGGACGAAGAACCGCTAAGGGAATTGTAGGGGTCCGACAAGGGTTTAACCGGGGAGATCACTGTCCGCGAGGCGTCCCAGGATCAGTGCGATCCGCAGTGTGAAGGCGGAGCGGACGTCCGATGGAGACCATCCGGTGACGTCGGTCACACGTCGAAGCCGGTAACGGACGGTGTTGGGATGCACGAAGAGCATCCGGGCGGCGCCTTCGAGGCTGCTCGCCTGCTCCAGATAGACACTGAGGGTCTCCAGGAGCGCGGAGCCCGCTTCCTCCAGCGGTCTGTAGATCTCCTCCACCAGCTGTTCGCGCGCGGCCGGATCTCCCGCCATGGCGCGCTCGGGCAGCAGGTCGTCCGCGAGGACCGGGCGCGGCGCGTCCTGCCAGGCGGCACAGGCCTTCAGGCCCGCGGCGGCGGCCCCCGCCGAGCGGGTCGCGGCGAGCAGGTCGGGCACGATGGGCCCGGCCACCACAGGGCCCGCCGCGTACGGCCCGATCAGGGCCTTGGCCACGGCCAGGGGGTTGTCGTTGCCGCCCGCGATCACGACCAGACGGGTCCCGAGCACTCCGGTGAGGACCTGGAGCTTGGCGTGCCGGGCGGCCCTGCGGATGGCCTCGACGGTGAGCTCGCTGTCGCCGTCGGGGGCGGTGCCGAGCACCACGCACACATGGTCCGGGGAGTTCCAGCCGAGCGCGGCGGCGCGCGAGACGGCGCCCTCGTCGGCCTCGCCGGAGAGCACCGCGTTCACCACGAGCGACTCCAGGCGCGCGTCCCAGGCACCGCGTGCCTCGGCGGCCTGGGCGTACACCTGAGCGGTGGCGAAGGCGATCTCACGGGCGTAGACGAGCAGCGCCTCGCGCAGCACGCCCTCGTCGCCGGGGGCCGCCACCTCGTCGATGGCGGACTCCATCACCTCGATCGTGGTGCGCACCATCTCCACGGTCTGGCGCAGCGTGATCGCCCTGGTCAGCTCGCGCGGGGCGGTGCCGAAGACGTCCGTCGAGATCGCCTGCGGGGCGTCGGGGTGCCGGAACCACTCGGTGAACGCGGCGATACCGGCCTGCGCCACCAGGCCGATCCACGAGCGGTTCTCCGGTGGCATCGCCCGGTACCAGGACAGCGTCTCGTCCATGCGCGCGATGGCCTGCGCCGCGAGACTGCCGGACGACTTCTCCAGGCGGCGCAGGGTCGCGGCGTGCGCGTGGGCGCGGCCGCCGCGCGCGGAGCCGGCGCCTGCGTCCTGGTGGGCTTCGTTCGCTGAGGGTTCGGGCACGGGGACAAGACTGCCTTATCGGGACGGCGGCATGCCGGGCCGGGTCTACGGTGGGGGCGTGATTGATGTACGGCGCTCCGGCGAGCGGTACCCCGGCGGCGACCCCGGGGCGGGGATCGACTCCTACCACGCGTTCTCCTTCGGGCCCTATTACGAGCCCGACAACCTGCGCTTCGGGGCGATACTCGCCTGCAACGAGGAGCGCCTCGCCCCCGGTTCGGGCTTCGACGAACACCCCCACAGCCACACGGAGATCGTCACGTGGGTGGTCGAGGGCGAGCTCACCCACCGCGACTCCGCCGGGCACGAGTCGGTGATCGGGACCGGCGACGTCCAGCACCTCAGCGCGGGCGCGGGCGTCCGCCACGTGGAGCGCAACGCGGGCCCCGAGCCCCTGGCCTTCCTCCAGATGTGGCTGGCCCCCCGGGAGCCGGGCGGCACCCCGACCTACCAGGTCGTCCACGGAATCGCCGACTCCACCCCGTACGCGATCCCCGCCGCGGGAGCCCTCCTCCACGTACGCCGCCTCTCGCCGGGGGAGAGGACGGCGATCCCAGGGTCCCCCTTCGTGTACGTCCATGTCGTACGAGGAGAAGTGGCCCTGGGAAACGAGGAGTTGGGCCCGGGCGACTCGGCACGCATCACTGACGAGCAGACCTTGGACGCGGTGTCGTACGCGGGCCCGGCGGAGCTGCTCCTCTGGGAGATGACATAACCGCCCTCCGCCCCTGAGGGCGCCTGCCGCCGCTCCTGTGGGCACCGCGGCCGCCGCTCCTGTGGGCGGCTGGTCCGCCCAGGGGGCGGAACGGGCGGGCACAGGGGCGGACCCCGCCGCCGGGCAACATCCCTCCCGCACGGCACCCCCGCGGCCCCTCAGAGCTCGGCCACCACCGCGTCCGTGAACACCGGCCACACCTCAACCGCCCACGGCCCAAACGCCCGATCGGTGAGCGCGACACACGCGGCCCCCGCGTCCGGATCCACCCACAGAAACGTTCCGGCCTGCCCGAAGTGCCCGAAGGTCCGGGGCGAGGACGAGGCCCCGGTCCAGTGCGGAGCCTTCCCGTCCCGGATCTCGAACCCGAGCCCCCAGTCATTGGGATTCTGGTGCCCGTACCCAGGAAGCACCCCCTTGAGCCCGGGATACGTCACGGACATGGCCATGGCCACGGTCCGGGGGTCGAGCAGCCTAGGAGCCTGCACCTCCGCGGCGAACCGCACGAGGTCGTCCACGGTGGACACGCCGTCCTTGGCGGGCGAGCCCGCACCCTCCAGGGAGGTGGACGTCATGCCGAGCGGTGCGAGCACCGCTTGGCGCAGATAGTCCCCGAAGGGGATGTCCGTCGCCTTGGCGATGTGGTCGCCGAGGACCTCGAACCCGGCGTTGGAGTACAGCCGCCGCGTCCCGGGCGCCGCCGCCACCTGGTGCTCGTCGAACGCGAGCCCGCTGGTGTGCGCGAGCAGATGCCGCACGGTCGACCCCTCGGGCCCCGCGGGCTCGTCGAGCTCGATCGCGCCCTCTTCGTACGCGACCAGCGCCGCGTACGCCGCGAGCGGTTTGGTGACCGAGGCGAGTGCGAAGCGGTGCGCGGTGGGTCCCCTGCTTCCGGCCACGGTGCCGTCCGCGCGGACGACGGCGGCGGCAGCGGTCGGGACCGGCCAGTTCTCGATCAACGCCAGGCTCTGCATGGGTACGAGCGTAAGCGCCCGGCGGCCGTGGCCGCGGCCGGGGTCGGCCTCGCGGGCCCGGCGGAATCCGGTTGCCTGGAGTGCGCTCCAAGGACTTAGCGTGGGGCCATGACGGTGACGGAGACAAGGCCGGTGGAAGCCGCGGCGGCCGCGGGCGACTACACGATCAGCGAGGTCGTCGAGGCGACCGGGCTGACCGCGCACACCCTGCGCTGGTACGAGCGGATCGGCCTGATGCCGCACGTCGACCGCTCGCACACGGGCCAGCGCCGCTACCGCGACCGCGATCTGCGCTGGCTCGACTTCGTCGGCAAGCTGCGCCGCACCGGCATGCCGGTGGCGGACATGGTGCGCTACGCGGAGCTGGTGCGCGCGGGCGACCACACCTTCGCCGAGCGGCAGGAGCTCCTGGAGGCGACCCGGCGCGACGTGCGCGCCCGCGTCGCCGAGCTCCAGGACACCCTCGCCGTGCTCGACTACAAGATCGGCTCGTACGCGGTGGCGCGGGCGGAGGCCGCCGTCGGCGCGGACGCGGCCGCCGGGACCCGCACGCCCTAGACCCGCACGTCCTAACCCGCACAGCTCCGCGCCCTGACCGCTCACAGCTCCGCGAGCAGCTCCGTCTTCTTCGCCGTGAACTCGTCGTCCGTGAGCAGGCCCGCCTGGTGCAGCTCGCCCAGGTGCCGGATGCGCTCGGCGATGTCGGCGGGGTCGCGCCGCACGGCGGGCGCCGCCGCCGTCGTCGTCGGCCCGGACGGGGCGGGGCCCGAGGTCCTGACGGCGGCGAGCACCGCCGCCGCGAACGGCAGTGACTCGTGCACAGGGCCGTAGCCGAGCCCGAAGACGACGGCCGCGGGGTCCTGGTCGGCCTGCGCGGGCTGCGGCACCGACGTCTCGCGGCGCAGCAGGCGCAGGTGCCCCTCGAAGACCTCCGGCGAGCGCCACTCGACCCCGATCAGGTCGGTGACCAGGAAGCTCTGGTCACCGGCCTTCCACTTGGCCGAGGACGCGCCGGTCCAGAACCAGCGGAAGGCCACCGCCTTGCCGTCGAAGGACGCCTTCCCGTCGTACGCCTTGAACTGCAGCGGCGCCTCCGGCGGGGCCACCAGGTAGCGGTCCGCGGGCCCCGGTTCTTCGGCGGGCAGCAGCGCGCGCAGCTCGTCCGCGTAGTACTCGGCGAGCGTCTCCCGCTCCGCGGGCAGCACCAGGCGGTACGGGTCGCTCCCGTCCTTGAGCTGTCCCGCCGCGGCCTCCATCAGTGGATCGGCCCCCGGTCTCGGGACCATGTGCAGCACCGTGGTGCCGCGCTTGCCCGGTGTGAGTGTGACCCCCGCGATCGCCTCATGGGGGACGCGGCGTTCGCTGAGAGCCTGGAACAGCTTCGGCGTACGGATCCCCCGTTCGAAGCGGATGAGCACGGAGTCGGACTCGAACTCCCAGGCGGCGTGAAAACCGGCCAGTACATCACCCATGCGGCTCATCGTATGCGGCACGCGCTCCTCCGTCTCTCCTGCTGCGGGCCGCTGTTTCGCCGATTTCTACGCGCGTCAGGCCGCCGTCGTACCGGAAATCCCGTCGCGGCAGGAGGCGTCGCCCTCGGCGCAGCGCACGGCGTCGTACGCGCCGACGCCGATTTCGGCGAAGTTGCGCAGGCTGTCCGTGCCCGGCTCGAAATAGCCGGTGTGGCCCCGGGCCCGGTCGGCGGAGACCACGCGGGCGCCGAAGCCCGCCGACACCGGGTCGGCGCCGTGGCCGATCCCGCCGAGTTCCATGTGCGGCACATCCTGGATCCAGTCGTCGCTGTCCCGCGCGGCCCACACGCGTGCGCGGGTGCCGAGGCCGGACACGTTGTCGGCGCGCATCCCGGGGCTGCCCGAGACCGCGATGTCCGTGACCCGCGGGGGCAGGCGCCGGGCCGCGACGCCGCACACCACCGAGCCGTAGCTGTGGCAGTACAGGGCCACGCCCGCCCGCCCCGGCAGGGCGCGGACCAGGGAGTCGAGGCGGACCGCGCCGTCGTCGGCCCGCATGGCCGTGACGGCGTCCACGCCGAGGCCGACGGGCGCGGTGTAGTCGGCCCAGGCGATCACGGCGGTCCGGGTGCGGGGGTCCGCCGCGCGCTCCGCGCCGTACAGGGCCCTGCCCATGCCCACGGGGGCCGCGTACTTGCGCTGGGTGCGCTCGAACGTGAGGACGTTCGTGTCGACTCCGGGGACGACGACCGAGACGCGGCTCGCCCGGTCGAGGTCTCCGTAGACCTCGGCCATGCGGCCCGAGCCCATCGGGTCGAAGGCCAGGACCTGGCGCCCGGGGCTCATCATGACGCCGAAGCGCTTCATCCTGCGCTCCGCCGCCTGCTTGCCCACGGGGGAGAGGCGGTCGTCGTGCATGCGCCGCCGCTCGATCGCGCGGGCCTGCTTGAGGGCGACGCGGTTGGCCTGGTAGCGCAGCCGCACCGGGGCGCCGTTCATGTTGCCGACCGCGAGCGGGTAGCGGGCGGCGAGCCGGGCGCGCTGCTGGCTGGTGAGCGAGGCGAAGAACCGCGCGAGCCGGTCCGCGGGGGCGTACGGGTCGGGCAGGCGCCTGCCGTCGAAGTGGCCCCGCTCCCAGGCGGCGAGCGAAGCTTCGAGCGGCGATGCGGCGCCTCTGTTCTGGCGCACCGCGGTCCAGCCGGTGGTCGCCAGCATGACGAACACGACCGTGAGCGCGAGCAGTGCGCGCCAGACGCCGAGTTGAGGGGAGGAGTCGAAGGAAGTCACTGCGGGACACCCTAGGAGAAGCGCGAAGCCCACCGTGCACGGGGTGAGGCAGATCACGTTTCCTGATGGGTATTTGCGGCAAAGCGGGCACATGTGGTGCGTTGTCGTCACGCTGCGTAGAGGGGCGCGTGGGTGGCGCGCATGGGGCGCGAGGGGGAGTGGAGGGGGGTGGGGAGGGGCGGGGAGGGGTGAGCGGGGGGCGGTCCCGGCGGGCGAGGGGGTGGGGGTCGTCACTCTGGGTGCGTACTCGTTACTCAATGTGGGGGCTTGTGTGGGGTGTTGAGGGCGTGCCTGCCGGGGCTGAGGGGAGGGGGAGGTGCGGCGCCCGCTGACGGGGTCCGTCGCGTCCGCCGCGCGGGGCCTGTCGCGTCCGCGGCTCGGAGCCCGTCGCGTCCGCCGCCCGGCGCGGCGAACGGCGCCTCGCCCGCTGGGCGTTCGCGGGCGGGCATGTCCAGGGCCCCTGTCAGGGATACCGCGCCCGGCGTCAGGGGCATCCCCTGGGGGTACGGGCGCGGGCCCTCCGGGTGTGCTCCGGGGGTTTTCGCCTATCCGGGTGAGCCGCGCCGGAACCCCTTTTCGCCTGCGGTGTTCACCGCCGAGAGTGGCGACAAGTGATCGAAACGACACGGGGGTTGATGCACATGCGTACGACCATGCCCGCCGCCGCCCTGATGGCGCTCACCGCGGCCGCGCTCGCCGCGACGGTCCTCACGACCACGCACGCGGGCGCCACCACAGCCTCCGCACGGGCCGGTGCAGCGCCTCCGGGCAGGCTCGGCGCGTGCGGACCCGGTGAGCTCTGCCTGTGGGAGAAGGCGGGCTTCAAGGGCGAACGGCACGTGTACGAACTGGACGGGGTCGACATCGAGAGCTGCGTCGCGCTGCCGGAGGGGAGCAGCGCGCAGGCCCTCGCCAACCGCACCGGCCGCCCCGTCACCGTCCACCAGTCCCGGGAGTGCGCCGAGACCGCGGAGTTCCACACCTATCCGGGCGGCGGCACCTGGGCCCCCGAATCGCCCTACAAGATCAGAGCGTTCAAGATCTGGGAGCGCTGAGGGCGGGGGCCGGCCCGCTGGCGCCGGCCCCGGCTCAGGGCCCGCACGGCCGCGGCAGCGGTTCCGCGCCGGTGGCGGGCTCGCCGCCGGACGCCTGTCGCGGCACCGTCAGGACCGGCGCCTCCGGGGCGGTGCCGCCCGCCGCCCCGGAGGGCCCGCTCGGGCCGGACAGCGCGCTCACCTGCGCGCGCAGGGCCATCACCTCCGCCGTCAGCGCCTCGATCGCCGCGGTCTGGCGCCGCTCCTCCACGTCGTCCTTCTCGAAGCGGGCGATGAACCAGGCCGCGATATTGGCGGTGACCACACCGAGGAGCGCGATGCCCGACAGCATCAGACCGACGGCCAGGACCCGGCCGAGCCCGGTCGTCGGCGCGTGGTCGCCGTAGCCCACGGTCGTCATCGTGGTGAAGGACCACCACACGGCGTCCCCCAGGGTCTTGATGTTGCCCTCCGGCGACTCCCGTTCCACCGAGAGCACGGCCAGCGAGCCGAACATCAGCAACCCCACCACCGAGCCCACGACATACGTCGTCAGCCGTATCTGCGACGCCATCCGCGCCCGCCGCCCGACGAGGAGCAGCGTCGCCACCAGGCGCAGCAGCCGCAGCGGCTGCACCATCGGCAGGACGACGGCGCACAGGTCGAGCCAGTGCGTGCGCACGAACCGCGCGCGCCGCTCGGCGAGGCCGAGCCGCACCAGGTAGTCGGCGGCGAACGCGCCCCAGACGAACCACTCCACCCCGGTGCACGCGCGCGTCACCGACGCGCTCGCCTCGGGCCGGACTATCGGCACGGCGTAGGCGACGGCGAAGGCCACGGCCAGGACGAGCAGGGGCCGCTGCGTCCGGCGCTCCCAGCGGGCCTGCGCAGCCGACTCCGCCCCGGCTTCCACTCCAGCCTCCACTCCAGCCTCTGCCCCAGCCCTCGCCCCGGCTTCCGCCTCGGTCGCCTCCACGGGCCGCCCCGCCCCCATCGCCCGCCCTATCCGCCCCATCCGCCCCGCCCGCTTCGCCGCCGCGGCCCCCACCGCCTTTTCCGTCATGACCGCATCGTAGGAAAGGCCGAAGGGCGGCGGCCCCTTTGGCCACCGCCCTTCGCACTGATGAGGTGTTATGCGTCAGCTGTCACGCGTCGCCGCCCGCCGCGCCGGGGTCGGCCGCCGCGACGTCCAGGAGCTGGTAGCGGTCGATCGCCTGCTTCAGGGCGGACCGGTCGACCTTGCCCTCGCGGGCCAGCTCCGTGAGCACCGCGACCACGATCGACTGCGTGTCGATGTGGAAGAAGCGGCGCGCCGCGCCCCGGGTGTCGGCGAAGCCGAAGCCGTCCGCGCCCAGGGACTGATAGGTGCCCGGCACCCAGCGGGAGATCTGGTCCGGCACGCTGCGCATCCAGTCGGAGACCGCCACGAACGGGCCCTCGGCCGCAGACAGCTTGCGCGTCACGTACGGCACGCGCTGCTCCTCCTCCGGGTGCAGCAGATTGTGCCGCTCCACCTCGACGGCCTCGCGGCGCAGCTCGTTCCAGGAGGTCGCCGACCAGACGTCCGCCCGTACGTTCCACTCGTCGGCCAGGACGCGCTGCGCCTCCAGGGCCCACGGCACCGCGACGCCCGAGGCGAGGATCTGCGCGGGGATCGCGCCCCGCTCGCCGGCCCGGAAGCGGTGGATGCCCTTGAGGATGCCCTCGACGTCCACGTCGGCGGGCTCGGCCGGGTGCTGGATCGGCTCGTTGTAGACGGTGAGGTAGTAGAAGACGTCCTCGCCGGGCTTGCCGTCGGCGCTCTCGCCGTACATCCGGCGCAGGCCGTCCTTGACGATGTGCGCGATCTCGAAGCCGAACGCCGGGTCGTAGGCGACGCAGCCCGGGTTGGTCGAGGCGAGCAGCTGCGAGTGGCCGTCCGCGTGCTGGAGCCCCTCGCCGGTCAGCGTCGTGCGCCCGGCGGTCGCGCCGAGCACGAAGCCGCGTGACAGCTGGTCGGCCATCTGCCAGAACTGGTCGCCGGTCCGCTGGAAGCCGAACATCGAGTAGAAGACGTACACCGGGATCAGCGGCTCGCCGTGGGTGGCGTAGGCCGAGCCCGCGGCGATCAGCGAGGCCGTGCAGCCCGCCTCGGAGATGCCGTCGTGCAGCATCTGGCCCGTCGGCGACTCCTTGTACGCGAGCAGCAGGTCCCGGTCCACGGCCTCGTACTGCTGGCCGAGCGGGTTGTAGATCTTCGCGCTCGGGAAGAACGAGTCCATCCCGAAGGTGCGGTACTCATCGGGCGCGATCAGCACGAAGCGCTTGCCGATCTCCTTGTCCCGCATCAGGTCCTTGAGCAGCCGTACGAACGCCATGGTGGTGGCGATGGACTGCTGGCCGGAGCCCTTCCGCACGGACGCGTACGCCTTGTCGTCCGGCAGCTGGAGCGGCTTGGCGCGCACGACCCGGGTCGGCACGTATCCGCCGAGGCCCTTGCGGCGGTCGTGCATGTACTGGATCTCTTCGGAGTCGCGGCCCGGGTGGTAGTACGGCGGCGCGCCGTCCTCCAGCTGCCGGTCGGTGATCGGCAGGTGCAGCCGGTCCCGGAAGCGCTTGAGGTCGTCGACCGTCAGCTTCTTCATCTGGTGCGTCGCGTTGCGGCCCTCGAAGTTCGGGCCGAGGGTCCAGCCCTTGATCGTCTTGGCGAGGATCACCGTCGGCTGGCCCTTGTGCGCCTTGGCCGCCGAGAACGCCGAGAAGATCTTCCGGTGGTCGTGACCGCCGCGCCCCAGGTGCAGGATCTGGTCGTCGGTCATGTTCTCGACCATGGCGCGAAGGCGCTGGTCCTCACCGAAGAAGTGGTCGCGGATGTACGCGCCGGTCTCCGTGGCGTACGTCTGGAACTGGCCGTCGGGCGTCGTGTTCATCTTGTTGACGAGCACGCCGTCGCGGTCCTGGGCGAGCAGCGGGTCCCAGCTGCGGTCCCACACCAGCTTGACGACGTTCCAGCCCGCGCCCCGGAAGATCGACTCCAGCTCCTGGATGATCTTGCCGTTGCCGCGCACCGGGCCGTCCAGGCGCTGGAGGTTGCAGTTCACGACGAAGGTGAGGTTGTCGAGCCCCTCGCGCGCGGCCAGGGACAGCTGGCCGAGCGACTCCGGCTCGTCCATCTCGCCGTCGCCGAGGAACGCCCATACGTGCGACGCGGTCGTGTCGGCGATGCCGCGCGCCTCCATATAACGATTCATACGGGCCTGGAAGATCGCGCCGAGCGGCCCGAGACCCATCGAAACCGTGGGGAACTCCCAGAAGTCCGGCATGAGCCGCGGATGCGGATATGACGACAGGCCGTAGGGCTCCTTGGACTTCTCCTGCCGGAAGGCGTCGAGCTGCCGCTCGGAGAGCCGGTCGAGGAGGAAGGCGCGGGCGTAGATGCCGGGGGACGCGTGCCCCTGGAAGAAGATCTGGTCGCCGCCGTCGCCCTCGTCCTTGCCGCGGAAGAAGTGGTTGAAGCCCACGTCGTACAGCGAGGCGGAGGAGGCGAAGGTGGCGATGTGGCCGCCCACGCCGATGCCCGGGCGCTGGGCGCGGGAGACCATCACGGCCGCGTTCCAGCGGGTCGCGTTCAGGATCTTGCGCTCGATCTCCTCGTTGCCGGGGAAGAACGGCTCGTCCTTGGTGGCGATCGTGTTGACGTAGTCCGTGCTGCGCATCTCCGGCACGGCGACGCGCTTCTCCCGCGCGCGTTCGATCAGGCGGAGCATCAGGTAGCGGGCCCGTTCCCGGCCGCGCTCGTCGACGGCGGCGTCGAGGGAGTCGAGCCATTCCTGGGTCTCTTCGGGATCGAAGTCCGGGACCTGGCTGGGGAGACCGCCAATGATGATCGGGTTGCGATCGGATCCGGAAGCCACGCTGTTCCTTCGCTGTTGTCGCGGTTCTCGCGCGGTGCGCGCGAACGGATTCGTGCTCTGCCTTGGCTTAAGGTGCCTGTGACTGTGGACTGCGCTGTGCGTGTGCCGTATGGACGTGCGCTGTACCGGTACGTATGACGTTCACCATCGTGTACCCAGGTGGTGGATACGTCATCTCTACCCTGAGGTAACCGTAACGACGGCTGCCAGCCCTGGGGTAGGCTCGGTCAAATCGCAACGATACGCCCATCCCGCCTAGTGAAGGCGCGGGCTGTCCAGGCCCGACGGGTGTGGCGGGAGTTGCGGTGACACGGCCGGGAACGTCACCGTTTCGGCGGTCTCGACGGCCGGGTACTTGCGCGATCCGTCCCGCCCGTGTGGACTACGGCCAATGCCCCGCGCACGCGCGTGGCTGAAGGCATTCCCAAAAACATGATCAGGAGGCAATCCGTGAGCGCGACCGCGGACCACGCGGAGACGAACCTTGCCGTAAGGCTGGGTTTCCAGCCCGACATGGTGGTCCAGGAGATCGGCTACGACGACGACGTCGACCAGGAGCTCCGCGAGGCCATCGAGCAGGCTACCGGCACGGAGCTCGTCGACGAGGAATACGACGACGTGGCTGATGCCGTGGTGCTCTGGTTCCGTGAGGACGACGGGGACCTGACTGATGCGCTGGTGGATGCCATCGCGTACATGGAGGAGGGCGGCTCGATCCTGCTCCTGACACCGAAGACGGGCCGCGACGGATATGTCGAGCCCAGCGAGATCGGTGAGGCGTCCACCACCGCGGGTCTGTCTCAGACCAAGAGCATCAACGCGGGCAAGGACTGGAACGGCAGCCGGCTCAGCACGCCCAAGGGTGCCGCCAAGAAGAGGTAGCCGGCCGTAGGCCCTGAGCAGGCACCCGTGAGGCCCCCCGACGTCCCGTCGGGGGGCCTCACGCGCTCCGGACGCGGAAGACTCAGCCCGTCCGGCGTTTGAGGACGAGGCCGCAGGCCGATCAAGGGGGGCGCCAGGGGGCAGAGCGCGGGGGAGCCCCCGGAAGCGGGCCGGCAGGCCCCCCGTAGGCTGAGGGCACCCCAATGGGCTAAGCGAAGGGAAGTGGGTCCTCGTGGCGATCGAGGTCGGCGTCAAGGCTCCGGAGTTCGAGCTCAAGGACAATCACGGGCGGACCGTGCGGCTCGCGGACTTCCGGGGGCACAAGAACGTCGTGCTGCTCTTCTACCCGTTCGCGTTCACCGGCGTCTGCACCGGCGAGCTGTGCGCCCTGCGCGACGAGCTGCCGAAGTTCGTCAACGACGACACCCAGCTGCTCGCCGTCTCCAATGACTCCATCCACACCCTGCGCGTCTTCGCCGAGCAGGAGGGCCTCGAATACCCGCTGGTCTCCGACTTCTGGCCGCACGGCGAGGTCTCGCGGGCCTATGGCGTCTTCGACGAGGACAAGGGCTGCGCGGTGCGCGGCACCTTCATCATCGACAAGGAGGGCGTCGTGCGCTGGACCGTCGTGAACGGCCTGCCCGACGCCCGGGACCTGAACGAGTACGTCAAGGCCCTCGGCGATCTGTAGCCCCCCGGCCACCCGGGGCCGGGCGTCCGTGACGACACCCCGGGATTCTTCAGGTGCGGAGCCTGTGGCGGCCGGGAACCGGTCACTAGGATCCACACGTTGATCCGATGGCAAGCACGACTGGGGCTCCCCGCCCCTGGACACGGAATTTGGGAGGACTCGTGGGAGTCAGCCTCAGCAAGGGCGGCAACGTATCTCTGAGCAAGGAGGCGCCCGGTCTGACCGCAGTTCTGATCGGCCTCGGCTGGGACGTCCGCACCACCACCGGTACGGACTTCGACCTGGACGCCAGCGCCATTCTGACGAACGCCGAGGGCAAGGTCAGCAGTGACGCCAACTTCGTGTTCTTCAACAACCTGAAGAGCCCGGACGGCTCCGTCGAGCACACCGGTGACAACACCACCGGTGAGGGCGAGGGCGACGACGAGGCGATCAAGGTCAACCTCGCCGGCGTTCCGGCCGACATCGAGAAGATCGTCTTCCCGGTCTCGATCTACGACGCCGAGAACCGCCAGCAGTCGTTCGGCCAGGTCCGCAACGCGTTCATCCGCGTCGTGAACCAGGCGGGCGGCGCGGAGATCGCCCGGTACGACCTCTCCGAGGACGCCTCCACGGAGACGGCCATGGTCTTCGGCGAGCTCTACCGCCACGGCGCGGAGTGGAAGTTCCGCGCCGTCGGCCAGGGCTATGCCTCGGGCCTGCGCGGCATCGCGCAGGACTTCGGCGTCAACGTCTGAGCCGAGCAGTCCGCAGTACGAGCCGTCCGGCGCCGCACTCGAAGGGTGCGGCGCCGGACGTGCTCGGCACCACCGCCGCCCCGCCCCGGCCGCCGGGCCCGCGCGGGCGGCGGCCCAACGCCCAGCACCACCCCGGGGAGGACACGATCATGGGCGTCACGCTCGCCAAGGGAGGAAACGTCTCCCTCTCCAAGGCCGCACCCGACCTCACGCAGGTGATGGTCGGCCTCGGCTGGGACGCGCGCTCCACCACCGGAGCCCCGTTCGACCTCGACGCCAGTGCCCTGATGTGCCAGTCGGGCCGCGTCCTCGGCGACGAGTGGTTCGTCTTCTACAACAACCTGAAGAGCCCGGACGAGTCCGTCGAACACACCGGCGACAACCTCACCGGCGAGGGCGACGGGGACGACGAGTCCCTGCTCCTGGACCTGTCGAAGGTCCCGGCCCACTGCGACAAGATCGTCTTCCCCGTCTCGATCCACGAGGCCGACAACCGGGGACAGACATTCGGCCAAGTCAGCAACGCGTTCATCCGCGTGGTCAACCAGGCCGACGGCCAGGAGCTCGCGCGCTACGACCTCAGCGAGGACGCGTCCACGGAGACCGCGATGATCTTCGGCGAGGTGTATCGCTACGGCGGCGAGTGGAAGTTCCGCGCCGTCGGCCAGGGGTACGCGTCCGGTCTGCGGGGCATCGCTCTAGACTTCGGAGTCAATGTTTCCTAAAGGACTCTGCCCGGGTTCCCCAAACGGCTGACGAGGTCAGTCCGCCGGGGTTCCCGGGAAGCCCCCGGGAAGCGGAAGCTGCCGGGGACGGCGCGGGGGAGACCCGTACATACACGATGGGGTAGCCAGTGGTACTGAAAACCTTCGGCTGGTCGTTCGCAGTCACTGCGCTCGGCCTGGTCGCAGCGGTGCTCTTCGGGGGGTGGACCGCGTTCGGCATCGTGGCGATCCTGTCCGTCCTCGAGATCTCGCTGTCCTTCGACAACGCGGTGGTCAACGCCGGAATCCTGAAGAAGATGAATGCCTTCTGGCAGAAGATCTTCCTCACGATCGGCATCCTCATCGCCGTGTTCGGCATGCGCCTCGTCTTCCCGGTCGTGATCGTCGCGGTCAGCGCGAGTATGGGCCCGATCGAGGCGGTCAAGCTCGCGCTCAACGACAAGGACCAGTACCAGCAGCTGGTCACGGACGCGCACCCGTCGATCGCCGCCTTCGGTGGCATGTTCCTGCTGATGATCTTCCTTGACTTCGTCTTCGAGGACCGGGACATCAAGTGGCTCGGCTGGCTGGAGCGCCCGCTGGCCAAGCTCGGCAAGGTCGACATGCTGTCGGTGTGCATCGCGCTCGTCGTGCTGCTCGTCTCCGCGATGACCTTCGCCAAGAACGCGCACCAGCACGGCGGCAGCCACGCCGACAAGGCGGAGACCGTCCTGATCTCCGGAGTCGCGGGCCTCATCACGTATCTCGTGGTCGGCGGCCTCTCCAGCTACTTCGAGGACAAGCTGGAGGAAGAGGAGGAGCGCGAGCACGAGGCCGAGGAGGAGGCCAGGGCCAAGGGCAAGCAGGTCTCCGCGATCCAGCTCGCCGGCAAGGCCGCGTTCTTCATGTTCCTCTACCTGGAGGTCCTGGACGCGTCGTTCTCCTTCGACGGCGTCATCGGCGCCTTCGCGGTCACCAACGACATCGTCCTGATGGCGCTCGGCCTCGGCATCGGCGCGATGTACGTCCGGTCGCTCACCGTCTACCTGGTCCGCCAGGGCACCCTCGACGACTACGTGTACCTGGAGCACGGCGCGCACTACGCCATCGGCGCCCTCGCCGCGGTGCTGCTCATCACGATCCAGTACGAGATCCCCGAACTGATCACCGGCTCGATCGGCGTGCTCCTCATCGGCGCCTCCTTCTGGTCGTCCGTGCGCCGCAACCGGGCACTGGCGGCGGCCGAGGGAAAGGGCTCGGGCTCGGACGAGAAGACTGAGGTCTCCTCCGGCGTCTGACGGCTCCCGGGCCCAGGCCCGCACCACGAGCACCGCACTGGCGGCGTCCCCTGCACGGGGGCGCCGCCAGTGGCGTACGGGCGCTGCCGTACGGTGAGATCCGGATCACTGGAAGCGACGTGTGACAGCCGCTCCGGCGAGGAAACCTCTTGTGCGGGGCGGCAGTTGGGGCCCGCGGCCCGCGGGCCGCCCCGCAGTGAGGGCAACCGGTGAGCGGGGCAGGGTGTGGGGGGTGTGTGCATGGGTTTCTTCGACGGTTTGCGGCCCGGGCGGGCGATGGACTTCGCGGCGGGTTCCGCCGCCAACGCCATCGAGCTGACCAAGCGGCATCCGGCGGTGTCCCTTTCCAAACAGGACGCGGCCACCGGCAACCTCCGCGTCAACCTCTCCTGGCAGATGCGGACCTCCGACCTCCTCGGGAGGAAGCGCGCCGGCGGCGGTCTGCTGCGCCACCCGCTGCGGATGTTCCAGCCGGAGCCGGTGCAGGCGCACACCCAGAGCATGGTCAACGTGGACCTCGACCTGGGCTGTCTGTACGAGCTCACCGACGGCGCCAAGGGCGTGGTGCAGCCCCTCGGCCACTTCTTCGGGAGCCTCAACTCACCGCCGTACGTCAAGGGCAGCGGCGACGACCGGTTCGGCTCGGGCACCGGCGAGACGCTCTACGTCAACCTCGACCACCGCGAGGCGATCAAGCGGCTCCTGGTGTTCGTCTACATCTACGACCAGACTCCGGCCTTCGACCGCACCCACGCCAAGGTCACGCTCTACCCGAGCAACGGCCCGCGCATCGAGATCGACCTGGACGAGCGGGCGCCGCAGGCCCGCTCCTGCGCCGTGGTCCTGATCGAGAACGTCAAGGACGAGCTGATCGTGCGCCGCGAGGTGCGGTTCGTCTACGGCTTCCAGGCCGAGCTCGACCGGCTGTATGGCTGGGGACTGCAGTGGGGGCGCGGCTACAAGACGAAGGTGGGCGGCGGCTGAGCGCCGCCCCCGCTCAGCGCGTCAGGAACTGGGGCCCCTGCGGGGGCAGCCGGAAGTTCGGGTCGGGCACGGGCGCGGGCGCGACCGGGTGCGGATAGCCGTACGCGGGCACGGGGGGCTGGGTGGTGCCAGGGGCGGCGGGCTGCGGATAGCCGTAGGCGGGCTGCGGCGCGGGGTAGCGCGGCGGCTCCGGCGGGTAGCCGTACGCGGGCTGCGGGGCCATCGAGGGCTGCGGCGGCGCGACCGGGTAGGCGGCGGAGGGCGCTGCGGAGGGCTGGGGCCCCGGCGGGGCCCCAGTCGGCCGGGGGGCCTCGGGCTGCCGGGGCAGTGAGGCGTCCGGGCTCGGCTCGGGCACGGCCTCGGACTCGTCCACGGAGATGCCGAAGTCGGTGGCGAGGCCCACCAGGCCGTTGGAGTAGCCCTCGCCGAGGGCGCGGAACTTCCAGCCCTCGCCGCGGCGGTAGAGCTCACCGCAGATCAGCGCGGTCTCGGCGCCGGTCTGCGGGGTGACGTCGAAGTACGCGAGCGGCTCGGCGGCGGCCGCCGAAGCGTCGTACAGGAGGATCCGCAGGCCCCGTACGCGCTCGAAGGGCACGTCCTCGGCGGAGGCGACCAGGAGCACGCGGTCGACGGCCGGGTCGAGGCCCGTGAGGTCCGCCTGGACGGTGTCGGTCAGACAGACGGTGGTGCCCTCCGTGACGCGCTTCTGGCCCAGGCGCCAGACCTTCCCGGAGGGGTGGCGCGGCTGGTTGTAGAAGACGAAGTCCTCGTCGGAGCGCACCCGGCCGTCGGTGCCGAGCAGCAGCGCCGACGCGTCGACGACGGGGGAGCCCTGGCTCAGCGTCCAGCGCAGGACCGCGCGGACCGCGGTGGCGTCCAGCGGGACGTTCGACCCCTTCAACATCGCGTGCGTCATGCCGTCATCCTGCCTTCCTCGTCCGGGCCGGGACAACGCGGGGCCCGTGGCCCACCCCTCGACTCCGGCCTTCCCCGGACCGGCGTCGGCCAGGCGTCGCCCGCCGACCGAATTCTTTCGGACATCCGCGCGGTCCGCCCGCACCGCGTCCCCTTTGTCCTATGACATGCGACTGTGCCGGTGTGGTGCAGACGTGTGCGACATGGCCGGGTTACCTGAATTTCACGACCGGAGGGAACCCTGGACACCCGCTCTTACGTACTATTACCGGCCACATCGCTTCGGATCGCGTGCGCGATACGCCCATACCAGGAGAATCCCAGGGGAACCCCATGCGTCACTTCGGGCACATAGCCCCAGAGGTGCGAGAGCGCCTCTTCCACCGGGAGCCGTGTGCCTTCACCGCGGACTCCCCGCCGCAGCTCATCGCGGCCGCGCTCGGCGCCACGCTCTACAGCCCGGCCACCCGGCCGCGCCTCGCCGACGACATCCTGAAGCAGGCCGGGCGTGGCGTGATCTCGATGGTCATCTGCCTGGAGGACTCCATCGACGACACCGAGGTCGTCGACGCCGAGGAGAACCTGGTCCGCCACTTCGTGGATCTCGCGGGCCGCCCCGGCACCGAGCCGCCGCTGCTCTTCATCCGGGTCCGCAGCGCCGAACAGATCACCGACCTGGCCCGCAGGCTCGGCCCCGCGATCCGGCTCCTGTCCGGATTCGTACTGCCGAAGTTCACCGAGGAACGCGGCGTGCCGTTCCTGGAGGCGCTCGGCGTCGCCGAGGCGGCCTCCGGGCGGCGCCTGTTCGCGATGCCCGTCCTGGAGTCGCCGCAGCTGCTCTACCTGGAGAGCCGCGCCGAGACGATCAGCGGGATCGCCCGCACCGTCGACAAGTACCGCGACCGGGTGCTCGCCCTGCGCCTCGGCGTCACCGACTTCTGCTCGGCGTACGGCCTGCGCAGACCCCCGCACATGACGGCGTACGACGTCCAGATCGTCGCCTCCGTCATCGCCGACGTCGTGAACCACCTCGGCCGCGCCGACGGCACCGGCTTCGTCGTGACCGGCCCGGTGTGGGAGTACTTCCGCGTCCAGGAGCGGATGTTCAAGCCGCAGCTGCGGCAGAGCCCCTTCCTCCAGGTCCGCGCCGAGGAACTGCGCCAGGCCCTCATCGAGCACGACCTGGACGGCCTCCTGCGCGAGATCGAGCTGGACCGGGCCAACGGCCTGCTCGGCAAGACCTGCATCCACCCCTCACACGTGCCACCCGTGCACGCGCTCTCCGTGGTCAGCCACGAGGAGTACAGCGACGCGCAGGACATCCTGCGCCCCGAGCGGGACGGCGGCGGAGTCCTGCGGTCCGCGTACACGAACAAGATGAACGAGGTGAAGCCGCACCGCGCCTGGGCCGAGCGGACCCTGCGCCGCGCCGAGGCCTTCGGCGTCGCGCGCGAGGACGTCGGCTTCGTGGAGCTGCTCACGGCGGGGCTGCCCGCTTGATGGACGATGTGATGGGCGACGTGACGAACGGCGCGACGAACGACGTAATGAACGCCTCACTGAACGACGTGGCGAACGATGTGCCGAACGACGTAGGGATCTCTGGGAACAGCGTGGCTGAGAACGTGGTGTGGTCGGGTACGTGGGTCGCCGAGCGGCTCGGTGTGGAGCTCGACGGGGATCCCGGGCTGCACGGCCTGCTGGGGCTCGCGCTGCGGCGCAACCCCAAGCGCGCGCACCTGCTGGTGTCGAACGTGCTCGGCAAGCACGTGCCGCAGCTGCCGTCCGTGGTGCGGCGCTCCGGATACGAGCTCGGCCTGCGGGTCAGGGAGCTGCTCGGCCCGGACGAGGCCGCGCGCGCCGTCGTCCTCGGGTACGCGGAGACGGCGACCGGCCTCGGCCACTGCGTCGCCGACGGCGTCGGCCTCGCCCCCTATCTGCACTCCACGCGCCGCCCCGTCGCGGGCGTGGCGCGCGCGGGCGGCTTCGAGGAGTCCCACTCGCACGCCACCTCGCACCTGCTCCTTCCCGAGGACCCGCGGCTGCTCGCGACCGCGGGCACGCTGGTGCTCGTCGACGACGAGTTCTCCACCGGCAACACCGTCCTGAACACCATCCGCGCCCTGCACGAGCGCTTCCCGCGCGAGCGGTACGTGATCGTCGCCCTGATCGACATGCGCGCCCCCGCCGACCAGGACCGCCTCGCCGCCTTCGCCGCGGAGATCGGCGCCCGCGTCGACCTGGTGGCGCTCGCGTCGGGCACGGTTCGGCTGCCCGAGGGCGTCCTGGAGAAGGGGCAGGCGCTGGTCGCCGAGCGCGAGCACGAGCACGAGGGCGAGGGCGCGGGCGAGCGCGGGGGCGTGACGGCTCCTGTGCCCGCGCCGCGCGCCGAACGCGCCCCCGCCACCCCCCTCACCCGCACCCCCCTGAACTGGCCCGACGGCGTCCCCGACGGCGGGCGGCACGGCTTCACGCCCGCGCACCGCGCCCGCCTGGAGGCCGCGCTGCCCGGCATGGCCGAGCGGATCGCGGCGGCGCTGCCCGCCGGGGCGCGCCGCGTGCTCGTCCTCGGCTTCGAAGAGCTGATGTACGCGCCGCTCGCGCTCGGCGTCGCCCTGGAGGGCTGCCTCGGCGAGGCCGTCGACGTCCGCTACTCCACCACCACCCGCTCGCCCGTCCTGGCCGTCGACGACCCCGGCTACGCGATCCGCACCCGGCTCGTCTTCCCCGCCCACGACGACCCGGCCGACGGACCCGGCGACCGCTACGCCTACAACGTGGCGGGCGGCGGCTTCGACGCGGTCGTCGCCGTCGTGGACTCCGTCGCCGACACCCCCGCCCTGCACGCCCCCGGCGGCCTCCTCGACCGCCTCGCCGCGCACACCGGCCACGTGCTGCTCGCCGTCGTCCCCTCGTACGTACCCGAGCCCCCGCCCGCCGCCCCCGAAAGGTCCCCGCACGTGCTGCCCGAGCCCCTCCGCGGCCCCGCCTTCTCCTCGTACGCGCCTGACGACGTCGGCTGGCTCCTCCAGGACCTGTCGGCGGTCACCCTGGAGGCGCCCACCGAGGAGCGCGAGGAGGCGATCCAGAGCGGGGGCGCGCACTACGCGGAGTCGCTGCCCGTCGAGTACCAGCCGAGCGACCAGTACCAGGAGCTGTTCCACAGCGCCCTGCGGGCGTCCGCGGCCCGCGTCGCGCTGGCCGTCGGCACCGTCACCGAGACGGTGCTCGCCGAGCGCTCGCCCCGCCCGGTCCTGGTGTCCCTGGCCCGCGCGGGCACCCCCGTCGGCGTCCTGATGCGCCGCTGGGCCCGCTACCGGCACGGCCTCGACCTGCCGCACTACGCCGTCTCCATCGTGCGCGGCCGCGGCATCGACGCCAACGCGCTGCGCTGGCTCGCCGCGCACCACGACCCGGCCGACGTCGTGTTCGTCGACGGCTGGACCGGCAAGGGCGCCATCACCCGTGAACTCGCCGACGCGATACGGGAGTTCGAGGAGTCCGACGGCGTCACCGGCTTCAGCCCCGAGCTCGCCGTGCTCGCCGACCCCGGCTCCTGCGTGCGCACCTACGGCACCCGCGAGGACTACCTCGTCCCCTCCGCCTGCCTCAACTCCACGGTCTCCGGCCTGATCTCGCGCACGGTGCTGCGCGCCGACCTCGTCGGGCCCGCCGACTTCCACGGCGCGAAGTTCTACCGCGAGCTCGCGGGCGCCGACCTCTCACGCGCCTTCGTGGACGCGGTCGCCGACCGCTTCGACGAGGTCGGCGAGGCCGTGGACGCCCGCGTCAAGGACATCCTCGCCGCCGACCGCACCCCCACCTGGGAGGGCTGGGCCGCCGTCGAGCGCATCAGCGAGGAGTACGGCATCCACGACGTGAACCTCGTCAAGCCCGGCGTCGGCGAGACCACGCGCGTCCTGCTGCGCCGCGTGCCCTGGAAGATCCTCGCCCGGGCCGGTGCGGGCGCCGACCTCGACCACGTCCGCCTCCTCGCCGCCCAGCGCGGCGTGCCCGTCGAAGAGGTGGACGACCTGCCGTACACCTGCGTCGGACTGATCCACCCCCGCTACACGCGCGGGGCGACCGGCGCCGACGGCAAGGCGGTGACCGGAGCGTGAGCACCCACCCGCCGGCCCCCGTCCGGCTCGTCGCCAGCGACCTCGACCGCACCCTCATCTACTCCGCCGCCGCGCTCGGCCTGCGCATGCCCGACGCCGACGCGCCACGACTGCTGTGCGTCGAGGTGTACGAGGGCAAGCCCCTTTCGTACGTCACCGAGGCCGCGGCCGGGCTCCTGACGGAGCTGGCCCGCGCCGCCGTGTTCGTCCCCACGACCACGCGCACCCGCGAGCAGTACCACCGCGTCCACCTGCCCGGGCCCGCGCCCCGGTACGCGATCTGCGCCAACGGCGGGCACCTGCTCGTCGACGGCGTCTCCGACCCCGACTGGCGCGCGGCCGTCGACCAGCGCATCGCCGCCGCCTGCGCGCCCCTGGACGAGGTGCGCGCCCATCTGGTGCGCGCCGCCGACCCGTCCTGGCTCCTCAAGGAGCGCGTCGCCGAGGACCTCTTCGCCTACCTCGTCGTCGAGCGGGCGCTGCTCCCCGACGGCTGGGTCAAGGATCTCGGCGCGTGGGCCGAGGAACGGGGCTGGACCGTCTCCCTGCAGGGGCGCAAGGTGTACGCCGTGCCCCGGCCGCTCACCAAGAGCGCGGCGATGCGCGAGGTCGCGCGGCGCGTCGGCGCCGCGGAGACGCTCGCCGCCGGGGACTCCCTCCTCGACGCCGACCTCCTCGCCGCGGCGGACCGCTCCTGGCGGCCCTCGCACGGGGAACTCGCGGATGTCGGCTGGAGCGGGGAGGGGCTCACGGTGGTGCCGGAGACGGGGGTGGCGGCGGGGGAGGAGATCCTGCGGCGGTTCCTGGCCGGTCCGTAGCCCGCGTGGGACGCCCCACTGTGTCCATTAGCGCGCTCCGCGCGCGGGCGCCCCTTCCCGAACTGGGGCTCCGCCCCAGACCCCGCTCCTCAAACGCCGGAGGGGCTGAATCGTGCCGGTTGCGGCAGGCATTTAGCCCGTCCGGCGTTTGAGGACGAGGCGCGGAGCGCCAATGGCTTTGAGCGGGGGAACGGGGGCAGCCGCACCCGGTTCGGGAAGGGGTGGGTCTGGGGCGCAGCGCGACGTAACCTTTGCGCATGCCTCGTTACGAGTACCGCTGCCGCCCCTGCGGCGACACCTTTGAGCTGAGCCGCCCGATGGCCGAGGCCTCGGCCCCCGCCACCTGCCCGTCCGGCCACGAGGACACCGTGAAGCTGCTCTCGACCGTGGCGGTCGGCGGCACCGCCGCCACCCCGGCCCCCGCCCCGGCGGCCGGCGGCTGCTGCGGCGGCGGCCGCTGCGGCTAAGAGGCCCTAGGGCCCTTGAGAAGGGCCCTAGCGCAGCACGTCGCCCGCGCCGAGGAGCCCCAACTCCGCGCGCGTGGGCGCCCCTTCCCAGTCGCCCCGCCCGGCGACCGCGAACGCTCCGCAGGTCACCGCCCGCTCCAGGCGCCCCGCGCGGTCGTCGCCGTCGAGCAGCGCGGAGAGGTATCCGGCGACGAACGCGTCCCCGGCGCCCACGGTGTCCACCGCCCGCACGGGCCGCGCGGGGCGGTGCAGTTCGCCCGCCGTGGTGTACGCGGTGGCGCCGTCCGCGCCGAGCTTGACGACCACCTCGCGGACCCCGAGGCCGAGCAGCGCTCCGGCCTGCCCGGGGAGCGCGGCGGGCGCGCCGTCCGGCGGCAGGCACAGCGGCAGTTCGTCGTCGGAGGCGATGAGGACGTCGACGCGCGGCGCCCAGGAGCGCAGCACGGCGCTCGCGTCCGCGCGGGACCAAAGGCGGGAGCGGAAGTTGACGTCCAGGCAGACCGGCACCGCGTGGTCGCGCGCCAGGCCGAGGGCGCGCTCGCAGGCGGCGCGGGCCGTCGCGCTCAGGGCCGGGGTGATGCCGGTCAGGTGCAGCAGCCGCGGCGGCGGCCCCGCGCCGAAGGCCCGCTCGACGGCGTCGGGCGTGATCCGGGAACCGGCGGAGCCCGAGCGGTAGTAGTGCACCCGCGTCACGTCCGGCAGCCGCGGCTCGAAGAGGATGAGGCCGGTGGGCGCCCCGGCGTCGCGGCTCGCCCCTGAGGCGTCCACGCCCTCGGCCCGCAGCGTGCGCAGGACCAGCTCACCGGCCTCGTCGGCACCGACCGCGCCCGCCCACCGCACGGTGTGCCCGAGCCGGGCGAGTCCGATGGCCACGTTCGACTCGGCGCCCGCGACGGACACCTCCATCGCCCCGCCCAGCTTCAGCGGCCCGCTCCCGCGCAGGGCGACCATGCTCTCGCCCAGGGTGAACACGTCCACGCCGCTCACCCGCACACCTCCACGCCGCTCACCCGCACACCGCCACGAACCGCGCCGCCCGCTCCCGCAGCGCCCCCAGGTCGCCGCCGTCCGCGGCGTCGCCGGTCAGCGGGGAGCCGACGCCCACCGCGAGGGCGCCCGCCGCCAGGTACTCCCGGGCGGCGGCCGCGTCCACGCCGCCCACCGGCACGAAGGGCACGTCGGGGAACGGGCCGCGCAGGGCCTTCAGATAGGCGGGGCCGCCCACGGCCGAGGCCGGGAAGACCTTCAGGGCGGTGGCGGCGGACGCGGTGGCGGCGATGACGTCGGTCGGCGTGAGGACCCCGGCGAGCACGGGCAGGCCCAGGTGCGCGGCGGCGTCGACGCCAGGGCCGAGGCCGGGGGTGACGATCAGGTTGGCGCCCGCGTCGGCGGCGGCGCGGGCGTCGGCGGCCGTCAGGACCGTGCCCGCGCCGAGCCAGGCCTCTGGGCCGAGCTCGGCGCGCGCCCGGCGCAGCACACCGAGCGCGTCGGAGCCGCTCAGGGACACCTCGACGAGGGGGACACCGGACTCGACGAGCGCCATGACCGTACGGAACGACGCTTCCGCGTCGGTGCCGCGCACGATGGCGACGAGCCGCCTGGCCCGCAGGGCGGTGAGGAAGTCGGTCATGATCTCAGGCTCGCACAGGCCCCCGGGCCCGCCGCCACGGGCCGCGGATCCGCCCTCAGCCCGCGCCCTGCCCGCGCTCCTCACGAATCCCCGCGACCACGCGCGCGGCGCTCGCGCGCACCGCCTCCAGCTCGGTCAGGAAGTGCCAGTAGTCGGGGTGGCGGCCCTCCAGGGCGGCCACCGCCCGGTCCAGGCGGGCCACCGCGTCGTCGAGCGGCCGGGCGTGGCGGGGGTCGGGCCGCTGGCGGCCCGCCATGGCCAGGCGCTGCGCGTCGCGGACGGCGAAGCGGGTGCGCTCGATCTCGGCCTGCGGGTCCTTGGCGACCGCGTTGAGGCGCTGGAGCCGGTCACCGGCGGCCGACACGGCCTCGTCGGTGGAGTCGAGGAGTGCCCGTACGGTCGCAAGGAGCGCCGTCGCGTCCGGCCAGCGCTGGTCCTCGCGGGCCCGCTGCGCCTCCTTCAGCTTGGTCTCCGCCTGCCGCACGTTCTCCTCGGCCTGCTCGGGCACCCGCTGGAGGTCCTGCCAGCAGGCCGCGGTGAAGCGGCGGCGCAGCTCGCTGAGGACGGGCTCGACCTGCTCGCCGCGGGTGGTCAGGGCCTGGGCGCGGGTGCGAAGCGAGACCAGGCGCCGGTCGATCTCGCGGGCCCGCTCGGGCAGCCGCTCGGCCTCCGCGCGGATCGCCTCGGCGTCGCGCGCGACCCGGTCGGCGCGGTGCAGCGTGTCGGTGACGCCGTGCCGCCCCGCGCCCTGGTTGAGCTTGGTCAGCTCGGGGGCGAGCGCGGCGAGCCGTCCGGCGAGGTCGTCGGCCTTCAGGCCCGCGCCGCGCACCGCGTCCAGGGCCTCGCTGGCCGCCAGGAGCGTCTGGCGGGCCCGCTCCACGGCCGGGGCGAGCCGCGCGAGCTGTGTCTCCGCCTTGTCGAGGAGCGGCCCGAGGCCTCGCGCGAACCGGTCCAGGTCCTGCTTGGCCGTGCCGAGCGCGTCCTTGGCCGCGGTCAGCTCGGTGCGCGCGCGGGCGGCGGCGGCCGCCTCCAGGCCGTCCCGGTCCAGGTCGTGGGCGTCGACGGCGGCGATGTACTGGTGGCTGACCTCGTCGATGCGCCGCCCGAACGCCTCGAAGTCCGTGGCGGCCTTGCGCGCGGCGGGCGAGGAGTCGACGGCCGCGATCGTCTCGATGGAGATCCGCAGCTCGCGCTGCGCGGTGTCCAGCTCGTAGAACGCGGCGGCGGCCGCGTCCTTGGCGGCCTGCGCCTCGGCCCGCACGCTCTCCCCGCGCCCGCCGAACCACCGCCGGGTGCCGCCCCCGGCGAACGCGGCGGGCAGCAGGGCCGCGAACAGCGGCAGCGGAAGGAGCACGAGGGCCAGGGCGGCGCGGAAGGGCGCGGACGGGGCGCCGGGCACCGGCGGCGGTGGGGAAGCCGGTGGGGAAGCTGGTGTGGCCCGCGTGCCGCACACGTGCGGCTGCGATGGTGTCGCCGTCACTGTCCCTCTCCCGTGCTGTCGTTCGCCCTGCCCGACCGGTGTCACATTCTCCCACCGGTAGAGGACGAACACACGGGCCGGTCAGTTCGCCCCGCGCACGGTGATGTGGCCGTCGACGCTGCGCGCGGACACGCGGTGCGGGCTGCGGTCGTCGCGCGGCACGGACACGTCGACGCCGCCGTCCTCGCTCTTGGTGTCCACGCGGTACGAGGCCTCGGGCAGACCGACGGTCACGGAGCCGTCGCGGCTGCCCACGTCCACCCGGTCCGGTACGGCGTCCAGCGTGATCCGCAGGTCACCGTCCTCGGCGCGCGCGGTGACCCGCTTCGAGCTGACGCCGTCGGTCCGCACCGACCCGTCGGTGCTGCGCAGGTCGAGCGGCCCGCTGGAGTCCCGCACGGTGACGTTCCCGTCGGCCGACCGCACGGTGAGCGCCTCTCGGAACCCGCTGGCCGTCACCGCCCCGTCCTGGTTGAGCAGGGTCACGGCGACGCCGCGCGGCACGACCACGCGGTGCTTCGCGGAGCAGTTGCTGATCAGGCCGCCGCACTTCACCCGGAACGTGAGCCGGTCGCCGTCCTGCTTCCACGTCACCTTCGGGCCCTCGCCGAGCACGGTCCGCCCGTCGAACCACCGGGTCACGCGCACGTCCTTGACGCGGTCCGAGGACACCACCTGCAGCGCGGAGTCGTCGGAGTCGATGGTCAGCGTCCGCCCCGCGAGCGCGAACGTCCGCCGCTCGGGGGTCTTGTCGTCGTCGGCGCTGGCACCGCAGGCGGCGACGAGCCCGAACACGACCGCCGTCGAGCCGACTCCGACGACGATCCGCACGCCCCGCGGACGGCGCGGCCCCGGACGACGGCTGTGCACGGTGCTGCTCATGACGCTCTCCCTCTGGCCCCCTCGCGGCGTCCACCGCGAGCGCCCTTCGACGGTAGGCAAAGCCGCGCTCCCTGGGGATACGGGCCACTCCCGCATCCGAGGTGGGGCTAGCCCCCGCCCGCACGGGGGTAGGACCCCACCCGCCCCCGGGTTTGCGGGACAGTGCCACCGGCAAGGTAGGCTGGCCACTCGTTCTGGGCGCGTAGCTCAGGGGTAGAGCGTCGCCCTTACAAGGCGAATGTCGGCGGTTCGAAACCGTCCGCGCCCACCAGAGCCAGTGAGCGGGTCAGCGGCCCTTCGGAGAGCATCCGGGGGGCCGTTGCCGTGTCCGGAGTCCACGAGGAGTCCACATCCCCAGGTCCCTTGCCCGTTCTCCCGCCGGCTTCGTCCGCTGACCCCGACCGCTATCGCGGGCACGCGCGGGCGTGGAGGTAGTCGAGTACGGGGCCGTTCAGGCCCTGCCAGAGGTGCGGGCGGACCGGATCCCCAGCCGCGATGACGGTGCGGCAGCCCACGCACGGCAGTTCCGACTTCCCTGCTTGCTCCCGAGCGGTCAGGTGCTGGATGCCGAGGGCCTGGCCGCGGTCGCAGGGGCCGAGGGGGCAGCGCGTGCACGCGATGCCGTGGTCGTACCAGTCGAGGTACGTCGCCAGGGCCCGGGTCTGGACGGTGTGACAGGGCGTGCACGCGCGCAGGTGCCCGTCGGGGCGGAGGTCGACGCCGTCGCCGGGAGGTAGCGCGCGCGGGCACCAGACACAGACGGCGCCACACCCTTGCTCCGGGGCGAGGGTGTTGATGGCGGGCACCACGAGCAGGCGCAGTTCCCGGGTCACGTCACGCACGAGCGCGCCCTCCGTCAGCAGCTGGGTACGCCGAGAGGTCCCGCAGACGGCGCCCCAGCTCGGCCACCCGGAGCGCGGCGTTGAGCGGGCTGTCGCTCGGCGTGGGCTCGGTGCCCTCGAAGGTCAGTGCGTCGTGTGTGGCGTCTATGACCCTCCGGTGCGCGTGCCAGGTGTCGCTGCCCTCCCGCGCGGTGGCTGCGGCCTGCTCGGCGGTGGGCAGGCGCAGCTCGATCTCGGTGACGAGCCTCCGGTGCACCTCTCCGGTCTCTTGCGCCGGGGGCAATTCGGCGCACGCCGAGAACGCCGCCTCCAGCAGGGCGTCGAGCTGGTCCGCCGTGAGGGTCATGAGCGGGTCCCCACGGCGAGGGAGTCGACGCCCGCCCACGCGGCCAGCGCGCGCAGCACGATCGCCAGGCGGCGCTCGCCCAGCGGCAGGACGCGGTCGACGAGGACCTGCCGCCCGAGCGCGATGGCGAGGACCACCTCCAGGAAGGCGTACTCGCCGTCGCTCAGCTCCAGCTCGGAAAGGCGGAGGGACAGGTGGGTCCAGTCCGCGTACACCGCGTCTTCGGTCGGTACGATGAGGATGCGCTGTACGGCGGGCCAGGCCAGCAGTTCCCGCTCCTCGATGAGCATCGCCACCGCGATGCGCTCATGATCCTCTGCCTCCCAGGCCCGGAGGCGTTCCACGACGGGCGGGGGACCGGGTGGCGTGTGGTCTTGGCGCACGGTCATCCGAATGCCTCCGCGGGAAGCGTCGGCGAGTAGGGCCCGCGGTGGTGCGCGGGGATGCGCTGCAAGGCGTTCAGCGCGACGGTGAGGGAGGCTTCTGCAGCGAGCCCGTGGGCGCCGCTGGCGAGGGGGGCGAGGCCGTCTATGTCCCGTACTTCCCAGATCACTTCGGGCCGGAGCGAGCAGGCGGTGAGCCAGGCGTCGTCCGCGGAGCAGTGCGCGGCGCGCGTCGGTGCGTCCATGACCAGCACGTTAGGGATGAGCGAGAATCAGCGCTCACCGCGATTCTCGAATATTCGCCTACCGCGCCTGCTGATTCGCGCTGATTCTCACGTGTCCGTGAAGTGCGCCCGAGCCCGCGTGATCAGCCTTCGTGCGTGCGTGCCGTACACCGCTGCCGCACTCAGCTTGTCCCACACCCGCTGGTACACGCCCACGCTGTCAGGATCGTCGAGCCACAGCTCTGCGTGCCACTCCTCCACGATCACGAGGCGCTCGTCGTACAGCCAGAAGCCCGTGGCCGGAGGCAGAGCGAGCTGAGCTCCGAACGGCACGATGCCCAACCGCACCGTGTCTAAGCCGATCACGTTGGTGAGCTTGTCCATCTGCGCGGCCAGCACATCCGGCGGGGCGAGGCCAGCGTGGAGGGCGGCCTCCCACAGCACGATGTGGAAGACGCGGCCCCGCTGGTACATCAAGTCCTGACGGCGCACCCGAGCCAGTACGGCCTCTTCGATGTCCCGAGGGGACTGCTGGAGATCAGCGAAGCGGGAGAAGACGTTCCGGGCGTAGTCGGGAGTCTGGAGCATCCCCACCACCATGGCGCCCTGCCACGCGCGCAGGACCTTGGACCGTTCGTACTCGATGGTGAGCACGTCCTGCACCGGCCGGTGCCCCGCACTCAGCTGGCGCCGCCATGATCTGGTGTGGGTCTCCAGGCCCTGGAGTCGCGCCGTGAGTTCCACGGCGGCCGCCGGTTGCCCGGTGGCTTCGGCCCACGCCGCGAGGTCTTCAGGGGTGGCCGTCTGGCGTCCGGTCTCCAGCTTGGAGACCTTGGCCTGCGGCCACCCCAAGCGGGCTGCCAGTTCCCGCTGCCTACTCGGCCCACGCAGTTCGCGCAGGCGGCGGCCGAGGGCCTCGCGGGCCTGCTGGAAGTCCGTGGTCACACGGGCAAGTTACCGTCACGCCTGGTCGTAGGGGACGGCATGGTGCCATGCGGCCTCACGGGCCTGGGCGTAGCGCAGTACCTGCACAGGATCAGTGATCAGCTCCACGCGGGCGATCTCGTCCTCGCCGTCGAAGTGCAGCAGGCCCACGACGCGGCTGTCGAAGACCCAGAAGTCCTGTTCTGGGAGGCTGAGCTCGATGGCCTTGCCGCGCGTGAGGACGCGGATGTCCTCGCCGACGGCAACGTTCCGGCGCGCGTTGTCGAGCAGGTACAGCTGTCCCTCGGTCGGCGGTTCGTCGAGGATCCGGGCCCGCTCGAACCTCTTGCCCAGCGCGGTCTGCTCCCGGCGCCCCCAGCACCACGGATCGTCGAGGTCCCAGTCCACGCGGCCCTCGGCCACGAACTGCGCGTAGGTGTCGGTGCCCTCGTCGGAGGCGTATCGGCGGCGAGTCTCCAGCCGCCAGGCGGAGTGCTTCAGGGTGGTGAACATGCTGGTGAACTCGTCGAAGCTGATGAACTGGGGCACGTGCAGCGGCTCCTTGGGGCCGAAGTTCGCGAGCAGTTCGCGGGGGACGATGACGGCGCCTTCCCCCTCGGTCAGCGTCTCCAACTGGTCGATCTCACTCGGGTCGGTGAGGGCCTCTCCCTGGACGACGTACCGGTCCGTGCCGGGGATCTCGTACAGGGTGGGGCATCCGTCGTTGCCGCTGTTCGTGCCGACCTTCCACAGGCGTCGGGCCATGACCGACTCCCCTCTGCTGGGTGGTGCGGGCACGGTAGCCGCGGCCGGATCGTGGGCAACAGGGCGCCCGCGTGGCGGCGTTGTCGGTACCACGCGGGCTGCGTCGAACCCAACCCCCGCCCGAAGACAGAGGGGGCCTGAGGCGTCTTGGGTGGTTCGGCTAGGTGGGGCGCGTGCTGAGGTGGGTCTTGGCGTGGGCGAGGGCCGTGGCGCGTAGGCGGTGCCATTCGGTGAGGTCATCGCGGTGGCGGGCGCGGACCTCGGTCAGGGTGCGGTGGGTGTGGGCTGCTTCCGGCTTGAGGTTGTTGACGACCGTGGAGACGCGGAACCAGCGCTTCTGGTCGCCGTACAGCTCGCGTTGGGCTGCGGCGAGGCAGCCGTCGGTGTGGGCGCGGACCGTGTGGCCCGTCGGGAGTGTCAGGGACAGTTCGGTGCGGCCCGTGCCGAACAGGGCCCGGGCCACGCGGCGTTGCTCGGCCGGGGACGGGCGGTGGCCGTCGGGGCGCGGCGGGGTGAGGCCCTGGCGGGTCAGGCAGCGGTCGGTGAGCTTCTGCTGGGCGGCCTTGATCACTTCGTTGGGCGGCAGCGGGGCCGGGCGTGGTGCGGGGCTCGCGCAGCCGCCGAGCAGGGCGAGCAGGGTCAGCAGGGCGGGGAGTGTGGGGAGGAACGGTAGGCGGGTGTGGGGGCTTGGGCGCATGCGGGTGGCTTTCCGGGCGGCGGGAGGCGTGGTTCTCCGGGCCGTGGGCGCCCGGTGTCCGCACAGGCCTTTCCGCCTCCGGCGTGGCTAACCGCGGTGTCACCCGGACCGGTGAGAAGTACGACCGGCCGTGGTTACGCCCGCCGCGTCGGCGAGTTCGGGTGCGTACGGCGGTACCTGCGGTCCCAGCGCTCCTGGCGGGACCGGCGGATGCGGTAGTCGCGGTAGGAGGCGGGCGTGCCGCCGGAGCTACCGGAGCCGGAGCCGGAGCCGCCGGAGCCCCCGGTTCCAGGGGAGCCGGTCCGTGCGGGGCCGCGGTCGCGGAAGCGGAGCAGGAAGTAGACGATCACCGCGGCGGCCAGCCACAACACGGGCTCGTTGAAGCCGAGGGCGATCAGGACCAGAAGACAGATTGCGATCAGGATATTCATGGGCGTACCTCCGCACGCTGGACGCGGGGGCCGGGCGCGGTGCTCTGCTGACGGTGGGCGGGGCCGCGCGGCATGAGGCGGGGCGGCGCCGGAGCGCGGCTCATCACTTGCGGGGTCGTACGAGGGCTCACTCGCCCCTCGTACGGGGAGTCAACGCCCGTCGCCGGAGCCTGTCAATGCTCCGCGAAGCACCTTGGCAACTGGTGGTCAGCCTTCCTCCGGCGCGGCGGGCGGCGGCTCGTGGGCGTGCTTGAGCCTCATCCGGGTATCCACCGCCTCCGGCCCCGAAACCCGCTCCCAGTAGCGGTGGCACGTCACGAACACCGCGAGGTCGCGCTCGCGGGCGCGCAGCTTCTCCACCTCGGCCTGCTCGTCCGGGGTCCAGCCGGGGGAGGCCGGGCGCTCCGTCTTGCGCCAGCCGTGGTCGTCGCCGAAGCCCTCGTGCGGCTCGACCGACCACGGCAGCCGCCGCAGCAGCGCGTGGAGCTCGGATCTGACCTGGTGCAGTTCCTCCTGGGCGGCGAGGAGGTCATGGGGGAACTCGGGTGGGGTCGACTCGGGCACGTTGCGATAGTACTCCTGTTCGAATTTGGGGGGCGAGGGGTGTGCGTGTGGGTGTGGGTGCGGGGTGTGGGTGCGGGGTGTGTTCGAGAGTTCTCGTTCGGGGGCTTGAGGGGGCAGGCTGGATGCATGTGCCGCAGCATCAAGACGCTCCGCCCGCCCGCGATCCCCGAGACGGCCACCGAGGACGAGATCCGGGCGGCCGCGCTTCAGTACGTGCGCAAGGTGTCCGGGTTTCGGGTGCCCGCCGCGCATAACCGGGAGGTGTTCGACCGGGCCGTCGACGCGGTTGCCGCGGCTACCGCGGAGCTGCTCGGGTCGCTGGAGGTCCGGGGCGCGCCCCGGTAGCCCCCGGCTGTATCGGGCTCCCCTCTTCCCCCGCCCGCCCGCCCCTTCATCGCCGCTTCGCGGCTCGTCCTCAAGCGCCGGACGGGCTTCACGGTCCGCTCCCGCCACCGTCGGCTGACGCGCTCAGCCGCTTCGCGGCTCGCCCCTCGGACGTCGGACGGGCTGGATGGGCCTCTTCCGGTCTGCGTCGGCTGATGTGCTCCGCCGCTTCGCGGCGGAGGTTCCCCGCCCGCCCGCCCCTAAAAGGGGCGGGCGGGCGGGGAGAAAGCGAGCGCGCTAGCGCGAAGCCACCCGCACCCGAAAGACGGCAGGAGCAAGAACCAGCCCGTCCGGCGCTTGAGGACGAGGCGCGGAGCGGCGATGGAGGGGCGGGTGGGTGGGGGACTCCGGTGCGCGGAGGGTCCCGGGAGGGTCAGGTGGTGGGGGACTCCGCGGGGCGGCGGACCAGGTAGGCGGCGCCCGCCCCGGCCGCGGCGAGGGCGAGGACCGAGACGCCGGTGGCGAGCCACGTCGCCCCCAGCCACTGGCCCCCGAAGTAGCCGAGCCCCACGCTGTACCCGGCCCAGGCCACGCCCGCGAGCGCGGACCAGGGCAGGAACTCGCGCACCCGCCGGTGCGCGGCCCCCGCGCCGAGCGAGACGATGGAGCGCCCGGCGGGGGCGAAGCGGGCGATGACCACGAGGACGCCGCCGCCCCGCGAGAGCGCCGTACCGAGCCGCTCCTGCGCGCTGGTCAGGCGCCGGGACCGGGCGATGGCGCGGTCGAGGCGTTCGCCGCCGCGCCAGGCGAGCCGGTACGCCACCAGGTCGCCGAGGACCGAAGCGGTGGCCGCGCACAGCATCAGGAGCAGGATGTCCGGCACGTCGTGCGGCACCCGCCCGGTGCCGGAGCCCGCCGCGGCGGCCGCGGTGGCCGCGGTGATGACGAGCACGCCGCTCGGCAGCAGCGGCAGGAACACGTCGAACAGGACGGAGAGGGCCACGACCGCGTAGATCCATGGGCTACCGGTCAGCGCCCCCACACTCTCAAACACCGAATCTCCCCGTAACTCCCCGGTCGGCAACTCATCGCCGCGATTTCGCGGGGAGCGGCGGGTGGCGGCCTGACGACAGCTGTACAGCGTACGCCGGAGCGTCGGCCAGAGATCCACTGGGGGCTCAGATGTTCGCTACGTCACGTTCACCGGGAGTCGGCTCGTTCGACCGGCGGGCTTCCCGGTCGCGGCGTACGGTGGTGTGCGGCCCGTACGAACAGTGACAGAGAGCCCCAATCGGGGCCTGACCTGGCGATACGAGGAGCTTGCCATGGTGGCAGGAGTACTGGCCTCGGCCCTCGCGGCGACTGTGCTCGCCGCGGGCGGCACGACCGGTGGGACGGACGAAGTGGAGGTCCGCGCGGCGGGGCGGTTCGCGCCGCCGACGGCCTTCGTGCCGTCGTCCGCGATCACGTACGAGCAGCAGCTCGTGCCCGCCGCCGCCCGGATCGAGGTGAAGCAGCGAAGCGACGGCCGCGGCACGCGGGTCGACCTGCGCGTACAAGGACTGGAGCCGGGCTACGCGTACGGCGTGCACGTGCACCAGAAGCCGTGCGGCGCGGACCCGGCCGACGCCGGAGGGCACTACCAGGACAAGCCGTCCCACCACCCCGGCGATATGAATCCGGACAACGAAGTGTGGCTGGACTTCACCGCCCGGAAGGACGGCTCGGGAGCGGCGTCCGCGCACCACACGTGGGGCTTCCGGCGAGGTGAGGCGGCGGCGGTCGTGCTGCACCGCGAACAGGGCGGCGCCGGGCAGCGGCTGGCTTGTTTCAGCGTGCCGTTCGCGCCGCCACCGGCGGCGTAGACGGCGCGGAGCCCCTGTCCCACCCGCGGTGAGCGGGTGGGACAGGGGCTCCGTTCGGAGCGGACGCGGACGGCGCGAGAGGGCGCGGGCCGCGGCTCAGGCCTTGGGGCAGGCCATGGAACAGTGGATCAGGCCAGGGAACAGCCGTGGACCAGTCGTGGATCAGGCCGCGATCGGGGAGCGGTCGGAGTCCGTCGCCTTCTGCTCGCGCTCGCCGCGCGCCGCCGCGATGAGGCGGTCGAGGCCGAACGCGCCGGAGCCGGTGAAGACGAGCAGCAGCAGGGCCCAGCAGAACATGGCCGAGGCCTCGCCGCCGTTCTGTATCGGCCACAGCTCCTCGGGCTGGTGGACCTTGAAGTACGCGTAGGCCATCGAGCCGGAGGACAGGAACGCCGCCGCGCGGGTGCCGAGGCCGAGCGCGACCAGGGCGCCGCCGACGAGCTGGATGACGGCCGCGTACCAACCCGGCCAGGTGCCCGCGTCGACGGTGGCGCCGTTGCCGTCCGTGCCGCCGAACGCCCCGAAGAGCGAGGAGGCGCCGTGGCAGAAGAAGAGCAGTCCTACAACGATGCGGAAGAGGCCGAGGACGTAGGGCTGGGCGCTGTTCAAACGCTCAGTCATGGTGGGGGACTCCTTCGGTCTTGATTCGGTTCGGGGACGTGGAACCGACTGACTCCTCAAGATAGGTGTGCCTAAGTAGTGCTTGCAACTTCAACATCTAAGGGTTTCATGAGAATCCCCTGTATCGGGCCGCCCCGCGGGCCCCTGGCCTCGCGGCTTTCGGCCGGTTCCGATGGTGCGCCCTGCCCCGGCGTGCTGTCGATGGTCTGGACCAAGTTCGTTCCCTCGGAGGCGTGTTCCACCGCCCGCAGCGCGGCCCGCGCCACCGCGTCCGCGTCCGAAAGCGTCACCGAGTCCACCCCGGGGCGTGCCCCGGCTGCCGTCACCCAGTGCACGCCCTCCGTCGGCACCCCGAACGCGAACCGCCGCGCGTGGAAGCACCCCTGACGGTCAATCAGCCGATAGGGGCGCGGGGTCACGTCGAGACCGCCCGTCTCGTAGCCGCCCACGGCGTGCGCGCGGCACCGGCCGGTCCGCAGCAGGTCCCCGAGCAGCGCGTCCCCCGTACGCCGCACGTCCGGCTCCGGCAGCCGCGCCTCCACGAGCGTGGTCACCCGCACCCCCGAACCCGGCACGTCCGGCGAGTGCGCGTGGAACGCCCCGCCCCCGGTCCGTACGGCGAGGCGCGGCCCGAGCACCTCCACCACGCCCGCGTCGACGAGCGCCACCAGCTCCTCGACGCGCCGCCGGGGCGGTCCGATGGACAGGAACGCGTTGAGCGGGGTGTACCAGCCGTCGAGGTGCGCGCGGCGCGAGGCGCCCGCGATGCCGCCGTGGTCGACGATGAGCCGTAGCTCGTTGCGCAGGTCGCGCAGCACGTCCAGGGCGGCCTTCAGCGGTCCCGCGACATTGCCGAGCGCCGCCTGCGCGGCGTCCGCGCGCAGATGCCCGAGCAGCCAGGCGCGGAAGTCGCGCGGCGAGCGGAAGCGCCGCCCCGCGTACGGCCGGGCGAGGCGCTCCCACGACCACCGGTCGACGGTGTCGATCCCGAACTCGCCGAGGAGCGCGGCCTCTTGAGGTCCCTGGTGGGGCAGGTCGAGGAAGCGGTCACGGAAGGCCCGGGCCCGCCCCGGTGTACCGCGGGCGCTCAGCAGCGCCCCGTAGTAGACCGTCTCGACCTCCTTCGCGATCAGCGGCCAGACCTCCGCCAGGAAGTCCGGCGCCTCGCCGCTGTCCGCGCGCTTGCGGAAGCGGGCGATCACCTCGGGGGTGAGCAGGGCGGGCTCGTGCCGCCCGTAGGGGCCCTTCGCGTTGTCGCCGCGCGCTTGGTACGGCACGCCGCGGCGCGACCCGGCGTACAGGCGCGGCTCGTCTCCCGACGGTACGTAGCGCAGCGCGCCCTGTGCCGCGCGGACGAAGCGGCCGCCGCGGCCCTCGGTCAGCAGCGCCACGTGGTCGAAGAAGTTCAGGCCGAGCCCGCGAAGGAGCACGGGCTCGCCGGGGGCGAGGGGCGTCAGGTCGACGTCCGCCGGGTTCGCGGGCGGGATGTGGCGCAGGCCGTGGCGCCTGGCGTACGCGGTGAGCCCGGCCAGGGGGTGGTCGGGGGCGGCGGGGAGATGGCCCTGCGCGAGGACGACGGCCGCGAGGCCGGTCAGGGTGCGGGAGTCGTCGAGGGTGAGGGTTTGTAAGGGAGTGGGGCGGGGCTCGGGGTCGGTTTCGGTCCGCCTGTTCTCGGGCGGTACGTCCGCGGCGGGTTCGTCACGCAGGCGCACCGCTCGGGCCGTGTGCGTGACGACGCGGACGGTGCCGGGGGCCGCGCGGATCGTCTCGGCGAACACCCACTCCAGGTAGCGGCCGTAGTCGGCGCGCGTCGGGTAGTCGTCGGGGCCGAGCCCCGGTATGTGCCCGCGCGCCGCCCACTCGTACAGGCTCGGGCCCGGCCGCACCGGCCCCGCGCAGTCGACGCTCGCGTCGGTGAACAGGGTCACCTGGGAGGCCACGGTGTTCATCAGGAGTTCCGGCGCCTGCGCGGTGCGCCACACCCGGCCGGGGCCCGGCGGGGCGGGGTCCACGACGTGCACCGTGAGGTGGGTGCCGGGGGTGAGCAGGTCGGCGGCGGAGGCGCAGAGGCGCTCCAGGACGCTGGTGCCGCGTGGTCCCGCGCCGACGACGGCTATGGCGGCGGTGGGGGAGGGGGTGGGGGCGGCAGGCAAACGGGGCTCCCTTGGCGGCGGGGTGGGGGAAGCGGACGGTCCGCATCATGCCGGTGGGGGGTGGGGGGCCGTTGGTGGTTGGGGGGATCGATATGAGGCTGTGCCCCTCGCGGGTGCGCCCCGCTGTGTCCATCAGCGCGCTTCGCGCGCGGGCGCCCCTTCCCACTCCGGGGGCTGCCGCCCCCGTTCCCCCGCTCAAAGCCATTGGCGCTCCGCGCCTCGTCCTCAAACGCCGGACGGGCTGGAATCGTTCAGGGTGGCTTCGTGGGTCGGGGTCAGGGGGGCCTTGCCCCGGGTCTGGTCCAGGCGGAGCTCCGCGTCGCGGGACCGCAGCGTCAGCGTCATCAGCTGGTTGCCGAACCACGGCCCACCCGTGCGCCGCCACCGCACCCGGGCACCCCGCAGCCGGCCGTGGCGGGCGAAGAGGCGGCCGAGCGCCCGCCCGGCCCGGCTCCAGCCGAAGCGGAACCCGGCCCTTATCGACGCGGGGATGGAGTTGTGCACCGGCGAGCAGGTGAGCTGGAGGACGCGCGCGTCGGGCCCGGTCCCGTCCGGCCAGGACGGCTCGGCCACGTACGCGTGGTGGACGTCGCCGGACAGCACGCACACGGTCGCGGGGGCGCCCGGGCCCGAGCCCGCCTCGGCGATCAGCGCGGTGAGCGCGTCGAAGGAGGCGGGGAACGCCGCCCAGTGCTCAAGGTCCGCGCGCCGCCGCAGGTTCTCGCCGAAGCGCGCCCAGCGGGCCCCGCGCTCGCCCCGGCACAGCGCCGCGTTCCAGCCCTCGGCGTCGTGGATCAGATGCGGCAGGAGCCAGGGCAGAGACGTGCCGATGAGGAGGTGGTCGCAGTCGCCCGCCAGGGCCTGCTCGCGCAGCCAGCGCGCCTCCTCGGGGTCGAGCATGGCGCGCCGGTCCTCCTCCAGGACGCGGGCGGCGCGGGTGTCGACCATCAGCAGGCGCACCCGGCCGAAGTCGCGCCGGTAGCTCCAGCGCACGGCGGTGGGCTCGGCGTCGGCGCGGGCGGCGAAGGCGCGCAGGGTGTCCGTGCCGTCGGGCGCCGCCCGCACGGCCGCGTACAGCTCGTCGCGGGCGAGCTCGGCGGGCGGCAGGTTGCCCAGGTGCTGGTAGACCCAGTACGACATCAGGCCGCTGAGGATGCGCTCGCGCCACCACGGCGTGGCCCGCGTCTCGGCGAGCCAGGAGGCGCTGGTGTTCCAGTCGTCGATGACATCGTGGTCGTCGAAGATCATGCAGCTGGGGACGGTGGAGAGCAGCCAGCGCACCTCGGGGTCGAGCCAGGACTCGTAGTAGAGGTGGGTGTACTCCTCATAGTCCGCGACCTGGTCGCCCGGCGGCTCGGACAGGTCGCGGCGGGCGGCGAGCCAGGCGCGCGTGGCCTTGGAGGTCTCGTCGGCGTACACCTGGTCGCCGAGCAGGAGCAGGACGTCCGGGCGCGCGGCGGCCGGGTCGGCGGCGAGCCGCGCGGCGAGCGCGTCCAGGGCGTCCGGGCCGACGGGGTCGTGCTCCCCGGCGGGCGGCGCGGCCCAGCGGCAGGAGCCGAAGGTGACGCGGACGGTGTCCCGCTCCTCGGCGGGCGTGCGGATGGTGCTCGGCGGGAACGGCGTCCCGGTCAGCGGCCAGACGGCGGCGTTGTCGAGCGTCACCTCGTACGCGGTCTGAGTGCCCGGGCGCAGTCCCGTCACCGGGACGAGCGCGTAGTGGTGCCCGGCGACCTGGAACGTGCGGGCCGAGCCGCCCGCGCCGTCCGCGCAGCGGACCTCGGCCGTGCAGGGGCGGTCGGTCTCCACCCACACCGTCGCCGCCCGCTCGTCGACGTGTCTCAGCAGTGGGCCCAGACGCAGCCGTGCCACAGTGATCACCCTCCTCCGTCGCCCCGTACGGTACGGAACGACGGAGGCGGGCGGGACGGTTCCGCGAGACCGGGCGGATCAGAGGGACGGGCGGTGCGTCAGCAGCCGTTCAGGACCGAGGACAGCGCGCTCTTCTCGGCCGGGTCGACGCTGAGGTTGTAGTGCTGCTTCACGTCCACCCACATGCGCGCGTAGAAGCAGTGGTACGAGGAGAGGGGCGGCAGCCACTCGGCGGGGTCCTTGTCGCCCTTGGCCTGGTTGACGTTGTCGGTGACCGCGATGAGCTGGGGCTGGCCGAGGTCGTTGGCGAAGGCCTGGCGCTGGGACTGGGTCCAGGTGCTGGCGCCGGACTTCCACGCCTCGGACAGCGCCACGACGTGGTCGATGTCGAGGTCGGAGGCCTGGGTCCAGGTGGCGTTGTCGTACGCGGACCGCCAGGTGCCGGAGACGGCGGCACAGCTGCCGTCCTGCTGGACGTTCTCGCCGTCGCGCTTGAGGACGACCTCGCGGGTGTTGCAGGTGCCGGACTGGGTGATCCAGTGCGGGAACTTGTCCCGGCTGTAGCCGTCGGAGGAGCCCTCGGCGCGCACGGTGAGCTGGCCGAGGTAGGTGCGGGCGGTGGCGGCGCTGACCGGGGTGGGCGGCGCGGCCTGGGCGGGGGAGCCGGTCAGGAGGGTGGCTGCGGAGGCGAGGGCGGCGGCGCCGGCCAGGGCCGTGAGGCGCCGACGCGCGTAGATTCCGGGCATGCGAACTCCCTTGCAGTGGGGGGACGTTGTCCACTCGGGCGTGGACAGGCTGGCGGTGTGGGGTTGCCAGCAGGTGCCCGAGCGGTGACAGGGTCGCGTCAAAAGGGTGGCCGGGGCAAGGGGTCTCGCGGTATGTCACGGCTTGTCATATCTGCGTGCGGCCACGGGAGTTGCCGTCGAGTGGCCCAGGTCACTTCGCGCACCGCCAGCAAGCGGACCAAAGTCCCTGTTCGCGGGCCCGGGGGGATCACGTACGATGACCGGAGCAGAAGGGGAGTAGCTCTTCGCCGGACCGTCGACACACTGCTCAGCGAAAGCTGGGCCGGCGCCCGGAGGCAGCCCACCCAGGTGGGCGGCCAGCGAGACCTTCGGCAAGCAGTGCCCGCGTACGCATCCGTGTACGCGCGTGTGCGCTGCCGTGCCGAGGTGTCGTACGCGAAGGCTGCTGCGAGGCTCTCGGTGGGGTGGCCCGACCGATTGAGGAACCTTGATCAGCTTGAGTGTGACGGCGCTCGTCTTCGGCGTCGTCTTCCTTGCCGAACTGCCCGACAAGACCGCGCTCGCCGGACTCGTCCTCGGCACCCGCTACCGCGCCAGCTACGTCTTCGCGGGCGTCGCCGCCGCGTTCACGGTGCACGTGGTGCTCGCCGTGGCGGCGGGCAGCGTCCTGACCCTGGCGCCCCAGCGGCTCGTGCACGCCCTCACCGGCGTGCTGTTCCTCGGCGGCGCCGCGATGCTCCTGATGAAGAAGGGCGACGACGACGAGGAGGTCAAGGCGCCCAAGGACCAGAGCTTCTGGCGGGTGTCGGGCGCGGGCTTCATGCTCATCCTGGTCGCCGAGTTCGGCGACCTGACGCAGATCATGACGGCGAACCTGGCCGCGCGCTACGACGACCCGCTGTCGGTCGGCCTCGGCGCGGTGCTCGCCCTGTGGGCCGTCGCCGGACTCGGCATCGTCGGCGGCAAGGCGCTGATGAAGCGGGTGCCGCTGGCCCTCATCACGCGGATCGCGGCCCTGCTGATGCTGGGGCTCGGCGCGTGGAGCCTGTACGAGGCGATCGCGTAACGGCGTCGGCTGTGCCGGGCGCGCGGGGCGCGCGGGGCATACGGGCCGTGCGGGGCATACGGGCCGTGCGGGGAGTACGGGCCGTGCGGGGAGTACGGGCTGCGTGGGCCGGGCGGCGGGAGGGGTGCGGTGGCGTTCATTGCCGCTCTGACCTGGGTTGTTGCCGCTTGGGCGACTTGTTTTGTACCGTGGGGAAACAAAGTGGCTCCGCCCGTATCCCTGACCTGGCGGGCGGGGCCGCCTTGTCCTTTCGTCGCTGTCTCCCACCCTTCTGCTCCCCAGCTCCCGCTCCCTCGTCCCGGTGCGGGCCTCCTTCCGCTTGGAGTACGCCGATGACGGCCGTGACCGAACTGACCGCCCGAGCCCTCCTCCTGGACATGGACGGCACCCTCGTCAACTCCGACGCCGTCGTCGAGCGCTGCTGGCGCGACTGGGCGGCCCTGCACGGGCTCGACCCGGACGAGGTGATGAACGTCGTGCACGGCCGCCAGGGGTACGCCTCCATGGCGCTGCTCCTGCCCGACCGGCCCATGGCGGAGAACCACGCGGAGAACCGCGAGATGCTCGCCCGCGAGACGGCCGACATGGACGGCGTCGTGCCCGTGCCCGGCGCCCCCGCCTTCCTCACCTCCCTCGCCGGACTCCCGCACGCCCTGGTGACCTCCGCCGACGTGCCCCTGTCCACCGGGCGGATGGCCGCGGCCGGGCTCCCGATGCCCGCGGTCCGCGTCACCGCCGAGAGCGTCGGCGCCAGCAAGCCCGACCCCGAGGGCTTCCTCAAGGGCGCGGCGGAGCTCGGCTTCGACCCCGCCGACTGCGTCGTGTTCGAGGACTCCGGCGCGGGCATAGCCGCCGGGCTGGCCGCGGGCATGCGGGTCGTGGGCATCGGCCCCCGCGCCGCCGCGTACGAGCCGACGGTGTGCGTGGACGACCTCACCCAGGTGCGCGTCACCGCCGCCGCGGACGGGACGCTGCGGCTCGCCATCGACTGAACCCGCGCCGCCTACCGGCCGCCGCTTCAGGGCGCCTCCGTCTCCGCCTCAAGGGCCGCGCGCGTGGCCTTTCCGTATGTGCCGGGCACGTCCCCTGACACTCCGCGGGCCCACTGGAAGCGGGCCACGGCCGCGGTGACGGCCGGGGAGTAGACCCCGTCCGCCGGGCCCGCGTACAAGGACAACTGCCGCAGCCTGAGCTGGAGTTCGGTGACCTCGCCGCCCCGGTCGCCCGGGCGCAGCGCGCGCGGCGCCGACGGGCGCGGCGACGGCGGAAGCAGCACGGAGCCGGTGGCGCGGGCCGTCGTGCGCGTCGGCGAGGTCGCGGGCGCGTGCTTGGGCCGCGGGTCCGACCGCCGCGACGCCGACCCCGACGACGAGGGTGACGGCGGCGAAGGCGACGCGGAGCGCGCCGGGTACGCGCGTTCGGCCGTCGGGACCGGCATCCGCTCGGCCGACGTCCGGGCGGTCGGCTCCTCGGGCGGCGGGTCGTCCGTGCTCGCCGTCGTGTCCGGCAGCGCCCGGTCGGAGCCGTCGCCGCCGTCGCGCCCCCAGAGCATCCCCGTGGCGAACACCGCCGCCGACGCGACCAGCGCCCCCGCCCCCGCGAGCAGCGCCGTCCTGCCCCGCCGCGCCGCCCGCCTGCGCGGCCCGGCCGCCGAAGCCGCCGGGGACGCGCCCCCGGCTTCGGCGGTCCGCGGCTCGGGCGGCGGCGCCGACGACAGCGCGGGGAGCGGGGTGCGCGGCTCCGGCAGCGTCACGTACGGACGGATGCGCAGCGGATCGAAGTCCTCCGCTGCCGCCGCCTGCGCCGAGCGCGTCCGCAGGACCGCGGCCGCGGTCCGCCGCGCGCAGCCGCACGCGGGGGCGCCCTCGGGCGTACGCGCCGCGCCGCAGCCGGGGCAGAGCCCCTCCGGCGCCCGCGCGGCGGCTCCCGCGGCCGCCGCGTCCGGCCTTCGGCGGCCCGCGCCCGCCGCCCCGCCGGGCCCTGATCCGGGCCCGGCCCCTAAGGCAGGCTCCTCAGGTAAGACAGGCTCCTCAGGCCTCCTGGGCCTCCCGCTCGCCTCGCTCACTGGGTGCTCCCTCCCTCGGTGGCCCCATGGAGCTCCTCTGGAGTATGCAGCCGCACGGCGCGCGGGGCCATGACGCGCGACGAGCCGTCGCGGCTCAACAGGCCATAACGAGTGACTCGGACCACGATGGAGAGGAGGAGCACCCGGGGAGGTGTCCATGACGCAGGACGTGAGCGCGCGCCCGGCAGGTCCGGAGCGCGGAAGCGGGCCCGAGGGCCAGGTGTCCGGCGGCGTACTGGTCTCCATCGGCGCGCTGCTGCTCGGCATGCTGCTCGCCGCCCTCGACCAGACCATCGTCGCCACCGCCCTGCCGACGATCGTCAGCGACCTCGGCGGCATGGAGCACCTGTCGTGGGTCGTCACCGCGTATCTGCTCGCCGCCACGGCGGCCACGCCGCTGTGGGGCAAGCTCGGCGACCAGTACGGGCGCAAGAAGCTCTTCCAGGCCGCGATCGTGATCTTCCTGGCGGGCTCGGCACTGTGCGGGCTCGCCCAGAACATGACCGAGCTCATCGCCTTCCGCGCCCTGCAGGGACTCGGCGGCGGCGGGCTCATGGTCCTGTCGATGGCGATCGTCGGCGACCTCGTCCCGCCCCGCGACCGCGGCAGGTACCAGGGCCTGTTCGGCGCGGTCTTCGGCGCCACCAGCGTGCTCGGGCCGCTGCTCGGCGGGCTCTTCACCCAGCACCTGAGCTGGCGCTGGGTCTTCTACGTCAACCTGCCCGTCGGCGTGGTCGCGCTCGTCGTGATCGCCGCCGCGCTGCACATCCCGGCCCGCTCCGCCCGGCACACCATCGACTACCTCGGCACCTTCCTCATCGCCTCCGTCGCCACCTGCCTGGTCCTCGTCGCCTCCCTCGGCGGCACCACCTGGGACTGGGGCTCGCCGCAGCTCATCGGGCTCGCGGTGCTCGGCGCCGTCCTCGCGGTGTGCTTCGTCGCCGTCGAGCGGAAGGCCGCGGAACCGGTGATCCCGCTGCGGCTGTTCCGGGTGCGGACCTTCGCGCTGTCAGCGGTCATCAGCTTCGTCGTCGGCTTCGCGATGTTCGGCGCGATGACGTACCTGCCGACGTTCCTCCAGGTCGTCCAGGGCGTGTCGCCCACCATGTCGGGCGTGCACATGCTGCCCATGGTCGCGGGCATGCTGATCTCGTCCACCGGCTCCGGCCAGATCGTCAGCCGCACCGGCCGCTGGAAGGTGTTCCCCATCGCGGGCACCGGCGTCACCGCCCTCGGCCTGCTCCTCCTGCACCAGCTGAAGCCGGACAGCCCCACCTTCGAGATGAGCGCGTACTTCTTCGTCTTCGGCTTCGGGCTCGGCCTCGTCATGCAGGTGCTCGTGCTGATCGTGCAGAACGCCGTCGGGTACGAGGACCTGGGCGTCGCCACCTCCGGCGCGACCTTCTTCCGCTCCATCGGGGCGTCGTTCGGCGTCGCCGTCTTCGGCACCGTCTTCACCAGCCGGCTCGGGGACAAGCTCGCCGCGTCCCTCGGCGGCCAGGACCTGCCGCCCGGCGTCAGCGTCGACTCCCTCAAGGCCGACCCGCGCGGCATCGCGGAGCTGCCCGCCGCGCTGCGGCCCGGCGTCGTGGAGGCGTACGCGACGTCGATCACCGACGTCTTCCTGTACGCGGCCCCGGTCGCCGTCGTCGCCTTCGCCCTCGCCTGGTTCCTGCGCGAGGACAGGCTGCGCGGCGCGGTCACCGCGCCCGACCCCACGCAGACGCTCGCCAGCAACCCCGTCGAGCGCTCCTCGTACGACGAGGTGGCGCGGGCCCTGTCCGTCCTCGGGACCCGCGAGGGGCGGCGCGCGGTCTACGAGGACATCACCCGGCGGGCCGGGTACGACCTGCTGCCCGCCGCCAGCTGGCTGCTCCTTCGGGTCGCCCGCCACGGGCACGTGGAGCCCGCCACGCTCACCGAGCGCAGCATGGTGCCGCTGACCGTCGTCACGCAGGCCGCGCGGCAGCTGGAGGAGCGCCGCCTGGCCGTGCGCGAAGGCCTTGGCCTGCGGCTCGCGCCCGAGGGCCGGGAGGTCGCCGCGGGGCTGGCGCGGGCCCGTGAGGAGTCCCTGGCGGAGCTGCTTGGCGACTGGTGGGCCCCGGGGCGGCCGACCGATCTGATGCGGCTCGTGGCGGAGCTCAGCGGGGAGATGTGCGGGTCGGACGGTGAACGCCCCCGGGCCCCCGCGAGGGGTGCGCCCCGCTGAGCCCTGTGCCCCCTAGCCGGGGCGGGCCCTCTCCCACCCGCCCGCCCGTGACTCCGTGGCTTCGTCCGCGGGCCCCTTGGGGCGGATGGGGTGCTCCCCGGCGTCCCCGCCCCCGGCGGCTGCGCCGGGCGCTTTCCCACCCGCCCGCCCGTGACTCCGTGGCTTCGTCCGCGGGCCCCTCGGGGCGGATGGGGTGT
>NZ_JBWKEY010000013.1:0-233927 GCF_056435225.1 Streptomyces sp. NPDC043996 | reverse complement strand
TGCTCCCCGGCGTCCCCGCCCCCGGCGGCTGCGCCGGGCCCTTTCCCACCCGCCCGCCCATGACTCCGTGGCTTCGCCGGTGCGCCCCTTGGGGCGGATGGGGTGCTCCCCGGCGTCCCCGCCCCCGGCGGCTGCGCCGGGCCCTTTCCCACCCGCCCGCCCATGACTCCGTGGCTTCGCCGGTGCGCCCCTTGGGGCGGGTAGGTGGGACGTGCGTAGGCAGGCAGACGGCATGTGCGCGGGTGCGTGAGTGAGGTTCTCCCCGGTGCCCCCACCCCCGCCCTACACCCCCTTAGGCCCCGCCTGCTGCACCACCTCGAACGACCACACCGTGGAACCGCTCGCCGCCGGCTTCGGGCGGTCGCCGCCGCCCTGGTGGGACGACTTCATGGGGCCCTCCATCCACGCCTTGAAGGACTCCTCGTCGCGCCAGCGGGTGTACACCAGGTACTGGTCGGTGCCCTCCACGGGGCGCAGGAGCTCGAACCACTCGAATCCGTCCGAGTTCTCGACGGCGCCCGCGCGGGACGCGAAGCGCTGCTCGAGGACCTCCCGCTGCTCGGCGGGGACGGTCAGCACGTTGATCTTCACGATGCTCATGCGGTCCATCCTCCCGCACGGCACCCCGGCTGTCGGCGGGCGGGTCAGCCAGGCCGGTCGCCGTGGCGCTCCCGCCAGGTTCGCGCCACCTCGTCCACGTCGTAGGGGCGCAGGCCGAGCGGCGGGCCCGGGGGAGGGGTGCGCAGGGCCTCGCGGATCTTCTCGTTCAGGTCGGTCACCAGGCGCCGCGCCACGCGCTCGGACGGGGCGTCCACCGCGGCCGCGATGACGTCCTCCGCCTCCTTGCGCAGGGCCAGCGTCGGCGACAGGAAGGACACCCCCTCGTGGGCCAACTTCCTTTTGACCCACCACAGTTCGTCGTAGGCCGCGGTCACGTCGTCCGGCAGGGGCGCGCCGCGGCCCGGGAGTGCGGCGAAGTCCCCGCGCTCCTCCGCCTCACGGATCTGCCGGTCGACCCAGGACTCGAAACTCGCACCCGGTGGCTTCCGCTCCGTCATACCGTCATCGTCCCAGAGGCATCCTGGCGCGGCACGGCTAGGATGCGCGCGGGTGTCCGAATTCAGGGGGTAGGCAGATGCTGGAGCTCACGATGGCCACCGTGTCGGGCGCGGACGCGGGCGCGACCGCGGGCATGACGATGGCGGAGGCGCCCAGCGACCCGGGCGCCGTGCTGCGCGTCGGCCGCGACCGCGAGGTGTGCGGCCTCGTCCCGCCGCAGGACTGGCTGTTCGTGTCCCGTACGCATCTGGAGTTCCGCTGCGGCCCGGACGGCACCTGGACCGTGACGTGGCTGCGCGGTTCGCAGCCCAACCCGGCCTCTGAGGTCCGCCTGCTCGCCCACGGCACGGCGACGCCGCTCGCCTACGGCGGGGCGGCGCCGCTGCCGCGGGGCGGCTCCGGCGAGATCGTGGTGCAGGACAGGTCGGGGCCGCGGAGCGTGAACGTGGGCTTCTACCACGAGGGCTGAGCCCCCCACCGGGCCCCCGCCGGGCCTCGCCCGTCCCACTCGCCCCGCCTGGCGGGCGTCAGTCCCGTACGCGGATCAGCGCGAAACCGTCGTAGCCCTTGGCCCCCACCGTCTGCACGGCCGTGCCGTCCAGCTTCGGGTGGCTCGCGACGAGCTCCAGGGCCTCGCGCGTGCCGAGGATGGCGGGGTCGTCGCTCGCGGTGTCGGTGACGCGGCCGCCGCGGACCACGTTGTCGAGGACGATCAGGCTGCCCGGCCGGGTGAGCCGCAGGGACCACTCCAGGTAGCGGGCGTTGTTGACCTTGTCCGCGTCGATGAAGACCAGGTCGAAGGGGGCGGCGCCCTCGGCGTGCAGCGCGGCCAGGGAGTCGAGGGCCGGTCCCTGGCGCAGTTCGGTGACCTTGTCCAGGCCCGCGTGGGCGAGGTTGGCGCGGGCCACGTCGGCGTGCGCGGGGTCGTACTCCAGGGTGACCAGGTGGCCGTCGGCAGGCAGGGCGCGGGCCAGCCAGATGGTGCTGTAGCCGCCGAGGGTGCCGATCTCCAGGATGCGGTGCGCCGGGGTGAGGCGGGCCAGGAGGTGGAGGAGCTTGCCCTGGCTGGCGGTGACGTTGATGGGCGGCAGGCCGGCGTCCTCGCTGGTGCGCAGGGCGTGGGCCAGGGGTTCGTCCTCGGGGGCGAGGAGCGTGGAGAAGTACGTGTCCACGGTGGACCATGCGGTGCTCATGGGGCTCCTTGGTGAGGGTCGCGGGGCCGGTGGGGCCCTGCCGGGGGGCTCCCCCGTCCGGCCCCTGCCCGAAACCACGCGCGATCAGCTAGCCGCGCGGATCCACCGACGGGGGCGAGCCCGGCAGCGGACGGTTCGCCGACTCCGTCATGTGCCACACCGCCACGCCGCCCACCACGGCCGCCGCCATCATGTAGTACGCGGGCATCATCATGTCGCCGGTCGCCCCGATGAGCGCGGTGACGACCAGGGGCGTCGTACCGCCGAAGACCGAGACGGAGACGTTGAAGCCGATGGACAGCGAGCCGTAGCGGACCTTCGTGGGGAACAGGGCGGGCAGCGCCGCGGGCATGGAGGCCGTGAAGCAGACCAGGAGCAGGCCGAGCGCCGCCATGCCGAGGCCGATGGCCCACAGGGAGCCGTCGCGGATCAGGAGCAGGGCGGGGACGGACAGGACGAAGAAGCCGACGCAGCCCGCCGCGATGACGGGGCGGCGGCCGACGCGGTCGGTGAGGGCGCCGACGAACGGCTGGGCGCACATCATCAGGGCCATCACGGCGAGGACCACGAGCAGCCCGTGCGTCTCGTCGTACTTCAGCTCGCTGGTCAGGTACGTGGGCATGTACGACAGGAGCATGTAGTCGGTGACGTTGAAGACCAGGACGAGGCCCACGCACAGGAGCAGGGTGCGCCACTGCGTCGTCACCATCTCGCGCAGGCCCACCGTGCCGCGGGCGCGCTCGTCGGCGTGAGCCCGCTCCAGCTGCGCGGCGAAGGCCGGGGTCTCCTCCAGGCGCATGCGCAAGTAGAGGCCGATGAGGCCCATCGGGCCCGCGATCAGGAACGGGATCCGCCAGCCCCAGGACAGCAGGTCGTCGGTCGAGAGCAGCGCGGTCATCAGCGTGACCAGGCCCGCGCCGCCGATGTAGCCCGCGAGCGTGCCGAACTCCAGCCAGCTGCCGAGGAAGCCGCGCCGCTTGTCGGGGGCGTACTCGGCGATGAAGGTCGCCGCGCCCGCGTACTCGCCGCCGGTGGAGAAGCCCTGCACCAGGCGCGCGGCCAGGAGCAGCACCGGGGCCCACACGCCGATCGTCGCGTACGAGGGGATGAGGCCGATGGCGAAGGTGCCCGCCGCCATCATGATCATGGTGAGGGCGAGCACCTTCTGGCGGCCCACGCGGTCGCCGAGCGGGCCGAAGACCATGCCGCCGAGGGGGCGGATCAGGAACGCCGCGGCGAAGGCGCCGAAGGTGGAGAGCAGCTGCGCGGTCGGGTTGCCGGAGGGGAAGAAGACCTTGCCGAGGGTGACCGCGATATAGCTGTAGACGCCGAAGTCGAACCACTCCATCGCGTTGCCGAGCGCGGCCGCCTTCACCGCGCGCCGCACGAGCGCGGGGTCGGTGACGGTGACGTCCTCGGCGCCGGGTCCCGAGGGGGACGGCGCCGCCTGCGTGCGGAGGGCGACGGGGGTGGCGTTCGGCAAGGGCTCGCTCGCCTGCCTTTCGATCGACGACATGGGCATAAGTCGACGACCATAGGTGGCGGAGCCACCCTTACGGAGGGTGATCATTCCATGTCATAGCGCGTGAAAACCGGGTGTACGCAGCTCAAACGGATCAAGATGGTCCAGTGTGGACATGGTGGCTTTGTGATCTATGTCGCGTGCCGGTCGGGGAACCCGGAGTCCGGGGCGCGCCCCGTCCCTGCGGGCACGGGGTGTCCTGGCGCCCGCGCGAAGCGGAACGCGGCCCGCGCCGCGCCCCGGGGGCCGACCCGGTTGGGCACCGAGGGAGAAAAGCCGGTAGAAAGCGGTGTGGCTGCCAGGTGACAGGGGGGTTGCGCGCGTCTCACCCAGGGGCGTGCGAGCCTCTTCGGGCGAGATCACGGATCTCCTGGCACTTTGACCGAGGATGACGGATGGGGCGGGAGGGCCGACAGGGCGTGGCGAATGTTGAGCACAGGGGACCGGGCAGCGCCTTGGGCGCGGGCGCATCCGGAACCCCCAAGTCGCGGATCGAGGCGATCCGTGCCGCCCTCTGGCTGATCGCCGCCGTCCTGGCCGTCCGCCAGGCCGCCGTCGTGCTGCGCACCCCCAAGGGCGAGCGGCTGACCGACCTGGAGACCTGGATCGGCCCGAACGGCGTGCTGCACGTGAAGGGCTCGCTGTACGACGCGGACAAGTTCACCGGCACCCCCTTCGCCGGGCTCGTCCTCAAGCCGCTGGCGAGCTCCGCCGAGCAGGCGCTCGGCTGGGCGTGGACGTTCGGCACCCTCGGCCTCGTCGTCGTCCTCGGCCTCGTCGCCGCCCGCGCCCTGCCGCAGCCCGTCTCGCGGCGCACCTCGCTGCTCGCGGCCCCCGTCGCCATCTGTCTGCTCATGCTGTCGCTGCCGGTGCGCAACGCGCTGCACCTGGGGCAGACCAGCATCATCCCGGTGCTCCTCGTCCTGCTCGGCCTGTTCGCCGTGCGCGGCGAGCGGGCCAGCGGCGCCCTCATCGGCGTCGCCGCGGCCCTCCAGCCGACCGTGCTGCTCTTCGCGCCGCTGCTGTGGTTCACCGGCCGCAGGAAGGCCACCGCCGCCACGGGCGTCACCTTCGCCGCCCTGACCGCGGTCGCCTGGGCGGCCCTGCCGCACGACTCGTGGACGTACTGGGTGCACCACCTGGCGGGCGCGGGCCTCGGCGCGAACCCCGACGCCAACGCCAACCAGTCCCTGCACGGCGCGCTCCTTCGCTTCGGCCTGCAGGGGCCGCTGGAGATAGCTCTCTTCCTGACGCTCGGCGCCGCCGTCGCCTTCGTCGGCCTGCGCCGCGCCGTGACGTACGCGCGGGACGGCCAGCTGCTGCTCGCCGTCGCGCTCACCGGCTGCGTCGCCATCGCCGTGTCCCCCACGAGCTGGCAGCACCAGCTCCTGTGGCTGCTCATCGCGGTCGTCGGCCGCGTCGGCAAGCGCGCATCTGACCGGTACGTGTGGCCGATCGCCGTCGTCCTGGTGATGACGCTGCCGTCGAAGATGATGCTCCCGAACATGTCGCTGCTCGACCCGCTGCGCGACAACGTCATCCTGCTCGCGGCGCTCGCCTCCGCCCTGATCGTGCCGTTCCTGTCCCGGACCGCGCCCGAGTACCAGGCGCCGATCCCCACCTCGTACGCCGATCCCGTCCCCGCGCGGTGGAAGTGGGTGCCGCTGGTCCCGTTCTGGCGGCGCGTGCTCACGCGGCCGAACCTGCTGCTCGAACTGCTCCTGATCCGCGTCGGCTACTCCGCCTACCAGCAGACCCGGCTCGCCGCGACCGGCGGCACCATCTCCGGCGGCCGCGAGCGGGCCGAGGCGCACGGCGAGCAGATCCACTCCATCGAGCAGTTCCTGCACATCGACATCGAGTACTGGTTCAACCATCTGACGGCGCGCACGCCGTGGATGGAGAGCTTCTTCAACTTCTACTACACGTCGTTCCACTTCGTGGTGCCGCTGAGCGTCCTCGCGATCCTGTATCTGCGCCGCCCCGCCGAGTACCGCTGGGCGCGCTCCGCGCTCGGCTTCGCCACGCTCCTCGCGCTCGTCGGCTTCTGGGGCTACCCGCTCGCGCCGCCGCGCCTGATGGAGGACCTGGGCTTCATCGACACCATCCACGGCCCGCAGGACTTCTCACAGCCGGACTACGGCACGCTGACGAAGCTCACCAACCAGTACGCGGCGATGCCCTCGCTGCACTTCGGCTGGTCCCTGTGGTGCGGTCTGACCATCGCGATCCTCGCGCCGAAGTGGTGGATGAAGGTCCTCGGCCTGCTGCACCCGTTCTTCACGGTGTGCGCGATCGTCGGCACCGGCAACCACTGGGTCCTTGACGCGGTGGGCGGCGCGGCCGTCGTCGGCGCGGGCTTCGGTCTGACGTATCTGCTCCAGGGGCCGCGCGTGAGGACGGTCCTGAAGGTGGGGACGGGGCTTGAGCCCGCGGTGGCGGGGGCCGCCACCGAGCCCTCGCCCAAGGCGGCCGGCAGGGCAGCCCAGAAGGCCCGCGCCACATCGGCGAAGGCCGTCGCCACGCCCGAAAAGGCGCTCACGCCCGAGAAGCTCCTCGCGGCGCCCGAGGAACCCGTGAGCACGTCCACGAAGGCCACGGACGGGGCGCAGGGCGACGACGAGAAGCCGTCAGGCGCGCCGGACGAGCCCCTCAGCAAGCCGCAGGACGAGGCAAGCGACGGTACCCCGAGCTGATCCGGTACGTCCCAGGCTTCTTGACCGTCAGCCGTGTGAACTCGCCGTGCCGCTTCAGGCACGCTCCTTGGGCCCGAAGCCATGGCGAGTACGCGATCCGCACGGTCACCGTCCCCCGCTCCGGCGCCCGCACCACCACGTCCGTGCTGCTGGAGCGGACCACGGACGCGGGCGCTGACGCCATCGGCACCGCGTTCCGCACCCGGTAGATCCGCCAGTGCTTGTCCTTCCACTCCAGTTCGAGCCAGTTCGGTTCGTTCGCGACGAGTTTCGCCTCGTGCTCGGCATAGTCGTCGGGCGTGCCCGAGGCGAGCACGACAAAGCCCACCGCCCACTTGTCCAGCCAAGCGCGGTACGCCGTGGCGGAGAACGACCCGTCGTAGAAGAGCCGTCCGCGCTCGACGTCGAACTGACGGGTCCAGCCTCGGGCCAGGTTCACGTGTGAGGCCAAGGCGGTGATCTCCCGATGACTGTCGGTGGGTACTGCCTCAACACGGGCACGGTCAGCCTTGAGCCGGTCGAGAGCGGTCAGCACCCCCCGCGTTTCAGTGGCCCATGAGGGAACGGGGGTTGACGTCTGCAGCATCTGAATGGTGTGTTCGGTCACCCAAGCCAACGACAGGGTCAGGGCCCCGGCCAGCGCGACACATCGCAACGTCCGACGGCCAGCGGCGAGAAGCGCAGCGAGCAGCACGGGTGCCGCGAGCAACTCGGCGAACCTGATGACGTTCGAGCCGACCGGTGTGGGGATCAGATAGGCGAGCACAGTACCGGCCGCGTACACCCCGGCCCCTGCCTTGACTACGCGCCACTGGCTGGGGGCTGCCAACACCAGTAGAATGCTGAAGCCCACTGGCCCCCAGAGATCCCACGCCTGCATGGGCTGCTCACCGCTGTAGGGGAACAATGCGGTGGTCAGTGCGATAGCCACCATGGAGGGCGCGCCCAGTGTTGCGGCCTTTCTCCATTCGTCGGCCAACAGCCAGGCCGCGGCGACCACGAGAAGGAACGGCCCGGCCATGGGACTGGCCATGGTTGCGAGCACGCTGGCCGTTGCCGCGCCCGTCAGTACACCCCACGTCGGCTTCGCCCGCATGAGAAGCAGGCAGGAACCCAGGCCGAGCGCCACCCCGAGGGCAAAGGTTGAACGACCGGAGGCCACGTTGCACCACAGAGTGAAGGAGGCTACTAGCGAGGGCCATAAGGGTCGGTGTATCCCGCTCCGGACCAAGAGGCTGGCTGCCAGCCAGGAGGAGGTGATTCCAGCGACGACGGTCACGGTCCGAACGCCGATGGCGGCCATCAGCAGAGGAGCGATCGTGCTGTAGTTACCGACGTGAATTCCGCCATACCAGGATAAGTTGTAAACGGCGCCAGGGTTTTGGGAGACGAAATCAGACCAGGCCAGTTGCGCTGCGAGGTCGCCGCCGCCCGTCGCCAGGAGAATCGCCCATAATGCATATGCGGGGAGAGCCAGAGTGGTGGTGAGCAGCGGGACGCGATGGCGTTGCCAGAGTGCTTTGGGACGCGAATGTTTGTCTGAGTTGGCTCGTTGCGCAGACGGTCCGACCGGGTCAACGGCGAGCGACACGGGCATGGGCTCCGTTCAGTAGACTGACGCGCTTGGCCGTGAATATTCTAGTTGACGCAGGGGCCTTGAGGTCATCGAGATGCCCGTGCCCTAACGGCGGTTGGCAAGTACACGACGGGCCGATTCGAGCCAGTCTTCTTTGGCTGATTTCAGGTAGCGAAATTCCTTCACATTGCCTTTGATCATGCTCTGTTGTAACCGTTGTTCGGCGTGTTTCCAAATGGTCACGTGATCCGAATGCTGCTGGCATCTAACATCTGCCTTGGCGACATTGATTTCATGGTTCGACGGGTGACGCGCCTCCCACCGCTTGTCCTTCAGTACCTGGGTGGGGCTTGAGTAGTGGAACCCATTCTTCTTCATGCATCTGCTCCAGGCGCTAAATGCCTGCACCACCGCCTTGTCGCGTTGGGATTTCAAGTATGCTGCACCACTGAACCTGTTGATAAGTGAAAGGTCGTAGTGGCGAGCGTTCCTCATCAGTCGACTGTGAGCCTTTCCCCAGCATCCGCCTGTGCCGTTCCTGCCGTATGCGGAGAATATCTCTCGCGGGGTGAGGTATTTCTCGCGCTTCTTTTCGAAGGATCGTCGATCTCTCAGTGATGGTGATTCCGGGGGAGCATGGTAGCCAAACGCACTGGCCACCTTCGGTTCGACAACCCCGTAACGGCGGCGGTTCGGAGGGTCGATCGCTCCGTCCGGCAACGGCGGCAGCAGTTGCCAGTCCATCCCTTTTTTGTCCATGCACTCGGAAATCAGCACATCTTCCGCAGACTGGATTGTCTGTATCTCCGCCTCTGATAACGCGTATGCATCGAGTGGGAGACGCAGGCTCCGGGCTTCCTGCGTAATGGTGGGCGTCCTGTTGTCGGCGGGCCGTGAGGTCTCTTCGGTGCTCGATGAGCAACCTGACGCCGCGGTCGCGAGAACGAGCAACGAGGGCAAAGCTCTCGACCTGACGAGCATGGTCTCTCCCTGTGTACAGCTAAGGAGGCAGGGGGCGCCCCACGTGCATGGGTGCCCCCTGCCGACGGGCTACATGAACTTGATGCGGCTGATCTCGTTGTTCATGTCGTCCGGGTTGTCGTGGTTCCTGTCGAGGTTCCCGTCCTTGCTGTGCGGCTTCGCGACGTAGACGTGGCCGACGTTGAGTCGTATGTCTTGCTTGAGGCGAATCCACTTACGCGTGGTGTTATTGAAGGAGTTGATCTTGTCGTTCACTGTCTTCTGAGTTCCGATGAACTTCTTGTCAACGAGGTTGTAGACGCTTTTCTTGTAAACTGCTCTGTCGCCAGCGAATTCGTTCTTGTCCCAGACCTCGAGTTTACCGGCCAGTGCTTCGGCGGCCTGCGTCTGCTCGACTGTGCTGGTGGCGCTGGCGGACGGAGTGGTTGCCGCGATGCCGGCGGCGCTCAGCGAGATGACGCTGAGAGCTAACGCAATCTTGCGCTTCACTGTGTTGGACCTCCATTGGTCTATCGGTCTCGGGAAGGCCTAGAGAGGCTTCTTCCAAATTCCCGCCGACGGCTGCATCGAGATCTGAATCGAAAGTCCAGCCCTGTTGCTGCAGCCGCCTGCTGGTGCTGCAGATGTAATTGGATTTCGTGTGCGCTCGTCAAAGGTGAAGCGGAGTGAGAGGTGTTGCTTGTCTGCATCGCAAGTGGTGAGTGAGGGGCGATGACCAGGCAAACTCTGCCATGTTTGCTGATTTACAGTCTGATGGCATGATCGCAATGCAATGGCTGGAAACGGTCGAGTCTGGCCTGGCTGCTCACCGAGGGCCGGGAGTGCGGCCCTCGGTGCTCTTGGCCTTCTCGGCGGGCGTTTGGCGCGAGGTGGGAGCCGCTTCAGACGGGCGACCCTCGGCGCCGCCGTGCATGCGGTGCTGGCGGGTGGGGAGTCAAGGCGGCGCGCACGAAGGGGGTAGTCCGCTCTTGGCTCTTTATGGCTTTGCAAAGGCAGGCATGAATTGTGGCGGTGCGTAAGTCAGGGCCGACGTCGAGGTTGAAACGCGCGGCGTGGGCGCCGCTTCGTGGCCAGCTGGGTTCCCTCGGGGGAGGCAGGGGCGGGGCGTAGGGGGGTGCCCCTGCCCCCCGTGGGGCCGGGTCAGCGGGTGCTGACCTGGAGTTCCTTGACGCCGTTGAGCCAGGCCGAGCGCAGCCTGCGCGGTTCGCCGGTCAGCCGCAGGTCGGGCATGGCGTCGGCGACGGCCTGGAAGATGAGGTTGATCTCAAGCACCGCGAGGGACTTGCCGAGGCAGAAGTGCGGGCCTCCGCCGCCGAAGCCGAGGTGCGGGTTCGGGTCGCGGGTGATGTCGAACGCGTCGGGGTTCTCGAAGACTTCGGGGTCGTGGTTGGCGGAGGAGTAGAAGATCCCGACGCGGTCGCCGCGCCTGATCCGGGCGCCGCCGAGCTCGGTGTCCTCGGTGGCGGTGCGCTGGAAGGAGACCACGGGCGTGGCCCAGCGCACGATCTCCTCGGCGGCGGTCACCGGCCGCTCCCGCTTGAAGAGATCCCACTGATCGGGGTGGGTGAGGAAGGCGTGCATGCCGTGGGTGATGGCGTTGCGGGTGGTCTCGTTGCCCGCGACGGCGAGCAGGATCACGAAGAACCCGAACTCGTCGGAGTTCAGATTGCCCTCGTCCTCCGCCGCCACCAGCTGGCTGACGATGTCCTTGGCCGGGCACTGCTTGCGGGCGGCGGCCAGGTTCATCGCGTACGACACGATCTCCATGGCCGCCTCGACGCCGGCCTCCTCGGTGATCGCGTACTCCGGATCGTCGTACGCCGCCATCTTGTTGGACCAGTCGAAGATCTTGGACCGGTCCTCCTGGGGTACGCCGATGAGCTCGGCGATGGCCTGCAGGGGCAGCTCGACGGCGACGTTCGTGACGAAGTCGAAGCCGCCGTCCGGCGAGGCGTTCGCGAGGGCGCGGCGGACGATGCCACCCGCGCGCTCGCGCAGGGCGTCCTCCAGGGAGCGGATGGCGCGCGGTGTGAAGCCGCGCTGGACGATCTGGCGGACCCGGGTGTGCTCGGGCGGGTCCATGTTGAGCATGATCAGCTTCTGGGCGTCGATCTGGTCGCGGCTGATCGACTCGTTGAAGCGGATGATCGCGGTGTTGAGGTTCGAGGAGTACAGCTCCGGGTGCGTGGAGACGTGCTTGACGTCCGCGTGGCGCGTCACCGCCCAGTAGCCCGCGTCGTCGAAGCCGGAGATCCCGGGCGGCTGGGCCACCCAGCGCACCGGCTCCGACTGCCGAAGGCGCGCGAACTCCGGGAAGGGCACGCGGGCTTGGAGCACGTCGGGGTCGGTGAAGTCGAACCCGTCGGGCAGCGCTGGACACGGCATCGGCAACTCCAGTCGTTCGGGTCTGCGCGCGAACTGGTGTCTGACGGTCCATCAGGAGATGGCTCGAAAGGTAGTAACGGGTTCTATAAGAGGCAAGGCCCGCGGGGCAGTTCGTTGCGCGCGCGGCGGCCTTCCGGTGTGTGCACGACCCTTGCGGCGCGGGGGTGGGGCTCAGCAGACTGCTGGACATAACTAGAACGCGTACTAGTTCTCGCGCGCGGGCGCCGGGACGCTCCGCGCGACCGGAGGGAGAGGACCGCACTATCGTGGCCGCCGAACCTGTCATCGTCGAAGCCGTACGCACCCCGATCGGCAAGCGCGGGGGCGCGCTCGCCAACCTCCACCCGGCCTATCTGCTCGGCGAGACCTACCGCGAACTCCTCGGCAGGACCGGCATCCACGCCGACTGCGTCGAGCAGATCGTCGGCGGCACCGTCACCCACGCGGGCGAGCAGTCCATGAACCCCGCGCGCACCGCCTGGCTCGCCATGGGCCTGCCGTACGAGACCGCGGCGACGACCGTCGACTGCCAGTGCGGGTCCTCGCAGCAGGCCAGCCACATGGTCGCCAACATGGTCGCCGCGGGCGTCATCGACGTCGGCATCAGCTGCGGCGTCGAGTCGATGTCCCGGGTGCCGCTCGGGTCCGGGTCCAAGCACGGGCCCGGCAAGCCGTTCCCGGACGAGTGGAACGTGGACCTGCCCAACCAGTTCGAGGCCGCCGAGCGCATCGCGCGCCACCGCGGGCTCACCCGCGAGAACGTCGACGCCCTCGGGCTCATCTCCCAGGAGCGGGCCGCCACCGCCTGGGCCGAGGAGCGCTTCAAGCGCGAGACCTTCGCCGTGCAGGTGCCGACGACGGAGGAGGAGCAGGCCGCCGGGCAGGGCATGTGGCGGCTCGTCCACCGCGACGAAGGGCTGCGCGACACCTCCATGGAGGCGCTCGCGGGACTCAAGGCCGTCATGCCGACCGCCGTCCACACCGCGGGCAACTCCTCCCAGATCTCCGACGGCGCGGCCGCCCTGATGTGGTCGTCCAAGCGGATGGCCCGCGCGCTGCGGCTCAGGCCGCGGGCGCGGATCGTGGCGCAGGCGCTCGTCGGGGCCGATCCGCACTTCCACCTCGACGGGCCCGTCGACGCGACGCGGGCCGTGCTCGGCAAGGCGGGGATGTCCCTGAAGGACATCGACCTGGTGGAGATCAACGAGGCGTTCGCGGCCGTGGTGCTCAGCTGGACGCGGGTCTTCGAGCAGGACCTGGAGAAGGTGAATGTGAACGGGGGTGCGATCGCGCTCGGGCATCCGGTGGGGGCGACGGGGGTGCGGCTGCTTACGACGGCGCTGCATGAGCTGGAGCGGCGGGAGAAGGAGTTCGCGTTGGTGACGATGTGTGCGGGGGGTGCGGTGGCGACGGCCACGATCCTCCAACGCCTCTGAGCCCTCGCGGGGCGCCCCAGGCCCGCCCCTCCCCGCTCCGGGTGCTGCCGCCCCCGTCCCCCCGCTCAAAGCCATTGGCGCTCCGCGCCTCGTCCTCAAGCGCCGGACGGGCTGGATCTCGCGCTGCGCGCTTGTCCTCAAGCGCCGGACGGGCTGAATCTCGCGCTGGCGCGCTTGTCCTCAAGCGCCGGACCGGCTGGATCGTCGCGCTGCGCGCTGGTCCTCAAGCGCCGGACGGGCTGGATCGTCGCCTGCTTGGGCTGTTTTCCCACCCACCCAGCCGCGAGCCGCTAGGTCGGGGGGTGCGGGGCAGCCGGGGATGTAAGGGCGGGTGGGTGGGAGACACGGCGCGGAGCGCCGAAAAGGCGGCCACCCCGCCAGGGGGTGACCGCCGGGGGCTGGTCAAGGCCCAGGGGCCAGGGTCAGTACCAGCCGTTGGCCTGCCAGTGGTTCCAGGCCGCGCACGGGCTGCCGTAGCGCTCGTTCATGTAGTCGTGACCCCACTTGATCTGGGTCTCCGCGTTGGTCTTCCAGTCGGCGCCCGCCGCGGCCATCTTCGAGCCGGGCAGCGCCTGGACCAGGCCGTACGCGCCGGAGGAGGAGTTGGTGGCGGTGACGTCCCAGCCGCTCTCGTGCGCGACGATGCGGTCGAAGCACTGGAACTGGGCGGTGTCGGCGATCATCCGCTGCGCCACGGCCTTGGCCGAGTCGGACGCCGGGGCGGCCTGGGCGGGGGCCGCTGCGAAGACCATGCCGGTGGCGGCGGCAGCGAGGGCGCCGCCGACGAGGGCCTTCTTGGGGGCGGCGATGCGGCGGAGGAGCGTGACGGACACAGAGGACCTTCCGGTCGGGAACAGGACGGTCGCGGGCGCTTGCCGCATCCGGCTCAAGGGAGCGGGGGCAATGCGTCGGCGCCGAGGCCTTGAGTGGTTGCCCGGGAGGGCGGATCAGGCCGGTCGGCGCCGTGCGACTCATCCAGAGAAGCAGGGCTGTTACGCCGCCGCAATGACCCCTCTTACTAGTGGCACTCGCACCCGGGCCGAAGGGCCCCGCTGTGATCTGGCTCTCAATCCGCAGGTCAGAGCGTAGATTGGCGTGTACGTGACATGCGATCGCGGCTACGAGCACTAGTAGTAGAGGACCAAAGTCCTGTGGGCCGCCTCACCCGCGAGCCCCCGGTTTCCTCACAGAACGCGCAAGGCGCGTTACCGTTCCGACGCCTCGAATGTGACCGGCGCCTCGAAGGCGGCCCGCCGCGTGGCCCGGCGCAGCGCCTTCAGGACGGCGGGCCCGAGCGCCACGCTGAGCACCACCGTGAGCACGGCCCGCGGCAGGTCCCAGCCCAGCGAGGTGGCCAGGCAGTACGCGACGAAGCGGGCCAGGTTGTCGCCCACCGCGTCGCCCGGCACGAACGAAACGCCGGAGGAGAGGCCGGAGATATAGGGCCAGCCCTGGAGGTTCATCACGGTGCCGTAGACGACGGAGGACACCGCCCCGTACCCGCCGAGCAGCCACAGCTCGCGGCGGCCGCGCACGGTGTGCGGCCCCGGAAGCAGCCCCGCCCCCATGCACACCCACCCCATGGCGAGCATCTGGAACGGCATCCACGGCCCCACCCCGCCGGTGAGCAGCGCGGAGGCGAACATCGACACGGCGCCGAGCACGAAGCCGAAGCCAGGACCGAGCACGCGCCCGCTCAGGACCATCAGGAAGAACATCGGCTCGATGCCCGCGGTGCCCGCGCCCAGCGGCCGCAGCGCCGCCCCCGCCGCGGCCAGCACCCCGAGCATCGCGATGGCCTTCGCGTCCAGACCGGCGTCGGAGATGGTCGCCACGACCACCCCGAGCAGCAGCGGGAGCAGCGCCGCGAACAGCCAGGGGGCGTCCTGCGCGTGTGCGCCGAGGCCCGAGTCGGGCCCGGCGAGCAGCGGCCACCCGAAGGCGATCACGCCCACGGCGCTGACCAGGGCGAGCGCGGCGATGGACCGCCGCCCGAGCCGGACGGGGCGCACCTGCCGGTCCCCGCCGGTCGCGGCCGCCCCGGCGTGCCCCTCCGCGCGCCCCTTGGCCGCGCTACTCATCGGCGGCCTCAAGCGCCTGGCGTACCTGCGTCACCGTGAGCCACTCCTGCGGCGCGAGGATCTTCGTGACCTGGGGGGCGAAGGCGGGCGAGGAGACCACGACCTCGGCCGTGGGCCCGTCGGCGACGATCTCGCCCTCGGCGAGGATCACCACCCGGTGGGCGAGCTCGGCCGCCAGCTCCACGTCGTGCGTCGCGAGCACGATCGCGTGGCCCTCGGCGGCGAGGCCGCGCAGGATCGCGACCAGACGGGCCTTGGCCGCGTAGTCCAGGCCCCGGGTCGGCTCGTCGAGCAGGAGCAGCGGCGGGCGGGCCGTGAGCACGATCGCGAGGGCGAGCGCCAGGCGCTGGCCCTCGGACAGGTCACGGGGGTGCGTGTCGTCCGCGATGCCGGGCAGCAACTCGGCGACCAGGGCGCGGCAGCTGCCCGCGGCCGCCCGCGCGTCCCGGTCGGCGGCGGCGCACTCGGCGGCCACCGTGTCCGCGTACAGCAGATCGCGCGGCTCCTGCGGGACGAGGCCGACGCGCCGGATCAGCTCGCGCGGGGCCGTGCGGTGCGGGGCCGCCCCGCCCACGCGGACCGTCCCCGAGGTCGGCGCGAGCAGGCCCACAAGGGTGGACAGGAGCGTGGACTTGCCCGCGCCGTTGCGGCCCATCAACGCGATGGTCTCGCCGGGCGACACGGTCAGGTCGACGTGGCGCAGCGCCTCCACGCGCCCCCGGAGGACCGCGAGCCCCTCGACCCGCGCCGCGGCCTCCACGCCCGTGGCGCCGCCCTTGCCGCCCGGCCGCCACCAGCGCCGGGCGGGCTCGGCCCCGGCGGCGGGCGCCTCGGCCCGCGCCACCGGCGCCACCCCCGCGAGCCGCTCCCGCAGGCCCGCGGCCCGGCGGCGCGCGTCGCGCACGGTCAGCGGCAGCGGGCTCAGGCCCGCGAGCCTGCCCAGGGCCACGACCGGCGGGTACACCGGCGAGACGGCCATCAGCTCGGCGGGGTCGCCGAGCACGGGGGTCTGGCCGGGGCCGGGGAGGAGCAGGACCTGGTCGGCGTACTGCACGACGCGCTCCAGGCGGTGCTCCGCCATCAGGACCGTGGTGCCGAGGTCGTGCACCAGGCGCTGGAGCACCGCGAGGACCTCCTCGGCCGCCGCCGGGTCGAGCGCGGACGTCGGCTCGTCCAGGACCAGGACCCTCGGGTGCGGGGTGAGGACGGAGCCGATGGCGACGCGCTGCCGCTGGCCGCCGGAGAGGGTGGCGAGCGGGCGGTCCCGCAGGTCGGCGAGGCCGAGCAGGTCCAGGGTCTCCTCGACGCGGCGGCGCATCACGTCCGGCGCGAGACCGAGGGACTCCATGCCGTACGCCAGCTCGTCCTCCACCGTGTCCGTCACGAAGTGGGCGAGCGGGTCCTGGCCCACCGTGCCAACGACGTCGGCGAGCTCGCGGGGCTTGTGGGTACGGGTGTCACGGCCCGCCACGGTCACCCGGCCGCGCAGGGTGCCGCCGGTGAAGTGCGGCACGAGCCCGCTGACCGCGCCGAGCAGCGTCGACTTGCCGACCCCCGACGGGCCGACGACCAGCACCAGCTCGCCCTCGGGGATATCGAGCCCGACACCGTTCAGGGTGGGCTCCGGAGCGTCCTCGTACCGCACGGAGACGTCCTCGAAGCGGATCATGGTCATGGCGTCTGCTCCTTGGCGGCGCTCCGGGACGGGCGGGGGGCGGGGGCCTCGGCGGGCGGCGGCACCGGCGCCACGAACGCCGGGAGCAGCCCGATCAGGACGGCGGCCGCGGGCCACAGCGGCAGCTCGGGCGCGACCAGCGGGACCACCCCGGGGTGCAGGGCCCCGGCCTCGTACGTGCTCGCCGCGATCATCAGGCCCGCGACGGCGGCCCCCGACCCGGCGACGAGCCAGGCGCGGGCGCCCCACAGGTCGGGCCGGTAGCGGGTGCGCACCGAGCGGCGCCCGCCGAGCCACAGGCCGCCGAGCGCGGCGGCGAGCCCGAGGGCGAGCACCGGAAGGCCGTAGGTTCCGCCGTCCGCGGTGAGCAGCCCGTACGTTCCCGCGCACACCCCCATCAGACCGCCGAGGGTGAGGACCGCGGTGGCCCTGCGCACCCGCGCGGGCACGGCGGCGGTGCGCCCGAAGCCGCGCGCGTCCATCGCCGCGGCCAGGGCCACCGACCGCTCCAGGGCGCCCTCCAGGACGGGAAGTCCCACCTGGAGCAGCCCCCTGATCCCGCTGTCGGGCCGCCCGCGCAGACGGCGCGCGGCCCGCAGCCGCTGGACGTCGCCGATCAGGTTCGGCGCGAACGTCATGGCGACGACGACGGCGACCCCCGCCTCGTACAGGGCGCCCGGCAGCGACTTCAGCAGCCTCGCCGGGCTGGCAAGCGCGTTCGCCGCGCCGACGCAGATCAGCAGGCCCGCCAGGCGCACCCCGTCGTACAGCGCGAACACCACGCCCTCCGCGGTGACGCGGCCGCCGATCCGCACGCCCTGGGCCCACTCGGGCAGCGGCACCTCCGGCAGCGTGACGATGACGTGGGTGCCCGGGATCGGCGAGCCGAGGAACACGGCGAACACGAGCCGGATGCCGATCACCAGGAGGGCGATCTTCACGAACGCGCCGTACGAGCGCGCCCAGGGGGCGGAGGTCCTGCGGGCCGCGACGACGTACCCGGCGACCCCGATGAGCAGCCCGATCAGGAGCGGATTGGTGGTGCGGGACGCGGCCGTCGCGAGCCCGAGCGCCCACAGCCACCAGGCGCCCGGGTGCAGGGCGTTGGAGCGGTGCGCCTCGGGGGCCAGGCGGCGGCGCGGTCCTGGCGGGCTAGACGGCCTTGACGGGCTAGACGGGCTGGTCATCGTGGGTGCGCCCGGACTCAGCCGCGCCGGCGGCGGGCCTGCCAGAAGGCGGCGGCGCCGAGCACGACCACGGCGGCGGCCCCGGCGAGCAGGCCGACGGAGGGCCCGCCGTCGCCGGAGTCGCCCGCGCCGCTCTCCTCGCCGTCGCCGGAGACCTGCTCGCCGCAGCCGGACTTCGGGTAGTCGGAGATGGCGCATAGCAGCGCGTTGTTGTCGTAGCGCAGCGGCTTGGCGACGGCGGCCAGCGCCTCGGCGCTGGAGCCGTTCTCGGCGATGCGGGCGCACGCGGCGCGCGGCTTCGGCGGGGCCTGCTTCCCCGGCGCGTCGGCCGCGGTGCCGAAGTCGATGACGACCGCGATCCGCTTCTGCCCGCCCTTGGCCGGGGTGTCCGCGCAGATCGTGTCGAAGTCGGCGGTGCCGCGCGGCTTCTTCGCGGTCGCGGCGTCCGCGGACACCGCGAAGCGGAAGCCGTCCACGTCCCCGTCGTCGGGGCGCGCGATCGAAGGGCCCTGCGTGGCGTACACCCAGCCGTCGGCGCTCCGCTGCCAGAACGACCAGTAGCGGTACTCGGCGGCCTGCGCCGGGGTCGCGGCGAACGCGGTGGCGCACGTGAGGAGGAGGGCGCCGAGCGGAGCGAGCGCCCGCGACAGGCCGCGGGGGCGGACGGCCGCCCCCGCGGTGGCCCCGGAGGCCGGTCGCGTCACGGCTGGTTCTTCTTGCGCCCGCTCAGCAGGAAGCCGATGCCCGCGCCCGCGGCCAGACCGACGCCGACGATCCACCAGACGCTGATGCCGCCGCCGTCGTCGTCCTTCTTCTCGTCGGACTTCTCCTCGGCCTTGTCCTTGTCCTTGGCGTCGCCCTTGGCGGCGTCGGCCGTCTTGGCGGGCGTCGGTCCGGTGGCGTTGAGCTGCTTGACGAGGTCGGCGCCGCCGAAGTCGCGCGGGTCGAGGCCCGCGGCGTGGGCGGCGAAGACCAGCTGGGCGTAGGCGGCGGGGCCGCTCTGCTTGGCCCAGGCGGCGGAGTTCTCCGCGAGCCACTCGGCGGACTTCTTCGCCTGCTCGCCCTGGCCCGCGGCGGCGAGCGCGACGACCGCGTCGGCGGTGTTGCCGACGTCCGGCTTGTCGGTGGAGCCGGGCATCGACGACATCAGGTGCCCGGAGCCGCCCAGGGTCTTCAGGAGGTAGCCGGTGCCGTTGGCCGCGGCCTGCCCGGCCGAGCCGGCGGCGGCGCACTTCGGGGCGTCGGCCGCCTTCTTGGGCGCGGCCACCACCAGGCCCTTGCCGAGGGCGCCGAGGACACCGGCGGCCGTGGCGTCGGCGTTCGGCGCCAGCTGGCCGGACGTGGCGTCCGCGAGGCCGAAGGCGCCGCCGTTCGCGGCGCAGTCCATGGCGAGCCGCGTCAGCGCGTCCAGCGGCGACTTGCCCTGCTGCGACGTCGCCGCGGCAGGCTTCTCGCCCGCGGCGGCGAGCGCGCCGATCACGATGCCGGTGGAGTTGGCGTCGCTCGGCAGGCCCGGGTTGTAGCCCCAGCCGCCGTCCTGGTTCTGCACCGACTTCAGCCAGGCGATGCCCTTGTCGACCGTCTTCTTGTCGCCGCCGAGCGCGGCGAGGGCCTGCACGGCCGCGGCCGTCGAGTTGCTGTCGACCTGCGTCTTGGAGTCGCAGGGCTCGCTCGCGTCGGCGCGGTACGCGGCGAAGCCGCCGCTCTCGCACTGCTGCCCGGTCAGCCAGTCCACGGCCTTGGCCGCGGGCTTCACCCCGGTCACGTCCTGGGCGAGCAGCGCGTACGACTGCCGGAACACGCCGTCGAACTTCGGGTCCTTCTTGCCGTACAGACCGGACGGGAGCGCGGTCGAGGGCGACGGCGAGGCGTCGTCGGCGAGGGCGGCCGGAGCCACGGCCGTGCCGAGGGCGGCGACGGCGGCCAGGGCAGCTGCGCTGCGGCGGACGTTCATGATGCGGCGGGTGCCTCTCCCTGTGGGGAACCGGGCGGCACGGCACGACGGGGCACCGGGCGGCTCCGGCTCCGTGAACCTCGACGGTGCCCGCCATCGGTACGGTCCCGATGGCGCGAGCCGGTCACGCGCCGCACGAGGTGTTCCGGCTTGCCTGGCACGGGGTCACGCGCAGGTGGTCACGGCTGCGGGTCAGCGCCGGACTTCCACCGGCTTCCCCTCGTACGTACGTGATGACGACCCGCACACTCTACCGGCCCCCGCGCCGCCGCTCCCGGCCAGGCGCGGCGGGTGATCGCGCCCTGGTGCGGCCCGGACGGCGGGCGTAACGTGACGAAAGCCTCGGGGTGCGGCAGTTAAGGGGAGCCAGGCATGGCAGCTACGGCACGGCCGGAACGCACCGGCGGCCACACCGCCCGCACCTATCTGATCACCGGGGCCGCGTCCGGCATCGGCAAGGCCACCGCGCGGCGCCTGGCCGAGCGGGGCCACCGCGTGCTCGGCGCGGACCTGAAGGACACCGACATCAGCGCCGACCTGGGGACGCCGGAGGGCCGGACGCTGCTGGCCGAGGCGGCGGCCGACCTAGGGCGCCTGGACGCGGTGATCGCCTGCGCGGGCACCGCCCTGTTCGACCCGGTGACCGTGCGCGTGAACGCCTTCGGCGCGATCGCCACGCTCACGGGGCTGCGCCCGCTGCTCGCCGCGGGCCGGGACCCGAGGGCGGTGGCGGTGGCGTCGATCGCCGCGCTGCACCCCATCGACCAGGCCATCGTCGACGCGGTGCTCGCCGAGGACGAGGACGCGGCGGTCGCCGCCGCGCGGGCCGCGCTCGACCGGGGCGCGGACATGGTCCCCTACGCGTCGTCCAAGCACGCGCTGGTGCGCTGGCTGCGCCGGGCCGCCGTGAGCGACGCGTGGGCGGGCGCGGGCATCCCGCTGAACGCCGTCGCGCCCGGCATCATCCGCACCCCGATGGCCCGCTTCATGATCGAGGACCCGGAGATCCGGGCGGTCGCCGACGCCGCCGTGCCCATGCCGCTGAACGGCTACGGCGAGCCCGAGCAGGTCGCCGCGCTGCTCGACTTCCTCACCTGCCCGGACAACACGCATGTGACGGGCCAGGTGATCTTCATCGACGGCGGCGCGGACGCGGTGCTGCGCGGCGAGGAGGGCTGGTGACGGCGGCCTCGGGGCGCGGTCGCTGAGAGCCGGGCGGCGGCTTCTCACACCGCCACGTACGCCACCGGATCGCTGCCCGCCACCGCCTCCGCACGGCCCAGCTTCACCAGGCGGCGCAGGTGCGCCTCCGCCTCGGACACCGCGATGTTCCGGGAGCCGAAGGGGATCTCGGCCCAGGGCCTGTTCCACTCCATGCGCTCGGCGAGCTGCCAGGGAGTGCGGGGCTCGGCGAGGAGCGCGCGCAGGCCGCTGAGCCGCTCCTCGTGGTGGTCGAGCAGCTCCCGCACCCGGGACGCCGCGCGGGCGAAGGCGTGCTGGTGCGCGGGCAGCACCTCCGCGACGCCGAGCCGCCCGACCCGCTCCAGGGAGTCCAGATAGTCACCGAGGGGGTCTTCCACCCCCGCGCCGTCCCCCGGTTCCTCGTACAGGCCGATGTGCGGGGTGATCCCGGGCAGCAGGTGGTCCCCGCTGAACAGCCGCCCGCGGCCCGGCAGGCGCGCCGGGTGCTCCTCCTCCAGGTGCAGACAGACGTGGCCGGGCGTGTGGCCCGGGGTCCACAGGGCGCGCAGACGGCGGCCCGGCAGGTCGAGGAGTTCGCCGGGCTCGATGGCGCGGTCGGGCAGCGCCGGGGTGAGCGCGGGCGGCCGGGGGGTGCCGCCCGCCTCGCGGGCGGCGAGCAGCGGCGCCAGATGCGCGGCGGGCGCGCCCGCCGCCGCGAGCTTGTCCGCCAGGTACGCGACCCACTGCTCCAGGGGATACGCGCGGGTGCGCCGCACCACGTGCGCGTCGGCCTCGTGCATCGCGATCCACGCCCCGGAGGCGGCCCGCACCTTCCCCGACAGGCCGTGGTGGTCCGGATGGTGGTGGGTGAGCAGGACCCCGTGCACCTCGGTGACGTCGACGCCGCACCCGGCGAGCCCGGCGGCAAGGGCCTCCCACGCCTCCGGGTCGTCCCAGCCGGTGTCGATCAGGACGGGGCCGCGGTCGGTGTCGAGCACGTACACGAGCGTGTGCCCGAGGGGGTTGTCCGGGATCGGGACGGCGATGCTCCACACTCCGCCGCCGTGGTCGGTCGCCCGCTTCATCCGCAGCCCCCGCTCTGTCGGCCGCACGGCCGTTGCCCACTATAACTAGAACTGGTATCAGTTCTGAAACAACGTCAGAAAGCGTTCAGCAGGAGGCGGTTGGCCATGACGGAGCTCGTGGAGCACGGACGTCTTTTCATCGGCGGGGAGTGGGCGGAGCCGCTCGGCGCGGATGTGATCGAGGTCGTATCGCCGCACACCGGCGAGGTCTTCGCGCGGGTGCCCGCCGCCGCGCCCGCCGACGTCGACCGGGCCGTGGCGCTCGCCCGCGAGGCCTTCGACGAGGGCCCCTGGCCGCGCCTGCCGCTCCAGGAGCGGATCGACGTCGTCACCAGGATCAAGGACGGCTTCGCGGCGCGGCACGAGGAGATCGCGCGGATCATCAGCTCCGAGAACGGCACCCCGGTCACCGCGTCCGTCCTGGTGCAGGCGCTGTCCGCGATGATGGTGTGGGACGCGGCGATCACCACCGCGCGCGGCTTCCGCTACGAGGAGGCGCGCGACGGCGTACTCGGGAAGATCCTGGTGCGGCGCGAGCCCGTCGGCGTGGTCGCGGCCGTCGTGCCCTGGAACGTCCCGCAGTTCACCGCCGCCGCCAAGCTCGCGCCCGCGCTGCTCGCGGGCTGCCCGGTGATCCTCAAGACCTCGCCGGAGGCCCCGCTCGACGCGTACGTCCTCGCCGAGATCGCCGCCGAGGCGGGCCTGCCCCCGGGCGTCCTCTCGATCCTGTCGGCGGACCGCGAGGTGAGCGAGTACCTGGTCGGGCACCCGGGCGTCGACAAGGTGTCGTTCACCGGCTCCGTCGCCGCGGGCAAGCGCGTGATGGAGGTGTGCTCCCGCCATCTCACCCGGGTCACCCTGGAGTTGGGCGGCAAGTCGGCCGCGGTCGTCCTGCCTGACGCCGACGCGGCGGGCGCGGTGGCGGGGATCGCGCCCTTCGCGTGGATGATCAACGGCCAGGCGTGCGTGGCGCAGACGCGCGTCCTGGTGCCGCGCTCCCGCGCCGGGGAGTTCGCCGAGGCCTTCGCCGCCGTCGCTGGCGCGCTCAGGGTCGGCGACCCCATGGACCCGGAGACCGAGGTCGGCCCGCTGGTCGCCGAGCGGCAGCAGCGCCGTTCGTTCGACTACATCCGCATCGGCCAGGAGGAGGGCGCCAAGGTGCTCGCGGGCGGCGGCCGCCCGGCCGGAGCCGACCGCGGCTGGTACGTCGAGCCGACGCTGCTCGGCGGCGTCGACAACGCCATGCGCGTCGCCCGCGAGGAGATCTTCGGGCCCGTCGTCTGCCTGATCGAGTACGGCGACGAGGACGAGGCCGTGCGGATCGCCAACGACTCCGACTACGGACTCAGCGGCAGCGTGTGGACCGCCGACGTCGAGCGCGGCCTCGACGTGGCCCGCCGGGTGCGCACCGGCACGTACTCCGTGAACACCTTCAGCCTGGACATGCTCGGCCCCTTCGGCGGCTACAAGAACTCGGGCCTTGGACGGGAGTTCGGGCCCGAGGGGTACGGTGAGTACTTCGAGCACAAGATGATCCACTTGCCCGCGGGGTACGAGCCCGACGGGCGGGAGACCGAGGGGGCTGGGACTGATGGGTGACCGCTGGCGCATAGAGGTCGACCGGGACTTGTGCATTGGCTCGGGGATGTGTGTGGGCACCGTGCCGGAGGGCTTCGTCCTTGACTCCGCCCGTCAGGCGCGCCCCAAGGAGGCCGAGATCGACGCGTCGGAGGACGTCCTGGGGGCCGCCGAGGGCTGCCCGGTCGAGGCCATCGCGATCACGATGGCCGGCAGCGGGGAAGTGGTGTTCCCGCCCGAGGACTAAGGGGACTAAGGGGCTCGGGGGCCGCGCCCCGAAGGGGCGCGGGGCTGTGCACATGTGCGGCTCCGCCGCGTGGGCGCGACCAGCCACGACGAACCCGCGGTCGGCTGACGGCCAGGGCGCCGCAGACCAGCGGAGCGCTGAGGCGGGGATCAGGGCGTCTCGGGCGCCGTCAGGTCGATCAGGCGGCACACCGTCTCGATGTCGATCTTCACCTGGGCGATGGAGGCCCGGCCCGAGAGCCAGGTCGTCAGGGCCGAGTGCCAGGTGTGTTCGATCACCCGCACCGCGGACAGCTGCGCGGGGCTCGGCTGCCCGTCCAGGCCCATCGCGTCCAGGATGATCGCCGTGGTGAGCCGCGAGACCGTGTCCACCTCGGGGCTCACCGAGCGGTCGGCGAAGGTCAGGGCGCGCACCATCGCGTCCGCGAGGTGCGGCTCGCGCTGCAGCGCGCGAAAGGCCCGCATCAGCGTCTGGGCGACCCGCTCGGCGGGGGTGTCCCCGGCGGGCGGGCGCTTGCGCAGGGTGGTGTGCATCTGCTGGAGCTGGTCCTGCATGGTCGCGACCAGCAGGTGCACCTTGGAGGGGAAGTAGCGGTAGAGCGTGCCGAGCGCGACGCCCGCGGCCTCCGCGACCTCCCGCATCTGGACCGCGTCGAAGCCGCCGCGGCTGGCCAGTTGGGCGCTGGCGTGCAGGATGCGGCGGCGGCGCGCCTCCTGGCGCTCGGTGAGGGGCGAGGGCGCCGGGCCCGCCGCCCGCGCCCCGGCCGTCTTCGCGTCAGCTGTCATGTGCCCCGTCAGTCCCCGTGTCCGGTTCCGTCCGCCCCGGCGCCGTCCGGCCGCGCGGGCCGGGGGCGGGGCTCGCGGAAGTGTCCCGTCCCGCCGTCCCGGAAGGCGCGAGGCGCTCCGGGATCGCCCAGCATGGCAGGGCACCGGCCGTGGCGCGAATCACCTGATCCGGGCCTTACAGCGCGACTACCTGCCGGTAGATTCGAAGCTCCTTGAGCGATCAAGTCTGAAACTTGTTCTAGATTACCGTCCCGGCGTAGGCTCGCGATCCGCAGGCAGAAGGGGGCCCAGAGTGACCGCTGAGGCCAGGGAGGCGGTCCTCCCGCCGGGGTCGGCCGCCGACGGCGCGGACCCGCTGCGCATCGCGCTCCTGACGTACAAGGGAAACCCCTTCTGCGGCGGCCAGGGCGTGTACGTACGGCACCTCTCGCGCGAACTCGCCCGCCTCGGCCACCGCGTCGAGGTCATCGGCGCCCAGCCCTACCCCGTGCTCGACGAGGGGGAGGGCCTTGACGGACTCGGCCTCACCGAACTGCCGAGCCTGGACCTCTACCGCCAGCCCGACCCCTTCCGCACGCCCCGGCGCGAGGAGTACCGCGACTGGATCGACGCCCTGGAAGTGGCCACCATGTGGACCGGCGGCTTCCCGGAGCCGGTCACCTTCAGCCTGCGCGCCCGCCGCCATCTGCGCGCCCGGCGCGGCGACTTCGACGTCGTGCACGACAACCAGACCCTCGGCTACGGCCTCCTCGGCGACCTCGGCGCCCCGCTGGTCACCACGATCCACCACCCGATCACCGTCGACCGGCGCCTGGAGCTGGCCGCGGCCGAGGACTGGAAGCGCCGCGCGTCCGTGCGCCGGTGGTACGCGTTCACCCGGATGCAGAAGCGCGTCGCGCGCCGCCTGCCGTCGATCGTCACCGTGTCCGGCACCTCGCGCCAGGAGATCGTCGACCACCTCGGCGTGCGCCCGCAGCGGATCAACGTCGTCCACATCGGCGCCGACACCGACCTCTTCTCGCCCGACCCCGCCGTGCCGGAGGTGGCCGGGCGGATCGTGACGACGTCCAGCGCCGACGTCCCGCTCAAGGGCCTGGTCCACCTCGTCGAGGCGCTCGCGAAGGTGCGCACCGAACACCCCGCCGCGCACCTCGTCGTCGTCGGCAAGCGCCCGGAGGGCGGCCCGGTCGCGGCCGCCGTGGAGCGCTACGGCCTCGAAGGCGCCGTCGAGTTCGTCAAGGGCATCACGGACGCCGAACTCGTCGACCTGGTGCGCTCGGCGCAGGTCGCCTGCGTCCCCTCCCTGTACGAGGGCTTCTCCCTGCCCGCGGCCGAGGCCATGGCCACCCGGACGCCGCTCCTGGCCACGACCGGCGGGGCCATCCCCGAGGTGGCGGGCGCTGACGGGGAGACCTGCCTCGCCGTGCCGCCCGGCGACGCGGACGCGCTGGCCTCCGGCCTGGTGCGGCTCCTCGGCGACCCGGAGCTGCGGGCCCGCCTCGGCGCGGCCGGGCGCGCCCGGGTGCTCGCCAAGTTCACCTGGGCCAAGGCCGCCCAGGGCACGGTGGAGCGCTACCGCGAGGCCATCGCCCGCGAGGCGGGACGCGGCGGCCGGGCACCGGCCCGCCCCAGCCGCTCCGCGGCCCCGGCTCCCGGCCGCTCCGCGGCCCCGAAGACGCCAGGCCAGAGCGTCGCCACCCCCGGCATCAGCCGCTCCGCGCCCCCGGCCCCCGGCCGCTCCGCGGCCCCGGCCGACGTCGGCCCCGCCCGCGATCACGAAAGCAGGACCCCGTGCTGACCGTCGACTTCACCCGCTTCCCCCTCGCCCCCGGGGACCGCGTCCTCGACCTGGGCTGCGGTGCGGGCCGGCACGCCTTCGAGTGCTACCGGCGCGGCGCGCGGGTGGTGGCCCTCGACCAGAACGGCGAGGAGATCCGCGAGGTCGCCAAGTGGTTCGCGGCGATGAAGGAGGCCGGGGAGGCCCCGGCGGGCGCGAGCGCCACCGCGATGGAGGGCGACGCGCTCAACCTGCCCTTCCCCGACGAGTCCTTCGACGTCGTGATCATCTCCGAGGTCATGGAGCACATCCCCGACGACAAGGGCGTCCTCGCCGAGATGGTGCGCGTGCTCAAGCCGGGCGGCCGCATCGCCGTGACCGTGCCGCGCTACGGCCCCGAGAAGGTCTGCTGGACGCTCAGCGACGCGTACCACGAGGTCGAGGGCGGCCACATCCGCATCTACAAGGCGGACGAACTCCTCGCCAGGATGCGCGAGTCGGGCCTCAAGCCGTACGGCACGCACCACGCGCACGCGCTGCACTCCCCGTACTGGTGGCTGAAGTGCGCGTTCGGCGTGGACAACGACAAGGCGCTGCCCGTCCGCGCGTATCACAAGCTCCTGGTCTGGGACATCATGAAGAAGCCGCTCGCGACGAAGCTCGCCGAGCAGGCCCTGAACCCGCTGATCGGCAAGAGCTTCGTGGCGTACGCGACCAAGCCGCACCTGCCGCGCACCGCCGCTGAGCCGAAGGCCGGGGCGTGACGATCCCCGAGCGCACCGAACACCTCGTCCTGCCCGGCGTGCTGACGGCCCGTCAGGCGACCGGCACGGTCCGCGGCATCCTCGAAGTGCAGCGCCCGGACGGGGCGATCCCGTGGTTCCGCGGCCACCACCTGGACCCGTGGGACCACACCGAGGCCGCCATGGCCCTGGATGCGGCGGGCGAGCACGCGGCCGCCGCCCGCGCCTACGAGTGGCTGGCCCGGCACCAGAACCCGGACGGCTCCTGGTACGCGGCGTACGCCGACGGCGCCGCGGACGCCGTCACCGACCGCGGCCGCGAGAGCAACTTCTGCGCGTACGTCGCCGTGGGCGTCTGGCACCACTACCTGACGACCGGCGACGAGGCCTTCCTCGACCGCATGTGGCCGGTGGTCGTGGCGGCCGTCGAGTTCGTCCTCGCCCTCCAGCTCCCCGGCGGCCAGATCGGCTGGAAGCGCGAGGCCGACGGCACCCCCGTCACCGACGCGCTCCTCACCGGCTCCTCCTCCATCCACCAGGCCCTGCGCTGCGCCCTCGCGATCGCCGAGCACCGCGAGGACCCGCAGCCCGACTGGGAGCTGGCGACCGGCGCCCTCGCCCACGCGATACGCCGCCACCCCGAGCGCTTCCTCGACAAGGACCGCTACTCGATGGACTGGTACTACCCGGTCCTCGGCGGCGCGCTCACCGGACCCGAGGCCAAGGCCCGCATCGAGGAGGGCTGGGACCGCTTCGTCGTCCCCGGCCTCGGCGTGCGCTGCGTGGTCCCCAACCCCTGGGTCACCGGCGGCGAGAGCGCCGAACTCGCCCTCACCCTGTGGGCGGTCGGCGAGTCCGACCGCGCCGTGGAGGTCCTCAAGTCCATCCAGCACCTGCGCGACGAGGAGTCGGGCCTGTACTGGACGGGCTATGTGTACGACGACGCCGCGATCTGGCCGGTCGAGCGGACCACGTGGACGGCGGGCTCCCTGCTGCTCGCGGTGGCGGCGCTCGGCGGCGACGAGGCGACGTGCCGGGTCTTCTCGGGCACGGACCTGCCGGTGGGCCTGGACCCGGACTGCTGCCGCTGAGGGCCGCGCGGCCCGGGGCTCAGCGCCGCCGCAGCCGCCCGGCGAGGAAGTGCCCCGCGGCGAGGTAGACGACCGCCGCGAGCCCGTACCCGGCGAGCACGCGGGCCCACCGCTCGTCGAAGGTGAACAAGTCGTGCGACCAGCCCGCCAGCCAGCGGGCCACGTCGTGCACCACCTGGACGAGGTCGTTGGCGCGGTTGGCGTCCAGCAGGTCCATCAGGATCCACAGGGCGAGAATGAGGGCCATCACGTCCGCGATGACGACGACGACCGTGGCGGCTTGCGTGGTGCGTCGGGCTTGTACGGGGGACATGGGGGGCGAGTACCTGGCGTGCCGTGGCCGAAACCACCCCGATGGGCCCGCCCCGGTGGCGGCCCCGACGGCCCGGGGCGAGGCTGACGGCGGCCCCGCCCCCACGCCGCCCGGAGGTCACCGTGCCCCGCTCCCCGTTCCGCGCCCTCGCCTCGCTCCTGCTGTGCTGCGCCCTCCTCGCGGGGACGGCGACGGCGTGCGGCGGCGACGACAAGGACTCCGGCGCCGCCCCGACGGGCACGAGCACGGCCGAGCGGCAGCGGCTCGCGAAGACGCGGTTCGTCGCCAACGCGGGGCGCTCCGCGGGGGCCGAGGTGACGGACAAGGTTCCGTCGACCGGCGCCCTCACCAAGGGCTAGCCCTCGCGGGGCGCCCCAGACCCGCCCCTTCCCGATCCGGGTGCGGCTGCCCCCGTTCCCCCGCTCAAAGCTTTTCGGCGCTCCGCGCCTCGTCCTCAAGCGCCGGACGGGCTGAAACCTGCCGCTTGCGGCGAGAGTTCCAGCCCGTCCGGCGTTTGAGGACGAGGCCGGAGGCCGATGCTTTTGGGGGTCCAGGGGGCGGAGTCCCATGGTTTCGGGAAGGGGCGGGGTGGGGGAGACTCCCAGCTGCTGATGACCCGTCATTCATCGTGGGTTCAGGCGGAGTTACCGCCTCCTCGCACCCCCGTTCGCCCCCGAGGCGCATGCTCCTGCCCCCACCAGACGCAGGAGACATCCCGGTGCCAGAAGACGCAAGCCCGTCCGCCGCCGGAGAGGAACCCCGCCTGACCACCCGCCGCCCCGCGGCCCGTCGGCGCCGGTTCCCCCGGCACGTGGTCGTCGCCATGCCGCTCGCCCTCGCGGGCCTGCTCGCGCTGCTCGTCTCGGGCAACGCCCTGCGGCCCTTCGAGAGGATCACGACCGTCGACGGCAAGATGGCGTCGAAGTCGGACTACTTCAAGGACCCCGAGGTGCGGCGGCTGCTCCTGAAGCACGGGATCCGGGTGGAGATACACCGCCTGGGCTCGCGCGGCATCGCCACGCAGTCCCTGGAGGGCATGGACGTGGCGTTCCCCTCGGGACAGCCCGCCGCGAAGCTGATCATGCAGCGGGAGCAGCGGTCCGTGAAGTCCGCGCGCCCCTTCGTGACGCCGCTGGCGCTCGGCACGTTCAGGGAGTACGCCGAGACGCTGGTCGCGGCGGGCGTGGCGCGCCCGCAGCGCCCGGCGGGCGGCGGCGACACCCTCTACTACGACCTCGACATGAAGGGCTTCCTGCGCCTCATCGAGCAGCGCGAGACCTGGAACGGGATCGGCTACGAGTCCCGGTCCAAGCGCAGCAACAGCGGCCGGGTCCTGGTGCGGACCTCCAGCGTGTGCGAGTCCAACGCCGCCGGGACCTACCTCAGCATCCTCGCCTTCGTGAAGAACGACAACCAGCCCCCGGGCACGGACCCCAAGCGCGGCAAGGGCGACGCGACGGGCTCCGGCGACTCCGTGCTCGACGTGGCCGCCAAGGTCAAGCCGCTCATCAACCTCCAGGGCATGGCCGCCGACGAGCAGGCCGACAGCTACTTCTCCGACGAGGGCGAGTCCATCGCGCCGGTCTCGCTCATCTACGAGCACCAGTTCCTCGCCCACCAGGTCGGCTACCAGAAGAAGCACCGCCGCCAGGACGCCAGGCGGGTGCTCCTCTACCCCTCGCCGCAGGCCCTCACCGAGCCGCAGCTGATCTCCCTTGGCGGCGACGGCGACCGGCTCACCGACCTGATGGAGACCGACGGCGCGCTGCGGCGGCGCGCCATCGAACTCGGCTTCCGCGTGCGGTTCTCCGGCGAGGACGGCACCAGCGAGCAGCTGAACGCGTATCTGCGCGAGCACCGCGTCCAGGTGCCCACGCCGAACCCCGACCAGACCAAGGCCGACGCGCCCGACCTCGACGCCCTGGAGCGGATCATCAACCACGTCGGCAGCTGCCCGTCCGTCCGTAGCGACGACGCCTCATGAGGCGCCGCGTCCTCGGCGCCTGCCTGGTCGTCCTCGCCGCCACCCTCGCCGCCTGCTCCGGCGGCGATGACCACCAGACCCTGCGGGTGCTCGCGAGCCCGGAACTCGCCGACATCAAGCCCCTGCTGAAGGACCTGGAGGACGACACCGGAATCGAGCTGGACATCGACTTTTCCGCCACCGCCGACCTCGAAGGACCCCTTGGTTCCTACGACTTGGCCTGGCCCGCCTCCGACCGCTCGTACCTGCTGCGGCTGCGCGAGGAGCGGTCGCGGGCCGCGGTCCCGGAGTCCACGGCCATCATGCGGTCGCCGGTGGTGGTCGGGCTCACCCCCGCCGTCGCCCGCGACGTCGACACGGGCAAGCCCCTGACGTGGGCGGACGTCGCCGACGCCGCCGCCGATGGCACCGTCAGGTTCGGCATGGCCGACCCGCGGCGCAGCGACACCGGGCGCGCGGCCCTGGTCGGCGTGGCCACGGCCGCCGCCGGGACGGGGGGCGTGCTGCGCCGCAAGGACGTGTCCTGCGACCGGCTGCGCGGCTTCCGGGCGGGGCAGACGCTGACCGGCGCGAGCTCGCGGGAGCTCATCGAGACGTACGTACGCCGCCAGGGCGCCGCCAACGCGCTCATCGCGCACGAGTCGGAGCTCCTGACGCTCAACGCGAGCCGGAAGCTGAAGGAACCCCTGAAGATCGTCCACCCGGCGGACGGCATGGTCCTCTCCGACTTCCCGCTGCTGCTGCTCGACCCCGCGCGGCACAAGGCGTACCGGAAGGTCGTCGACTGGCTGCGCGGCGACGAGGCGCAGGAGCGGCTGACGCGGACGACGTGGCGCAGGCCCGTCGGCAGCGACGTGCCCCGCCCCCGGGAGCTGCGCGCCCCCATCGGCAACGCCCTCTCGTACCCCGACCAACTCGCCGTCGTACGGCGGCTCATGGACTCCTACGGCGATCCCGGCCGCCGCCGGGGCGGGGACCACGTCGTGTTCCTGCTCGACTTCTCCACCTCGATGCGGGGGCAGCGGATGGCGGACCTGCGGGCGGCGTTCAAGGGGCTGAGCGGCGCCGATCCGTCGGCGACGGGCAAGTTCGCGCGCTTCTACCGGGGGGAGCGGCTGACCGTCGTCACGTTCGCGGGCCGCGTCCTTCGCCAGCGGACCGTGTCCGTGCGCGGGGACGGCGACCTGGAGCGGCTCAACGCGTTCGTGGCCACCGGCGGCCTCGCGGCGGACACCGCCGTCTGGTCGGCCCTCGACCACGGCTACCGCGTCGTCGCCGACTCCGTACGCGCGGATCCCGACCGCCCGGTGTCCGTGGTCCTGATGACGGACGGCGAGAACAACACAGGCATGGAGTACGGGGAGTTCGCACGCCGCCACGGGCGGCTCGGGGGCGCGGCGCGGGACGCGCCGACGTTCCCGGTGCACTTCGGCGAGGCAGACGCGGGGGAGCTGCGGCGCGCGGCCACCGCGACCGGCGGCCGCGTCGTGGACGCCAACTCCTCCTCCCTCTCCCAGGCGTTCAAGGAGATCCGTGGGTGTCGTTGACGGCAAGTGGTGGGAACTCTGGTGGCCGTGGATGGTCGTGTGGCTGGCCACGGCGGCCTGCTGCGGCGTCCTGGCGCGGTACGCGCTCATGCGGTTCGTGCTGCCCCGGCGCCGCCGCCCGACGCGGCGCCGCCGCACGTTCCACGGCATGTGCTTCTACCTGCACGAGCAGCGGGTCATGGACCTGTACCAGACCGGCGGGTTCTCGGCCGCCCTGGAGCAGGAGGTCGCCGACCGCACGAACGTGACCTCCGGCATCAGCCTGTGGGCGAAGTTCACCGGCGGCGCGGGCGGCAAGGCCGGGCGGGACGTCACCAAGGAGCGCTTCACCTCCTACGTCCAGCAGAACACCCCGATCACCGTCATCGGGATGCTCCTGGACACGATGCGCCGCGAGGACGCCATCGTGCACGCCGACCTCACCACCGGCCAGCTGGTGCCCAACCGGGCCCTCGCCGACGCCCTGCGCGACAGCGGCGACGACCGGGTGCCGCTGAGCGCCGTGATGGCGGAGTTCGTCTCGGTCACCGGGCGCTTCACGGCCCGCAGCCTGAGCGGCGGCGACGTGGTCCTTCGGGCCCGCTACGGGAGCGGGCGGCGAGGGGCGCAGGTGAAGATCACCTGCGCCGAGGACGGCATCCGCGAGGAGTTCCACGAGGAGGACTACTTCAGCGGCGAGTTCCAGGCCCGCTGCCTGGGCAAGGTCCGCACCTGGAACCGCGAGGCGGGCGAACTCACGGTGGACCCGGTGGCCATCTTCCGCTGATGCGCCTCACTCGCTATCTGATGCGCCTCACTCGTTAGGCGGTCAGCTCGGCGAGGACGCGCAGCGTGCGTGGTTCGCGGGTGAGGACGAGGAGGTCGGTGACCGGTCCCTCGCGCCACAGTTCGAGCCGTTCGGCGATCCGTTCGCGCGGGCCGACCAGCGAGATCTCGTCGGCGAAGGCGTCCGGCACGGCCCGCACCGCCTCCTCGCGCCGCCCGGCGAGGAACAGCTCCTGGACGCGCCGGGCCGCGTCCGCGTATCCCATGCGGGCCATCAGGTCGGCGTGGAAGTTCCGCTTGGCGGGGCCCATGCCGCCGATGTAGAAGCCGAGCATGGCCTTCACGGGCAGCAGCCCCTCGGCCACGTCGTCGCAGACGGAGGCCTGGACGAGGGGCGCGATCAGGAACCCCTCGGGCAGGTCGGCCAGCGACGCCTCGTAGACGTCAGCGCGCGACGGTGACCAGTACAGCGGCAGCCAGCCGTCCGCGATCCGGGTCGTCTGGGCGACGTTCTTGGGCCCCTCGGCGCCGAGCAGGACGGGCAGGGACGCCCGCAGCGGGTGCGTGATGGACTTGAGGGGCTTGCCGAGCCCGGTTGCGCCCTCGCCCCGATAGGGGTGGCTGTGGAACCGCCCGGCCAGCGCCACCGGGCCCTCGCGCCGCAGCACTTGGCGTACGACGTCCACGTACTCGCGGGTCGCGGTCAGCGGCGACGCGGGGAACGGGCGCCCGTACCAGCCCTCCACGACCTGCGGCCCCGACAGGCCGAGGCCGAGCAGCGTCCGGCCGCCGGAGAGGTGGTCGAGGGTCAGGGCGTGCATGGCGGTGGCGGTGGGGGAGCGGGCGGCCATCTGGGCCACGGCGGTGCCGAGCCGGATGCGGGTGGTGTGCGCGGCGATCCAGGTCAGCGGCGTGAACGCGTCCGACCCCCAGGCCTCGGCGGTCCACACCGAGTCGTACCCGAGCCGCTCGGCCTCCTGGGCGAGCGCGAGGTGCCCGGGCGCGGGCCCGCGCCCCCAGTAGCCGAGCGCGAGACCGAGCCGCATGGTCCCTCCAGGAATCTGATGGGTCGTCAGGAGCCGTGGATCCTGGGACTGTACGCCAGCGGCCCCCCGCCCGGAAGGGGCGAGGGGCCGCTGTGCGAACCGAGGGGATCAGCCGCGCTGGATGCCCGTGGTGTCCTGGAGCACACCACGACGGCCGTCCTGCGTCTGCGCCACGAGGCTCTGGCCGCGCTGCTCGACGGCCAGGTACCAGGTGCCCGGCGCCAGCTCGGCGATCGGCGTCGGCGAGCCGTCCTCCGGGTACAGCGGGCGCGGCACCGGCACGGCGAACCAGAACGGCGAGAAGTCCGCCGACGCGGGCTGCGCCGGCTGCGCGGCGGCCGGCGGCGGAGTGGCCCCGCCGCCCTGCGGCTGCCCGCCGAACGACGGCTGCTGCGGCTGCCCGGGCTGACCCGGCTGCGCGCCGTACGGCTGCGACTGGGCACCCGGGTAGCCGTAGCCACCGGCGGGCTGGCCGCCGTAGGGCTGGGGGGCGACCGGCGCCGGGGCGCCCATGAGGGGGGCCTTGAGGGCGGGCACGATGTTCGTGGCGACCGCGGCGGCGACGAGGACCAGGGCGGCGATCAGGCCGAGGATGAGACCGACGCCGGCGTCGGGGGTCTCAGCCCCGCCGCCGCTGCCGCCGCCGAACCTGTTGAGCGCCTCGATGAACTTGTCGTAGGACTGCCCGGTGTCGAAGATCGCGCCGAGCGAGCTCCAGGCGGAGGCGAAGGTGAGGCCGATGCCGAACGTGCCGAGGTCCAGACCGGCGACCTTGCGCTGCGGGCCCATGGCGCGGCCCACGGCGATGAGCGCGGCACCGATGATGCCGGCCAGATACACGCTCATCAGAAGGTTGCCGTTGTCCCAGGCGGTGGGGATCTCGTCGCCATCGCCGTCAAAGGTGTCGAGGAACGAGGCGATGAACAGCAACACCGCTGCTCCGATCACCACGCCGTCGCCTCGAGTGAGGGAGCGGAAATTCACTTCAGGTCCTTCGTCAGTCGTCTCGTCATTAGAGGCGTCGCTGTCGCCTGGTCACGTTGGGATCGCGGGCGCGAAGCGCGGGGGTGGCCCCTCATCGTACGGAGGACCCTATCGTCCGTCCGGCCGGGGTGTCTGCTTCAGATAAAGATCGTCACCCAGTGAAGATCTGCTGGTTGCCGTCCCGTGACGAGATGGCATCGGACTGATAAAGACTGCCCCTTTTCATCCGCTAAGGGAGTTCATCCGCTAAGGAAGCTCCCGATTCCGTCGGAGATTCCCCGGGCCGCCTTCTGCCGCCACGTGCCGCTGGTGAGGAGTGCCTCGTCTTTCGGGTCGCGCATATTGCCGCATTCGATGAACACCTTGGGCACCTTGGACAGGTTGAGGCCGCCGAGGTCGCGGCGGACGTCCAGGCCGGTGCCGCCGCCGACGTAGTTGGAGGGGGCGCTCTTGGTGGCCGAGAGGAACTTGCCCGCGATGCGCTCGCCGAGGTCGCGCGAGGGGCCGACGATGGCCGTGGTGTCGGCGGCGCCCGCGGTGACCTTCGCGGGCAGGATCACATGGAAGCCGCGGTTCCCGGCGCCCGAGCCGTCGGCGTGCAGGGAGACGACCGCGTCGGCGCGCGCCGCGTTGCCGATGCGGGCGCGCTCGTCGACGCAGGGCCCCCAGGGGCGGTCGCCGTCGTGGGTGAGGCGGACCGTGGCGCCCTGCCGGTGCAGCAGGGCGCGCACGCGGTGGGCGAGGTCCAGGGTGAACCGGGCCTCGGTGTACCCGTTGTTGGTGGAGGTGCCGGTGGTGTCGCACTCCTTGGCGTGGGTGCCGATGTTCACCTGGCGGTTGATCTCGGTGGCGTGGCGGAAGTTGCCGGAGTTGTGGCCCGGGTCGATCACCACGACCTTGCCCTTGAGAGGGCCCGACGGCGCGGGGGAGCCGCCCGAGGGGCCCTTTCCGGAGGGCTTGCCGTCGGAACGGCCGCCGGAGCCGGGGCCGTCGCCGGGCTTGTCCGACGCCTTCGAACGGCCCGGGGCAGGGGACTTCGACGGGTCCTTCGCGGTCGGTTTGGACGGCGCGTTCTGGTCCGAGCGGCTCGGCGATGGCGGCGTTCTCGCCGCCTTGTCCTCCCCCGAGTCGTTCGCCGCGTCGTGGACGAGATAGCCCGCGAGCGCCGCGGGCGCCAGCACGGCGAGGGTGACCGCGAGCGCGCGGCCGCCGCGGAAACGGCGGGGCGGGCGCGGTGGATGACTGTCCGGACCTACGTACGACACGTGAGGAGCCTAGCCCCGGCCGCCGTCGCCCGCGCCGGTTCGGCGCAGGACGCGGAGGGAGTCCGTGACCGAGACCTCCTGGAACGTCCCGGACTCCAGGGCGCGCAGGTAGATCCGGTACGGGGCCTGCCCGGTCCACTCGTCCACCGGGTCGGGGAACACGTCGTGGATGACGAGAAGACCGCCCTCGGCGACGTGCGGCGCCCAGCCCTCGTAGTCCGCGTTCGCGTGCTCGTCGGTGTGGCCGCCGTCGATGAAGACCAGGCCGAGCGGCCCGTTCCACACCCGCGCCACCCGCGGCGACCGGCCCACGACCGCGATCACGTGGTCCTCAAGGCCCGCCTTGTGCAGCGTGCGCCGGAACGTCGGCAGCGTGTCCATGCGGCCGACCTCCGGGTCCACGGTCTCCGGGTCGTGGTAGTCCCAGCCGGGCTGCTGCTCCTCGCTGCCGCGGTGGTGGTCGACCGTGATCACACTCACACCCGCCGCGCGGGCCGCGTCGGCGAGGAGCAGGGTGGAGCGGCCGCAGTACGTGCCGACTTCGAGGAGGGGCAGGCCGAGCGCGGCCGCCTCGACCGCGGCCGCGTGCAGGGCGAGCCCCTCCCGCGTCGGCATGAACCCCTTGGCCGCCTCGAACGCGTCGAGTACCTCCGGCTTCGGGCCCTGCGGGGTGCGCGCGGCGGCCATGGGGTTCCTCCTGGTGAGCGGGTGCGGGACGCGGTGTCGTACGGAACGTACACGGGCCCCGCGCCGCGCCTCAGGCCAGGATCTCGCTGCCGGGCGGCAGCGCCAGGTCGACCTCCACCGGGCGCCCCGCGCCGGAGTGCACGGCCGACGTGGTGCGCGGGGTGTGCCCGGCGGCGGTGGCCGCGAGCACATAGGCGCCGTCGGCCGGGACCGCGAGGGCGTAGCGCCCCTCGCCGTCGGTGAGCGCGGCGCCCGCCTGGCGGCCCTGCGGGTCGGTCAGCGTGACCTTCGCGCGGGCCACCGGCGCGCCGGTGGGGGACAGGACCCGCCCCTGGAAGCCGCCGCCGAGCGCCTCGGTGGCCCGGGCGAGGGCGGCGTCCTCCTCGCTGGAGGCCCGCAGCTGGGTGCGGCCCGTGGCCTCGGGGCGCGGGCGGCCGGGCAGGAACAGGGCGAGCAGCAGGCCGATGGCGACCGCGCCGGTGGCGATGAGGAAGGAGGCCCGGAAGCCCTCCATGGTGGGCACGTCGACGGGGCCCGCGGTGTGGGCGGTGTTGGCGAGCACCATGCCGATGACGGCGCTGGACACCGAGGTGCCGATGGAGCGCATCAGCGTGTTGAGGCCGTTGGCCGCGCCCGTCTCGGAGGGGTCGACGGCGCCGATGATGAGCGCGGGCAGCGAGGAGTAGGCGAGGCCGATGCCCGCGCCGACGACGACCGAGATGACGATGGTCTGCCAGGCGGCGCTCATCAGGCCGAGGCCCGCGCCGTAGCCGATGGCGATGACGAGCATGCCGAGGATCAGCGTGACCTTCGGTCCGTACGCGGCCGAGAGCCGGGCGTAGAGGGGCGCCGTGAACATCATCGTCAGGCCGAGCGGCGCCACGCACAGGCCCGCGACGACCATCGACTGGCCGAGGCCGTACCCGGTGGCGGTGGGCAGCTGGAGGAGCTGGGGGAGCACCAGGGAGATGGCGTAGAAGGCGACGCCGACCATGATGGAGGCGAGGTTGGTGAGCAGGACCTCGCGCCGGGCCGTGGTGCGCAGGTCGACCAGCGGGGCCTTCAGGCGCAGCTCCATCACGCCCCACAGGACGAGGACGACGGCTGAGGCCGCGAAGAGCCCGAGGGTGAGCCCCGAACTCCAGCCCCAGTCGCTGCCCTTGGTGATGGGCAGGAGGAAGAGGACGAGGCCCGCCGAGAGGCCGAGCGCGCCGAGGACGTCGAAGGTGCCCGGGGCCCGCAGCGGGCTCTCCGGCACGAACAGGACGATGAGCAGCATCGCCAGGGCGCCGAGGCCCGCCGCGCCGTAGAACAGGGCGTGCCAGTCGGCGTGCTGGGCGACGAGCGCGGCGGCGGGCATGGCGAGGCCGCCGCCGACGCCTATGGAGGAGCTCATCAGGGCCATGGCGGAGCCGAGCTTCTCGCGGGGCAGCTCGTCGCGCATCAGGCCGATGCCGAGCGGGATGGCGCCCATCGCGAAGCCCTGCAGGGCGCGTCCGGCGATCATGACGACGAGGTCGTCGGTGAGGGCGCAGACCAGGGAGCCGACCACCATGACGGCGAGGCTGGTGAGCAGCATCCGGCGCTTGCCGAAGAGGTCGCCGAGCCGGCCCATGATGGGTGTGGAGACGGCGCCCGCGAGGAGGGTCGAGGTCATGACCCAGGTGGCGTTGGACGGCGCCGTGCCGAGCAGGGCGGGCAGGTCCTTGATGACGGGCACGAGCAGCGTCTGCATGACGGCGACGACGATGCCGGCGAAGGCGAGAACGGGGACGACGCCGCGGGCTGCGCGGTCACCGCTGGGGTGGGTCGTCGCGTGGGACATAGGTGTGCGGCCTCCGGGACGAGGGGTGGGCGCGCGGGAGCACCCGCAGGTACATGCAGGATGAACCTGTTACCCCGGGCGACTATTCCGACACTCGTCGAACTAGGGGAACTCTTGACCGTCCATTGACCGCCCCTGTAGGCGGTGTTGGCTATCGGCGTACGCGCCAGCGGCTCCCGCCGCCCGGGTGGCCGGGGCCGCCCTTCCGCCCCACTGAAACGTGTTCTATTCTTCCGCCCTCTTACCGGCCACCGCCTGGGGAGGCGTGGATGAAGGCGTACGTCGTCGGCGTCGGCATGACGAACTTCGAGAAGCCAGAGACCAGGGACTGGCAGTACTGGGACATGGCGAGGGAGGCGGGCACCGGCGCGCTCGCCGACGCCGGGATCGCCTACGCCGACGTCGAGCAGGTGGCGGCGGGCTACTGCTTCCAGGCCTCCACGGCGGGCCAGCGCGCGGCGTACGAACTCGGCCTGACCGGAGTGCCGGTCTACAACGTCAACAACAACTGCGCCACGGGCTCGACGGCGCTGATGCTGGCCCGCCAGCTCGTCGAGGGCGGCGCCAGCGACTGCGTCCTCGCCCTCGGCTTCGAGAAGATGAAGCGCGGCTCCCTGGGCACGGGCGGCGACGGCGGCGACTTCAGCGCGTCCCCGGTGGCCCGCCACTACGGCGTCATGGCCGCCCGCCACGGCTTCGTGGCCGCCCCGCCCACCGCCCAGATCTTCGGCAACGCGGCCCGCGAGCACATGGAGCGCCACGGCACGACCCCCGAGCAGCTCGCGGCCGTGGCCGTGAAGAACCACCGCCACTCAACGCGCAACCCCCGCGCCCAGTTCCGCGACGCGTACACGGTGGCGGAGGTCCTCGCCGCCAAGACCGTCCACGCCCCGCTCACCCGGCTCCAGTGCTCCCCGACATCCGACGGCGCGGCGGCCGCGGTCGTGGCCAGCGAGCGCTTCGTAGCCCGGCACGGCCTGGCGGGCCGGGCGGTGGAGATCCTCGCCCAGGCCATGACGACGGACACCGAGGCCTCCTTCGCCGCCGGGTCCTGCGTGGACGCCGTGGGCCTGCCGATGTCCCGCGCCGCCGCGCGCCAGGTGTACGAGGCGTCCGGCGTGCCCATCACCGACGTCGACGTCATCGAGCTGCACGACTGCTTCTCCATCAACGAGCTGATCACCTACGAGGCGCTCGGCCTGTGCGCCGAGGGCGAGTCCGGCAAGCTCGCCGAGTCCGGCGCGACGACGTACGGCGGCCGCTGGGTGGTGAACCCCTCCGGCGGCCTGATCTCCAAGGGCCACCCGCTCGGCGCCACCGGCATCGCCCAAGTCGCCGAGCTGACCTGGCAGTTGCGGGGCGAGGCCAGGGACCGCCAGGTCCCCGGCGCCCGCATCGGGCTCGCCCACAACATCGGGCTCGGCGGCGCGGCGGTGGTGACGCTCCTCGGCGCCTGAGACTCCCGGGCGCCAGGTCCCGCACCTCGCCCCATGACCTTCGGCCTAGGACCAACGCCCTACACCCCGCCCCCTTTATTCCGATGTACGGGCCACCAGCCCGCTGCCAGCATGGAGGCCATGCTGCGAACCCCCGTCGACGCCCCGATATCCCGTCGCGCCGCCGCGCCCACCTGGCTGGTCGTGGCCGCCGCCTGCGCCGGTCAGTTCCTCGTCGTCCTCGACGTGTCCGTCGTGAACGTGGCGCTGCCGTCCATGCGGAGCGACCTCGGCCTGAGCACGACGGGGCTCCAGTGGGTCGTCAACGCCTACTCCATCGCCTTCGCCGGGTTCATGCTGCTCGGCGGGCGCGCGGGCGACATCTTCGGGCGCAAGCGGATGTTCCTGGTGGGGCTCGGCCTGTTCACGCTGGCCTCCCTCGCCGGGGGACTCGCGCAGGAGGGCTGGCAGCTGCTCGCGGCCCGCGCCGTGCAGGGGCTCGGCGCCGCCGTCCTCGCGCCGTCCACGCTGACCATCCTCACCTCGGCGGTGCCCGAGGGGCCCGCGCGGGTACGGGCCATCGCCACCTGGTCGGCCGTCGGCGCCGGGGGCGGCGCGGCGGGCGGTCTGGTCGGCGGCGTGCTCACCGACGGCCTGTCCTGGCGCTGGGTGCTCCTGGTGAACGTGCCCGTCGGCGTCCTCGTCCTCGGCGCGGCCCTGCGCTGGATCAGCGAGAGCCGCGCGGACGGCGCCCGCCGTCTCGACGTGCCGGGCGCGGTCCTCGTCACCGGCGGCATCGCCACCCTCGCCTACGGCATCGTCCAGACCGAGGTGGAGGGCTGGGGCGCCGCGGCCACCCTCGTGCCCCTCGCCGCCGGGCTCGCCCTGATCGGGGCGTTCCTCGCCGTCGAGGCCCGCGCCAAGGCGCCCCTCATGCCCCTGAAGCTGTTCCGGGTGCGGTCGGTCTCGGCGGCCAACGCCACCATGTTCGTCTGCGGCATGGGCCTGTTCGCGATGTGGTTCTTCATGACCCTGTACGCGCAGAACGTCCTCGGCTACACCCCGCTGGAGGCCGGGCTCGCCCTCATCCCCAGCTCGGTGAGCGTCGTCGTGGGCTCCAAGGCGGCGCCGCGCCTGATGCGGGTCGCCGGGGCGCGCACGGTCACCGTCATCGGCGTCCTGACCGCCGCCGTCGGCTTCGCCTGGCAGTGGCGGATGCTCGCCGACGACGGCGCCCACGGCGCGTACGTCACCTCGATCATGCTGCCGGGCATCCTCATGATGCTCGGCGCCGGACTCGCGGGCACCCCCCTCGCCTCCCTGGCCACCAGCGGCGCCGACCCCGGCGACGCGGGCCTGGTTGCCGGACTCATCAACACGTCCCGCACCATGGGCGGCTCCCTGGGCCTGGCCGTCCTCTCCACCATCGCCGCCGCCCGCACCGACCACCGCCCCGGCCCCACCGCCCTGGCCGAGGGCTACGCGACGGCGTTCCTCTGGGGAGCGGCCTTCCTCGTGACGGCGGTCCTGGTGGTACTCCTGTGGATGCCCCGCAACCCGAATTCCAGCCCGTCCGGCTCTTGAGAACGGGTGCTCGGCGACGATCTAGCCTGTCCGGCTCTTGAGAACGGGTGTTCAGCGACGATCTAGCCTGTCGGGCGTTTGAGAACGGATGCTCGGCGACGATCCAGCCTGTCCGGCTCTCGAGAACGGGCGCTCAGCGACGATCCAGCCCGTCCGGCGCTTGAGGACGAGCGCGCAGCGCGAAGATTCAGCCCGTCCGGCGTTTGAGGACGAGGCCGAAGGCCGATAGCGGGGGTCTGGGGGCGCAGCCCCCGGCGGGCCCACCTCACCCCTGGTGAAGGCTAAAGCCAGCCCTGGCGGCGCGCCTCGCGCACGGCCTCCATCCGATTCCGCGCCCCCGTCTTCCCAATGGCCGCCGACAGATAGTTCCGCACGGTGGACTCCGACAGGAACAGCGCCGCCGCCACATCCGCGACCGTCGCCCCGTCCGCCGCGGCCCGCAGTGCCTCCGCCTCCCGGGGAGTCAGCGGGTTCGGCCCGGCGCTCAGGGCCGCCGCGGCGAGCGCGGGATCGATGACGGTCTCACCCCGCAGCACCTGCCGGATCGCCTCCGCGAGCTCCTCCACGGGCCCGTCCTTGACGAGGAACCCCGCCGCGCCCGCCTCCATCGCGCGCCGCAGATACCCGGGCCGCCCGAAGGTGGTGAGGATCAGGACCCGGCAGTCGGGGCACTCCGCGCGCAGCTCTGCGGCCGCCTCCAGACCGCTGCGGCCCGGCAGCTCGATGTCGAGCAGGGCCACGTCCGGGCGGGCGGTCAGCGCGGTGTCCACGATCCGGTCGCCCGCCGCGACCTGCGCGACGACCTCGATGTCCCGCTCCATGCCGAGCAGCAGCGCGAGCGCGCCGCGCATCATGCCCTGGTCCTCGGCGAGGAGGACTCTGATCATGCGGTGTGCTCCTTCGCCCCCGCGGGCGCGGGCTCGGTCTCCGTCGTCGGCAGCACCGCGGTGACCCGGAAGCCGCCGCGTGGCGTCGGCCCGCTGTCCAGGGAGCCGCCCGCCGCCGCGATCCGTTCGGCCAGGCCCTTCAGCCCGCTGCCGGGCGGGGTCGAGCCTACGCCGCGGCCGTCGTCGGTGATCACCAGACGGGTCTGTTCGGCGGTGCCGGTCACCTCGATCACGCAGCGGCTCGCCCGCGCGTGCCGGACGACGTTCGTGACGGCCTCGCGCACCACCCAGCCGAGCAGCGCCGCGGGCTGCGGGGCCGGTGACGGGCCCGACTGGCGCACCGCCGTCTCCACCCCGGCGGCGTCAAGGAGGTCCCGCACCCGGTCGAGCTCGGTGGCCAGCGAGGCCTCGCGGTAGCCCGTGACGGCCTCGCGGATCTCCGTGAGCGCCTGCCTGCCGACCGTCTCGATGTCCGCGACCTGGCCCAGGGCCGCGTCCAGATCGCGGGGCGCGAGGCGGCGCGCGGCCTCCGACTTCACCACGATCACCGACAGGGTGTGCCCGAGCAGGTCGTGCAGGTCCCGGGAGAAGCGAAGGCGCTCCTCCGCCACCGCGCGCCGCGCCAGCTCCTCGCGCGCGGCCCGCAGTTCGCGCACGGCCTCGGCAAGGGACAGGATCGCCGCCGTCACCATCGTCGACAGGAACGTCCCGTACGCGATGGTGAGCCCGCCCCAGCCGTCCCACCGGCCGGCGACCGCGCCCGCGACGGCGCTCAGGACCAGGCCCGTCGGGCCGAGGCGGCGGCCCCGCACGACGGCGCCGACGGCGAGGCCGAACAGCGGGAAGAGCATGAGCCAGCCGCCGCCGTACCCCGCCGCGAGCCCGAGGGTGAGCGCCCCCATCGCGGCAAGCGCGGCGAGCGTGGCCCGCGCCTCGCGCTTGTCCTTGTCGAAGGCCCGGAACGCCACCGCGACGTAGAGCGAGTTGAAGACGAACAGGCCGACGGCGCCGATCCACGGGTCGGGCGTCTTGCCCTGGACCAGATGGGAGACCGCGCCCAGGCCCATGAGCAGCCAGGGCAGCAGCGTGAAGCCGTTCGGCGGGCCGGGGTAGGCGAGCCCGTCCCGCCGGTGCTCGCACCGCTGCTCGCGCCACCTGGCGCGGGCCTCGCGCACCGCGTGCGACCGGCGGCTGACGCCGCGCTTCCAGGACATGGGGTGCTCTCCGTTCGGCGGGACCGTGACCTCGTGGCCCTCGCGAGCCGTCCTTCGACGGTCTCATGGGCCGCCTTCGACGGTACGGAGCCGGGCCCGGCGGCGGCAGCCGCATCCGTACCCGATCGACCAGGACAAATGTCATGGGTGGCGGGCGTGGGGGCGGGCCGCGCTGTCAATCTGACGTACCGTCAGGACTCTTCCCAACTTCCGCGCGCTGGGCTATACAGGGATCCGCAGCCCGTAGAACGCGTTCTAGTACGCAGGTGGGAACGCGCCTCCGGGCCGCCCAGGACGACCCCGGTGCGGCTGACGGTGCGGACGGTCGTACCGGGGTCTCGTGCCGTACGCCGTGAGGAGCCGCGACCCCATGCCCATCGACGCAGCCAAGGCCCTGGCCGCCGAGCCCCGCAGCGCGGAGATCGCCTGGGACCGCAAGGACGTCCAGCTCTACCACCTCGGACTCGGCGCGGGCCGGCCCGCCACCGACCCGGACGAGCTGCGCTACACCCTCGAATCCCGGCTGCACGTGCTGCCCAGCTTCGCCACCGTCGCGGGCGCGGGCATGGGCGCCATGGGCGGTCTCGCCGCCCCCGGCATCGACGTGGACCTCGCCGCCGTCCTGCACGGCGCCCAGAGCCTCACCCCGCACCGCCCGATCCCGGTGACCGGCACGGCCACGCTGACCTCGCGGGTCGTCGCCGTCCACGACAAGGGCAAGGCCGCCGTGATCGTGCTGCGCGCCGAGGCCGCCGACGGCGACGGGCCGCTGTGGACGAGCGACGCGCAGATCTTCGTGCGCGGCGAGGGCGGCTTCGGCGGCGAGCGCGGCCCCTCCGCACGGCTCGACCCGCCGGAGCGCCCCTTCGACCGCACCGTCGAGCGCCCCGTCCGCGAGGACCAGGCGCTCCTCTACCGCCTCTCTGGCGACTGGAACCCCCTGCACGCCGACCCCGAGTTCGCCAAGCACGCCGGCTTCGACCGGCCCATCCTGCACGGCCTGTGCACGTACGGGATGACCCTCAAGGCGATCGTCGACACGGTCCTCGGCGGCGATGTGTCCCGGGTGCGCGGCTACCGCGCCCGCTTCGCCGGGATCGTCTTCCCCGGCGAGACCCTGCGCATCGGCACCTGGGAGTCCCCGGGCCGCGTCCAGGCGGTGGTGACGGCGGTGGAGCGCGAGGGCGCGCCGGTGCTCGCCGACACCGTCGTGGAGCACGACTGATGTACGTACCACTGGTGCACGACTGACACCCCCGTACCGCCGGTGTGAGAGGAGCCCTGCCGCCATGCGCGCAGCCGTACTGCACGAGACAGGACAGGACAAGCTCGACGTGCTCGACGACGTCGAGGCCGTGGGCTTCGGCCCCGGAAAGGTGCGCATCCGCGTCCGGGCCACGGGCCTGTGCCACTCCGACGTGTCCGCGATGAACGGGGTGCTGCCGCAGCCCGCCCCGTTCGTCCCCGGGCACGAGGGCGCGGGCGAGGTCATCGACGTCGGCGACGGCGTCACCCACGTCCAGCGGGGCGACCGGGTCCTGGTGTGCTGGCTCCCGGCGTGCGGGCAGTGCCCGGCCTGCGGGCGCGGGCAGACCGAGCTGTGCCTGGCCGGGTTCATGAACGCGGGCACGCCCAACTTCAAGCGCCCGCAAGGAGACGTCTTCGGCTTCGCGGGCACCGGCACGTTCGCCGAGGAGATCGTCGTCGACGCGCCCTGCGCCGTGCCCATCCCCGACGACGTGCCCTTCGACATCGCGGCGCTCATCGGCTGCGGCGTCACCACCGGCCTCGGCGCGGCCCTCAACACCGCCGACGTGAGCGCAGGGTCGTCCGTCGCGGTGATCGGCTGCGGCGGCGTCGGCGTCTCGGTGATCCAGGGCGCGCGGCTGCGGGGCGCGGCCCACATCGTGGCCGTCGACCCGGTCGAGGCGCGCCGCGAGGCGGCGCTGCGCTTCGGCGCCAGCGAGGCGGTCGCCCCCGAAGGCCTCGCCGACGCGAGCCAGCGCGCGACGGCGGGCGAGGGCTTCGACTACGTCTTCGAGGTCGTCGGCAAGTCCGCGACGGCCCGCGCCGCGTACGAGGCGACACGGCGCGGCGGCACGCTGTGCGTGGTCGGCGCGGGCGCCATGGACGACCAGGTCCAGTTCAACATGTTCGAGCTGTTCTTCGACGAGAAGCGCATCCTGCCCTCGCTGTACGGCGGCGGGGACGTGCGGCGGTCCTACGAGCGGGCGATCCGGCTGTGGCGGGCCGGACGCGTCGACCTCGCGGGCATGATCACGCACCGGGTGCGCCTCGGCGACATCAACGAGGCCCTGGAACAGATGCGCACCGGCGCGGCGCTGCGCACCTGCATAGAGATCTGACGCGAACCGTGACGGACCGTGAGGGGTTGTGAGGGATGGCCGTGCAGGTGCCGCTTGAGGGGCTTTCCGCCGTCGTCACCGGCGCGGGCCGGGGGCTCGGCCGGGCCGAGGCCCTCGAACTCGCCCGCCTCGGGGCGAGCGTCGTCGTCAACGACTTCGGGCAGCCGGGCCGCGACGGCTCCGGCGCGGCGTCCGCCGGGCCCGCCGAGGAGGTCGCCGCCGAGATCCGGGCGGCGGGCGGCAGGGCCGTCGCCCACACCGGGGACGTCGCGGACCACGAACAGGCCCGTGACCTGGTCCAGTTGGCCGTCGACGTGTACGGCAAGCTCGACATCCTGGTCAACAACGCGGGCATCCTGCGGGACCGGATGATCTTCTCGATGTCCGAGGACGAGTGGGACGCGGTGGTCCGCGTCCACCTCAAGGGGCACTTCAACACCACCCGGTTCGCGTCCGCGCACTGGCGCGAGCGCTCCAAGGCGGCGGGCGGCCCCGTGTACGGCCGGATCGTCAACACCTCGTCCGAGGCGTTCCTCGCCGGTTCGGCCGGGCAGCCCAACTACGCCGCGGCCAAGGGCGGTGTCGTCGGCCTGACCACGTCCACGGCGCTCGCGCTCGCCAAGTACGGCGTGACCGCCAACGTGATCTGCCCCCGGGCGCGGACGCGGATGACGGCCGACGTGTTCGCGGGCTTCGCCGAGCCCGCCGAGGGCGGCCTCGACCCGCTGGCCCCCGAGCACGTGGCCCCGCTGGTGGGCTATCTGGCCACACCGGCGGCGGGCCACGTCAACGGGCAGCTGCTCGTCGTGCACGGGGGCATCGTGGCGGTGGTGGAGCGGCCCCGGGTGGCCGCCACGTTCACGGCCGCCAAGGCCGCGTTCAGCGCGGCGGAGCTGGACGAGGCGCTGTCGCCGTACTTCGCCGGGCGGCCGCGCGGGGAGACGTTCGCGGCGGCGGAGGTCCTCGCGCTGAAGCGGGCGTGAGGCCACGCCCGCCCCAGCCGTCCCCGTGAGACGCTCCGCCCCGGACGCCCCGGCTAGCTGCCGGAGGCCTGCTTGCGGTGCCTGCCCCGGGGAGCCCCCTCCTCGTCGTGCGCGGCCACGGGCCCCCGGTGCCGCCCGTGTCCGGTGTCCTGGCCGCCGCCGGTGTAGCCGTCGGCGTAGGAGTCGGCGTAGGCGTAGGTGTCGGCGTACACGGTCGTCTCGTGCTGCTCCGGTACCGCGTCCGTGCTGGTGTCGGTCCTCATGAAACTCACCCCGTAATAAAGATCGTTCGTACAGGCGGGCGAGTCTAGCGGCCTGCCGGGCGCCCCCCGAGTGGTGCCTGTTGCAGGGGTACCGGACGGGTGACCCGGGGGGCGCCGCCCCGCCCCCCGGGCCGTTCGGCGCCGCGCGGCGCCCCACCCGGCGCGGCGGTCTCGGGTGCCCTGTGCGCTCCGGTCTCCCCGGCGCCCTTCTCGGCGCTCGGCTCGGTCTGTACGGCCTGCTCGGTCCGCTCGGTCCGTACGGCGTGCTCGGTCGGTACGGTCTGCTCGCTCGCCCGGGGCTTCGGCGGTGTTCCGGCGGCGGGGCGGGGCGCGGCCGCGGGCATCGCGACCCGTGCGACGCCGCACGGCACCACCGCGTCGGCGTACGGCAGCCTCAGCACGCCCTCGGGCGTCCAGCGGCCGACCCCGGCCAACCACCCCTGCGGCGGGGCGAGATGGTGGACCCGCCGGTCGGCGGGGCGCCAGGCGCACAGCCCGGGGCGACCCCCGTCGCTGTCGGCGTCGCTGTCGCCGTCGCCGTCGACGAGCAGGGCGACCGCGCACGCCTCCGGGGTGAGGACCTGGCCCGGCTGGATCGCGAACGGCGTGACCGGGCGCCCCGGCAGGCGCAGGCACTCGGGGAAGCGGACCGGGAGCGAACCGCCCAACACGCCCCAGCCGACGCGGGGTTCGCCGGGAGCGTCGGAGCGGATGAGGAGCAGCCCGCTGTCGGCGTCGGCGAGCAGCAGCCGGTCGTCGCTGGCGGCCGCGATCTGGAGCAGGGGCGTCACCTCGCCGCCGCGCTCCAGGTCCACCGCCACCGTCTTGGTCAGTCCTTCGAGTTCGCGGTCGAGGGCCAGCATGCGGTTCGTGCGGTCGAGCCAGACGCCGCCCGTGCAGCGGCCGGGGATCTCCGCGAGGTGCTCGGGGCCGAAGGAGCCGCCCGCCACCAGCCACACCGCCGTGGAGCGGTCGGTGGCCGCGAGGGCGTACGCGTGGGAGCCGCGCGGCGCGGGCGGCAGGAGCGTGAACTGCGCCTCGCCGCACTCCACTCCGCCGAGCTGCACCTCGCCGGTGCCGGGCCCGGTGGGGTAGACGAGCGCGAAGACATGGCGCCCGGCCGCCCGGCGGTGCACCAGGACGCGGCCGTCGGCCATGGGGTGCACGCCGGTGCCGGGCTCCTCGGGCTGGTGGCCGGGCAGCGGCACGGCGTACGGCTCGGGGGAGCCGAGCGTCCAGCGCTCGGGGTACCAGGAGCCGTGGGTGTGGGTGAGCCGGGCGGCGTAGGAGCCGTCGGCGGTGAGGACGAGCGGCGGGGCGACGGGGGCCGGGGCGGGGCGCGCGGCGCGGGGCGGGGCGGCCGCGGGGGCGGTCGGGGCCGCGGGTTCCGCCGGAGCCGCGGGTGCCGCTGGCTCTGCGGGCGCCACGGGCTCTGCGGGCTCCACGGGTTCCGCGGGGGCGGGCACCAGCACCGTCCCGCCGCCCGGCACCGCGACACGCCGGGTCGTCCGTCCGGAGCCGGGGGCCTTCGCGGGGCCGGGCGGCGGCGGGGGCGGGGGCACCGGTGAGGGTTCGGCCACAGGGGCTGTCATCTGGGGTCACCTCCGCTCGCGACGCTAGTTTTCGCACGTACTGGCGTGGCATCCGAGGCACGACGCTTCACGCGTACGTGTGGCGATGTCCCGATTCGCCTGAGAAGGCGGGGGTGAGTGTGCTCGATGGGGAGCGGCTAAGGTGAGGCATACCTAACTTTCACGGTCTGGTGTGCCTGGTGTGCCCGGTGCGCCCGGCACCCCCCCGCACGCCCCCTGGAGCACCCCATGTCCGTACGCCGCCGACGCCCCGCCCGCGGTACCGCCGCCGTCGCCCTCGCCGTGGCCGGGGCGCTCGCCCTGTCGGCCTGCGGCTCCGGCGGCGACGGTGAGAAGAAGGACGGCTCCGGCAGCGGCAGCAAGGCCGTCGCGCAGGGCGGCGAGGACTTCACCAAGGCCGCCGAGATGACCGCGAAGATGGGCACCACGGCCAAGCCGGGCCAGTTCCCGCGCACCATCGAGCACGCCAGGGGCGAGACCGAGCTGAAGCAGCGGCCGAAGCGCGTCGTCGTCCTGGACGTCGGCGAGCTGGACAACGTCGTCTCCCTCGGCGTCAAGCCCGTCGGCTACGCCCCCACCGAGGGCGACGACGGCGTCCCCGGCTACCTGAGGAAGGCCGCGGGCGACCCCAAGGACATCGGCACCATCAACGCCCTCAACCTGGAGGCGATCGCGGGCCTCAAGCCCGACCTGATCCTCGGCAGCGAGCTGCGCGCCGCCAAGCTCTACCCGCAGCTCTCCAAGATCGCCCCGACCGTGTTCTCCGTGCGCCCCGGCTTCACCTGGAAGGAGAACTACCTCCTCAACGCCGCCGCCCTGGACCGGACGGCCGAGGCCAAGGCCAAGCTCGGCGCGTACGAGAAGAAGGCGAAGGCCCTCGGCGAGGACATCGGCGCCAAGGCGGGCGAGGACGGCAAGGACGGCAAGGGTGCCAAGAAGCCGACCGTCACCATGCTGCGCTACATGCCGGACCGGATCCGGCTGTACGCGAAGGCCTCGTTCATCGGCACCATCCTCGCGGACGCGGGCCTGCCGCGCCCGAAGAACCAGCAGGTCAACGACCTCGCCACGGAGGTCAGCCCGGAGCGGATCGACGACGCCGACGCCGACTGGATCTTCACGGGCGTCTACGGCGACCCCAAGAAGACCGGCCGCGCGCAGGCCGAGGGGAACCCGCTGTGGAAGAAGCTCGACGCGGTCCGCAAGGGTCAGGCCAAGAACGTCCCGGACGAGACCTGGTACCTGGGCCTCGGCGTGACGGCGGCGGACTCGGTCCTGGACGACCTCAGGAAGCACCTCGTCAAGTAGCGGCGGCCGGTGGCCGGTGCGCGGGCGGCCCGGGGTCGCGCCCGTAACCGGCCAGTAGCTGTCCGTAGCCCATGGTCAAAGGGGCGGGGCGGGAAGGTAGCCTTTCTCCGTGCCCCGTCTGTCTGAAGTCATCGCCGCCCTCGACGCCCTGTGGCCCGCGGAGCGGGCCGAGCAGTGGGACGCGGTCGGCACGGTCTGCGGCGACCCGGACCTGGAGGTCTCCCGCGTCCTGTTCGCGGTCGACCCCGTCCAGGACGTCGTCGACGAGGCCGTGCGGCTCGGGGCGGGCCTGCTCGTCACTCACCACCCGCTCTATCTGCGCGGGACGACGACCGTCGCGGCCTCGACCTTCAAGGGCCGGGTCGTCCACGACCTGATCAAGCACGACATCGCGCTGCACGTCGCGCACACCAACGCCGACACCGCCGACCCGGGCGTCTCCGACGCCCTCGCGGGCGCCCTCGGCCTGCGCGTCGTGCGCCCCCTCGTACCGGACGCGACGGACGAGCACGGGCGGCGCGGCCTCGGCCGGATCTGCGAGCTCGAACACCCCCTGACCGTCGCCGAGTTCGCCGAGCTCGCCGCGCGGCGGCTGCCCGCCACCGCGCAGGGCATCCGCGTCGCGGGCGACCCGGAGCGGCCGGTCCGCACCGTCGCCGTCAGCGGCGGCTCCGGCGACAGCCTCTTCGACGCCGTGCGCGCCGCGGGCGTCGACGCCTTCCTCACCGCCGACCTGCGCCACCACCCGGTGTCGGAGGCCCGCGCCCAGGCGCCCCTCGCGCTGCTCGACGCCGCGCACTGGGCCACCGAGTGGCCCTGGTGCGAGCTGGCCGCCGCCCAGCTCGACGAGATCTCCGACCGGCACGGATGGGGCCTTCGCGTCCACGTCTCGAAGACGGTCACCGACCCCTGGACCGCCCACGCGGCGTCGTCCCCAGCAACCGCCAACAACCTTGGAGCCCCCAACTGAACGCCGCGCCCGCCGACCAGATCCGCCTTCTCGACGTCCAGGCCCTGGACGTGCGTCTCGCGCAGCTCGCGCACAAGCGCAAGTCGCTGCCCGAGCACGCCGAGATCGACTCCCTGACGAAGGACCTCACGCAGCTGCGCGACCTGCTCGTCGCCGCGCAGACCGAGGACAGCGACTGCGCCCGCGAGCAGACCAAGGCCGAGCAGGACGTGGACCAGGTGCGCCAGCGCGCCGCCCGCGACCAGCAGCGCCTGGACTCCGGCGCCGTCACCTCGCCCAAGGACCTGGAGAACCTCCAGAAGGAGATCACCTCCCTCGCCAAGCGCCAGGGCGACCTGGAGGACGTCGTCCTCGAGGTCATGGAGCGCCGCGAGTCCGCGCAGGAGCGGGTCGCGGAGCTGACCGAGCGGGTCGCCTCCGTCCAGTCCAAGGTCGACGACGCGACGGGCCGCAGGGACGCCGCGCAGGACGAGCTCGACCGCGAGGCCGCCACGGTCACCAAGGACCGCGAGGTCGTCGCGGGCGCCGTCCCCGCCGACCTGCTCAAGCTGTACGACAAGCTGCGCCTGAAGCAGGGCGGCATCGGCGCGGCCAAGCTCAACCAGCGCCGCTGCGAGGGCTGCCGCCTGGAGCTCGACATCACCGAGGTGAACGAGATCAAGGCGGCGTCGCCCGACACGGTCGTCCGCTGCGAGAACTGCAGCCGCATCCTGGTGCGTACCTCCGAGTCCGGCCTGTAAGGGCGGCGGCGGTGCGGGAGTTCATCGTCGAGGCCGACGGCGGCTCCCGGGGCAACCCGGGACCCGCGGGCTACGGCGCGGTCGTCATCGACGCGGCCTCCGGCGAGACGCTGGCGGAGACCGCGGAGTACGTGGGCGTCGCCACGAACAACGTCGCCGAGTACAAGGGCCTGATCGCGGGCCTCAGGGCGGCCCGTGACCTCGACCCCGCGGCGGTCGTCCGCGTCCGCATGGACTCCAAGCTCGTCGTCGAGCAGATGTCGGGCCGCTGGAAGATCAAGCACCCCGACATGAGGCCGCTGGCCGCCGAGGCGGCCAAGGTCCTGCCCCCCGCGCAGATCACCTACGAGTGGATCCCGCGCGAGAAGAACAAGCACGCGGACCGCCTGGCGAACGAGGCGATGGACGCGGGCAAGCGCGGTGAGGCCTGGTCGCCGTCGGAGTCGACGGCGGACCTGCGCTCCCGCGCCGCCGCGGACACCGCACCCGCCGGGCCTCCCGGCGACGCGGCCGCGGGCGCGGCGAAGGCCCGGGCGGCGCTGGCCGGAGGCACGGCCGCGACATCCGGCACGGCCGCGGCGTACGGCGCGGGTGCCGCCCCCTCCGGGCGCGCTGGCACGGCTGCCGCCTCGGCGGCGGGGACGGGCGCCGCCGGGCTTGGTTCCGGTGCGGCCGCCAGGGCTGGTTCCGGTGCGGCCGTCGCCGGTTCGGACGTGGCGGCCGGAGCGGAGGGCGCTGGGTCCCGGGCCGCCGACGGCGAGGCCGGGGGCGGCGTCGACGACGGCGCGGAGGCCGGTGCCGCCATCGGCGTGGGCGCGGGCGGGCCCCGCCCGGCGGAGGCCGACGCGGCCGACGCGCGGGCCGCGCTGTCCGTGGCGGCCGGGGCGGCCGGGGGCGCGGCCCCCGCGGCGCCGCCCGTCGGCTGGGCCGCGCCCGCCGACCTGGGCGCCCCCGCGACCTTCGTGCTCCTGCGCCACGGCGAGACCCCGCTGACCCCCCAGAAGCGGTTCTCCGGCAGCGGCGGCAGCGACCCGTCCCTGTCGGACGCGGGCCGCGAGCAGGCCGTCCGCGTCGCCGCCGCGCTCGCCGCGCGCGGCACCGTGCAGGCCGTGGTCTCCTCGCCGCTGCTGCGCTGCCAGGAGACCGCCCGCACCGTCGCCGCCAGGATCGGCCTCGACGTCCACATCGAAGCGGGCCTGCGCGAGACGGACTTCGGCGCCTGGGAGGGCCTCACCTTCGCCGAGGCCCGCGAGCGCTACCCCGAAGAGCTCACCGCGTGGCTCGCCTCGCCGAACGTCGCCCCGCCCGGCGGGGAGTCCTTCGCGGAGGTGACGGCCCGCGTGTCGGCGGCGCGCGACAAGCTCCTGGCCGCGTACGCGGGCCGTACGGTCCTGCTCGTCACGCACGTCACGCCCATCAAGACCCTCGTACGGCTCGCGCTCGGCGCGCCGCCCGAGGCGCTGTTCCGCATGGAGCTGTCGGCGGCTTCGGTGTCGGCCGTGGCGTACTACGCGGACGGCAACGCCAGCGTGCGGCTCCTGAACGACACCGCGCACCTGCGCTGACCGGGCCCCCGCCCCAGGGCCCTAGCGCAGCGCCGCCGCCTCGCGCGCCAGGGACTCCACCCGCGCCCAGTCCCCGGCCGCGACCGCGTCGGCGGGCAGCATCCAACTGCCGCCCACACAGCCGACGTTCGCGAGGTTCAGGTACGAGGGCGCGGACGCCGCGCTGACGCCGCCCGTCGGGCAGAACCGGGCCTGCGGGAGCGGGCCCGCGAGCGACTTCAGATACGCGGTGCCCCCGGCGGCCTCCGCCGGGAAGAACTTCATCTCGCGTACGCCGCGCTCCAGGAGCGCCACGACCTCCGACGCCGTCGAGACGCCCGGCAGGAACGGCACCCCCGAGCCCTTCATCGCGTCCAGGAGCGAGTCCGTCCAGCCCGGGCTGACCAGGAAGCGGGCGCCCGCGTCCACCGCGTCCTTGACGTGCTCCGCCGAGATGACCGTGCCCGCGCCGACCACGGCGTCCGGGACGTCGGCGGCGATCGCCCGGATCGCGTCGAGCGCGACGGGCGTCCGCAGCGTGACCTCGATCGCGGGCAGGCCCCCCGCTACGAGCGCACGCGCGAGCGGGACGGCCTGCTGGACGGTGTCCACGACCACTACGGGGACGACGGGGGCGAGGTCAAGGACGGAGGCCTTGGCGGCGGGGGTTTCCATACGGGCATCGTGCCCGGCCCGCCGCACCCTCCGCAAAGCCCATTGCACCCTCCGCAACACCGCCGGGGGGTGGGGTCAGTGGATGTCGCGGACCACCACGTCCAGCGCCCACGCGCGGCCCGACTTCGCGGGGGCGTCCGCCTCCACCACGTACCCGAGCCCGCGCAGCGCCTCCACGAGATCGGCGGGCGAGGCGGGCGCGGTCCCCGCCTGCAGGAGCGACCGCACCACGCGCCCCTTGGTGGCCTTGTTGAAGTGGGAGACGACGGAGCGCCGCTCCACGCCGTCGACCGTCCGCGCGTGCAGCACCCGCACCGTCGCCGTCCGCCCCGCGAGCTCGCCCTTGGGCTTCCACGCGGCCGCGTACGCCGCAGACCGCAGGTCCAGTACGAGCCCGTCCCCGGCGGCCTCCGGCAGGACCGACGCCATCGGCGCCCGCCAGTGCGCGGCGAGCGCGCCGACGCCGGGCAGCTTGACGCCCATCGAGCAGCGGTACGACGGAATCCGGTCGGCGACGGAGACCGCGCCCCACAGCCCGGAGAACACCAGCAGCGACCGCGCGGCGCGCCGCTTGGCGGCGGCGTCGAGCGAGGCCAGGTCGAGCGCGTCGTACAGCACGCCCGTGTAGATCTCACCGGCGGGCCGCGCCCCCGCCGTCCGCAGCCCCGCGTTCTTCGCGACCTCGGCGCGCAGGCCCTCGCTGAGCCCGAGGACATCGCGCGCCTTCTCCTCGTCACCGGCGCACAGCTCGACCAGCTCGTCCAGGACGGTGGCGCGCGCCTCGGCGAGCCCCGGCAGGGACAGCGACTCCGCCTTGAGCGGCGCGCCGCGGCCGGAGGGGGCCTTTCCCTCGGACGGGGGGAGCAGGACCAGCACGGGGTCTCCTTCGGAGGGAGGTGGGGTGGGTGTGGCCAGCGTACGGGGTGCTGCGGGGGCCTCTGCGGCGGTGGCTTCGGTGGCCGTCGTTATCGGCGCTCCGCGCCTCGTCCTCAAACGCCGGACGGGCTAAATCACCGCGCTTGCGCGCTTGTCCTCAAGCGCCGGACGGGCTGGATATCGGCGCTTCGCGCCTCGTCCTCAAACGCCGGACGGGCTTCATGCTCTGCGCGGATGCCGTGGGGTGGGGGCGGGCCTACGCTCGGGGCATGCCCCGCCGTCAGGTTCGTGTGACCGGTGCAGCCGAGGCTCCGTTGCGGGCCGCGCTGCGTGATCTGCGCGTCCGGCTCGACGTGCCGGAGGCCTTCCCGGCCGACGCGCTCGCCGAGGCGGAGCGGGCCGTGGCGGCCCCGCACCCGTCGCGCGATGACGCCACGGGCATCCCCTTCTTCACGATCGACCCGCCGACGTCCGTCGACCTGGACCAGGCGATGCACCTGTCGCGGCGCGCGGGCGGCGGCTACCGGGTGCGGTACGCGATCGCGGACGTCGCGGCGTACGTCACCCCGAAGGGCCCGCTCGACGCCGAGGCCCACCGCCGCGTCACCACGCTCTACTTCCCCGACGAGAAGGTGCCGCTGCACCCCACCGCGCTCAGCGAGGGCGCCGCGAGCCTCCTGCCGGACCAGACCTGCCCGGCGCTGCTGTGGACGATCGACCTGGACGCGGACGGCGCCACCGAGTCCGCCGACGTGCGCCGCGCGCTCGTCCGCAGCCGCGCCAAGCTCGACTACGCGGGCGTGCAGCGCGCCATCGACGCGGGCACCGCGGAGGAGCCGCTCGCGCTGCTCGCGGACGTCGGACGGCTGCGCGAGGCGCGCGAGGTCGCGCGCGGCGGCATCTCCCTGAACGTCCCCGAGCAGGAGGTGGTCCAGGACGTTCAGGAAGGCGCCACGGACACCTACCGGCTCGCCTACCGAGTGCCGCTGCCAGCCGACGGCTGGAACGCCCAGATCTCCCTGCTCACGGGCATGGCCGCCGCGACCATCATGATCGAATCCGGTACGGGCGTCCTGCGGACGCTGCCCACGGCCCCGGACGGCGCCGTCGGCCGCCTGCGCCGCACCGCGAAGGCCCTCGGCATCGACTGGCCCCACCACGTCCCGTACGCCGAACTGGTCCGCTCCCTTGACCCGCGCCTGCCGCGCCACGCCGCGTTCCTCCAGGAGTGCACGACGCTGCTGCGCGGCGCCGGGTACACGGCGTTCAGCGGCGGCGAGGTTCCGGAGCTCACCACGCACGCCGCCGTGGCCGCCCCGTACGCGCACTGCACGGCGCCGCTGCGCCGCCTCGTCGACCGGTACGCGGCCGAGCTGTGCGTGGCCGCGTGCGCGGACGCCGGGCCGCCCGAGTGGGTGCTCGCGGCGCTGCCCGCGCTGCCCAAGGAGATGGCGGAGGGCACCCGGCGCGGCAACGCCGTGGAGCGGGCGTGCGTGGACATCGTCGAGGCGGCCCTGCTGAAGGACCGGGTGGGCGAGGTCTTCGACGCGGTGGTCGTGGACGTGAAGGAGGGCGAACCGGCGGTCGGCACCGTCCAGCTTGCGGACCCCGCCGTCGTCGCCCGGGTCGAGGCCGACGCGCGTCCGCTGCCCTTGGGGGAGCGGGTGCGGGTGCGTCTCACCAGGGCGGATCCGGGGGAGGCGAAGGTGGTCTTCACTCCGGCGTGAGCGCCCGCGCGCCCCGCGCCTCGGGCGTCCGCCGGAGGGCGTCGAGCAGCCCCTTCGGATCGTCCGCGTGCAGCCGTACGACGCGAGCGGACGCGCGGCGCCCCAGTGGCCGTACGAACGCGACGGGCCGGACGAGCTCGACGGTGACGGTCGTCTGACTCCCGACGCCGACGTCGAGCACGCCGCCGTCGCCGTCCTCCTCGTGGACCTGGACCGCGCGCCCCTCGGGGAAGCGCCGCTCCACGCGCGCGTGCAGCACGAGCTCCGCCGGAATCCGCAGGTCAAGGAGCTGCCCGTAGCGCACCCTCAACGAGCCGTCCGGGCCCGCCACATGGGGCCGCGTGACGCACGAGGCGTGCAGGGCGAGGATCTGGACCACGGTGTACACGTCCACGAACAGCAGCGCGGCGTGCACGAAGGGCCAGGGCACGACGAGCGCGAGCGCGACGGTCTCGACGACCGCGAGGAAGGCGAAGGCGAACAGGGTCGAGGTCTGCGGCCCGGTGTACGCGGCCGCGTGCGCGCCGACGCCGACGCCGTGACGCCGCCGAGCGACCCACAATACGAGACTCTTCAGCCCTCGCACCTCATGGGCGACGAGCCGCCGCACCACCCGTACCACCACCCGTACCGCGTCGCGCGTCACGGGGACCACCCCGTCCCTTCGCCGAGCCGCTTCAGCATGTGCCGTACGGCCGCCGCCTGGGCGGGCGCGAAATCGTCGAGGAAGGCCTCACCGAAGGCACGCCCTGGTGACGAACCGCCGTCCTCCCCGGCCTCCGCGAGGGCCGCGAGCACGTCCCCCGGCACGAGGGCGGCGAGCTCCCGGCCGAGCGGCTCGACCCGGGGATCGTCCACGGGCGCGTCGGCGAGCTCGTCGAGGCGTACGTACGCCTCCCGCAGCCGGGCGGTGAGTTCGGGGTCGTCGGCGAGCCGCCGCAGCACCCGGTAGACGCGGTCGCGCGACCCCGGCCCGGCGACCGCGTCGAACAGGGCCAGGTGTTCGAGATCCTTGGCGGCGCTGGCCGAAGCGGTCGGCCGCAGCCGCGCGAACAGCTCGGCGAGCCCCGGCGAGACCGGCCCGTCACCGGGCAGCAGCCCCTCCTGGGACATCCGCAGCAGCTCGGCGAGGCGCGCCCGGCGCTCCCCGATGGCGGCCTCCTGCCGCGCCAGGTCGTCGTCGAGCTCGGCGAGCACGTCGGTCAGCTCGCGCCCGGCGTCGTCCGCGAGCACGTCCCGCACCTCGTCGAGCCCGAGCCCGAGCTCGGTGAGCCGCTTGATCCGCGCCAGCGCGATGGCCTCACGAAGGCCGTAGGAACGGTAGCCGTTGGGCAGCCGCACGGGCTCCGGCAGCAGGCCGAGGTGGTGATAGTGCCGAATGGCCCGCGTGGTCAGACCGACGGCGTCGGCAATCTCTCCGATCCGCATGCCACCAGTAGAAACGTTGCCGCTACGACAAGGTCAAGCCGGTTCTAGCCCGTCCGGCGCTTGAGGACAAGCGCGCCAGCGCGAAGATTCAGCCCGTCCGGCGTTTGAGGACAAGCGCGCCAGCGCGAAGATTCAGCCCGTCCGGCGTTTGAGGACGAGGCGCGAAGCGCCAATTGCTGTGAGCGGGGGAACGGGGGCGGCAGCACCCGGATCGGGAAGGGGCGGGCCTGGGGCGCCCCGCGAGGGCCAGACGCACCCGCAGACGGCAAGGCACACTTCAGCCAAGACGCGCGCGACCGCGGAGGGGGCAACGGGGGATGGGCGGCACAGAACAGACACCCAGCGGCGGCGAACGCGGCCCCGCCGAGCGCGCGACCTGGACCCGCGCCCCCCTGGGCGACGAAACCCTGGACCTCCTCACGGCCCGCTTCGACCGACACCGCTACGCCCCCCACGCCCACGAGGAGTTCACCGTCGGCGTCTGCCTCGCGGGCACCGAGATCATCGACTACCGGGGCGGCCGCCTGGACATCGGCCCCGGCGCCGTCGTCGTCCTCGCCCCCGGCGAAACGCACACCGGCCGCCCAGGCCTCGGCGGCGGCTACGCCTACCGGGCGATGTACCCCGCCGCCCACCTGCTGGCCGACGCCACCGGCGGCCCGCCGCACTTCAAGGACGCGGTGGTGGACGACCCGGAACTGGCGGCGGCCCTGCGCGCGGCGCACACCGAACTGAGCGGCGATGCGCCCACCGACCCCCTGGCGCCGCTCGCCGCCGAGTCCCGCCTCAGCTGGCTGTTCGGCACCCTGGCCCGCCGCCACGGCAGCCCGCGCCCGGAGCGCGCCCCGGCCCCCGGCGCGACCACCGCCGCCGCTACCGCCACCGCCCTGGCCGTACGCGACCGCCTGGCCGACGACCTCAGCACCCCGCCCACCCTCGCCCAACTGGCCGCCGACGCGGGCCTGTCCCGCTACCAGCTGCTGCGCGCGTTCCGTACGACGATGGGCATGCCCCCGTACGCCTGGCTGGCCCAGCACCGGGTCGCGCGCGCCCGCGGGCTCCTGGAGTCGGGTCTGCGCCCCGCGGAGGTCGCGTCCCTGGTGGGCTTCGCCGACCAGGCGCACCTGACGCGCTGGTTCCGCCGGGTGCTCGGGGTGACCCCGGCGGCGTACCGCACCAGCGTGTACGCGTGAGCGCCCGGCGTCGTCACGGTCACGCGCAACGACGTTCAAGACACCGTGGCCCGCCGCCACCCACACTGCGGCCATGACGGCACGAGGCTGGTTTCTCTTCTCTCTCATGGGTGTCCTGTGGGGCATCCCGTACTTGATGATCAAAGTGGCGGTCGACAGCGAGCTGACGCCGTCGATGGTCGTGTTCACGCGGTGCGCGCTTGGAGCGCTCCTGCTGCTGCCCTTCGCGATACGGCAAGGCGGACTGCCCGCCGTCCTGCGGACCCACTGGCGCCCCATGCTCGCCTTCGCCTGCATCGAGATCCTCGGCCCCTGGTGGACCCTGACCGACGCCGAACGGCACCTGTCCAGCTCCACGGCGGGCCTGCTGATCGCCGCCGTACCGATCATCGGCGCGGTCCTGGCCCGCTTCTTCGGGGACACCGAGCGCCTCGGCGCCCGCCGCGTCACGGGCCTGAGCCTCGGCTTCGCGGGGGTCGCGGTTCTCACCGTCCCGCATCTGACGGGTGGCGACGCCTGGTCGCTCACCGAGGTCATGATCACCGCCCTCGGCTACGCCACGGCCCCCCTGATCGTGGCCCGCCACCTCAAGCAGGTCCCCACGCTCCAGCTGATCGCACCCTGCCTGGCGCTCGCCGCGGTGGTCTACGCCCCCGCCGCGGCGGTGACCTGGCCGGCCGAGGTCCCGGACACCAAGACGCTGGCGGCCCTGGCGGGCCTCGGCGTGATCTGCACGGCGCTGGCCTTCGTCGTCTTCCTCGAACTCATCCACGAGGCGGGCCCCACCCGGGCCGTCGTCTTCACGTACATCAACCCGGCGGTCGCCGCCGTCGCGGGCGTCGCCTTCCTCTCCGAACACCTCACACCGTCCTTCTGGGCCGCCTTCACCCTGATCCTCGCGGGCTCCTTCCTGGCCACGGCGGCCTCGACGCCGCGGGGCCGGTCACGGCGGGTACCATGGTCGACACGGCAGACGAGCCGGGCGGACGGCCGCGTGGAGGTTCTTGTGGACCTCCCCGAGGAACGTCCGGGCTCCACAGGGCAAGGTGGTGGCTAACGGCCACCCGGGGTGACCCGCGGGACAGTGCCACAGAAAGCAAACCGCCCGGTGCTTCGGCACCGGGTAAGGGTGAAACGGTGGTGTAAGAGACCACCAGCGCCTGAGGTGACTCAGGCGGCTAGGTAAACCCCACCTGGAGCAAGGTCAAGAGGAGCGCGGTCACACGCGCTCTGCGCGGACGTTCGAGGGCTGCCCGCCCGAGTCCGCGGGTAGACCGCACGAGGCCAGCGGCAACGCTGGCCCTAGATGGATGGCCGTCACCCCGACGACCGCGAGGTCCCGGGGTACAGAACCCGGCGTACAGCCCGGCTCGTCTGCCGCACCCGCTCTGAGCAGGGAAAACTCCCTGATCCGGGCGGGTTTTTTCATGCCCGGAAGCGCCCGGTATTCCCGGGATTTCCCGGGGCTTCCCGCACGGATGTGTATGGCGATGTGTACGGGACAGCCCGTACACGCGCACGCCCCGGGGCGGACGCCGGGGCTGCCCAAAGCCACCCGGACGAGGGAATCCGTCACGCGGCGTATTGCCCGCTGCGCCCGCCCGCCGTGATCGGCCCCGGCGGGTCCACTGGCGTGTCCCCAGACATGCGACGGGCCCCTCAGGACGCCGGGCATATGGCGTCCTCAGGGGCCCAGTGACCCGCCGTCAGGTGCAATCGGTGTCCATCCCCAACGATTTCTCAGGTCCTTGGGATGAGCACCGCCACGTTCACCAACTTGGCGGTTCAAGCGGTGCAGAGCCTGGCACAGCCCTCTAGGCCGATCTACAAGCAGCCTCACGGCGGCGATGACTTCCGGCCGATCTTCATTCCGCATCAGACGACGTCTTCGCAGAGCAGCCCGAATGATCACGGACCCACCGATACGGCGGCCGCCGGGACCCGCCTGGCCGACCAGCGCGAGGACTTCCGGGCCCGGCACCTGGCCAAGCGTGGCCGGGTCCTCCTGCGGCCCAAGATCGCCGAGGGGGAGGGCCGCTTCCGCCTCGCGGCCGACACCGGCGAGCACCGCGCCGCCGTCGAGCTGGTCTACGCCTCGGCGCGGGCCGATGGCCTCAGCACCCGCCGCGCGATCTTCATGGCGCTCTACGGCCTGGCCCACATCGACGCGTGCGTACTGCGGGCCACGCACGCGCAGATCGCTGAGCGGGCGACGATGACCGCCGGGCGGACGATCTCGGCGGCCTCCGTCGAAAAGTACCTGCGCGACTTCCGGCGCCAGAGCCTGCTCGTGACCCTGGAGATCGGCCTGTCCCGTGAGGCCCACGCCAGGATCGGCGGCGAGGGCGTCCGCGTGCCGCTGTACGCGCTCGTTGTCCCCGTCGCCCTCGACGATGAGCTGCCTGACCGGACGCCGTTGGCCAAGGGCCGGGATGCCGCCGCGCGAGCCGCCGCCCGATCCCGCCGCGTCCACGCTGCACTCGGTCTCAAGGGTGTGGACGAACTTTCCGGCCTCGCGCGACCTGCAATTTTGCCCGATCCGCGCTCCAATGACGTTGTCGAGGACCCGGCGCTGGGGGACCGCTCCCAGCGAGGGCCTGTGGACGAAGGTTCCGACCCAAACCCCTCCCGTAGGGAGAGGTTTGTATTCCCACGTCCACGGCGTGCGCAGTCGTCTGACCGGCCTGCCGGTCGGGCGCCGCTGGCGCGGCGTGGGGAGACCAGCTCGACCACGAAGACGGGCAGCAGCCCGGCCGCGCAGCTCGCGCTCGCCGTCGCCGATCACATGGTGCTCGGCCGGATGAGCCGCGAGCGCCTCACGCGCCTCGTGCGCCGCTTCGCCGGGGCCGGATGGTCGGCCGCTGATGTCGAGCACGCTCTGCAGCACCGGCCCGACGGGACCCAGCACATCCAGACCCAGCGGGTCCGGCACCCGTGGAGCTGGGCGGCATGGCGGCTGGGCCACTGGACCGACGAGGCCGGATGCCCCCTGCCGTCCCGCTACCAGCGGCGTACCGCCGCAAGACCGCCCCGGGGTTGGGAGGTCGATGACCGCGAGGCGTGGGAGACCGAGCAGCAGCTCGGCCTCGCCAGCACGCCGGGCACCCCCACCGCCGCGTTTCGGGCTGCCCGCGAGGAGACGCGCCGTCAGTGTCAGCCCGCTCCCCGGCGCCTGTCCGACCGTCAGGCCCGGTGGGCCGCCGGTGCCGCCTGCAGGGCCGCGCACGACCGTCGCGATGTCCCCGGTGGCGTCGATGTCGACACCACCGAGCCGAGGCCCGCAGCGGCGGCCCACGGCCATCAGCCGTGGGCCACGGGCCCCGCCACCGACGCGGAGCTTCTGATCGGCCTGACCACCACGTCGTGGGCGGACTCCACTGGCGGTGTCGCATGACTCGGCAGCAGCGCCCGGCCCAGGTGAGCCAGAGCGCCCGCGCCGCCGAGGTGCTCACCATCAACTCGATCGCGCCAGTTGGCGAGATCCACGACGCCGACCAGTGCAGCCCGCCGGGCATGGCCTGGCGTCACCAAGGCGCCTGCAACGACCCATCCGTGGACCCCGAGATCTTTTTCCCGGACACCGACCCGATCGCACTGGCCGAGGCCCAGGAGGTCTGCGCCCGCTGCCCGGTCAGCGACCAGTGCCTGCGGTACGGGATGGACACCCGCCAGCCCTACGGCGTGTGGGGCGGCCTGCTGACGACGTCCGTGGCCTGGGCCCGCGCCGGAGGAAGACGACGCCGATGAACCACTCCCACACCAACACCACAGCAACGGTCCCCCAGGGCTACAGCCACGCCCCCGCCGACCATCGACCAGGAGACAACGCCGTGCCGCCGTCGCCGATCCCCGACCGCGACGAAGTCGCCGCCCGCGCCCGCCAGCTCTACGAGGCCGGAGCGTCCATCGCCGACGTCGGCAATGCGATCGGCTACGCGAAGACCACGACCCGCACGCTCCTCATCGAAGCCGGAACCGCCCTGCGCACCAACGCGCACAGCGCGCACACCTGGCGCAGCCGCCGCCACGACGAACAAGCCGAAGCACGCGACGCCGCCCGCGCCCGCCGCCTGTACGAAGACGGCGCCTCTATCGCCCGAGTCGCCGCCGAACTCGGATGCTCCGCGACGAAGGCCCACAAGCTCCTCGTGGCCGCCCGCACCCCCCTGCGAACCCACCAGGAAGCCCACGACGGACGCGTGGCCAAGTACCGCGCGGCCCTAGCCGACGATGCCGCCCGCGCCCGCCGCCTGTACGAAGACGGCGCCTCTATCGCCCGAGTCGCCGCCGAACTCGGCTGCGGCGCGACGAAGGCCCACAGCCTCCTCATAGCCGCCCACACCGTCATGCGGACCCCCGAACAGGTCCAAGCCGTGCGAGCACAACAACGCCGCAGAGCCCAAGCCGACGACGCCGCCCGCGCCCGCCGCCTGTACGAGGACGACCGGTACACGATCACCGAGGTCGCCGACGAACTCGGATGCGGCACCGGCCACGCACGGACCCTGCTCCTCCAAGCAGGAACACAGATCCGGCCGCCCGGCCACCAACAACCGCACCCCACGACCCCCAACCGCGGCAGGTGAGGTCCAGCACCTCGCCGGCCGCGGTGCTCCATATCACCTCGGCACCGCATCCGTACGACCCCGCCAGCGATTCCCGGGAGCACCACCCCATGCACAACACCCCACCCGCTACACCCGACGCGCCGCCCACGCGGGCGGCCGTGGTCTTCCTGCGCGTCCTGGCGGCCGCCACGGTCACGGGGGCCGTCGTGGTCGGTGCGGTCGGCTTCGCCGGGTCCTACACGGCCGTACGCGAGCTCGCGGAGTCCAAGGGCTTCGGGGCGTTCGCCGCGTGGCTGCCCATCGGCGTGGACCTCGGCATCACGGTCCTGATCGCCCTGGACTTGCTCCTGGTGTGGCTGCGCATCGGCTTCCCCCTGCTGCGGCAGATGGCGTGGGCGCTGACGGCGGCCACCGTGTGGTTCAACGCGGCGGCCGGTGTGCCCGAGCCGAGCCCGGCGAACCCGGCGCCGAGCGTGTGGGACGACCCCGTGGCCGTGGCCATGCACGCCGTCCTGCCCTGCCTGTTCGTGATCGTCGTCGAGGCCGCCCGCCACGCCGTGGCCCGCCTCGCTCAGCTCACCACCGGCCGCGCGATGGAACGCGTCCGCCCCATCCGCTGGCTCCTCGACCCCGCCCGCACATTTCGGTTGTGGCGGCGGATGCGCCTGTGGGAGGGCACCAACTACCGCCAGGCCCTCTCCGACGAGCAGGACCGTCTCGTCTACGTCACACGCCTCAAGGCCCGCCACGGCAGCGTGCGCCGGGCACCGGTCGAGGCCCGCCTCCCGCTGGCCCTCGCGCGCTACGGCGTCGCCCTGCCCGCCCGCTCACCGTCCACCGTCCCGGCCGCCGCCCTGGCGCCGACCACCCTCCCGTCGCGGAGCGGCACGGGAGCGGGCGACGTCATCGAACGCGCCAGCGTCCCGGCCCGCCCCGACGTCTTCCCACTCGTCGAGGAACCAGCGGTGCCGAGCCTCGCCGCCGCGACCCGCAGGACCTCGAAGGCGCCCGCGCCCGCGTACGCGTCCGCGAGCCCGGCGCCGACGCGCGTCACCGCCCGCCTACCCGCCCCCGCCCCAGCTCGGCCCGGCCGGTCACCGGACGGGGTGGGCGCACCGGCCGGACAAGCCGACAAAACGCTAGGTGGCCATGCCGAGAAACCACAGGTCACGCCGGGTGCCCACCCGCCTGCCCACCCCCCGTACGACGCCCTCGCCGAACGCAACGCGCGCACCGCCGACGAGGCCCGTCAACGGCGCCGCGAGCACGCCGACCGCTGGCATGCCCTGCGTACCCAGGACCCGGACATCAGCCAGGCCGAAGCCGCCCGCCGACTCGGCATCTCCCGCCGAACCCTGGCCCGCGCGATCACCGAGAACCCCACCCCGACCCCTCGCGAGGAGGACCCCACCCCGTGACCACCGGACCAAGCTGGGAGCAGATACGCCGGGCGGCAGCGCGCGCCCAGCGCCGCCGCTCCGCCACCGAGACCTTCGCCGACGACGTGGCGTGCCCACGCTGCCAGGCCCCCGCCGGGACCGGCTGTCATCTGCCCGGACAACCACGTCTGGCCACCGACAGCCCTCACCGCGAACGCATCGACGCCGCAGCCGAAGCCCGCTGGGACACCGCCCGCACCCACGCCTGCCCCACGTGCCGAGCACCCGCCCAGACGCGGTGCACCGGACGCGCCGACCCCCACCCCCTGCGCTGGGCCCGCGCCAGACCAGCCACCGCCGTCGGCGAGGAGGACACCACGCCATGACCACCACACCCCCAGCCCCCGCCGAGCCACGGCCCGCCCTCCACAACCACGAACGACACGCGCTCACAGACGGCTTCGTCCACGACACGACCAAGGCCCTTGGCGACCTGGTCCGCGAACACCTGAACGTCGCCCTCGACGAGCCGTACGCGCTCCGGCAGATCGCCGACATCCTGCGCGGCGCCGAAGCCCTCGCACACGGCCACCACCGCCTCCTCCTCGGCTACGCCAAAGCGAACCTCGAGGCCGCCTGGTGGATCGACCCCGGCACCGACGAAGGGAAGCTCCGCCTGGCCACCGCCCTGGACTACATGCAGCGCGCCCACGCCCACCAACAGGAACAGGACAACGATCTTGACTGAACCCATCTACGCCCTGCTGCACGAGAGCGGCCAACTGGAATGGCTCCAGGGAGAACCCGGTTTCGCCGACACCACCATCGACCCCGAGTTCGGCGCGATCTCCGGGTTCTCGATCCAGTACCCGACCCTGGACGCTCCCGGCCTGCGCGGGTACGGCGCCGACGTCGCCCTGGTCATACCTGACAAGTACCCGCTAAACCCGGTCGCCCGGCAGGTCATCGCCAGCCTCGGCGGCCCGGTACAGCCATGGCGCGGAAAAGTCGCGATCTACAGCTTCGACGGCGAAGGCGCCGTCCCCATGACCAGCGAGCAGCGCGAGCGGCTGTGTGCCCTGGTCGAGGAAGCCACCGGCTAGCCGCACCGCGGAAGGTGACGCGGAGCACCGCGGCCGGCCAGGTGCTCCGCGTCACCTCACCCACCGGGCCGCCCTTCCGATGACCGGTAACACCGCAGGTCACACCCCAGATGCGTGCCCGCCCGGCCGCTCTTGGCCGCCGAGTGCCGACGCGGGCCGTCGCCGCCTACGTTGAGGAACGCGCCGACCGCGCCCCGCCCCTCAACCGCACCGAAGGACACCCGCCATGACCGTGCACGTCCGCTTCCGCCCCCGCTACGACGCCCAGTTCGGCCCGGTAGAGGCGTGGCCGACGATGCGCCTGGCCGCCCAGCAGCTCCAGTTCCGCACCGGCGCCCGGCAGGGAACCTCCCGCACGCGCGTCGCCGACGCCGACGGCCTCGCCGTCTACGAATGGCGGGCCTTCCCCGAGGCTGACCTGACCGGCGCCATGATCGTCTGGGCCAAGGACAGTGATCCCGCTGGCGATCCCGACCAGTACTGGTACCTGTCGGCCGGGGGCGCGGTCCTCGCGCACATCGCAGCAACCGGCCGCACCATCCCCCGCGACCCCGCGTTCAAGACCAAGAACGCCGCCTAAGCACACCGTGGGCGGCTGAATGGGTGACGGTCGGGAGTCCCCGGCCCACCTCGCCGGTTGGACCCGCCATGAAGCCGAACAGCCACGTCACCCCCGCCGAGGCCGAAGCCCTCGCGGACCACCACCTCACCCGCTACCCCGAACTCACCACCGCCCAGGCCGAGCAGATGCGGGCCGCCGTCGTCGAGGCCATCACCGGCGCACCCCACCGCGAATGGGCCGCCCGCCTGGCCGCGCGCCTCGACGCCGACCAGAACGAGTCCTACGTCCGGGCCATCAAGACTTCCACCGCGCTCAGGCTGCTCGGCGAAGCCGTTGACCGCTATTTCGGCCTGGGCCCCGTGGGCATGGGCGAATACCTCCACGCCCGCCTCGCCCCCGGCCAGGCCGACCGATACAGCAGCATGATCTGCGCCGAAATGGCCGTCACCGCCACCCCCGACGCCGCCGCTCGTGCCGACTAACCGGCCGTCCCCTCCGTGGGGCCCGGGGGGCATGTCGCTGCGCTCAGGGGTGACGTTGAGGTTCAGGGCGGTTCCTACGGGGTCAGGATCTCGGTGCCTTCGAGGTAGGCCGTCTCCCCACGGTTCGCGGCGGCGAGCGCGGCAGCCAGCAGCGGTGTGTTCGTGTGGTCGGTGAGTTCGGCGGCCTTGCCCGGCTCCAGCCAGTCGAAGGCCAGCAACTCCCCCTCGGGAATGTGGATGCGGCCGTGGTCGGCGGGGTCGATGGTGGCGGCGAACACGAGCAGGTGACAGTCGTCGGGGATCTTGCGCGTGCTGTACGTGCCGCCGTGCAGGTGTTGGAAGGCCAACAGGCGGCCGACGGTGACCGGCACGCCGATCTCTTCCGCCCCTTCGCGGATGGCGCACTGACGCGCCGTCTCACCGGGCTCGGTCTTCCCTCCGGGCATGACCCAGTACCCGGACTTGGCGTGGTGGACGAGCAGCACCCGGCCTTCGTGCTGGATGAGAACTCCGGCTGCCACGTTCACCAGCGCCCTCGCCGGTCGTGAGCGATGCTGGTCCTGGTGCCGCAGGATGGCATCGGCCGCCCACGGGGCGATGGAGAGGCGGTCGATCATCGACTCCGGGAACCAGCGGAACATGATGCCCTCGCTGACTGGCAGGGCGTCGGCGTCGCCGTTCCAGCGGCCGGTGAAGACCGTGATCCGCCCGGTGCGCAAGTCCGGCTCGAAGCAACGGACGACGCCGAGCCGGGTCAAGGGGATCTCGAGGCCGGTCTCCTCCTTCAGTTCGCGGGCCACGGCCTGTTCTGGGGTCTCGTCGCCTTCGCGGTTGCCGCCGATCATCGACCATGTTCCGGGGTGGCAGATGCCGGGGATGTTGTCGCGCAGGTTCAGCAGGTACTCGCCCTGATCGTTGAAGATCAGGGCCGCCGTGCCTTTCGGTCCGTCGTTCGGTAGCTCGTCCATAGGTCCTAGCTTCACCAACTCACGGTTGCGGACAGGGTGGTTCGGGCGGCGGCCACCCGAAGGTGACGGGGAGCACGCGGGCCGGCGAGGTGCTGTAGAGCACCTGCCGCGGTTTACTGCCTGGCCTCGCGGAGCCAGCGGTTGAACGCTTCGCGGTAGCGCCGCCCGGTCTCTGGTGTCGGCACGGCGGGGAGAGCGGGTTCGGGGCCGTAGCCGGGCCGCCACAGGGGCCCGGCAGGCGGGTAGGCGGGTTCGGTGTCGCCGAAGCCGTCCCAGGTCGCCACGGTGAGCCCTGCGGCCTTCAGGCCGGGGTCGTGGGTGGCGTCGACCAGCGACCAGCGGTCGCCGAGGAGGACTTCGGTGGCCGTGTGGATATCGAACCGGGTCGGCAGCAGCTCGACTTCCTCCGGCCACTCGGGCAGCTCGTACAGCCACCGCACCGGCCGGGCCCGGTACCCCAGCGCGGTCAGCTCCGACCGCAGGCGGGCGCCCTTGGCCAGGCAGTCACCCCGGCCCACGGTCATCAGGTCCCACGCGGTGTGGGCGCCGTCGGTGGCGTACGGCACGGCCCGTACGGTCTCGAAGACCTCCATCCGCAGCTCCCACCGGTCCATGCGCCTATCCCTGGCCGGTGCGGGCGGGCAGGTTCAGGACGGTGTCGCATGCGGCTCTGGCAAGGATCGCTTGCGTGCGGGCCGGGAGGCCGAAGCGGTTCCAGTGGAAGATCACATGGTGCGCGAGGACGTCGCGGATGCCGCGTTCCAGGGTGCCGCTGCGGGCGGCGTCGCCCAGCTCGCGGCCCGCCTGGTCGCAGGCGGCTGCCCAGGGGGCGGCGAAGGTCAGCGGGCCTCCGTTGGTCAGGAGAGAACCGGTCGGGGCGGCGTCCACGGTCATCAGCCGCCGCAGTCCCTCGCTCATGTCCACGAGCCGGTCGGGGGCCACTTCCGGCGGCAGCGGGCGCATCCGTGCGACCTGGTTCCAGATGTCGCCCTGCTCGAACCACTCCTGCCCGGCGGCGCGGAACAGGATGGTGCACAGCAGCACCGACAGCTCCCGACGCCCCACGTTGGGGGGAGCCGTGTGGGCGTAGTCGAGGACGTGGCGGCTGTCGGCGTGGAAGAGGCGGTGCGCGCACTCCATGGCGGCCGGGCCGCCGAACGCGAGGGCTTCGGGTTCGTAGACGGTCGGCCACCACCGGCCGATCGCTTGCTGTGCCACGAGGTTGTCGAGGGCGTCGCCGACGGCCTGGCGGACGTGGCCGGTGTCAGCGGCGGGCATGAAGCGCAGCCGCCAGCAGGGCGCTTTTCGGATGAACCACCACGCCCCGATGACCCCGGCCCTCTCCAGCTCCCGCAGGACAGGGCGGAGCGCCTGGGCTGCGGCGTGCTCGGCTGCGTGCCAGTCGGTGAACTGGACGTGGACTTGGTGCCAGTCCTGGCGGGCGGCCTGGGTAGCGAGGGCGGAACGTCCGGCGGTGCGGTAGACCTCGACGGCTTCGGCGAGTTCGGCCGGTTCGGCACCGACATGACCGGCGGCCTCGGGCACGGGCCGACCGGCCAGCACCTCGAGAACGGCTTGCTCCATCTGAACGGGTAGGGCGGGGGCTTGCACGGGGGATCTCCTCTCCGCGGACGGTGATGTGGAGCACCTGGGCGGGACGGGGGTGGTCAGGTGATCAGCAGGCAGGCGTCCCATCCGGAAGTCGGCGCGGTGTTCTGCGCGGCGGTCATCATGGCCAGGGCGGTGCCCGCGTCGCCTTCGAGGAAGCCCGGCCGGGCCTCGATGCCGGTCCGGGCCTGGCGGGCCAGCGCAGCGGCCACAAGCGGCAGTTGCTCGCGCAGGGCCGAGGTGGTGGCGTCGCGGGCGGCATGCCATGCGCTCTGGTAGACGCCCGCCCAGCCGTGGCACAGGCCCGCATCGGTGAGCCGGTCCAGTTGCGTCTGGTCGCTCAGGCACGCGGTGAGGGCGTGCTCGTAGGCCCGCTGCCTGGCCGGGTCGCCGGTGGCGATGGCGGCGAGTTGCCCGGCGCGGGCGATGCCGGGGGTGCCGTAGCACCAGGACGGCCGGGCGGGGCCGGGCTGGCTGGTCCGTCCGGTGCGCAGGTCGGACGCGGTGACGCACTCGGGCCACCACGGTCCCCGCTCGCTGTCTTGCCGCCAGGCGTCGAGCCAGGCGCCGATGGTGGCGATGGCCTCGCTGTGGCCGTCCACGGTGATCCCGCGCCGCATGGCCTGTGCCAGGAGGAGGAGCGGTCCGGTGATGCCGTGCGCGGCGCCGTGGTTGCTGTGCCCGCCGGGGAACCGGGCGGAGGTGCGGGTGTGCTGGTCGTGGGCAACCCACCAGCCGGGCACTGTCCGGCCGTCGCTCGTCACGGGCCGGGTGAGCGCGACGAGGTAGGCAAGGACTCGTTCCAGCGCGCTGGAGCCGGGATCGCGGCCCAGGAGGTAGGCGCCGATTCCGGTCAGGCCGAAGAAGAGGTCGTACTCGCCGAAGACGGTCAGCTCGCCCCGCCTGATGCGGTCCATCGCGGCCGTGGCCCGCCGGTGCGCGAGGTCGCCGACGTGGCCGTCCACGGACGCCAGGGCATCGCTGTAGCGGGGCCGGTCGCCGACGCTGGCCGCATGGAGCATGAACGCGACGGCGGGGGCACCGAGGAACAGGCCGGTGTTGTCAGCGGCGCTGACCTCGCCGGTCACGGCGCTCGCGATCCAGGCGTGCGCTTGCCGCCACGTTCCCTGTCCGGTGTGGGCGCGTTCGATGTGGAGCAGGGCGCCCCCGGCCGTGCCACGGGCGAGGGACTGGGCCCGCCAGGGTTCCTCCGGCGGCGGGGGCTCGGGCACGGCGAGGCGGCGGGCGAAGACGTCGGCCGTGGCGGAAAGGTCGGTGGCCGGTGCCGAGACGGTCACGCTGGCCTCCTGACGCAGTGGCGCAGGGCGCAGGCCCGTGCCAGACGCTCAGTGATCCGCCACAAGTCCGGCGCGAGCCCCAGGGCACGCACCTGGTGCAGGCGGAGCAAGGGCCGCAGGACCGCGAGCGGTTCGCGTTCAGCGCCCACGGCCTCGCGGTAGACGCTCAGCGCGGTGGCCCGTGTCTGCCAGGCTGCCGCCACGTCACCGCCGCCGGGCAAGACCCCCAGGGCGGTCCCGGGATCGTGCGGGGCGGTGAGGTCCAGGGCCTGGTCGCGCAGGGCCCGCTCCAGCGGGCCGTGCTCGCGGGGAAGGTGCTCGACCAGCCAGGCGAGGCCGTCCTCGACGGCGGGGGCGAAGCGGGCGGCCAGATCGACCAGGCTCGATGCGGTCAGGGACGGCGCATGGAGCCCGGCGGCCTGGGCCGTCATGCGGATCTGGGCGAGCGCTGCGGCCGAGTCGGCGGCGAAGACCGCGTACGCGGCCTCCAAGGCCGGTCCGTGGCCGTACTGCCCGGCGGGGGGCTCGTAGGTGTCCAGAGACATCTGGGCCACCAGGCGCCCGCGCCGCAGCCGATCCGCCCAGTCGTGGACCGCTTCGGCCGCGTGGGCGTAGGCGCCAGGGTCGGGCAGCCGGAGGTACAGGGCAAGGTGCTGGTCGGCGTCTGGGCGGGGCAGGGAGCGGTGACGGCTGAACCACCACTGCGGCGGATCCTCGAAGTCGTCTGCCCAGCAGGGCAGGTGCTCGGTCAGGATCTCGTCGTAGCGCTCCGGATGGGCGTTCAGCCTCACGGCGAGGACGGTGGATCGGCCGGGAAGGTGACCGCCGGAGGTGAGGTGGAGCACCGCGGCCGGCGAGGTGCTGGTCGTCACCTGGCGGGCGGTCCGGGCCATCGGCAGCAGCACCTCATGGGCGCGTCCGATCCACGCGAGCTCGCGCCGGGTGGGCGCTTCGCGTAGTTCGAGGTGGCGGGCGGCGGTAAGGCGGGTGCGCAGGACGAGGCGGTGGACCGGGTGGGCCAGGTCCAGCCGTAGGCGCTGTTCGTGCTCGGCCACCGTGACGCGATCGGGCACACGCCACCGGGCCCGCCACGCAGCGAGGCCGTCCTCCCACGCGGTCGCCGTGGCGGTCGGGCCGGGCAGCTCGGCCGCGTTCAGCAGCCAGCGGGCCGGGGCCAGGACGGTGCGCTTGTAGCGGACCCGGGGCAGGTACGGCAGACCGGCGGCGGCGCCGAAGTCGAAGGACTGGTACACCACGCACCGGGCAGTGGCGATCTCTGCGAGGAACCGCGCGAGCGGCGGCGTCTGCACCCCCGCTTCCAGCGCGTGCACCATGCGCGGCTCGACGCGCCTGCCGGTGGAGAGCTGGACGAGGTGGAAGGTCCGCGCGTCGGCGGTCACGGCGAGATCTGCCAGCGCGATCACGTCCGGAGACGGGTCCCGGTGTTCGGCCACGGGGATCAGGTGCGGGAGTAGTTGGGGGGTGCGGGCGATGTTCTCGTTGCGCCGCCGACGCGGCGTGAACGAGATCTGCGCCGCCACCGCGTCGAGGTCGGCGGCCTGGTAAGTGTCGGACAGCAGGGCTTGGTCCTCGGCGGGGAGCAGGTGGGCGAAGCGTCCGGCCATGCTGCTGCCCGGCCGTGGCGTCCCGGTGAGCAGGAGACGGAACGATCCATGGGCCAGGGCCTCCACCGATTCGGCGTGGATCTCGAAGGACGCCTCCACCCGGGGCGCGAGCACCACGTCCACGCCGTCCTCCTCCAGCTCGGCGATCACCTGCTCAGTGAGGACGATCTCCCCGTCCCCGCCCAGCGTGGCGTCCTGAACGAGACGGAGAACCTTCTCGTCGCGCTCGCCCAGCGGTCGGGCGGGGCTCTTGTACGCGGACCCCAGGAACCCGCTGGGGAAGCCGAGTCCGCTGTCGGCCACTAGGTCCAGGAGCGGTACGACGGCGCCGGGCCCGAACCTCGCCCTGAACCGGCCGTGATAGTCCCGCCAGGCCGGATGGCCGACGGGGTGGGGCGAGAGCCGGTGCAGGACGCTGACGGCTTCCTGCACCTCCTCGGCGACCTTCTCGGGGATCTGGACGTCACAGTCCACAGCGGTGTCGGTGACCAGCGGCACCGGCGCCACGTCGCTGAGCGCCGTCATCCGTGCCGTCAGGCCGGGCCGGGCCGACCACCGGCCAGGGCTCGTCATCTCGTCGTGGACCGCGTGGAGTTCACGGACGAGGTCCGCGATGGCGGGGATGGTGTGCGCGTCGGCCGCATCGAGCGTGGCGCACACATGCCCGAGGGCATCAAGGCAGGTCATGGGAGCCCGCAGGCTGGTGATCAGAATGCTCTGTCCGATCAGGCCGCCGAGCATGGCGTCGATCCGGTCCGGCCGCGCGGTCGGGAACTGCTCCCCGAGCCGTTCGCGCAGCGTGCCGTACCGGATGGGGGAACGGGCGGCGTCGAGGGCGGCGGCGACGGGGCGGGTGTGGCGCACGGACACCTCTACCGGCGCCAGTTCCTTCCCGCCGTCTTCTGGGGCGCCCGGCGCCGCATAGCGCTCGCCCCGGACGTGCCCGGCGTCGCTCGCCATCACGGTCAGGCGTTCCAGGAGCTGGGGGCACTGGTGAAGGCGGGCGACGATGGCGCCGAGCCATTGCGCGTCGGCCCGCACCGTGGTGCGGTGCTCGCGCCCCCACACCACCTTCGGCGCGTCGCCTATTCGTGCCGGGGCTATCCCGGCGAACAGGCCGAACGGCGTGGGGCGTTCCTGCCAGCGCAGCAGATACGAGGCAAGCGATACAACGGTCCGGCGCACCTGGCGCGGCTCGGCCCGCTGACCGGCCAGTGCGGTGATCTGGCGGCACAGGGCGGGGCTGGCCGCGCTCAGCGTGTCCCGGACCTCCTCGCGCTGCCACATGGCCGCCAGCCACGCCCGCGCCCCCGCCAGGTCACCGAACAGATCAAGGTCCGCGGGGATGTCCAGGGCCCCCGGGTCGGTGGTAGCGCGTAGCAGTACTCCGGCCCGGTATCGGTGGCTCACGGGTGAACTCGATGCCACAGGGTGCCTCCACAGCAAGATCACGGGGGTGCCGGGGCGTGCCGGGCCGGTGCCCGGCACGCCCCTGGAGATCGGTCAGGCCGGGTCGCCGATGAACGAGTCGCAGGCGCTGGCGCCGTTCTGGCAGGTGTTGCCGCACCCGTCATCCGTGGGGCAGTTCTTCAGCTTGGCGTTCGGGCGGGTCGCCACGACAACGCGCACGTCGAGGCTGAAGTCGTCGAGGTCGTCCTCGGCTTCGGGGGATGTCGTCGTGTCCGGGGCTATGAGGAGGTCCTGCATGGGGCGATCACTCTCCCTGGTTGGTCGTGTCGTGCGAGGACTCCTGTCCCTGAACGGCATGTGCCGTGGGCCAGGAGAGCGTGACCCGGCAGTGGATCTTGTCGATCACCCGTCCACCGGGAAGTTCGGGAAGGAGTTCGTCGGGAGTTCCGGCCGGGTAGACCGCGATGCGGGGGCCGGGGCCGCCTCGGTGTTCCCGGTCCCAGGTGCGTACGTGCTCCGCGATCTTCTCGGCGACGTCCGGGCCGTCGGGCCCCAGCGCGTGCACGCCGAACTCCAACCGCTGGTCGTCAGCGGTGGGGCGCGTGGTGACGTAGCCGAAGTTCGGCCCGTCCACACTGGCCATCGAAAACCGCTTGTTACGCGGGGCCACCAGGCCGGTGTCCAAGTCCGGGTCCACGGCCATGGTGCAAAAGCCCGGCAGCACGGTGGCCAGGTACAGCTGGAACGTGTCCACCGGCACCCCCCGGCCGACGGTCACCCCCGTCCACACCTCGGCCCTGGGATAGCGCACCGCGTTGTCCAGCAGGCTCGGCTCTGCGGGCAGCCCGTCATCGAACCGCAGGGCAATCTCATCGGTGCCGTTGACCAACAGGAGTTCGTCGTCGTGCTCGGCGGCGCCCCGCATCGACACGAACCCGCAGATCCGCGTCGAGGTGCTGACCAAGTGGTCCCCCTCCCGCACGAAGCTGACGGAGCGGGTCAGGCCATTGATCCGCAGGGGCACCACGAGGCTGCCGCCCTCGGTCAGCTGCTCGATCCACGCGGGCGGGATGTCCCACGCCCCGACCGTGATCATGATCCGGTCGTAGGGGGCGTGCGCGGGCACGCCCTCCACGGCATCGGCGAGCACGACACGGACGTTCGAGTATCCGGTCTCGGCGGTCAGGCGGCTGGCCCGCTCGGTCACGAACGGGTCGATGTCCACCGTGGTGACCTCGCCGGAACCGCCGACGATCTCGGTCAGATAGGCGGCGTTGAGACCACCGGAGCCGACCTCCAGCACCCGCATCCCCGAGCGGACGTCGGCCTGCTCCAGCATGAACGCCTGGACCTGCGGCGCCGACACCGAGCTCACAGCGATCCCGTCTTCATCCCGCTTGGTGACCACAGCGTTGTAGGCGCTGTACGCCTCTTCCAGGGGCGCTTCCGGGGCGAACAGGTGCCGGGGGACCTTGCGCATGACGGTCTCGACTTCCTTCGAGACGATCGTGCCGTCCTCGACGAGCTGATCTACGACCTTGTCGCGCAGCTTCCTGGCCTGCTCGGAGTCGGCGGTCGCATCGGTCATGAGCGGGTCCTTCCTATGGTGCATCGTCTTGCACAACTTCTCGGCAGATGTGGCGGGTTGGGCCTTGTTCTCGGCTTGAGTCCCCGGAGGCTAGCCACCGGGGACCCCCTGCTTGACCATGCGCGCCGAGCGGCGTCGGGCATGGCCAGATCTCTCCTTTAGGGGGCATCGGGTCTGTCGGGCATCACCCACGGGATCGTCGGCGCTCGGTCGTTGATCTCCGCGTCCATGAGCGAGGCCAGCAGGCCCGAGGCGGTGATGCCGCACGCCACCCCGAGGACGCCGAGGACGCTGTTCACCGGATCGGTGACGCGAGGGCCCCGCGTTCGCGAACGGCGCGTGCGAGGACGCGCGTGGGCGGCGCTCACTGGCCCGTCTCCGTCCGTCGGGCGGCTGCCGCGTACCGGGCGGTGTAGTCCGCCGCCTTGGCGAGCAGCCGCAGGTGGGCCACCGGGTCATAGCCCTGGTCGCAGGCGACCGCGCGGGCGTGGCGCACGGTGTCGACCGCGATGTCCCGCGCCCGGCCGTCGGACAGCGAGTGGGCGTAGGCGTCGGCCGGGTCGGCCAGCGCGGTGACGTAGCGGCGCAGCCGGTCGCGAACCGCTCGCTGGTCCCACACGCTCGTACGGTGCTCGGCCATGGCGAGGGCGAGTTCCACGTCCCGCGTCACGGCTGCCCGGTCGGGCAGCTCGGCCGCGGAGGTGTCGTGGAGCACCTCGCCGGCGCCTGTGCTCGCGGTCACCTCGTCGGGAGTTCTGTCGTGGGTGGTCATGATCACGGTCCCACCAACACCGGCACCGACGCCGCGACCGGATCAGGGGCGAACCCGTCGGCCAAGGGGAAACGGGGCTGGCCCAGCGCGCGCCAGCACGCACGGTCGCCGGTGAACGCGGTCCGGGCGTGGAGCCAGCGCCGGTTGTCCAGGAGATAGCCCTCGCCCGCAGCGAGCGGCAGCAGGACCTGATGGCGGGCGAGAGCGGCCCGCAGCTGCGGTAGGTAGGGCTGCACGATCGGGCTGAACCGGGCGAGGCCGTCCAGACGCAGCCGCACCGAGACACAGTGGTCGCGGTGAGCGGTGAACACCTGGGTGGGGTGACCGTCTCCGGCGCCGAAGTAGGCGCTGCGCGGCTGGGTGAACGCGGTGACGGCTTCATGCGAGGCAGTGGTGAGGTCGGCGTGCACGGCCCGGCCGTCCACCAGCACGCACTGGCCGCCCGTGGTGGCCGCCTGCCCGCACACCAGCATCATCAGCCTCGGTGGGCACGGGACGCCGGAGCGTTCGGTGTGCGGGTCCAGGGAGCCGTTGCCGAACCCGGCGAACCCGGCCCGGTGGGCGTGGTGGCGGGTGTCGCGCAGCGTGGTCAGCCCGTCGGAGTCGGAGTCACGGTGCTCGGTGATGGTCATGACACGGTGGGCGAGCTTCAGGACGTCGGTGCGCGAGGTGATGCCGGTGAAGGTGACCAGGCCGCTGGTACGCAGGCGCTGGGCGATGCGCGCAACGGCGCCGCCCTGGTGGGGGTCGACGCGGTGGCGGGCGAACACGTCACCGGGCGGCGGGGGTGCAGAGCCCATCGCAAAGCTCCTTCGCGTCAGAGGTGGTGTGACAACTCTTCGGAGTGATCGGCCGGGCGGTAAAGCGACAGATTGTCGACTCGGGCAATTCGCTCATACCGGCGGCGAGTTGAAAGCGGCGTGCTACGTTCCGAACACCCGCGACCGGCCGCGACCGTGAAGGATTGCGATGGCGTACACGCCCCCCACCTGGCCCGTCTCCGTCAAGGGCGTCGCCCTGGACGCACGCGGCCGGGTGCTGCTGCTGAAGAACGAGCGCGAGGAGTGGGAGCTGCCCGGCGGCCGCCTGGAACCGGACGACCCGACGCCTGAGGTGACGGTGGCGCGGGAGATCAGCGAAGAGTCCGGCTGGAGCGTGAAGGCCGGGCCGCTGCTGGACGTGTGGATCTACCAGCCGCTCCCCGAGACCCTGCCCGAACGCCGCGTCGTGATCATCACCTACGGCTGCACCGTCCTGACCCCCGACGCCGAACCGGCCCTGAGCCACGAGCACAAGGAAATCGGCCTGTTCACCGCCGACGAGGTCCCCGGCCTGACGATGCCCGACGGCTACAAGCAGTCCATCGCCGCCTGGTACCGGCGCCAGGGGTAAGCGGACATGACCGGCGGCGAGCTGGTACGGCGCCCCTCGGCTCAGCATGCCCTGTGGCACTGGGCCACCCCCCAGGCCAAGGCCGTCCTCAACAGCCGCGACCTGGGCGCCGTCCTGCGCTTCCACCGCAGCGTGCACGGCATCAACCAGACCGAACTGGGCGCCCACCTCGGCTACGACAAGACGACCATCTCGGCGATCGAACTGGGCAAACGCCCCCTGAACGACGCCGACGCGCGCCGCCACGTCGCCGAACGCCTCAGCCTGCCCCCGCACGTCCTCGGCGTCACCGACCCGGCCGACACCGACCACCGCGCCATGGTCCAGTTCGGCGCCTCCACTGTCCGCCTTGCCGAGATCGCCCGCCAGTCCGGCCATGCCTCCGAAGCCGTCGCTGAACTGTGGCCGCTCGTCGCCCGCCTGGAGGCCCGCCTCGAGGACGGCCACAGCGAACGCGAGGTCCTGCGCCTGCTGGCCCGCGCCCGCGTCGGTCTCGGCGTCGCCCTGGGCAACGTCCTGCCCGAAGAACGCCTGCCCACCGCCGCCCGCTGGACCGCCAAGAGCCTCCAGATCGCCACGTTCTTCGACGACCCCGTCTTCACCTCCAATGTGCTGCGCATGCACGGCAACGAGTTGCGCAAGGCCCGCCTGACCGGCGCCGCCGTCCACCGCCTCCAGCACGCCGCCGCCCTCGCCCCCAACGCCGAGGCGCGGGCCGCCGTGCTGCCCCTGCTCGCCCGAGCGGCCGGAGCACTCCACCACGGGCCGCTCTTCGACACCGTCATGCGCGAAGCCGACCAGCTCTTGGACCACGCCGAACACACCACGCTGTTCAACGAGTTCTCCCTGCACGAGATCCGCCTGCGCGGCCTGGTGGACACCGGCCGCCTTCGCGCCGCCATAGAACTCGTGGACCACGCCCCAGGCGCTATCGGAGTTGGCGCCCAGTGGGCCGTGATCGCCCAGATCACCAGCGCCCACGTACGGCTCGTCGGCGACGACCAGGCGGGCGCCGCCGACACCCTCACCGCCGCGCTCAACGAGGCCGTACGCCAACGCCTCCCGCACCAGTTGCAGCGCATCATCCGCACCGCCGCCCACCGCCTGCCCGACGTCCGTGACGCCGCCGCCCATGCCCTGGACCAGATGCGCATGGAGATGGCGGCCTGACCGGCGGGCCCGGCGATCAGGTCGGCCCGCTGGTGCCAGCGGGCCGACCGCGCCGCCCCTCACGGGCAGGGCGACGTCTGAGGTGATCCTGAGCACCTGGCCGGCGCGTGTGCTCGGGAGCACAGTCCGCGGGGAGTGCTTCGTGCGGGCCATGGTCGGCTCCCTTCACGGTTCCGAAGATCGGGCGGGGGATGTTCAGTGAACGACCGGGTACGGCCCGTGGGGAGGGGCCAGGATGGAGTCCCGTGGAGTCCCGCGTAGTCCAGGACCAGGGGGTGATGAGGTGGCCAGGAACCAGCCCGTAGCGGAGCTGATCCGCCGGGCGTGCGAAGCGAAGGGGTGGGGTCCCAGCGACCTCGCCCGAGCCGTCGGCGTCGCCGAGTGCGGAAACCCTGGACGCGTCCACCGCGCCAACGCCCGCCGCTGGCTCACCGGTGCCCGTGGCCCCGAGTACTGGTGGCCGTACATCGCCAGCGTCCTGGACCTCGACCCGACCGCCGCCCAGGAACCACAGGCGCCGTCCGCTCCCGTAGTCCCGTCCCCGGTCCCTGTCGTGGACTGCGGCGTCACCGTGCCGTCTCCGCTCGCCCACCTGGCCAGCCTTTCCGTTCCCCAACTGCCCGGCGAGGTAAGGCCCGGGGACGTGGACGAGGTCCAGCAGGCGGCGCTGAGCCTGTCGTCGTGGCACAACCAGCACGGCGGCGGTGGGCTGGTCCGCCAGACCGGCACCGCACAGCTCGCCTGGGCCGCCCAGCTGCTCGCCCTGCCCTGCCCTGGGGCCCTGCGCCCTCAACTTTTCGCGGCCGTCGCGCACTTAGGCATGGTCACCGGCGCCACCTGCTTCGATGCCTTCGCCCACGACGACGCCCGCCACGCGTTCGCCTTCGCCGCCGCATGCGCTGAGGAGGTCGGCGAATGGCATCTACGCGGGAAGATCTACAGCTGGCGCGCCCGCCACGCCGCGTGGCTGAACGACCCCAATGCCGCCCTGACCCACACCGAACTCGGCATGGTCCGCTCTGAACGGCTCACCCCCACCGAGCACGCCATGCTGACCATCGCCCGCGCCCGTGCCCACGCCAAGGCCGGGAACGTCAAAGCCACCCTCACCGCCGTGGGGGAAGCCGACGACGCGTTCAGCCGGACCCGCCCGGCCGACGACCCGCCGTGGATGGCGTACTACGACTACGCCCAGCACCAAGGCGACATTGGCCATGCCCTGTTCGACCTCGCCATGACCACCCGCAACCGGCACCACGTCCAGGCCGCCACGGATCGGCTCACCGCAGCCACCGTCCAGCACTCGGACGCCTACGTCCGCTCCCGGGTGTTCTCCCGCACGAAGCTGGCGACGCTCACCATGGCCACCGGTGACCCCTACGAAGCCGCGCAGATCGGGACTATCGCCTTGGAGGAGTCCACCCGCATCCGCTCTGGCCGTGCCGATCAGGGCCTGATAGAACTCGCCCGCAGCACCGTCCAAGGTCACGGCGTGGTGGCCGAGGCAAAGCAGTTACGCGACCGCATCACCCGCACCATCTGCAGGGGGACCACTCCGTGACAGTCACCAGCAATGCGGCGGCGCAGGACACACGGCCGCTCGTCATGGACGCCTGCCGCAGCGCCGGTCTGGACCCGGCAGGAGCCCAGCCGGTTCGGATTGCCGACAACGCCATCTGGTCCATACCCGGCCGCATCATCGTCCGTGTCACCCGCCCCGGACGCCGTGCCGCTGCCCATCGCGAACTCCTCACCGCCCAATGGCTCGCCGACCACGACGTCCCCGCCGTCCGGCCCGCCCGGTCCGCAGCTGTGGACCTACCCGGAAACCGTGCCGCAACGTTCTGGCACCAGCTCCCCGACCACACCCACGGCCGCCACGAGGACGTCGCCCGCCTTCTGCGCCAGCTCCACCGCCTGCCTGCCCCCGCCCATCTGCCTCCCCTGTCTGACCCCGCCGCCAAGGCCCGAGCCCGCCTCGAAGCCGTGCGGGACTCCGGCGTCACCACCGACGCCGACATGACATGGCTGCTCACGTACGCCGACGAGCTCGCCGACGCCTGGCACGCCCTGGACGACGGTCTCGCCCACGCCCCACTGCACGGGGATGCCTGGGCCGGGAACGTCGCCCTCACTCTCGACGGGCAGGCATTCCTCCTCGACCTCGACTCGGGCGCAATCGGACCTCCGGAGTGGGATCTGACGTCTACGGCCGTGAAGGTCACCACCACCGCCACCGTCAGCCGAGCCGAATACGACGGGTTCGTGACCGCGTACGGCGGATACGACGTGACGGAGTACGAGGGCTTCGGGGTGATGCGCGGCATCCGCGAACTCCGCATGACCACCTTCGCCATCCAGACCGCCATCGACCACCCCCACACCGCCGACGAGGCCCGCCACCGCGTCGCGTGCCTGCGCGGGCGGAACGGCCCTCGCCCGTGGACATGGATGGCCGTCCCCCACCCACCGGGAAGCCCCGGCCCCATCGTCTGACGCCGCCTACAACCGGGAGACTCTGTGCTGACATCCGTGCCTCGCCGGGCCACCGCCGACGACGCAGCGGAATTGGTCCGCATGCCCAGCACCCTCCTCCTGTCGAGTCCGGTGGATGCTCGTTGGACAGCGACCCTGGTCAAGGACCTGCGCGAGCGGCTGGTCAACGACCCGCTGTTCGCCGCGTTCGTCCTCGACGACCCCGACGGCCGAGGCCTGGTCTCCTCGGCTCTCGGTATGGCCTACCGGGTCTTGCCCGGCCCCCGCTACCCGAAGGGGCTGGCCGGGCGGGTCCACGTGGTGGCCACCGAGCCCGCCTACCGGCGGCGCGGGTACGGCACGGCTGTCACGTCAGCCCTGGTCGACTGGTTCCGCGACCGGGGCTGCACTCTGTTCGAGGTGTACGCCAAGGGCGACTCCGCCGGTCTCTACCGGGCCCTCGGCTTCGAGGCCGACCCGGCGTGCATGCGGATGTCCGCCGTCCTGCCCGAGTGCTGACGAGGTGACGCCGAGCACGCACGCCGGCCAGGTGCTCACCATCACCTGCCGTGGTTTCTCCTTGGCGAACCTTGCCCCGATGCCTTTGCCGTGCGGCAACATCGTTCAACATGAATGAAGTCCTATCCGCGTTGGCTGGCGCAGCGATCGGCGGTGCCTTCGGCTTCGCTGGAGCACTTGCACAAGCTCGCAGCGCCCGAGCCCAAGCTGATGCCTCCCGGGCGGCGGCCAAGCATCAGGCGGACACCGCTCACATGCAGTGGGTGCGTGGAGGGAGAGGGGCGGCCTGCTCCGCGTTCCTAGCCCTGACGCTGGAGTTGAGGGACCAGACCTCCCATCTCAACTTCGAGAGGGAGTGGGCTGCCGAGTATGGCGGCGTTCGGCGACGCCGCCGCTACCGGCGGAATAGGTCTCGCATGGAAGCCGAGATCAACGAGACCTTGAGACGTATGCGAGACACGTTGGCAGTGATCGAGCTATACGGTCCGCCAGAAGTGGCCAACGCAGCGCACACAGTGGAGCGTGCGTGTGTGAATCTGTCCATGTGCGCTGAAGGATGGGTAAGGAACGCTGGCCTTCCCCAATTCGACTGGAACACAGATCTCAGCGCAGTGAGGCAGGCGCAGGGTGCGTTCGCAGATGCGGCGAGACCGCATCTCGATATCACCTCCTCATGAGCCTTCCACAGTCTCTCCGTGCAGTGGCCCGGGATGCCCGCCACAGACCTGCTGCTGGCGGGCTTCGGCAGCGACGGAGGATGTGATCAGTCAGAAACTCCACCGGCACGGCCGAAACCGTAGTCGCCCTGGACACCCCAGCGGCAGGTATCACCGAACCCCAGCAGCATCATCGGGCAGTGTGCTAGCCGAGCAAGATCAATCTCGCCGACACTTTCTGTACCTCAACTACTCACAGTCGGAGTCCTGATGAGTGGCTTTGTTCACGACTTCGGTCAGCACTTGTTCAGCAGCTTGGGAGGTGGCTTGATTCGCCCGGGGTCGATGTTCACGAGAATGGGAGGCACCTGAGGCCCGCCCGCTCGCAGGCGCGAAGGTCGTTCCTCCGCTTGGTGCTGAACGCGGGAGAGGGCCCCGGTGGGTACCGGGGCCTCGACTCCAGCGGTTGGTCTACTTGCAGCAGTCGCATCCTGGCGGGCAGTTGCCGCACGCGTCTGGCTTGGCACTGGTAGAGGGGACCGCGCCGGGGGTGGAAGGCGTGCAGCAGCCCTTGCCTTGCCAGGCGTCGCGGCCTTCCTTGACGGCGATGGCGGCGATGGCGAGGGCGGCGATGGGGTCGGCCCAGGACCAGCCGAGGGTGGCGTTGAGGGTGAGGCCCACCAGCAGCACGGCGGACAGGTACGTGCACAGAAGAGTCTGCTTGGAGTCGGCGACCGCTGAGGCGGAGCCGAGTGCGCGCCCGGCCTTGCGCTGGGCGGCGGACAGGAACGGCATGACCGCCAGCGACAGCGCGGCCAGCACGATGCCGGGAACGGAGCTCTCGGCCTCACCGGTTCCGGCCAGTGCGCGGACGGCGTCGACAGTGACGTAGGCGGCCAGGGCGAAGAAGGAGACCGCGATGATCCGCAGGGTGCGCTGCTCGCGGGCTTCGCGGACGGCGTGGTCGGACGCGGAGAACTGCCAGGCGACCGCGGCGGCGGAGGAGACCTCGATGATCGAGTCGAGGCCGAAGCCGATCAGGGCAGTGGAGGAGGCCAGCGTGCCGACGGTGAGGGCCACGATCGCCTCGATGACGTTGTAGGTGATCGTGGCTGCGACGAGGAAGCGTATGCGGCGGGTGAGGGCGTCACGGCGTGCCGGGGAGGGCCCCAGGGATATCGGTATCTCGGCGGTCATGGTCAGCAGCAGCCCTTCGTCTCGGCGTCCGGGCAGGTGCGATCGGTCTCGACGGCCACCACGGCGGTGCGCAGGTCGTCCAGGGCGTGGCCGAGGCGCTCGTCGGCAAGCTCGTAGCGGGTGCGGCGGCCGTCAGGGACGGTGACGACCAGCCCGCAGTCACGCAGGCACGCAAGGTGGTTCGACAGCCGGGTCCGCGAGACAGCGAGGGCGTCGGCGAGGTCGGCCGGGTAGGCGGGGGCATCACGCAGGGCGAGCAGGATGCGGCAGCGGATCGGGTCGGCGAGCGCGCGGCCGAACCGGGCCAGCACCTCAACGTCGGAGGCAACAGTCAGCACCCCACAAGGATACAGCATATCCTGAATTCATGGAATCGTGGACTGTTGCGCATCAGGCGATGCTGTCGAAACTCGCGAACACTTCGGCGCGAGCCCAGTCCGGGTCAGGCAGTCGTGGTTGCGGGCTCCTCGACTTCGGCAAGGACCCTGTAGAGGGTCGGCAAGCTCGGATTGCGCCCCTTGCGCTTGCCCTTGGTGATGACGATCTTCTGCCGGATCTCCTTCATCGGGGTGCCCTTCGCGCGCAGCGCGAGGGCGTATTCAATCTGGTCGGCGTCCAGCGATGGCGGGCGGCCGCCGGTCCGGCCGCGCTTGCGGGCCGACTCCTGGCCTTCGAGGGTCTTCTCGCGGATGTAGGTGCGCTCCGCGCCGGAGAGGGCTGCGAGGACGCCGAAGAGGATCGCGCCTTGGCCGTGGCGGTCGCCCGGGTCGTAAAGGCCGGTGATGGGGCCGGTCAGGAACTCCAGGGCGATGTCCGCCTTGCGTAGCTCCTCCACTGTGGCCAGCAGTTCGGCACCGCGCCCCAGGCGCCGGAACTCGTGGACGACCAGGACCACCTGGACGCTGGGGTGCAGCTCCTTGAAGCGGCGGGCCATCGCGGCGGCCTTCTCGAACTCGGGCCACACCTTGACGCGGGTGGACACCTTCTCGCGGAACACCTCGAAGCACACCGGCTCCAGGGCGTCCAGCTGCGACTGGAGTTCCTGGGTGGCGGTGGAGCAGCGGGCGTATCCGATCCGGATCGTCTTGATCCCCTCGTCCAGGCCGTCCGGTTCTGCCGGGCCGGGCTCGGCCGGATCCGGGCCGAGGGCCCACCGCTTGCCCGGGTTGCGGTCCTCGGGGGTCAGTACCTCCAGCTCCTCGGCGACGCGGGGAACGAGCTGGAGGCGGCGGGTGTGGTACTTCTTCGCGGTCTTCCCACCGCCCGTACGGCAGGCCGACCCGGCTGGGACGTCGCACATCGGGCAGGGGTGGCGCTCGATGGCGGCCGGGGCGTCGAACTCGTCGATCATGCATCAAAAGCTACACGCATGACGATGTTTCAAGAAAGCATTAAGAGAATGCAATCGAGAACATGAGAGGTGGTCAACTCGGACATCGTGCATGCCCACCGCGACGACTTCTCATTTGGTCAATTCTGAGAACGCGGTCGCCGTCACCCGAGCTGATCGCTTCTTGGGCAGCCCGAGGCTAGAGGGCCCGACGACCCTTGAGCAGCCGGGCCCGACCGCGTCGCTCAGTCTCGCGACCACTGAGTCCCATGCGGCCGCCGACGGTGGCGAGAAGCCGGTCCAAGGCCGCGACCGCCCTGGGGTGCACCTCGTGAGGTACCTGCGCCCTGCCGAGTTCGTCCAGCAGTCCATCGGTAGCGCCTTCGGACTGGGCCCGCTTGCGATGGGCGGTGATCCAGTGCAGCTGGATGAAGGACGCGAAGATCGCGTTGGGAGTGGCGCCGTCGGGGGCCTCCGCACGGACGGCAAGGCCGACGTCCTCGGCGAGGGATACGCGGTCCTCACCGCAGAGATCTACCAATGCTGAGCGGAGCTGACGCTGCTGCCTCCCGGAAAGGGCGTATCCGTGCTCGATGGCCGTGGTGAGGAAGTCGAAGATCGCTTCATCTCTGATTGGTGTGTAGGTGCTTGTTGCCTGGAGGCGTGCGTGGGCGTATTCGAAGTCAGCCCGGAACGTGAGGAATCGCGCTCGCAGAGCGATCTCGGCCGCTGCGCGTGATTTGCCGAACTCCTGGCGGCGGGCGAGCCAGTGGGCCAGGGCGAAGCCGAGGAGGACCGTGGTCAAGGCGGCCACGGGCACGGTAGTGGTGACGGTACTAACCCAGCTCTGAGCGACGAGCATTGCAGCCTGCCTTCGTGCGAGCGGCAACCGGGGAGCCGTTTCCCGCGTGGAGGGTGGACCGTACCGTGCAAGCAGGACCACTTGGAGGCTGAACTGCGGTATCGGCAGCTCCCAAGGGCACGGTTGGTTGACTGCGTCGGCTCTGGGCTGGGCACGCCCCGCTCCATACTGGCGAGGCGCGCACTCGGTGCGCGGTGGGGGCCGCTTCGTTTCCGCGACGGTCGCGGATTGTTGGGCATATCGAAGCGGCCCCCGCTCCGCGGTAGGTGACGTTGAGCACCTGGCCGGCGGCCGTGCTCAACGTCACCGCGCCGGAATCTCTGGGTCGACAAGTGGGTGGCCGACGGACTGACCCCGGCCGGTGACGCGTTGCCCTTCTCGCCGTAGACGGAGCTTGGCGAGCCCCGGTGCCCTCGAAGCCAGGCATCAGCCGTTGGTTCCGCTGGTCAGGGTGAAGGTGAGGTGGTGCGGAGCACCTGCCTCTGGAGTGCTTTGTGGGTGCCCAGCTCGGCATCGTTGGGGGTGTCGAACAACGACGAGGCGGGCCCTCCGCCTGGACAGCTATCGGGCCCGCCTCAACACCAACCACGAAAGTTGGAGCTGCCCAGTATGGCACTCACCCGCGCCCAGCGCCGAGCCCGCCGCCGTGCCCTGACCACGGCCCTGCGCGACCGTGTCCGCGCCCACCAGGCCGCCGCCCGCGCCCGCCGCGACATCCCCCGCGCCGCCCGCCGCGTCGCCACCGGCCCGCGTTCCCTGGCCACCCACGCCATCGCCGCCGGTCTGGAGCGCTCGGCGGCCTCGGGCTGTGCCTCGGGTCTGCGGACCGCCGCCCGCCGTCTCGGTATCCAGGGAACGGCCGCCCGCATACGCCGCTCCACCTCGGGGCGCGTGCGCCGGGCGGTGACCGTCTACCGCTACAGCCGCGACGAGGTGGCGCTCATGGCCGAGGCGTACAAGCCCCGCCGGGCCGACTACCGGGCGGCTGCCGCGCGTCTGGCGGTCGCGGCATGACCCTGATGACCCCCGCCCCCGCCATGTCGGCGGGGGCGGGGGCCCCTGCCCCGGTTCTGGACGACGCCGGGCCGGTGGAGGTGCGGTTGCCGTCCGCGCTGGCCGTGCGGCTCCTGGAGTCCGAGCCGCTGCCCACGCCGGTGTTGCGGGCCCTGTGGGACGCGCCCCCGGCCGATGGCGGCACCACCACGATCACCGCGCTCCCGGCGGCCGCCTCGTGGCTGCGCGAACGGGCCACCACCGTGGTCACACTGCCCGCTAGCGTGGCCGATCACCTGGCGGCATACGCGACGACCGACGCCCGCGCACCGCACGGCGCGTTCATGTCCGCCCGCCGCGTCGACACCGGCTGGGACCGCCGCTCGTACGAGTCGACCATGCTCGCCGATCTCGAAGCGCTTGACTGGCTGGCCTTGCAGTTGGAGTCGCTGACCTGGCAGTTCGTCACGGATCGGACTGCCGCGACGCAGCGGTACGGGTTCACGGTGTACGCGGTCGACGCGGCCCGCATGGAGGTTGCCGCCGCTCAGCGTGAGCTGATCGACGGCAACCACTAGCCGCCCCTGTCCCGATACTGCCGGGGCCCGGACCATCCGGGCCCCGGCCTCTTCGTTGGGAGCTGCTGAGGGAGCCTGACTTCAGGGCCGACCTGTCAATGTGGCCGGACGCTGGTCTTCGCGGCCGCGTGGAGTTCAGTGGCAGTCAGGCGGAAGACCTCGCGCAGCCTGTCGCGGTCCGCGCCAACGGTCTTGATGGCGTGGCAGTTCGGGCAGACCGCGATCATGTTCATGGGGTGGTCGGGCCCGCCGAGGGCCAAGTCATGGACGTGGTCGACTTCAAGGACGGGGTCACCTGTGTCTGTCTTGTGGCTGAACTCGGGGTGCTCGCATTCAGGGTTCTCACACCGGCCGCCGGAGCGCTCGATGACGAGGGCGCGCGCTTCGGGGTCGCGGTCGTATTCCAGGACGGTACGCTCGACGCGCTTGGGAACGAAGCCAGTTCCCCGTCTGGTCTCCAGTTCGCGGCAGCGGCGAGCGTAGTCCGTCTGTGGGGCCGTCGGGCCCACCAGAAGCCTTTCCAAGCGGTCCCGCTCGGTCTTGACCCGCGCGATCGTAGGCTTGCGACGCTTCATGAGTGTGGCCAGGTCGGCAGGTGGGGCGGTCGAGGCGATCCACTGCACGTCCCGGCGACGCCGGTAGTCGTCTCCCGCTTGTTCCTCGGTTGCACATGTCCGCAACTCCCCTGTGACGACGGCGAAGTGGATCATGTCGTTATCCACGACCACGATCACATCGCCCTTGGCCATCTCGTCGGCGAACCAGCGCATCTTCCTGACGACGTCCCTGCGCTTTCCTCCCGTCTTGTGGGGATATCCCGTGCGAACCAGAGTGTCTATCTCCTCGTCGCTCATGCCCGGCCGGAGTTCTCCCGCAGCCTCTCTGTAGCCCATGGCGACGTAATCACCACGTCGCCAGTGAGGGAATCGGCCATCCTCCGGCCGTCCCGGGCTCATCAACCACATTTCTCGGCCCGCCGACGTACCCATAGGGCAGCTCCTCTCGATGTCGCCTTGCGTGTGCCCCTCACATTGTTCATGAGCGGTGAGTCCGAAGGATGAGCCTCCTCGCGCGGCACGCAACGGGCGGGGACCGCGCCGCGGCCGGTGACGTGGAGCACCTCGCCGGCCCGGGTGCTCCACTTCACCTCGCGCGCCTCCGTGCGCAGTTCGTCGACCGGGCGTGTGGGTGACCGATATCAGGATGCTGTGGTGCGAACGTGTTCATCATGAACAGACTCCCGCCCCTGCCCGTCCAGGGGGAGTTCACGTGCGACATCGACGGGGACCAGCGGCGCGCCCACGCGATCCGGGTTGCCGCGCGCATCCACCGGCAGGCCGACCATGCTCGCGCCGTCTGCGCCCTCTACCAGCTTCACCGCCAGGGCCAGGCTGCCGAGCTACGGCGTCAGATCCGTACGGACGCATTGCGGGCCCGTGCTGTGCTCGCCCGCCAGCCGCAGACGGCACCCAGCCGGGAAGCGGTGCGGCAGCGTGAGGACGCGGCGGGCTATGAGGCCGTGCGGGCCCGTCTGCGGGCCGAAGTCGCCCAGCGGGCCGCCACAGCGTCTACGGCGCCTGCCACCCAGCCGTGGTGGGCGGCGGCCCGCCCCACGTCGCGGCTGGAGCTGACCGAGGAGTACCTGGGCACCCTCCGCCGTCAGCGCGACCTCGTCGCAGCCTGGGGCGGTGGCGGACAGTGATCCCCGAGCCCCGTAAACCGGCGAAGAAGAAGCGGCGGCGTAGTTGGTCGGGTGTGGACGCCTGGCTGAAGGAGTCCGGGTTGTCATGGGCCGACAACGACTGGCTGCGGCCCGGCGACCGCTGCGACAACGAACGACCCCATCGGGACCGACGGGACCGGACCGAGGCCGACCGGTGACCGTCGCCATGGGCGCGGGGTCGCGTCTGATCACCGCCCTTGAACACGCCTGGGCCGAGATCCGTGCCCAACACCCAGACGTCCCCGACGCACTGATCGTCACCGGCCGGGGCCTGCTGCAACGACTGCACCAGACCGGCCACTTCGGGCACGGTGCGTGGCAGGTCGACGCTGATTCCGGCCGGGTGCTGGGCGAGGTGTTCGTGGCGGGCGAGAGGATCGCCGAGGGCGGCCGGGCTGTGGTCGAAACGCTGCTGCACGAGGCGGCGCACTCGCTGGCCCGGGTGCGGGACGTGGTCGACACCACTGGGCACTGCCGCTTCCACACGCGCGTGTTCGTCGACCTGGCCGAGGAGCTCGGCCTCGCCGGTCCCGGGGCGCCGGACGTGCGTGACGGGTGGACGCACTGCCGGATCACGACGGCCACGGCCGTCCGCTACACGCCGGTCATCGCGATGCTCGACGACGCCGAGCTGCCCCGTGCGGATGTGCGGCCGTTTCTCGCAGTCGTAGACGCTAACGCTCGGCGGGACGCGGAGAAGCGTCGCAAGACGTCCGCGAGGCGTTCGGCGGCCCGTTCGATCCGTGACGGCGTCAGCGCGGGCCACCGACTCGCCCACCACGAGGCGCCCGCTCTTGATGCTGCTCGCGCGGACGGCCTGGTGGAGGCCATGTGCGGGTGTGTGCCGCCGCGCCGCTTCCACCTCGACCCGGGCGAGCTACGGCGGGCGCCAGTGATCTGCGGGCACTGCATGAGCGCGTTCTTCCCGCCCCTGACCGGCCGCCGCTGAACCGCTGCCTCCCGGGATGGGGTGGGCTGAACGGGTGATGGTCGGGCATCGTAGAGGCCATGGCCTCTCTGCCCCGAGTGATCTGCCCCGTGTGTGACGGCGTCTACGCCGCCCACCCGACCCAGGGCCTTGGCATGGTCGCACTGTTCGACCACAAGCGGACCCCGCGCGCCCTCGTGCTGTGCGAAGGCAGCATGGTGCGGGTGCCGTTGGCGGGGGCGGTCGGCTGGCAGGAGCAGCTGCCGGACGTCGCCGACGTCGTGGCGGTCGTGGAGGCCGAGCAGCCCGCCCTGTTCTAGAACCCGAGGTGATGGTGAGCACCTGGCCGGCGCGGGTGCTCCACCTCACCTGCCGCGGGCCGGGGTTGGGCGGCGGACGGCTGGGCTGTGGTCCGGGGGGATGCAGGTGGGGCGCTGTCCGACGGGCATCACCTGGCCGTCCTGGCTGCGCAGCAGGATGATGCCGCCCACCTCCACGGACGGGCGTTGGTCGGGCAGGAGGCGCCACCAGGCGACGCGGGCCGCGCACCGAGTACACAGGCTCACCGTCGGCCCGGCCGGGGTGGCAGGGGCGTGGGGGATGTGGTGTGTGGCGGGGGCGTCGCAGCCCAGGCCCCAGTGGGCGAGGCCGCAGAAGCGCCGCGAGCACCCGCAGTAGGCGGGTGCGGCGTGACGTCCGCGTGAGGGCTTCGGCGGGCGGGGCACAGGGCCTCCTCCTGTACGGCGGGGTTACACGTTGCGGATGAGGGGGTCTGCGTGGGCGTGGATTCGGATGTCCCACAGGGGAAGGGTGCCGGGGTGTGGGGCGTGGACGGGGACGCGGTGGGTGTGCCAGCAGGCCCAGGACGGCATGAGCGCCTGTTCCTCGTCGGTGGTGGTGCGCCAGGGGTCGTCGCGGTCGGCGCGGGGCGGGACGATCTTCAGGTTGCTCAGGGCGCGGCTCATGCGGGGGGCTTGGGCGAGTTTGAGGCGGCCGTCCTGGAGGCGGAGGACGGCGGCGTCCTGGAGGGCGTCACGGGGGGTTCCTCCCGGGTGTCCGGCGCGGTGGACGTGGTGCTGGAGGTAGGCGCCGCCGGTGGCGGCGGCGGTGGTGTGGAGACGCTGGTGGACGGCGCGGGCCATGGTGGTGGAGGTGCCGGTGGTGTCGGCGACGATGTCCAGGCGGGCGCCGTGGCGGGTCGCGCTCGCTGCGGCGGCGGTGAGGTCGGCGGCGAGCTTCTTGGGGCGGGGGCCGGGTTTCCATTCGTGGGCGTCGGCCAGGAGGACGAGGTCGCCGGTGAGGCCGTAGTCGGCGAACCAGGCGGCGAGGGTGGGTTGGCGGGCGCCGCCGAGCAGGAGGACGCACACGATGCGCAACGGTCCACGGCGCCGGGAATCTGAAGGGGTCATGGGGCGGCCTTCGCGGGGGTGAGGTGAGGTTGAGCACCCGGGCCGGCGAGGTGCTGGGCGTCACCTTCCGCGGGCGGGGTCAGGATGTGGTCGGCGGCCCACAGCGCATGCGCGGTCGCGGTCACGGTGTCGTCATGGTGCCCGGACGCCGCTCCGGTGCGGCCCTGGCCGAGTTCGACGAACGCGGCCAGCTCGGCGGCCAGGAGGCCCGCGCCCGGCGTCCCGGGAGGCACGGTCAGGGCCCGGTGTTCCAGCGCTGTGGCCAGGTGCTCGACCATGGCCCGCTTCGGCACCCGCAGGTCCGGCCACTGCCCCGTGACCCGCTTCCCGCCGTGGAACGTCACCCCGAGGACGGGTCCGGCCGGTGGGGGGTCGGTGTGGGAGCGGATCAGCTCCACCACGGGGCGGCCGACACCGGTGGCGTCCACGACCAGGAGCGGGGCGCCGTTGCCGGTACGGGCCAGCGCCTCGCCCACGCGGCACGTCAGGGCCGCGAGCTCCTGGTAGGGCAGGTGGCGCACGGTGGAGACGGACATGACGCGCCAGCGCCACCACCGCGTGTGCGGGCGCGGGCCGGTGGGCGCGAGGGCGACCAGGGCGGCGGCATCCCCGGTCTGGCCGGGGTCCAGGCCCAGCACGCACGTCATACGCCCGCCCCTTCCACGGCGGCGGCCATCTCGGCGGCGAGCTCGCGGTGGAACGCCTCGGTCTGGTCGTCGTGGGCTTCGGTGGCCTTCCTGATCCACTCCGGGGCGAACAGGTTCTGGTGCGCGGAGTTGAACTCACACTCGTACTCGGCGGCGAACCGGGCCGCGCTCTTGCCCGCCCGCTCCTCCTCGATGAACTCCCGGCTGATCCGCGCGCACTCCTGCCAGGTCACCCGGGTCCGCTCCCACCGCCCGCCGCCGTGCTCCCACAGCTGGTGGAAGCGGCCGGTGGTGCCGTTGGGGGTGGACAACAGGAAGACGTCGCCGCCGGTCGCCGCGACCATCGGCATGGCCGCGTCGTGGACGTCGTCGGGGATGAACGCGGCCTCGTCCAGGATCAGGGTGTTGACCGACAGCGACCGGATCGAGTCCGGCTTGCTGGGCCGCGACAACAACCGTGACCCGTTGTGGAACTGGAGCTTCGTCGCGGCGTTGCCGACCAGCTTCGGCGCCCCGGGGATCATCTCGTACAGGGCACGGGCCCGGGTGATCATCTCCGATGCCTGGTTCAGCGTCGGCGCCACCACGCACGCGACGTGACGCGGGCGGGTCATGCACCGCGACAGCGCGAGGGAGCCCACGCTGGTGGTCTTGCCCGACTGCCGCGAACACGTCACCAGATGACGCCCGCCCGGTGACCGCAGCAGTCTCTTCTGCCAGTCGTCGGGGCGCATCCCCGCGCACCGCATCGGCGTGCACGCATCCCCCCGCAACCTGAGCGACAACGTCAGCGACAAGCTCACGCCGCCACCCCATCCGGCCCGGCCTCGCTCTCCTCGGCGAGTGCGTCCATGACCGCCCCGAGCGCCTGCGGATGGGCTTCCAGCGCGGTCACGATCCGCTCCAGGAGCCGCGCCCACTCCGGGCTCTCCGACAACGGCACCGCCTGCTCGTTCGCAGCCGCCTGGTCCGCGGCCGTCGCCCCCGACGTGTCCATGAACACCTTCGACGCCGTCCCCAGCGCCCGCACACGATCCGAGACCCGCGAACCCTCCAAGTCCGCCCGGCTGTTCAGCGCCGCCACCGCCCGCAGCGCCGCCGTCCCGGCCCCAATCGCCAGGTTCTCCCGGATCGTCGCGAACTTGATCTTCAGCTCGGTGTCGTGGACACGGGCCATATGCCGGTCCCACGCCGCCGCCCGCCGCGTCCACTGCCACCGGTGCGCCAACTGCCGGACAGCGTCGTACGACATCCCGAAATGCTCGCCCGTGGCCTTGATGCTCCGGGACTCGCCCGCATCACGGAAGTGCAGGAACTTCCCGTGTGAGCGGTGCTCGCCGCGCTGCGGCGCCCACGCATCCCCATGCGGGTCCAAGACCACCGGCCGCCGGGTCGTCACGCCGCGTTCTCTCCAGCCGTGACCATCGGCCGACCGGCCGTGAAGGGGGTCGCCATCCGGCCGTCGCAGGCCGGATCTTCGGTGGTGCGCCGTGATGGTGCGGCTAGCACGGTGTGCGGGTTAGTTCCGCATTGCCGCAGCCAGTCCAGCGTGGGGTGGAGTGGCTGCCAGCCGGGCCGCCCGTGCCGGAGGTAGTTCACCTCCTTGAGAGCCGCGTGCACCGAGTGCTCCACGGAGTCCACGGACAGCGGCATCCCGGCGGGGCGGCCGGTCTCCGGGGCGTGCTGCACGGTGACGAACAGGGCCGTGGGCGGTGTGCCCTTAAGACGGCCGACGATCTCGGCGCGGACGTCCAGCCAGCGAACCACGGCGCCCCGCAAGGGGTCGGCCAGAGCGGTCATGCGGCCGGAGGGTTCACGCACGAGCATCACTTCGCCGTCGTCGGCGAGGTCGGCCAGGTCGAGACTGACGAGGGCTCTGGTACGGCACCGCACGGCAATGGTGATCGCGGCCATGGCAGCGAGTCGAACACGGGCGTGCCGTGAGACGCCCTTGCGGCCCTGCGGGTCCTTCACGTAGTCCCAGAACGCGAGGACCTGGGCCGTGGTCGGCGCGGTCATCGGGTCCCCGGGCGGAGCGGACGGCACGATGCGTTCCAGGCCGAGGGTGGTCAGGATGCGGCGGGTCATGGTCCGGCGGACACGGGGCGTGTGGTTGTGGGTCCGCCGCGTCGACCGCTTCGACAGTTCCCCGGCGTCGCCCTCGGCCAGACAGCGGTTGACGTTGGCCTGGCTGAACAACGCGTCGCGTCGGGCGCAGGCGGTCTGGGGGATGACGCCCTGGACGACCGCCTGGTGCCACTCGCCCATGACCATCCGGGCCTGACGCCGCTGCGCGTCGGTCAGGCGGGGCAGCAGCTCTCTCTCCAGCCGCGCGGCGGCGCGGGTCCACGCAGCGCAACAGGTCCTTGTCATGGCGCGCACCGTACGGGGTGCGGGGATAACCCGAGCGGCTAACCCGAACCCGGGCGAGCCAGGCCCCTGCTGTGGCTGAGCCCAGTACCCAGCGACGGCCGGGACCTGAGGAGGAGAGAGGCTTCCAGGGCCATGGGCCGCCCCGCCAGGTGATGCCGAGCACGCCCGCCGGCCAGGTGCTCGGCGTCACCTGCCGCGGTGAGGCGAGCAGCAACTTACATGGCGGGGCCCTGCTCGTTCTCGGCGAGCGGGGCGAACTCCTCGCCGCAGTCCCAGCAGCGCACCATCACCCTCGGCCTCGTAAACGCGGCCCCGGACACACCGTGCGAGCCCTCGACCGCGAAGGAGCCGCAGGACGGGCAGGCGGCCGGGCGGAACTCGTGATCGCAGCGGCAGCACTTCATCTGCTCCGCGATGTCAGCGTCCACCGTGAGGTCGGCGGGCATGGTATCGGCGCTTCCGCAGCGGGGGCAGTGGACAGACGTGGGCTTCAACGGGGATGACCTCCGGGGTCGACGGAACGGTGTCGACGGGGGAGCGTACGCGTCCGGACGCGACGCCACGCCGCCCCGGCTGATCGTAGACACCGGCAGCGTGCGGGCATCGGGGCGAGGTGGTGGGGACGGGGCGCCCAGGGCTAGGCCAAACGGGTGAACGTGGCCGCTGCTTGTCCGATCACGAAGGCAGCGGGCCTCCCACATGACCAGCGCACGAAATTGTCGGCACGTGCCGGCATGTCTGCTCGCTGGTCTTGTAGGAGGCCTACAGGACCCGGCTGCTGTGTGGGCACCGCGCCCCGGGGAGTGGCGGTGGCTGCGTCCGGGCCGGATCGGTAGAAAGTCATTGGGCGATGTGAGACCCCGACAGCGAGCCAGCATCGACGGCCAGAGCTGCAATCTCTGGCCTGCAGGCTGCGCTGTCGGGGTCCGGGCTGAGCCCGTCTACCACTACGAAAACGGGCCCGGGTTGGGCCCTTCAGATGAGGAACGAGGGCCTGTGGCCACTCTATCCGTGCCGACGCCTACCCCGCAGTCATCCGGCGCGCCCGATCATGTCTGCTGCTCCTGCGGCTGTCACCGTGAACGCCTTCTCACCACTGCTGAGACGAGCGGGTTGATTGGCGTAAAGCCGAAGACCCTACAAAACAGTGTTCCAGTCTGGGAGATCACGCGGTGGGGCCCTGAGCCGATCCGTCTGTGGTCGGGCAGGGGTGGGACGCGCTATCGCGAGACCGAGGTTGTCCAGATCATCCATGACGCGATCGCCGGGAAGCTGCCGCTCGACCGCAAGTATCGAGGTGGGGAGCGCACGCATGGGTGAGGACGTCAACGACCGGTGGCATGCCGCCGATCCGGAGAAGTACCTCAAGGACCTCGCGGCAAAAGGGAAGGAGGCACCGGAGCCGTGTGGGTGCAGCGGGAAAGGGCTGCTGGTGCCGCTACCTGCGCATGGCTGCACGAGACGATGGCGCGCCGAGTGGCGGGATGCGGACGGCAAGCAGCGGTACAAAAACATCCTGGCCAAGACCAACGGCGTGGAGCCGGGCGGCAAAACCTACGCGAAGGAGTATCAGCGCAGCCAGAGAGCGGCCGTCGTGGAAGGGCGTGCACCAGTGCCCCACACGAAGAAGCAAGCGGGGCCGCTCATTGCTGACTACGTGGAGACGTTTCTGGCGGAGCACGGTGTACGCAACAGCACGTTGGAAACCTATGGCTATCGGCTGCGTCCGTACGTTGTCCCCGCACTGGGACATCGTCCGATCACAGAGGTCCGACGAGCTGAGTACAAACGGTTCCTCTCAGGGCTCGCGGCCGACGGGATGGAGGAAGGTTCCGTGTCTGCGGTGAGGAAGGCACTGTCGATCATGCTGACGTCTGCGATGGACGATCTCGACTTCGGCCATCTCATGCCTGGGAACCAGATCCTTGGCCTCAGGAACTCACAGGGGCGGCGGCAGAAGGCTGAACTGCGGTGGGAACACGTTGTGGCGCTCGCCCAGGAGATCAATCCACGGTACGAGCTGATGGTCTGGTACGGCGCGCTCCAGGGTTTGCGGAGCATGGAGGCAACAGGCGTGCGCATCACCGATATGAGATGCCGGATCGGCAAGCACGTCGTGGAGGAGCAACGTCAAAGAGGTAAGGCCGCCCCCCTCAAGACCAAGCACAGCTACGCCACCCTCGACATGGGCCGCTTCTTGGTGGACAAGTTCGTGGCTCACATGGCCCGTTGGCGGGCTCCGTTGTCGGCGGCAGCGTTGCGCAAGCGGGAACGGCGCGGGCTGACCCCCATCAACCCGGAGTACTCCGGTCTCGTCACCCTCTCCCGGTACTGGACCCCGGTAGACGAGAACGGCCTGAGCAGGGCGTTTAATGAGGCCAAGCAGGCGGCACGGGCCAAGGGCGTCATGGTGCCGGAGTCGGCGACCTTCAGGGACCTGAGGGACTTCATGGACGCTGTGCTGATCGCATGCAACGTGCCGCCCCGGACCGTGCAGAGGCGCATGCGGCACGGCACCCTCGGGGAGACCCTGGAAACGTATGGGTTCGCCCTCGAAGTCGATTGGGAGAACGCGCCGGGGACGTTCGAGGAACTGTTCGGGTTCCAAGCACCGCCCGGCCTTCCGGAAGCCGCTACCGACCCGGAGTGGCGGGCTCGCCGCGCGGCGAGCCTGGTGAGCTGACCGTGCACGACGCCGAGGTGATGGTGAGCACCTGCGCCGGCCAGGTGCTCAGCGTCACCTGCCGATCTAGCCGGTTCCAGTCCCTCGGCGCGACCGGAGGAGTGCCGGGACGCGCACTCCGCGTAATGTGGGCCTTCATGAATCCGCAGCTCACGAGCCCCAGCCGTACCGGCGCACGCACCGTGCGCCGGTCGGCGGGCGCTGTGTACGGAATGTGTACGCGGCGCTCGTCCGGTTCGTGTTCTGCCTGGTCACAGGCGGTTTCGGTGCGTGTTGTGACTGTCCCCGGCGTATAGCCAGGCTCGTCTGTCGGCCACTTTCGAGGGAGCCTCTGAACTGGCGTAATGCCTGGTCAGGGGCTCCTCTCATGCTGTGACGCGCGGGCCTACGCGTGAAGCCGTCGCGGGACAACAGCGTGAGCGCGGTCGTAGAGGTCCCGGGCGGTGGAGTTCTTCACGTAAGGGCGCAAAAGGCGGAACATGCGCTGCATGCGCTCATCGGCCCGGCCTGACTTGACCTTGGGGTAGTCCTCCAGGGCCATCGCCCAGGTGCCGCACGCGGCTTCCAGGTGGCCTAGCTGCAATTGGCGTTCAGCCAACAGTCCGCGCTGGTGGACGCGGGAGCGCTGGTACACGCTGTGGCGGGTTCGGTCGGACTCCAGCATCGCGTCGACGGCGCCCGCGGTGTCGCCCAGCTCCCAGCGGACCTGGCTCACGTGGTAGTGGAGAGACGCGGGGTCGTACGAGCCGAGTGTCTTCCCGCGTGATTCCGCTCGTTCCATCGCGACTTCGGCTTCCCTGATGAAGCTCTTGGCGTGGTAGCTGTCACCGGCCTGCGCTGCCGCATGAGCCTGCTGCCCGGCCAGAAAGGCGCGCATGCGGGGCCCTGCCTGAGGGGAGGCGGCCGCAGCGGCATCGGCCAGGCGGACGGCCTCTCCGCTGTGGCGCAAGCCGACGGCTTGGACGCTCATTCCTCGCAGCGTGGTGCAGTACGTCAGGTGATCGTTCGCGTCGCCCGCGAGTTCCAGTGCCTTGACGTAGTACCGCTGGGCGGTTCCGTGGAGCCCTTCGTCCACGGCCATGTAGCCGATCAGGTAGCAGAGGTCGGCGGCGGCGGAGCGCATGGCGTTCTTCGCGGGCTCGGCGCCACCGGCGCGAAGCGCCGGGGCGACGACGTTGACCAGGAAGGTCGAGCCCATGGGGCGTGCGTAGCGGCCACCGAACTCGTCGTCCAGTTCGGAGATGCGCTCTGTCATCGCGACCATCATGTCTACGTCGGCTGTCCCGATGCTCTGCGTCGCTCCGCTTTCCAGAGCCACGGCGCGGCCGACGACGTCTTGCCAATGGGGGACGGTCAGGGCGACTGAGAAGAGACCGGCGCCAAGGACTCCGCGCCGCGACGGGTCCATGTCGTCCCTCCCTATCTCGATCAGCTCATCCACAGTATCCGCGCCCTTCGCGCATGTGTCGCTCGAAGGTTCGAATCCCGCTTCGGTGAAGGTGACAGGGCGGTTGAGGCGACGGGAGAAGGCCTCTACCGACCAGCGGATGGAGCCGTGACCATGGCTGATGGGGCCAGTGCCCGAGCGTGGACGGGGGCTGACGATGTGGATGAGCTGACGGCGTTCGTCGAGGCGGTGGGCGTCTGGGGGCTGGCTCCGCCCTGGGTCCCCCGGGGCCCTGCGCCCAACCCGCCCCGCCCGCCTTACGGGCAGCCGAGGCCGCGCTCGGGAGGCTGCTGTGAAGCCCGAGTTGCGCGAGATCGTCTTCGACTCGAAGAGGAAGTGCGTCGGCGAGGTGATGGGTTTCGAGGGCCCGTACGTTCAACTCCGTCCGCTCAAGGGCGGGATGGAGTGGGACGCCGATCCGAAGGACCTCCGCCTGGCCGCCACCTTGAAGGCCCCCAGCTCTGATGCCTCCACACCTCTCAGCCAGTGGGGCGTGTGATGACTCCCAAGAGCGGGGCCGCGGGCGGTGTGGCCGCTCTTCTGTTTCTGGTGCTGGTGATCGTCTTCCCTGTCGCCCTGGCTATGAAAGCCCAGGCGTAGAACGACCGCTCTAGTCGGCGAGCGGAGAAGGCTCGCCCCTGCCGGATGGAACCACGTGCGTGACGGGATCCCGGCAGGGGTGGGGCAGCAACCCCGTAGCCGCCTCAAGGCAATCAAGGAGATTCACCCATGTGTGAGGGCGATGCGCTCTCGGCGCCGCTCCGGCGAACGGTCCGCGTCTGCGCGGTCGTTGTCGACGAAGCGGATCGCGTGCTGCTGATCGCCCCGGCCGGTCTGCGCGGCAAGGCCCTGCCCGGGTGCCGCGTGCGTGCCAGGGAGCTTCCCGAAGCGGCTCTACGGCGCGGAGTGCGCGAGGCCACGGGGCTGGACGTGCGGGCGGAGAGGTTGCTGCTGGTGGATGTGATGCCGGAGGCGGACGCGCCGGAGGAGTACGTGTTCGTCTTCGGCTGCGGGGCCTTCGGAGAGGCGAAGGACATCCTGGTCGACAAGCGTACGTGCAACGGCTACGCGTGGGCCGCCGCGCGAGACGTCGCGGAGCACACGGAGCCCCATCAGGAGCGGCGTATCCGCGAGGCCCTGCGTGTTCGTGAGGCGAAGCCGGACGGGGTCTCGTACCTGATCCATGGAAAGCCCGCGCTGTAAGCGCCCGAGTAAGCGCCCAAGCGCTGTCCCCGCCTCACCCCCGATAGCCCCGATGCTGCCACGCGTACCGCCGCCACGGGGTCCAGGCGAGGCTCGCGCTGCCCAACGTGAGAGTCCCCGCCGCCAGTGCCCAGAAGCCGATGTGGGACGCCGCGGCGGCGGTCCAGTCCCAGCTGCTGCCGGTGAACCAAATGACGGGGAAGGCTGACGCCAGGGGCAGCAGCCAGGTGAGGCGGGAACCGAAGAGGGCGGTGGACAGCAGGGCCAGACCCAGCCAGATGAGCAGCGAACGTACGAAGACCAGGCCGGCCGCTGCGTCGACGGCCAGGGTCTCGGCCACGAGGGAGACACAGACGGCGGTCAGGGCTGTCGCGGTGAGGATCTGGGCGCGCGTCCGGTGGAACGCGAACGAGCCGAGCCGCTCGTGCGTGGCCATGGGGCCTGACCACAGGGCGGCCAGGAAGACGGCCGACAGGAGAGGCAGATCCCTTCTGAACGGTACGCCGACGGTACCGGCGCCGTCCTCGAGGGACGGCACGGGGACGTTGATGCCGCCGAGGACGGTGGAGAGCGCGGTGACGGCGGCGACTCCCCCCATCACGGGGAGGACCCGGTGAACCCGCACAAGGCCCAGCACTTGGGGGCTCAGCATCAGCTTTCGCATCCTCCCTTCTTGATCAGTGCGCGCTGCTTGGCAGCCCACGCCTCTTGCTCGGCTTCCGCGAGGGTAACGGCTTCGCTGGCGGCCTTCTGCTCACGGGAGACCCCCACCATGCTCAGGCCTTCGTCGGCGGTCTTGGGGTCCGTGCCCATGGCGCGGTACTCCAGCCACAGGTCGAGGCGGTTGGAAGCCTCCCACGCGCGCTGAGCGTTCTCCGGGGGTGTGCAGCCCAGCGACGTCGTGGACACCTGAGCGGCCATGGAGATGGCGGCCGGACGTACGTGTCCCTCGGCGATGTCGAAGCCGGGGTCCCCCAGGGAAGTGGGCCGCAGACCAAACTCGTAGAACACCGAGGGCTGTTTGATCCAGCCTTGCGGTACCCGCGAGAGGCGATCGGCCATGGCGGTCAGCTCGGGCAGGTACTTGCGGTGCTCGGGCCACACGCAGACCAGGGCACTCTTCTGGCTCGTACGGTCACACAGGGGTTCCACCGCGGCTGGTGGGCGTGAGACGCGTACGGGTCCGGATATGGCGATGAGGGGCACGAGGACGAAGGCCAGGAGCATCGATCCGGCCATGAGCGCGCGGGTACGGACCGGAGTGAACGAGGAGATGTCCCGGTGGGCCTTGGGGACCCGGTTGAAGAAGATCGCGGCAGACGACAGAGCGAGAGCGAGGAGGAGCCGCTGAGTGAGAGCCGCGCCATCTATCGAGTAAGTGGGCCCGCCACTGAGGACGTAGAGGCCGTAGCTCTGTCCGACACCTACGTAGGCGATGAAACCGCCGAGGGCGCATACAACTGGTGTGAAGGCGGCTGAGGGCCACATGCGCCCGGCGAGATGGCCGATGGCCGCGAAAGTGGTGAGGGAGGCGAGACCCAGGAGCACGTACGAAGGCCACAGGAACCCAGGCCCGGCGTCCTTGAACGAGACGGCCGCGGCGGTGAGGCAGCCGATCAGGTACGCGGCGCACCCCAGGGTGAGGGTTGCCGCGAAGCGAGCGGCCTCCGCGTGCCAGGACGGCCGGGCAGCTGCCAGGACGAGCTCTGACATGCCGGCTCGGGAGCCACGCCCCGCCTGCCACGCGGAGACAGCCGCGAGCGCGGGCCCCAGGAACAGGGTCACCACTTGCGCGGCCGCACTCGCCTCGGGCCACACACCGATCCAGTACCGGGACCGGCCGAACAGCACCAGGAGGTCGATGACGACGAGGAGGGGGAGCGCCAAGAGCAGGGGAGAACGGCGGAGTTCTACGGCATAGATCTTCAGCATGAGGTCACCAGCCTGCCGACAGGCCGTTGAGGACCGTCATGTATCCGCGTTCGAGCGCGCTGTCGCCCGGAGCGTCCGCGGACGCGGAGAGGGCCAGGTGTCGCGGTGTGCCGACATGGACGATCTGGCCTTCCCGGAGGACCAGCACGCTGTCACAGGCGGCCCCGATGTCCTCCACGAGATGGGTGCTGAGGAGCACGGCGGAGCCGTCACGGGCCAGGGACCGGATCAGTTCGCGGAAGTCGAGCCGCTGCGCCGGGTCCAGGCCCACGGTGGGCTCGTCGAGCAGCACGAGCGAGGGCTTCCCGACGATGGCGGCGGCGATACCGGCGCGGCGCAGCATGCCGCCGGACAGGGACTTCATCTTGTGGTCTGCGCGGTCCGCCAGCCCCACCGCGGCTATCGACTCCCGGGTCGCGGCTCGTGACCTGCGCGCCGGAACCTCGCGCAACCACGCGCAGTACTGGACGAAGTCGCGGACGGAGAAGTTCGGGTAGTAGCCGAAGTCCTGCGGCAGGTAGCCGATCTGACGACGTGCCCGACGTGCGTCGCGCTCGCTGCGGAGTGTCTTCCCGAAGAGTTCGAACGTACCCGACTGGGGGGCGGCGACGGTGCTGAGGGTGCGCAGCAACGTGGTCTTCCCGGCTCCGTTGGGGCCGAGGAGCCCGGTGACCCCCGTGGAGATCGTCAAGTCCAGGCCGTCAATGATCCGCTGGGCCCCGTATCCCTGGGCCAGGGAGGACAGGCGCGCGACTGTGGTGGAGGGCATGTTTCTCCTGAAAGCGTGAGGTGGAGCCGATCTCGTCGGCTCCACCCCACTCCTACATGACGTCAGAGCGCAGCTGGGTGCTGCAGTACCTGCCGCCCGTCAGTAAATGACCCTCGTCTTGCGGATGTTGAACGTGCACTCGTGCGTGTGCCACTTGCCCTTGTAGCGGCTCGACAGGTACTTGGAGCCGAACCCGTCGATCTCTGAGGAGCAGTCGTACTTGACGTCGTAGTAGCCACCTGCGGCGGACTTGCAGTACGCGTGGCCGGACGTGTTGTACCAGTACCCGCGGCAACCGCCCGACCAGTGTCCCTCTGCGGAAGCAAAGGCCGACTGAGTGGAGACCCCAATGGCCGCGACGGCAAGGGCTGCGATCACGCCGCCTTTAATGGCCTTCCCCGTGTTGATGCGCATGGCTCGAGTCTTCATGAAGCCCCCCTGCTCGACGTTGCTTGTGCGTATCCAGCATGATCGTACAGGAACTCGGTTTGCGTATGCATGTATTGGTGTGGGGTCGATGAGCAGAGAGGGATGCCCTCGGTTGGCGTCGTCGAGACTGGCCCGGCGGCGAGTGTCGCGCCCTCTAGGACTCTCTGCAGGGGAAGACGTCCTTGGCCTTGAAGTCGACGTAGGGCTTACTGGTGGACGTTTCCGCCATCTTGGCTGTCACCGGAGCGCAGTTGTAGTCCGAGACCCGTACCGGTTTGGTGTAGTTGGTGCCGCTGCCAGGGACCTCGCCCGAGAGGCTGTCGCAGCTGCCGCCCCCGGCCTTGCACACCTCCAGGTGTACGTACTGCGGGCTTCCCATCTTGTTGAGGAGGGACACGCAGCCCTTGGTGCCGTTCGTGTAGGCGAACAGAGCGCCCAGGCGTTCCAGGGGGTTGATTCCCTCGGGGAGGGCGACGATGTTGCGCAGGGTGTAGCCAGGTCCACAGTCATCCGCGCCCGCCTTGACGGCCTGCGGGTAGGCCCGCGCGACGGCCTGCGTCGTCTGGTCGGCGCTCTGTGAGACTCGCGCTTGCGGAGCCTGGGGCGCTTGCGACGCGACGGCCGTGGGGACGGCCGCTCCGGCCGAGGCCAAAGCCGCCGCCAGGACGACCAGTTGTCTCACGCGCACAGTCCTAGACATGCCGAATCACTGCCTTCCAGTAGATGGAGCCCCATGGGGGCTCTCGCTGCGAGCCCTTGCGGACTGTAGGTGTCGTCTTTGCCTTTCGCGCTCGCTAAGAGTGAACGTCGTGGGGGTGTTGGCTTGAAGGAGGTCTTAAGTGGAATGGCCTTGATGTGGGGGTGGTGGGGCCTGGGCGTGCGTGAGGTGAGTGGATGATTCTTGAAGTGGCGTGATGAATGGTCACGTCCGCTTCATGTGGGGATGGCTGATTTTGCGCGTTGCTGCGGGTCTGCTTTGCTTTTTGGATTCCGAGGTGGGGTGCGGTCCCGCGTCGCGCGGCACGCTTGAAGGGTGCGATCGAGAAGGTGAGGTGCGGCGAGCGCATGCGCTACACCAACAGGCCCGTGCGGCGGGCCTCGTGGGGGATCGTCGCGATGATGGCGGTGGTCGCCGTCCAGTTCCTCTTCGGGGGTGGTGAGGGGGCGCGCGGCGCCTGGGACGTCGTACTGGCGCTCGCCCTGCCGGGTGGTGTGAGCTGGGTGCTTCTGCGGGCCGGTCTCACGCCGTCCGTGGAGTGGGACGAGGCGCGGGTCGTGGTCCGCAACCCGGTCTTCGTGTACGAGGCGTGCCTGGCCGATGTGCGGCTGCTCGGGCGGGCGGGCCGGGGCGGGGCGCTGCGCGTGGAGGGCGTCGGCACGGTGCTGCTGTGGGCGATGACGCGCTCGGTGTTCGACGGGCGCCGGGCGGAGGCCGCCCGGCGGGAGCTGCGGCACGCGGTGCGGCGCGCCGAGGGCACGGCGGCGGTTCCCGCGCGGCGCCGCCTGCGGGTGGAGTGGACCGACGTCCTGGTGTTGCCGGTCCTCGCCGCGTTCGTATGGGCGTTCCTGCCGTAGCCGTAGCCGTAGCCGTAGCCGTAGCCGGGGCAGGGACCGGGACCGGGACCGGGGCCGTCAGATGAGGGGCGGGCGGCCCAGCCTCGTCATCAGCCACACCGTGCGCCAGCTCATCGGGCGGCGCTCGCCGCACGGCGTGCGGACGCCCTCCACGAATCCGCCCGCCCAGGCGCGCAGACCGCCGAGGGAGCGGGTGCGCAGCAGCGTGAGCAGCGTCCACACCGCCAGGTAGAGGGGGATCAGGAGGAGCGGCAGGCGGCGGCGGGCGAGCCAGACGCGGTTGCGGGCCGTCATCCGGTAGTAGACGGCGTGCCGGGCGGGCGACGTCTTGGGGTGCTGGAGCAGCAGCGCCGGTTCGTACAGGACTTTCCAGCCGTCGTCGAGGGCGCGCCAGGCGAGGTCGGTCTCCTCGTGCGTGAAGAAGAAGTCGGCGGGCCAGTCGCCGGTCCGCTCCAGCATCTCCATGGAGAAGGCGTGGCCGCCGCCGAGGAAGGACGTGACCAGGCCCCGGCGCATCGGGTCCTTGGCGCGCAGGCGCGGCACGTGGCGGCGCTGGGTCTCGCCGTGCTCGTCGGCGATGCGGAAGCCGACTACGCCGAGGCGCGGGTCCTCGGCGAACAGGCGCTGGACGGTGCGGAACACGTCGGGGTCGACGAGCAGGCCGTCGTCGTCCAGCTCGATCGCCACGTCGACGTCGCCGAACGCGCGCAGCCGGGCGAGGGCGACGTTGCGGCCGCCGGGGCAGCCCAGGTTCTCGTCGAGCTCGATCGCGGTGACCTCGCCGGGGTAGGCGGGGAAGTCCGGCAGCTCGGTGCCGTTGCCCACGATGACCACGCGGGTGGGCGGGACGTCCTGTTTGGCGACGGACTCAAGGAGGGCGTCGACGTCCTTCGGACGGTTGCCCATGGTCACGATGGCCACACCCAGGCGCGGTTCGGACACGCGGAGCCCTCCAGGTCGAAGTCGTGGTCCGGCGGGGGCCGGGGAGCGGTGTGCCGCCTTGACGGCCCTGGCGATGGTAGCCGTTCACCGATGTGTTCATCGCACGACGGGGCTCGTTCATGGCGCTCGCTCCGGCGTGCGCGCCGGTCGGGGGTGCGGGGCTCGGCCGGTTTTGGTCGTGACATGACAATGATCATGAGGGTGTGCCTTGCTACCTCGACAGGGCCGTGTCTCAATGCCCCCAACCCAAATCGCTGACGCACCGTCAGGCGCCGTGGGCGCGGGGGCGTGTCAGCGAGGCGGCACCCCACACTCCCCCCATTGAAGGCAGGCCCCTCATGAGGCATGGCAGATTCGCCCTGTGGTCGGCACTCGGGACCGGCACGCTCGCCGTGGGCGCGCTCGTCCTCGCGCCCGCCGCGGGCGCCGTGGACCCGCAGTCGGCGACCATCGACTTCGAGTGCGGTTCGTTCGGCTCGGGTTCGGCGGCCCTGAAGGCCACCCAGAACGGTACGAGCGCGACCATAGAGGTCTCCACCTCGGCGATCACCGCCCCGATCAACGTCGGCGCGGGCGCCGTCAACTCCACCCTCACCCTCACCAAGAACGGCTCCGGCACCACCACGTTCACCGGCAACGCCAACCCGGCCATCCCCGCGGGCAGCCCCGTCTCCACCGGCCCGATGAACGGGACCGTCGCCGCGGGCGACAGCCTCGCGGCCACCTCCCTGAAGATCGTGGTCTTCGGCATCACCGTGAACTGCACCGCCACGTCGGCGCAGAAGCCGGGGCCGTTCGTCTTCTGACGGCCCCCGCGAGCGACGTCGCCGCCCGGACGGCGGGCGGCGGCGTCCCGCGCGCCGCGCAATCCCGTTGCGGCCCGCTTCCGGGCCCGCCTACCGTGCCGATCATGCTGCCGCCCGTACACACCGACGAGGAGTGGGATGCCGTCGTCCCCGACGAGGCCGTCATGCGGCCCGGCGCCGAAGACCTGTGCGCCCGCCTCGGTGTCGGCGGGGCGCCGCTGACGCGCTTCGGCGAGGGCTCCCAGCCGGTGTACGCCGTCGGCGACGACCTCGTCCTCAAGCTGTTCCCCGGCGCCTCGGCCGAGGACGCCGAGACGGAGGCCCGGGTCCTCGCCCACGTCCAGGGCCGCCTCCCCGTCGCCACGCCCGAGGTGCGGGCCGCGGGCGTCTACGAGAACGACTGGCGCTACGTCCTGATGTCCCGGCTCCCCGGCGAGGGCCTGCACCACGCCTGGCCCCGGCTGCCCGCCGCCGACCGGGACCGGATCGTGGAGCAGGCCGGTGCGGCGCTCGCCGCCCTGCACGGCCTCGACCACGCGCCCCTCGGGGACGTCCTCGGGCCCGGCGACTGGCGGGAGTTCCTCGCCCGGCAGCGGGCGGGGGCCGTGGCGCGGCAGCGGGCGCGGGGGCTCTCCGAGGGGTGGCTCGAGCAGATTCCGGACTTCCTTGACTCGGTGCCGCTTGCGGGGGCCGGGGCCGGGGCCGGGGCCGGGGGGCGGCGGGTTCTGCTGCACACGGAGTTCATGCGGGAGCATCTGCTCGTGGGGCCCGCGGGTGCCGGTGCGGGTGCCGGTGCGGGTGCTGGTGGGGGTGGCTGGGGGCTGAGTGGGCTGTTTGACTTCGAGCCCGCGATGATCGGGGATCCGGCGTACGACTTCGTGGGTGTGGGGCTCTTCGTGGCTCGGGGGGAGCCGGGGGTGCTCGGGCGGTTCGCCGCGGCGTATGGGGGGCGGGGGTTTGGGGCGCGGGAGCTTGTCGCCTACACGCTGCTGCACGTCTACAGCAACCTGCCCTGGTATCTGCGGGAGCTGCCCGCGCCGGGGGAGGCGACGCTGGAGGCACTGGCTGACCGCTGGTTCACCCTCGCGTAGCGCCCCAGGCCCGCCCCTTTCCCGAAACCATGGGGCTCCGCCCCCTGGACCCCCAAAAGCATCGGCCTGCGGCCTCGTCCTCAAACGCCGGACGGGCTGAAACCGGCAGGTTCTAGCCCGTCCGGCGTTTGAGGACGAGGCGCGGAGCGCCAATTGCTTTGAGCGGGGGAACGGGGGCGGCCAGCACCCGGAGCGGGAAGGGGCGGGCCTGGGGCGTCCCGCGAGGGGAGCGGTGGCGCGGTGGCGGGGTCGGTGTGACCGTGGAGCCATGACCATTCCCGTGGAACAGCTCAGCGACCCGACGGTCAGGGGCTTCGTCGCCGCCCTGAACGCGGGCGACAAGGCCGCCGTCACCGCCCTCCTCACCCCGGACGCCACGATGTCCGACGACGGCTCCGACCGTAACCTCCACGAGTGGCTGGACCGCGAGGCCTTCTCCTCGAACGGCCACATGGACGTCGAGTCGGAGGCGGACGACGGACTCGCCCTCGTGGCCGACTACCGCAACGACACCTGGGGCGCGATGCGCACCAAGTGGCGGTTCACGGTGGACGGCGGCAAGGTGTCCCGGTTCGAGACCGGCCAGGCCTGACCCCGGCGCCGAGGTCAGGCCCGGCCGCCGCTCAGGACGGGATGCGCACCGCCGTGCCCGAGACCCGCACCCGCGCGTCGCCCTCGCGCAGCGTCACCGTGAGCACCCCGGGCCGCCCCATGTCCTCGCCCTGGTGCAGGGTCAGCTCCGCCGCGCCGGGGACCAGGCCGAGCTCGCGCGCGTACGCGCCGAACGCCGCGGCCGCCGCGCCCGTGGCCGGGTCCTCCACGACGCCGCCCACCGGGAACGGGTCGCGGACGTGGAAGACGGACGCGGAGGCGCGCCACACCAGCTGGACGGTCACCAGGTCGAGCCGGACCATGAGGGCCTTCAGGCGCTCGAAGTCGTAGGAGAGGTCGGCGAGGCGCTCACGGGTGGCGGCCGCCAGGACCAGATGGCGGGCGCCCGCGAAGGCGATGCGGGGCGGAAGGGCGGAGTCGAGTTCACCGGCGGCCCAGCCGAGCGCGGCCAGGGCCTCGTCGACGTCGGCCGCGTCGATGCCGGCGACGTGCGGCTCCACGCTGGTCAGCGTCGCCCGCAGGGCCCCGTCGGCCTCGGCGACCGTCACCGGCACCGTCCCGGCCTGGGTCGCGAACACGAAGTCGCCGGGGCCGTCGCGCTCGGCGAGCGCCACGGCCGTCGCCACGGTGGCGTGGCCGCAGAAGGGGACCTCGGTCTGAGGGCTGAAGTAGCGCACGGTGAAGGCGCGGCCCTCGGCGTCGGGCCCGGCGGGCCCGGGGGTCAGGAAGGCCGACTCGCTGTAGCCGACGTCGGCCGCGATCGCGAGCATGCGCGTCGCGTCGAGCCCGGTGGCGTCGAGGACGACTCCGGCCGGGTTGCCGCCCTCGGGGTCGAGGGCGAAGGCGGTGTAGCGCAGCACGTCGATGGCTTGATCATGGTTGTTCATGTCGTACGGCAACCGGCGTGTGGCCGGGAGCATTCCCGTTCACACGCCGGCGTGTCGCCCAGGCCGAGTCCGTGGTGGCTCAGTGGCAGTTCTTGGTGCCGTTGTCGCGCGTGGTCCAGGCGCAGGAGTCGAGCCGCGCGCCGCTCGGCTTGATGAGCCGGGCCTTGTCGCTGGTGTTGTTCCACACGTGCCAGCCGCGGCCCCAGTAGACGGTGCCCGGCTTGTTGGTGCCCTTACCGCTGCGGACCTTCACGGTCTTGCCCGCGCCTATCTTGTAGCTGCCGAAGGTGTACGTGTAGTTGTAGTCCTTCAGCTTGTAGCCCTTGAGCTGGATCGGGCGGCCGCTGTTGTTGTGGATGTTCACCCACTCGCCGTTGACCGAGGCGCGGGCGCTGGTGTCGCGCCCCGGGCTGTCGTACTGGATGAAGCCGAGGTGCAGACCCCCCTGGTGGCGCGGGGCCGCGGACGCCGGTGCGGCGGCGAGCAGCGGGGCCGTGAGTGCGGTGGCGGCGAGGACGGCCGTGGCCGCCGAACGAATGCGCAACATGTGCTCCGTGTGTGAAGTTTCCGTGGAGAGGGGTCGAGCCTAGCGGGGCGCCGTCCGCCCTGTGAGCCGCTTCCGGCCCATGACCGGAACTCGTCCCCGTGTCTCGTACGTCATCCGTACCGCTCCCCGTGGTCACTCCCCGCCCGGGAGCGCCGGGTCGGCCGTGCCGGGTCGCCCGCGTCGGGTCAGCCGCGTCGCGTCAGCCGCGTCGCGTCAGCCGCGCCGGGTCGCCTGCGTCGGTTCAGCCGCGCCCGATGTACGGCATCGTCGTCGCCATGACCGTCGCGAACTGCACGTTCGCCTCCAGCGGGAGCTCCGCCATGTGCCGCACGGTGCGGGCCACGTCCGCCACATCCATCACGGGTTCGACGGCCAACTCCCCGTTGGCCTGCGGGATTCCGGATCGCATGCGCTCGGTCATCTCGGTGGCCGCGTTGCCGATGTCGATCTGGCCGACGGCGATGCCGTAGGGGCGGCCGTCCAGGGACAGGGACTTGGTCAGGCCGGTCAGGGCGTGCTTCGTCGCCGTGTACGCCACTGAGCGCGGGCGCGGGGTGTGGGCGGAGACGGAGCCGTTGTTGATGATGCGGCCGCCTTGCGGGTCCTGCTCCTTCATCTGCCGGAACGCCGCCTGCGCGCACAGGAACGCGCCATTGAGGTTCGTGTCGACGACGTGGCGCCAGGCGTCGTAGGGCAGTTCCTCGACCGGCACGCCGCTCGGGCCGAACGTACCGGCGTTGTTGAAGAGCAGGCCGAGCGGCCCGAAACGCTCGCGCGCCGCGGCGAAGAGCGCGGCGACGTCGTCGGGTGCGGAGACGTCGGTGCGCACGCACAGCGCCGCCGCCTCGCGAAGGGTGCCGTCCGCCGCCAGCTCCGCCGTCTCCCGCAGGGTCTCCTCGCGGCGGCCCGCGAGCGCCACCGACCAGCCCGCGCGCAGCAGTTCGACGGCCACGGCCCGGCCGATGCCGGAGCCCGCGCCGGTGATCACGGCCGTTTTCGCCGCCTTCGAGGGCGGTGTTCGCTCAGCGTTCATGGCCCCGCAGCGTACGGGAGGGTCCGCAAGACGGACATCATCTTCTCGCCATATGGCTGTTGTGTACGCGACAGGCGGCCGTCGTCCCCCAATACTCCAATGCACATTACAGCCATCGTCCGGGGAGGGGCACATGACTACCGCAGGCCAGCACGCACCCGAACTCCGCGCCGCCGCACGCCACTTGGGCCGCCGCCGGTTCCTGACCGGGACCGGCGCCGCCGCCGCGCTCGCCTTCGCCACCAACCTGCCCACGGCGGGCGTCGCGGGCGCCGCCGAACTCGACGCCGCGCGCATCTCCGAGGACCCCTTCACGCTCGGCGTCGCCTCCGGCGACCCGCAGCCGCACTCCGTCCTGCTGTGGACCCGCCTCGCGCCCAAGCCCTTCGAGCAGGACAGCGGACTGCCCGCCGAGCGCGTCACCGTCCACTGGGAGCTCGCCCGCGACCCCCGCTTCCGCCGCGGCGTCAGACGCGGCCGAGCCGTCGCACACCCCGAGTTCCACCACTCCGTGCACGTCGAGGTGGACGACCTCGACGCCGACCGCGACTACTACTACCGCTTCCGCACCGGCAAGTGGGTCAGTGACACCGGCCGCGCCCGCACCGCGCCCGCCGCCTACGGCCGCACCGGCGCCCTCACGCTCGCCGCCGTGTCCTGCCAGGCGTACCACGACGGCTACTTCACCGCGTACAAGCACCTCGCCGATGACGACGTCGACGTCGTCTTCCACCTCGGCGACTACCTCTACGAGTACGCCGTGAACTCCGTCGGCGGCGCCCGCAAGTACACCGACCGCGTGCTGCCCGACATCTTCAACCGCGAGACGCAGACCCTCGACGACTACCGCCGCCGGTACGCGCTGTACAAGTCCGACCCCGACCTGCGCGCCGCGCACGCCGCGCACCCCTTCGTTGTCACCTGGGACGACCACGAGGTCGAGAACAACTACGCCGACGACATCGACGAGAACGGCAACCCGCCGGAGGAGTTCCTGCTGCGCCGCGCCTCCGCGTACCGCGCGTACTGGGAGAACCAGCCGCTGCGCCGACCGCAGCGGCCCAGCGGCGCCGACATGCAGCTCTACCGCCGCCTCGGCTGGGGCCGCCTGGCCCAGTTCGACATCCTCGACACCCGCCAGTACCGGTCCGACCAGGCCTACGGCGACGGGGCGCACGTGCCGGGGCCCGAATCCCTCGACCCCAAGCGCACCCTCACCGGCGCCAGCCAGGAGCGCTGGCTCCTCGACGGCTGGCACCGCTCGCGCGCCGTCTGGAACGTCGTCCCCCAGCAGGTCACGTTCTCCCAGCGCAAGCTCGACCTGAACCCGGTCGCCAAGGTCAGCATGGACGCCTGGGACGGATACGTGGCCTCGCGGCAGCGGGTGCTCGCGGGGGCGCGCGCCGCCGGTGTCGAGAACCTCATGGTCCTCACCGGCGACGTGCACGTCGGGTACGCCTTCGACATCCTCGACGACTTCGACAAGCCGGCCTCGAAGGTCGTCGGTACGGAGATCGTCGCCACGTCCATCGCCAGCGGCAAGGACGGGGCGGACAAGCCCGCCAACTGGGACACGTACACGCGGGCCAATCCGCACCTGAAGTTCTACAACGGGCGGCGGGGCTATGTGACCGTCGCGCTTGGCCGTGACGAGGCCCGGGCGGACTTCAAGACGGTGTCCGCGGTCACCACGCCGGGTGCCCCCATCAAGACGGCGGCCTCTTTCGTGACGGAGGCGGGCAACCCGGGCCTGCGTCCGGTGTAGCCCTCGCGGGGCGCCCCAGGCCCGCCCCTTCCCGATCCGGGTGCGGCTGCCCCCGTTCCCCCGCTCACAGATGTTGGCGCTTCGCGCCTCGTCCTCAAACGCCGGACGGGCTGAAACCGGCATGGGTGGGGGAGGCCCCCGCCACGGCCTGAGACGATGAAGGGGACGTGACGACTACCGGGAGGGGCGCGATGGCGGACACACAGGCCGAGGGACACATACGGACGGCGGCGGGGCCCCCGGACCCCGCCGCCCGTCACGTCGCGACGGGAGCCCTCGTCACGCTCATCCTCGGCGGCCTCACCGCCATGCCCCCGCTCTCCATGGACATGTACCTCCCGGCCCTGCCGGAGGTCACCGACGCCCTGCACACCCCGGCCGCCACCATCCAGCTCACCCTGACGGCCTGCCTCCTCGGCATGGCGCTCGGCCAGTTGGTCGTGGGGCCGATGAGCGACAAGTGGGGCAGACGCCGCCCGCTCCTGATCGGCCTGCTCGTCTACGTCCTCGCGACCGCGACCTGCGCCCTCGCCCCCACCGCGGAGCTGCTCATCGCCTTCCGCCTGCTCCAGGGCCTCGCGGGCGCGGCCGCCATCGTGATCGCGCGGGCGGTGGTGCGCGACCTGTACGACGGCGTGGAGATGGCCCGCTTCTTCTCCACGCTGATGCTGATCTCCGGCGTCGCCCCGATCGTCGCGCCGCTCATCGGCGGCCAGGTGCTGCGCCTGACGGACTGGCGCGGCATCTTCGTCGTCCTCACCGTCGTCGGCATCGCGCTGACGCTGCTCGTGTGGCGGTGGCTGCCGGAGACGCTGGCGCCCGAGCACCGGCACGGCGGCGGCACCGCGGAGGCGCTGCGCACGATGCGCGGACTGCTCGCCGACCGCGTGTTCACCGGGTACATGGTCGCGGGCGGCTTCGCCTTCGCCGCGCTGTTCGCCTACATCTCCGCGTCCCCGTTCGTCATCCAGGAGATCTACGACGCCTCGCCGCAGACCTTCAGCCTGCTCTTCGGCGTGAACTCGGTCGGCCTGATCATCGTCGGCCAGATCAACGGCAAGCTGCTCGTCGGCCGGGTCAGCCTCGACAAGGCGCTCGGCTTCGGGCTCGCGGTCATCACGGCCGCCGCGACCGCGCTGCTGCTGATGACCAGCGGCGTCTTCGGCGACGTCGGCCTCGTCCCGGTCGCCGCCGGACTCTTCGTCCTGATGTCGGCGATGGGCCTGGCCATGCCCAACACCAACGCCCTGGCCCTGATGCGCACCAAGCACGCCGCGGGCTCCGCGTCCGCGCTGCTCGGCACCTCCTCCTTCCTGATCGGCGCCATCGCCTCGCCGCTCGTCGGCATCGCGGGCGAGAAGACGGCCGTGCCGATGGCGGTCGTCCAGCTGGCGTGCGCGCTGGCGGCGGTCGGCTGCTTCATGGGACTGTGCCGCCCGTGGCAGCACAGCGAACCGGCCAGGGCGACGGAGCCGGAGGGGGCGGACCGCTGACCCCGCGCCGGGCCGCCGCCGCGCGCGCCGGACTCGACCCCGACGCCGTCGACCTCCTCGTGCGCGACGTACGGCGGCTGCCGCGCGGCCCCCGGCCGTGGTGCGCGGGCGCCGTGGTGCTCGCCGGGCGCGGGCCCGCCGTCGCCGTCGAGGAGGCGACCGGCTGGGCGGTGCGGTACGCCGCGTACGACGAACACACCGACACCGGCGTGGAGCTGCCGCCCGAGCGGCGCGTGCCCATGACCGTGGACACGCCCTTCGACCTGGCCTCGCTCACCAAGCTGTTCACGACCGTCGCGGCCGTGCGGGAGCTGGAGCGGGGCACGATCGGGCTCGACCGGCCCGTCGCCGCCTACCTGCCCGACTTCACGGCCGCCGCCGAGCACGGCATCACCGTGCGCCAGCTCCTCACCCATACCTCCGGGCTCCGCCCCGAACTCCCGCTGTACGACGAGCCGGACCCGCCCGCCCGGCTGCGCGCCCTGCGGGCCGAGGCGCCGTCCGGCGAAGTGGGCGCCTACGTCTACTCCGACCTGAACCTGCTGCTGCTCCAGCACGTCCTTCAGCGCGTCACCCGCCGCCCCCTCGACGTCCTGATCCGCGACGGCATCACCGGGCCGCTCGGCATGACCGCCACCGGCTTCGGGCCCCGGCCAGGGGCGGCCGCCACCGAGGACCAGCGCCGTCCGTGGGCCAAGGCCGACCGGGGGATGCTGCGCGGGGAGGTCCACGACGAGAACGCGTGGGCGCTCGGGGGAGTGGCCGGGCACGCCGGTCTCTTCGCCACGGCGCGGGACCTCGCGGTGTTCTGCCGGGCGCTGCTCGGCGGCGGCGCGTACGGCTCGGCGCGGGTGCTCGGCTCCGACTCCGTCGAGCTGATGCTGGCCGCGCCCGGGCTCGGCTTCGCCGTGGACCAGGAGTGGTTCATGGGGGACCTGGCGGGGCGCGGGGCCGCAGGGCACACCGGGTTCACCGGCACCTCCCTCGTCCTCGACCGGGCCACGGACTCCTACCTGATCCTCCTGGCCAACACGGTCCACCCCCGGCGCCGTCCCCCCGACAACGGCCCCCGCCGCCGGGCCGCTGCCGCCCTGGCGGGTTCCAGCCCGTCCGGCGTTTGAGGACGAGCCGCGAAGCGGCGATACGGGGGTCCAGGGGGCCAAGCCCCATGGTTTCGGGAAGGGGCGGGGTGGGGGACTAAAATCGCCAGGTGCACGACCACCCTTCCCCCGCAGACACCCTCCGCACCGCCCTCACCACGCTCCTGGAGGACCTGCCGCCCCGCGCCGCCGCCACCGCCGTCGACCGCCTGATCGCGAACTACCGCGGCACCACCCCCACCGAGGCCCCCGTCCTACGGGACCGCGCCGACGTCACCGCCTACGCGGCGTACCGCATGCCCGCCACCTTCGAGGCCGTCCACGCCGCCCTGCGCGCCCTCGCCGCCGCGGCCCCGGAGGGCTGGAGCCCGGCGGACCACACCGACATCGGCGGCGGCACCGGCGCCGCCACCTGGGCGGTGAACGCCACCTGGCCGGGCGAGCGGCCCGTCACCGTCCTCGACTGGGCCGAACCGGCCCTCGAACTCGGCCGTGAGCTGGCCGCGCACCACCCGGACCTGACCCGTGCCGCCTGGCAGCGGGCCCGCATCGGCGCGTCCCTGACCGTGCCGCCCGCCGCCCTCGTCACGATCTCGTACGTCCTGGGGGAGCTCACTGAGGACGACCGGGCGTCGGTCGTGGACGCCGCCGCCGGTGCCGCGGCCGACGCCGTGGTCGTCGTCGAGCCCGGCACGCCGGACGGCTACGCCCGGGTCATCGCGGCCCGCGAGCGCCTGCTCGCCGCCGGGTTCACGGTGGCCGCGCCCTGCCCGCACGGCGACGCCTGCCCGATCGTGCCCGGCACGGACTGGTGCCACTTCTCCGCCCGCGTCAGCCGCTCCTCCCTGCACCGCAGGATCAAGGGCGGCTCCCTGGCGTACGAGGACGAGAAGTTCGCCTATGTGGCCGCCGTGCGCTTCCCGGCCGAGCCCGCCCCCCGCCGCGTCGTCCGCAAGCCGCAGATCCGCAAGGGCCAGGTCCTTCTCGACCTGTGCGACGCGGACGGCGCGCTGCGCCGGGAGACCGTGACGAAGCGGCACGGCGCGCTGTACCGCGAGGCGCGGGACGCCGACTGGGGTGACGCCTGGCCGGGGGCCTGAGACCGGGGAGAGCGCGCCCCGCTTGATCGGCGCTTCGCGCCTCGTCCTCAAACGCCGGACGGGCTTGAACTTCGCCCCCCGGACGGGCCGGAACTTCGCCCGGGGCTCTTAGAACCGTCTTAGACATGGCGACTATCCACGTCCCCATGCCCATGAAGATCACCGCCTGGAAGATCACCGCCTGCGGTCTCGCCCTCGCCCTCGCTGCCGGGGGCGCCACCGCCCACGCCGCCCCCGCGGAGCGCCACGGCGCCCGCGTGGAGCTCGCCGTGCGCGGCGGCACCGCCGTCGTCGACACCGCCACCCTCGCCGTCCGCACCCGTACCCGCGACGGGCACGAGCGGACCCTGTCCGCCGCGTCGGACACGCGGCTCGGCGCGCCGGGCCCGGTGCGCCGCGTCAGCGCGTCGCTGGCCCGCTGGAGCTACCCCGAGCGCGGCCTCGACGTCACCGCGCGGGCCGACCACGGCCGCCTCGCGCTGAGCTTCGGCGCGCGCCGCGACACCACCCTGCGCTGGCCCGTCACCGGCACCGGCCTCCCGGCCTCGGCCAGCCTGCAACTGCCGCGCGGGGAAGGCCTCGACATCCCGGTCGCCGACCCGTTCTGGACCACCGGCGGTCAGCGCCTCGCGGGCACCAGCGTCGACGTGGGCGCCGAGCTGACGCTGCCGCTGTGGGGGTACTCCGCCGGACGGCACGGCGTCAGCTATCTCGTCCCCACGGACCTCGGGACCCGGCTCTCCTTCGCCGCCGGGCCCCGCGGCAGGCTCCGCGCCACCGCCCGGCACGACTTCCGCCGCGCCGATGGCACCCGCGCCTACACCGTCACCCTCGCCCTGACCGGCGGCGACCCCGTCGCGCCCGCCGCCGACTACCGCTCCTACCTCGCCGAACGCGGCCGCCTCGGCAGCCTGAAGGAGAAGTTCCGCGAGAACCCGGCGACGCGCAAGCTCCTCGGCGCCTTCCACGCCTACCTGTGGGGCGAGGCGCGCACCGCCGCCGGGGTGCGGCGCCTGCGCGCGCTCGGCGTCGACCAGATGTGGCTCGGGTACGACGCGGGGCCCGGGCCCATGGACAAGGAGGCGGTGGCCGCGGCGAAGGCCGCCGGGTACCTCGTCGGCCCGTACGACACCTTCGCCAACGGGCAGGACCCCAAGACCGCCGACAGCCCCACCTCCGTCTGGCCGGGCACCGTCTACCCGGACTTCTGCGTCCGCGACGCCGACGGCTCCCCGCACACCGGGTTCGGCGGCCGCGGCTGTTATCTGAGCTCCGCCGCCTTCGAGCGCGCCGAGCCCGCCCGCCACTACCTGGCCGACCGCACCCGCGCGATGGTCCAGAACGGCACCGACAGCTACTTCCTGGACGTCGACGCCACCGGGGAGCTGTTCCGCGACCACTCCGCGAGCCACCCCATGACCAGGGCCGAGGACCGCGGCCACCGCCTCGCGCGGATGCGCCGCGTCGCGGACTCCGGCCTCGTCCTCGGCTCCGAGACGGCGCAGGGGTGGGCGAACCAGGCCGTCGCCTTCGACCACGGCAGCGCGACGCCCGCCGCCGACGGCCTGTGGGCCCTGGAGAAGGACCGCGAGACCTGGGGCGGGTACTTCCCGGAGAACGCCCCGAAGGCCTTCTTCAAGCCGGTGCGGCTCCCGGCCGCGCTTGCCAAGGCGATGTACGACCCGCGCTACCGCGTCCCGTTGTACGGGACAGCCCTGCACGGCGCCACGGTCAGCGTCGAGCGCTGGGAGCTCTCGTACGAGAAGCTGCCCGCGCAGAAGACCACGCGCGCGCTGCTCGCGATGCTGTACAACCGGCCGCTCAACTTCGTTCTGAACGGGACGGAGAGCGCCGCCAAGGGGCGGGAACTCGCCGCGCTCCAGCGCTACTTCGCGCCCCTGCACCGGGCGGCGGGCGCCGAGCGGCTCACGTCCTTTAGGTGGCTGAGCGCCGACCGGGCCGTGCAGCGCACGGTCTTCGGCGACGGCACCCTGACCGTCACCGCCAACTTCGGGACCAAGGAGCGCGCGGGGCTGCCGGGCGGCTGCGTCGACGCCGAGCTGCGGGGCGACGCGAGGCCGCGCCGCCTGTGCCCGGCGGACCTGGGCTCCTGACCACAAGAGCGCGGGCGGCTTTCGGCCGCCCGCACTCGCGTACGCGGGCGTCAGTGCGTCCGCAGCTCCTGCGTGCAGCACTTCACACTGCCGCCGCCCTTGAGCAGCTCGCTCAGGTCCATGCCGACCGGCTCGTAGCCGCGCTCGCGCAGCGGCTCGAAGAGGCCGGTGGCGGCCTGCGGGAGCAGCACGTGCAGGCCGTCGGAGACCGCGTTCAGACCGAGGGCCTCGGCGTCCGCCTCCTCGGCGATCAGCGCGTCGGGGAACATCCGCCGCAGCACGGCCTGGCTGCCCGGCGAGAACGCGCCCGGGTAGTACATGACGTCGTCCGTCGCGTCGTCGAGGACGGCGAGGGCGGTGTCCAGGTGGTAGTAGCGCGGGTTGACGAGGTCGAGGCCGATCACCGGGCGGCCGAAGACCTCCTGGGCCTCGCCGTGCGACAGCGGGCTCGCCCGGAAGCCGCGGCCCGCGAGCACGTACGAGGAGGTGACGGCGAAGTCGCCCTCGCCCTCGTTGATGTGGGTCGGCTCGTGGACGTGCTCGAAGCCGTGGGCGCGGAACCACTCCAGGTGCGCCGCCGCCTCGGCCTGGCGTTCGGGGTGGGCGAAGCTGGCGCCGAGGACCCGTCCTTCGACGACGGTGGCGCCGTTGGCCGCGTAGACCATGTCGGGCAGGTCGGGGCGGGGGGTGAGCTCCTCGACGGTGTGGCCGAGCGAGCGGTAGCGGTCGCGCAGGTCCTCCCACTGCGCGACGGCCAGCGGGACGTCCACGGGCTTGGCGGGGTCCATCCACGGATTGATGGAGTACGTGACCTTGAAGTGCGCGGGTGGACACATCAGGTAGCGCCGGGGTGTGGCGCGCCGGGCAACATGACGCAACGAAGGCTCCTCACGAACCGCAGGGGCTATTGCTGCCCATGGTGCGGTCTGAGGAGCCTTCGCGCAGTGATCTGTGTCCTCGTGCTGGCGCCCGGGCGCGAATTTGTTCATGAACCTTGTGTTTTGGGGCTCATGAACCGCCGTTCTCCGCCCGGCCCTCCTGGAGTTTGCGCAGCAGCTCGCGCTTCTGCTCCTGGGGGCTGAGCCCGCCGCCGACGCGGCCCGCGCCGCGCCCTCCGCGCAGGGCCTTGCGGGACAGGTTGCTGCGCGTCCCGCCGACGCCGAGCATTCCGGATCCGCCTCGCGCCATGGTTCCACCTCCGTGGTCGTCGCCGCCGGGTCCGTGTCGCACCGGACCCGCATCAACGAGACGGTGCGTCTCGTTGTGCTTCGATAGTAGGCGAGACGTATCGTCTTGTCGAGTGGATTTACGGAGGCGGCGGCCGTGGTGAGACGTTGCGTCTCGCCGCGCTGCTACATTCGACGGTATGGCCCAGAAAACCGCACCTGACTCCACGCGCCGCAGCGAGCGCTCGCGCCGCGCGATCTACGACGCCGCCCTCGCCCTGGTCGGCGAGGTCGGCTACGGCAAGATGACCATCGAGGCGATCGCCGCCCGCGCGGGCGTCGGCAAGCAGACCATCTACCGCTGGTGGCCCTCCAAGAGCGCGGTCCTGCTCGACGCCTTCCTCGACCTGGCCGAACAGGCCAGCGCCCAGCTCAGCGAGCAGGCCGGGCTCGACGAGGTCGCCACCGAGCTCCCGGACACCGGTGACCTGGAGGCCGACCTCAAGTACGTCCTGCGCGCCACCGTCGACGAGATGACGGACCCCAAGTTCGACGCCCCGGCCCGCGCGCTCGCCGCCGAGGGCGTCGTCAACGAGGAACTCGGCACCGAGTTCACCCGCAAGCTCCTCGAACCGCAGCTCCAGCTGTACGTGAACCGCCTGCGCCTGAGCCAGGAACGCGGCGAGGTCGCGCCCGACGTCGACCCGCGCATCGCCCTCGAACTGTGGACGGGCCCGCTCGCCCAGCGCTGGCTGCAGCGCACGGGCCCGCTCAGCCACGCCTACGCCGACCGGCTTGTCGAGTACTCCCTCTACGGCATCAAGCCCCGCTGAGCCGCCGGGCGGCGCGGCTCACCGCCCGTTCAGCGGGCTCGACAGGCGCCGCGCCGCCTTCCCCGCGCCCTTGACCGGTGTGCGCGACAGCAGCCCGGGAGCGTCCGTGATGACCCCGTTGCAGCCGATCCTGAGCACCCGGTCGCGCTGCGCGGGCGTGGTCACGGTGTGCGCCCACACGCGCGGGATGCCCGAGTTGACCGCCCGCCGCAGGTCCTCGTCCCGGGCCTTGTAGTCCACGTCCAGGACGTCGACGAAGGACCGCCAGCGCTCCGGGCGGTCAGCGCGCAGCTGCCGCTTCGAGCGCCACAGCTGCGCGAGCAGCCCCAGGTGGTGGGCGCGGCGCGCGACCCAGGGCCGGTTGGTGTTCACGAACACCGAGCGGGCCAGGCCCCGTTCGTGGATCATCGCGCTCAGCCGCGTCAGGCTCTCGGGGTCCTTGGCCTCCAGCATCAGCATGACCCGGCCGCCGAACCGGTCCAGGACCTCCGCGACCGTCGGCGGCCGCTCGATCCGCCACAGGCCCGGCACCTGCCCCTGCGGCCGCAGGCGCACGTGCTGCCACTCGCGCTGGGTCAGCATGTTCACCGGGCCCTCCGCGTACGTCGTACGGTTCAGGGTCGCGTCGTGCATCACCACGAGTGTGCCGTCGCGCAGTATCCGCGTATCGGCGTCGATGACCTGCGCCGTGCCCCGCTCGTACGCCGCCATCAGGCCGGACATGCTGTTCTCCGGCACTTCTAGGGCGCCGCCGCGGTGGGCGGTGTACACGAACCGCGGGAGCGCGTCGACGGTGAGCGGGCCGCCGCCCCACTCCAGCGGTGCCAGGAAGGCGGAGGGCCCGGTGAGGGCCAGGGCGGTGACGCCCGACAGCACAGTCCGTGTGACCATGGCGACCACCGTAGGAGCGTAAAACGCCACTTCGCCCGCAATGACGCGTTTTATCACCCCCCGCCTTGCATCACCCCAGCTACCCCGGATGTGGGCTACGGCCACCCGGGGAGCAGGATGGTGGGACCATAGGTCATGCTGTTCCGCACAACGGCGAAGTGAGGGGATAGATGGGCGCGGAGTTCGGCCGGACGTCCGGCGCGCAGAGCAGGATCTCCCAGTGGCTTCGCCGCCGGGCCCGCGCGGGTGCCGACGGCGGGAACGCCGGTGCGGCCGCGCACCGCGAGGACCTGCTGCTCGCCGTCGCCGCCGCGGGACTGCCGCTCGCCCCCGCCGCGCACCCCGCCGGGTACCGCTGCTCCTGTGACCGCATCGGCTGTCCCACCCCCGCCCGGCACCCGGTCTCCTTCGCCTGGCAGACGCAGTCCACGACCGACCGCGCGCAGATCGAGCGCTGGGCGCGGCACCAGCCCCAGGCCAACTTCATCACCGCCACCGGCATGGTCCACGACGTCCTTGACGTGCCCCTGGACGCCGGGCGCCCGGCGCTCGCGCGGCTGCTCGCCGAGGGCGTCGACGTAGGGCCCGTCGCCGAGTCCGAAGGGGCACACGACCAGGGGCGGATGCTGTTCTTCACCGCGACGCGCGGGACGCCCGAGGACGAGGACGAGTGGTGGCCGTGCGAGCTGGACTGCCACCCCGAGACGATGGACGAGCACCCGGGCCTGCGCTGGCACTGCCGCGGGTCCTACGTCCTGGTGCCGCCCGCGCGACTGCCGGGTGACCTGGCGGTCGGCTGGGTGCGGGGGCCGGAGTTTCCGCTGCCTGACCCGCTGACGCTGCTGGAGACTCTCACCGATGAATGTGCTCGGTACGTGGGGGAGCCGCAGGGGGATGCTGCCGCTTGGCCCCTGCGGGGCTGAGGCCTAGTTCGACGGTTGCCCGGTACCTGGGCTGTGCCCACCCGTTCCGCCCTCTGGGCGGACCAGCTGCCCACAGCAGGTGCGACGTTCAGATCACTCGCCCTTCGCGCCCACCAGGCCCTGCATGCGGCCCAGTATCCGCACCTCTCCTGAGCCCTTGGGGGTCAAGGACACCTGGTTGGAGACGCGTTCCAGGGTCACCGACTGTTTGGCGTCGCCCTTCATGAGGGCCTTGACGTCCGGTTCGATGTCGACCGTGAGGCCCTTGGACGCGGTCTGCTTCTCGTAGTGGTGCGTGGAGAAGAACACCAGGGCGCCGCCGTCGCGGGTGCGCAGGCCGACGGGGGCGAACGCGCCGGTGTTCTGCGGCTGGTCGATGTACTGCACGGCCAGGCCAAGGCGCTTGCCGTTCCGGTCGCGGGCCTGCTTCCACTGCGAGGTGTGCGGCCCCGGCGCGAACGTCTCGCCGCCGGACTTCAGATACGCCGCGTACTCCTCGCCGAGCCGCCGCGGCGCCACCGCGAGCCCGCCCCGGCCGACGGGGACCGGCTCCGCGTACCCGTCCTCGTCCTTCCTCAGCCTGGGGACGCGGTCCGCCCGGACCAGGTTCAGATACGTGGCCTCCCACAGCTGGTCGCCGCTGCCGCGGGTGAAGACGATCAGCCAGCGGAAGCCGTGCGGCTTGCGGTTGCCGCGCGCGTCCACGACGAAGAACCGGGGCCAGCCCGCCTTCTTCGGGATCGCGTACCTCACGTCCGTGAACCTCAGCGGTACGGGCCGGGGGTTGCCGCCCGGGTGCTGCACGCGCCGCGCCTTCAGGCCCGCCTGGTTGATGGCGCCGAGCGGACCGGTCACGCGGGCCGCGTCCAGGGCCGGGTCGTAGGCCGCGTCCGCCTTGTTGTAGGCGCGTACGAACTCCTTCAGGGCGCGGGCGGCCTCGGTCTTCGTCGCCGTCGGGATGACCTCCCGCTCGCCGTGCACCGTGACGCAGCCGCTCGCCGTCACCGACAGGGCGGCCACCGCCGCCACCGGGGCACCGAGCCGCCCGAGCCCGCGCAACCTGATCATGGGACCCCTCCGCCTACCCGTTCCCGGGCCCGAACCCTACCCGGGGCCCGTGCGGCGCGGGCGCGCGGGCGCCGTCAGGAACCGGCGGCGTCGGCCTTCGCGGCTTTCGCGGGCTTTGGGGCCCCGCCTCCGGGCGCGGCGGAGCCCGCGCGCGGGGGCGCGAGGAACAGCGCGAGCACCGGGACCAGATACAGCGACCACACGACGACCTGGACCACGGTCGGATTGGGCTGGAAGTTGAACACGCCCTTGAGGAGCGTGCCGTACCAGCTGTCCGGCGGGATCGTCGCGCTGATGTCGAACGCCTTGTTCTCCAGGCCGCCGACGAACCGCGCCTCCTGGAGGTCGTGCACGCCGTACGCGAGGACGCCCGCCGCCACCACGACCAGCATCGCGCCGGTCCAGGTGAAGAACTTCGCGAGGTTGATGCGCAGGGCGCCCCGGTAGAACAGCCAGCCAAGGGCGACCGCCGTGAGCAGCCCGAGCAGCACACCGGCGAGCGGCGCGTGGGTGCCGTCGTTCGACGCCCGCACCGACGCCCACACGAACAGGGCGGTCTCCAGGCCCTCGCGGCCCACGGCCAGGAACGCCGTCGCGACCAGGGCGGCCGTGCCCATCTGGAGGGCCGCGTCGAGCTTTCCGTGCAGCTCGGCCCGCAGGTGCCGCGCGGTGCGCCGCATCCAGAAGACCATCCACGTCACCAGGGCCACCGCGAGGAGCGACAGGGAGCCGCCGAGCGCCTCCTGCGCCTCGAACGTCAGCTCCTGCGAGCCGAAGGTCAGCGCGCAGCCGAAGCCGAGGGAGAGCGCCACGGCCACGCCGATGCCGGACCACACCGGAAGGAGCGCGTCCCGCCGCTCGGTCTTCACCAGGTACGCGACGAGGATGCACACCACGAGGCTGGCTTCCAGGCCCTCGCGCAGGCCGATCAGGTAGTTGCCGAACACGGGCTCACGCCTTCCCGGTGAACAGCGCGCGGCCCCACCAGTCGTCCTTGTCGCGCACGCCGGGCGGGATCGCGAAGACCGCCGAACCGACGTGCTGGATGTACTCGTTGAGCGCGTCCTTCGCCGCGAGGGAGCGCTGCACCGGAATGAAGCCCTCGCGCACGTCGCGCTGGTAGGCGAGGAAGAACAGGCCCGCGTCCAGGCGGCCGAGCCCGTCGGTGCCGTCGGTGAAGGAGTAGCCGCGGCGCAGGATCGTCGCGCCGCCGTTGGTGTCGGGGTGCGCGAGCCGGACGTGCGCGTCGGGCTTCATCGCCTTCAGGAACGGCTCGTCGCGCTCCTTGGCCTTGCCGACCGGGGCGCCCTCGCCCTTGTCGCGGCCGAAGACGTCCTCCTGCTCCCGCAGCGAGGTGCGGTCCCAGGTCTCGACGTTCATGCGGATGCGGCGGGCGACGAGGTAGGAGCCGCCTGCCATCCAGTCCGGTCCTTCCTTCTCGGCGACCCAGACGTGCTTGGCCAGCTGGCCCTCGTCGGTGCCCGAGACGTTGCGGGTGCCGTCCTTGAAGCCCATCAGATTGCGCGGCGTCTGCGCCTCGGGCGTCGTCGACGACGTCTTGCCGAAGCCGAGCTGCGACCAGCGGACGGCGACCTTGCCGAAGCCGATGCGCGCCAGGTTGCGGATCGCGTGCACCGCGACCTGCGGGTCGTCCGCGCAGGCCTGGACGCACAGATCGCCGCCGCCGCGGGCCGCGTCGAGGTTGTCGCCGGGGAACTTGGGCAGGTCCACCAGCGCGTCCGGGCGCTGGCCCGCGAGGCCGAACGCCTCGCCGTACTTCTCGAACAGCGAGGGGCCGAAGCCGATCGTGAGCGTCAGGCGGGAGGGCTTGAGGCCGAGCGCCTCGCCGGTGTCGTCCGGCGGCGCCTCGGGCAGCGAGCCGACCGCGCCCTCGCCGACCGCCTGACCGGCGGTCATCCGCTCCGCCGCGCGCGTCCACTCCTTCAGGAGCGCGACGAACTCCGCGCGGTCGTCCGTCTTCACGTCGAACGCCGCGAAGTGCAACCGGTCCTGCACGGCGGTCGCGATGCCCGCCTGGTGCGCGCCGTGGAAGGCGACGGCGGCCCCGGCCGCCCCCGCGGGCACCGCGTCGGCGCCGGAGTCCGGGCGCGCCATCGCCACCGCGCCGCCCGCGGCCGCGGCGCCGAGCGCGAGCCCGGCCCCGCCCCAGCCGAGCAGCGCGCGCCGCGACGGGGTGCCGGAGCCGGTGTTCCTGTCCTCAGCCATGGCCTGCCTCCCCTGGGTGCGGCCGTGCGTCTGGGTGCGGCCGTGCGTCACTTCTTCTTCACCACGGCCGCCGCCAGCTTCGACAGCGGCTCCGCGAGCGCGTTCACGCCGTCCGACAGCTCCTTGCGGTCCGCCTTGCCGACCTTGTCGTACGAGGTGAAGACGGAGGAGCCCGGCTTCCGGTACCGGTCGAGGAGCTTGCCCAGGGCCGCGAACTGCCGGTCGAGCTCCTTGGCGAGCTCCGGGTTGTTCTCGGAGGCGACGGGCCTGAGCAGCCCGTACGCCTTCTCGGCGCCCTCCAGGTTGGCCTTGAAGTCGACGAGGTCGGTGTGCGAGTAGCGCTCCTCCTCGCCGGTGACCTTGCCGGTGGCGACCTCGTCGAGGAGCTCCTTGGCGCCGTTGGCCATCGACGACGGGGTGATCTCCGCCTTGCCGACGCGCTCGCGCCAGTCGGCGAGGTCCTCGTCGAGCCGGGTCGCGAGGTCCTTCTCGCGCTGCCCGATCTTCTTGTCCTGCCAGAGCGCGCGCTCCAGGCGGTGCCAGCCCGTCCAGTCCTTCTCCGGGTCCTGGCCCTCGTCGAGGCCGTCCTCGCGGACGTCGACCTTGGGGTCGATGTCGCCGAAGGACTCGGCGACCGGCTCGGTGCGCTCCCAGCCGATGCGCGAGGGGGCGTACGCCTTCTTCGCGGCCGCGAGGTCGCCCTTCCTGACCGCGTCGGTGAAGACCTTCACCTTCGGGAGCGTCTCGTCGGCCTGCGCCTGCGCGTAGGCGCGATATTCGGCCACGGCCTTGTCGAGGCGCGGGTCGCGCTTGACGTTCGTGCCGCCGCCGGTGGCCTTCACGTCCTGGCGAATGCCCTTGCCCTTCATGCCGGGCTTGCAGGCGATGCGGTAGTCGCCCGCCTTCACCTCGGCGGTGAGGGTCTGCTGGGTGCCGGGGCCGATGTTCTCGCGCTCGGTGACGATGCGGTCGTCGGGGAAGAGGAGATAGACCTCGGTGACCTTGGAGCCCTTGTTCTCGACGGCCAACTCCACGTGCCCGGCCGGGAATTCCTTCTTCGAGACCTGGCACTCGTCGTCGCTCGCGGTGACCTTGACGGCGCCCGCGCCGCCCTCGCCCTGGCTCTTCTCCGTACAGCCGGAGAGGGCGGTGAGGGCGGCCGCGGTGACGGCTGCGGTCAGCGCGGACAGACGGGCGCGGCGCATGGGGGCTCCAGGATTCCAAGGGACTGGCACCGTGCCAGTGAGGGGACCCTAACTTAGCCGAGCTTTACTTCGGACCCGCCCACGGGGGAGTAAAGCGAAGGTCAAGCGCTGTCCTGAAACCGCCCTCCCGAGCTGTCCTCAGATACCGCCGCGCAGCGGTGTGACCAGCGGTGCTCCTGTGCGCGGATGCGGGAACACCTCGACGGGCTGCCGGTACACCTCTGTGAGCAGCGTCTCGCCGAACACCTCGGCGGGGGTGCCGTCCGCCGCCACCGCGCCGCCGTGAAGCACGACGGCCCGGTCCGCGTACGCCGCCGCGAGCCCCAGGTCGTGCAGGACCACGACCACCGCGTCACCGGCGGCCGCCCGCTCCCGGCAGATCCTGAGGACCAGCTCCTGGTGGCGCAGGTCGAGGGCCGCCGTCGGCTCGTCGAGCAGGAGCAGCGGGGCGCGCTGGGCGAGGACCCGGGCGAGGGCGACCCGGGCGCGCTCGCCGCCGCTGAGGGCGGAGAACGGGCGCGCGGCGAACGCGTCGACCTCGGTGGCCGCCATCGCCTCGGCCACCACGCGGTCGTCGTCGTCCTCCAGGCGCGTCCCGGCCCACGGCGCGCGCCCCATCCGTACGACGTCCTCGACCGGGAACGGGAACGACAGGGTCGCCGACTGCGGCAGCACGGCGCGGCGCAGGGCGAGTTCGGCGGCGGGCCAGTCGGCGGCGGGGCGGCCGCAGATCCGTACGGTGCCGGAGCCCGCGGGAGAGTCGGCGGCGAGCGCGGCCAGCAGGGTGGACTTGCCCGCCCCGTTGGGGCCGACGAGGGCGAGCACCTCGCCCGCGCGGGCCTGGACGGTGACGCCCGTCAGGACGTCCCGCGCGCCGAGGCGCACCCGCAGGTCCACGGCCTCGGCCAGCACGTCGCCGGGCGCCACCGGCCCTGGCAGTTCGCGCTCGCGCGCCCCGAGCAGACGCCTGCCCCACTGCCCGATCATGCCCAGCCTCCTTGCTTGCGGCGGGTCCTGCGCAGCAGCCAGAAGAAGAACGGGCTGCCGAACAGCGCGGTGAGCACGCCGAGCGGCAGCTCGGCGGGCGCGGCCACGGTGCGGGCCGCGAGGTCGGCGCCGACGAGCACCACGGCCCCGCCGAGCGCGCTGCCCGGCACCAGGAACCGGTGTCCCGGCCCCGCCGCCATCCGCAGCAGGTGCGGCACGAGCAGCCCCACGAAGGTGATGATCCCGGCGACGGCCACGGCGGCGGCGGTCAGCAGCGCCACCACCAGAACGAGCACGATCCGCAGCCGCTCCACGTCCACGCCGAGGTGCCGCGCGGGCCGCTCGCCGAGCGCGAGCAGGTCCAGCTTGCGGGCGTACACGGGCGCGACGAGCAGCCCGGCCGCCGCGCAGGGCAGCACGGCGAGCACCTTCGGCCAGGTGGCCTGGGCCAGCGAGCCGAGCTGCCAGAACGTGATCTGGGAGACCTGCGCGTTGTCCGCGAAGAACAGGAACAGGCCGATCAGCGCGCCCGCGAAGGCGTTCACGGCGATGCCGGTGAGGATCAGCGTCACCACTTCGGTGCGGCCGCCCTCGCGCGAGAGGGCGTACACGAGCAGCACGGTGACGAGCCCGGCGACGAACGCGCACACCGTCACCGTCCAGTTGCCGAAGAAGCTCAGGCCGAGCGCGATCGAGCCGACGGCGCCCACGGCCGCGCCGGAGGAGATCCCGATCACGCCGGGCTCGGCCAGCGGATTGCCGAACACGCCCTGCATCAGGGCGCCCGCGCAGCCCAGCGAGGCGCCCACGAGCAGCGCAAGCGTCACCCGCGGAAGGCGCACGTTCCACAGCACGCTCTCGGGGACCCGCTCCAGGGCGTGCCCGCCGAGCCCGATCCGGTGCTGGGCGGAGGCGAGGACGTCGCCGAGCGGGATGTCGTACGCGCCGATGCCCGCCGACAGCAGGCTCAAGACGGCGAGCGCGGCGGCCAGGGCGGCGGTGAGCAGCGCGGGTGCCCCGCGCCGCCCGCGCGGCGCGGCCCCCGCCGCCTCGGCGGGGGCGGCCGCCTCGCGCGCGGGTTTGGCGGTGAGGGTCACTTGGCGTCCTCGGTCACTTGGCGTCCTTGTAGAGCTGGTCCACGATCGAGGCGAGGACCCGGTCGGTGCGCGGGCCGTAGTTCAGGAGCACCCCGTCCTCGACGGACACGACGCGGCGGTCCATGCCCGCGGGCGTCTCGGCCACGCCGGGGATCTTCACCATGCCGTCGACGCCGCCGACGGAGTCCAGGCCCTTGGACATCACCAGGATCGCGTCCGGCGCGGCCTTCGCGAGGGCCTCGCTGGTGATCGCCGTGAAGTCCTTCCCCAGGCCGGACGCCTTGCCCGCGTCCACCGCGCCCGCCGCCTCAAGGAGGGAGCTCGCGCCCGACTCGCGGCCGCCGAGCAGATAGACGGAGGCGGAGCCGCGCAGGTACAGGAAGGCCACGCGCGGCTTGCCGCCCCGGTGCGGCACGGCATCGCGCACCTTCTGGATGCGCTGTGCGGTACGGGACTTCAGCCGCGCGCCCGCCTGGGGCACGCCGAGGGCCTTGGCGACCGCCTCGATGCGCGGGCCGACGTCGCCGAGGCTCTTGGCCGGGTCGAGGACGACGACGGGGACGCCCGCGTCGCGGATCTGGTCGATCGCCTCGGCGGGCCCGGTGGTGGTGTCGGCGAGGACGACCGTCGGCTTCAGGGAGAGCACGCTCTCCGCCGACACGTCGTGGGCGCGCGTCACCACCGGCAGCTTCTTGGCCTGGTCGAAGGTGGCCGTGATGTCGCGGGCCACCACGTGCGAGCCGAGCCCGAGCGTGAACACGATCTCGTTCAGGCTGCCGGTGAGCGGCACGATCCGGTCGGTGTCCTTGACCGTGACCTTCTTGCCGTCGGCGGAGGGGACGGTCACCGGGAGCTTCGCGACGGGCTTGCCCGCGAGCGGCTCGACCCGGTCGGCGTGGGCGGCCTTCGCCCGCGGCGCGCCGCCCCCCGATCCGCCGTCGTCGGAGGTTCCGCATCCGGCGAGGGCCAGCGTGAGGACGGCGGCCAAGGCGCCGACCGTCCTGAGTGAGCGCGGCTTGCGCACCGAAGTCCACCGTCCTGTCGTGAGGTTCCCCGTTGAGGCGATCTTAGTTTAGGTTAGCCTTACCTTATCGAGCTAGACCTGGAGGGGACCCATGCCGTCGTCCAGACCGCCGCGTGCGCGCGGTGGCCACGGCGTCCGCACCATCGCCGTGGCCGTACTGGCCGGACTCGTCACCGCGCTGCTCCCGGCGGCCGCCGCCCACGCGGAGGAGCGCACCGTGCGCGGCGGCAGGCTCGACTGGGGCATCAAGTCCTCGTTCCAGAGCTATGTCACCGGGCCCGTCGCCCAGGGCAGTTGGAACCTCCAGGGCGGCGCCGCGACCGTCGGCGGCAGCCAGTTCCGCTTCCACTCGGCGAAGGGCGCCTACGACCCGGAAAGCGGCGGCTTCAGCGCCGCGTTCGCGGGCGGCGTGCACTTCGTCGGGCACAAGAAGGGCTCCTCGTACCAGCTCGACCTGACGATCAGCCGCCCCACCGTCAAGGTCTCCGGCGGCTCCGGCACGCTCTACGCCGACATGGTCAGCAAGGCCAAGGGCAGCGGCAAGGTCACCTCGACCGCGCAGGTGCCGCTCGCCTCGCTGAACCTGTCGGGCATCAACATGAAGGGCGGCAGCGGGCCGATCGCCCTCACCCACATCCCCGCGACCCTCACCGCGCAGGGCGCCAAGGCCTTCGCCGGGTACTACACGGCGGGCACCCGCCTCGACCCGGTCAGCCTGTCCACGGACCTCGCGGCGGACCGGAAGCCGGACGGCGAGCCGTCAACGAAGCCCGGCGACAAGGCCGATGAGAAGGGCAAGGCCGACAAGGACGGCAAGGGCGACGGCAAGCGGGACGGCCGGAAGAAGAAGGACAAGGACAAGGCCGCCGGGCGCATCGAGGACGCGGCCGTCGACTGGGGCGTGCGCCGCACCTTCCGCGAGTACGTCTCCGGCTCCATCGCCCAGGGCAAGTGGACGCTCACCTCCGGCGCCCAGGACGGCGGCGCGCTGTTCCGCTTCCCGCGCGGCGAGGGCACGTACGACGAGAAGAAGCGCACCCTGGCGGCGGACTTCACGGGTGCCGTCCGCTTCACCGGCAAGCACGGGCTCGACATCGCCCTGAGCCGCGTCGCCGTCGGCGTCAAGGACGGCGAGGGCACGCTCTACGCCGACGTCGACAGCGGGGACTTCACCAAGAAGAAGGCGCCGATCGTCACCTTCACCGCCAAGGAGCTGACCGGGCTCACGCCGCGCGGCGGCCTGATCGCCGTCACCGAGGCGCCCGCGAAGCTCACCGCCGACGGGGCCAAGGCCTTCGGGTCGATGTACAAGGCGGGCACCGCGATGGACCCCGTCTCCCTCGCCGTCGCCGTCGACACGAAGGCGCAACTGCCCGCGCTGCCCGACCTCGGCTCGTCCCCGGCGCCGAAGAAGGCCGCGGAGCCGAAGCCGGAGCGGGCCGCCAAGGCCTCCGACGACGCGGACTCCTCCGGCTCCTCGGCCCTGCCCCTCACCCTCGGCGCCGTCGCCGCCCTGCTCGTCGCGGCGGCCGTGGCCTTCGGGTTCGCCCGCAAGCGGCGGGCGGCCACCGCGGCCGCGCCCACGGACGACACCTCCGAAACCCCCTGATCCCGCCTCACCCCCCCGTCCCCGTCACCACCCCCTCACCCCACCCCGCTCTCTTCCCCCTCCCTCCCCCCCCCGAGGAGCAATTGACCATGGCAGCCACCCGCCGTCCCATAGCCCGCACGGCCGCCGTCGCGACGGCCGTCGTGCTCGGCGCGAGCACCCTCACCCTGCCCGCGCTCGCCGCCGACGAGCCCGCGGGCACCGACCGGGCGCCGCAGGCGCCGACGGCGTTCACCATCACGGACGGCACCCTGGACTGGGGTCTGAAGGAGTCCTTCCGCAAGTACGTCACCGGCATGGCCGCGGGCAAGATCACGACCACCGGCGGCGCCAAGCAGGCCCCGGACAACGGCGCGTTCACGTTCGTCGGCGGCAAGGGCACCTACGCGCTCACGGACCACGTGACGAAGGTCGCCTTCAAGGGCGCCGTCCGCTTCACCTCCCAGGCCCACCGCTTCGACATCGCCATCGCCGACGTCAAGGTGCACACCAAGGGCAAGACCGGCGCGATCAAGGCCGACGTCACGCTCAACGGCGCCAAGCAGAACGACATCGACCTCGCCACGCTCGACCTGAGCGCCGTGCGCCCCGGCCACGGCGAGGGCGGCGCGATGACGTTCAAGGACATCCCGACGACCCTGACCGCCGCCGGGGCGAAGGCCTTCAACGGCATGTACCAGAACGGCGAGGTGCTCGACCCGGCCACGCTCACGGTTCTGCCCGGCGGCACCGCGCCGTCGCCGGACCCCAAGCCCACGCCCACCACCCCGACCAAGCCGCCGAAGCCCACCCAGAAGCCGACGCCCAAGCCGACCGCCAAGCCCACCACCCCGGCCAAGCCCAAGAAGGTCGTCGGCGGCAAGCTGTCCTGGGGCCTGAAGGAGAGCTTCCGCCGCTACATCTCCTCCGGCGGGACCATCACGACGGCCGGCGGCGCCAAGAAGAAGACCGGCGGCTTCGACTTCCCGTACGGCAAGGCGAAGTGGAACGCGAACGCCAAGACGGTCGACGCCTCCTTCGGCGGCAGCGTGCGCTTCCGCTACCGGGGGCACGGCATCGACATGACGTTCAGCGACCTCAAGGTCAAGGCGAGCGGCAAGAAGGGCACGCTGTACGCCGACGTGAAGGCGCAGGGCCGCACCCGCGACAACGTGAAGTTCGCGACGCTCGACCTGTCCAGGGCCTCGTACGCCGCCAAGAACGACGTGGTCCTGCTCAAGAAGGTGCCCGCGAAGTTCACGGCGGCGGGCGCCAAGCAGTTCGCCAACGAGACCACGGGATCGCCCTACCGCGCCGGTGACCCGATCGACCCGGTGACGGTGGCGCTCACCCTGTCCGACCGGGCCGTCCTGCCGTCGTCCTCCGGCTCCTCCACCATGGGCGGCGACAACGGCCCCGTGCCGAACGGCTCCGCCGGGTCCGGCTCCGTGGGCGGCGGCGGTTCGGTCGGCGGCGGGTCCGTGGGCGGGTCCGGCGGCGACACCGGGGCCCTCGCCGAGACCGGCGCCGGGGCGCCGTCGAGCGCGCTGCTCGGCGTCGCGGGCGCGGTCGTCGTGGCGGGCGCGGGCGCGATGTACGCGGCGCGGCGGCGCGGTACGGGCCACGGGGCGCGGGCCTGACACAGGTGAACCGCCGGGCGCGCCCGGCGGTGTGACGAGGCCAACTCCCTCTCAGGCGCCGCGCGTCCGCGCGGCGCCTGATGCTTGAATGCCCAAGTGACCGAAGAACGCGTATCCGAGGCGCCCGCCTGCGACGTGCATGAGACAGCCGACGTGCACGAGGCCGTCGACGTGTACGAGGCCGCCGACGTTCATGAAGGGGTCGACGTCGTGCGTGTCTTCTGCGCGCCCGACGGCCGGCACGGCAACGAACTCGGCGTCGTCAGGGACGGGGGGCGCCTGCCCGCGCGCGAACAGCGGCAGGCGCTCGCCGGGAAGCTCGGCTTCAGCGAGACGGTGTTCGTCGACGACCCCGAGCGCGGCGACATCGACATCTACACGCCCACCACCCGGCTGCCCTTCGCCGGGTACCCCTGCGTCGGCACCGCCTGGCTCCTGGACCTGCCCGAGCTCGTCACGTCCGCCGGGGTCGTCGAGGCCCGCCAGGACGGGGAGTTCAGCTGGATCACGGCGCGCGCGGAGTGGGCGCCGCCGCGGACGCTGCGCGCGTACGGCTCCGCGGCGGAGGTGGAGGCGCTCGCCGTGCCGCCCGCCGGGGAGTGGATCTACGCCTGGGCGTGGGAGGACGAGGCCGCGGGGCGGGTGCGGGCGCGGGGGTTTCCCGGGCGGGATGACGGGATCGCCGAGGACGAGGCCACGGGGGCGGCGGCGCTGCTCCTGACCGAGCTGCTGGGGCGGGCCCTCAACATCACGCAGGGGCGGGGGTCGCAGATCCTCACCGCGCCCGGGCCCGGTGGGCTCATCGAGCTCGGCGGTCGCGTGGCGCTCGCGGTGCCCTCGCGGGGCGCCCCAGGCCCGCCCCTTCCCGATCCGGGTGCGGCTGCCCCCGTTCCCCCGCTCAAAGCCATTGGCGCTCCGCGCCTCGTCCTCAAACGCCGGACGGGCTGAAACGTCGCCTGCTCGGGTCTGGCTTTTCCCACCCACCCACGCGCGAGCCGCTAGGTCGGGGGGTGCGGGGGCAGCCGCAGGTGTAAGGGCGGGCGGGTGGGAGAAGACAGCCCGTCCGGCGTTTGAGGACAGGGAGGGTCACGCCGCCCGGGGGAACTCGTGGCCCAGGGCGGTGAAGACCCCGGTGTTCAGGGCGAAAGCCCGCTTGCACTCCTCGACGATCCGATGCCGCTCCAGCTCGTCCGGCACCACCACGTCGATCCCGTCGAGCAGCTCGCGATAGCTCCGCTTGAACGCCGCCGGGTTGGGGATCCCGTCGAAGACGTAGAACCGGACGCCGTCGCCCTTCTTGGCGAACCCCCAGGTCTTCTCGGCCTTGTCCCGGATGATCTGGCCGCCGGAGAGGTCGCCCAGATAGCGGGTGTAGTGGTGGGCGACGTACCCGCCGGGCCACGTGCGCGCGCACTCCGAGACCCGCTCCGCGTACGCGGCCGTCGCGGGCAGCGCGCTGGCGCGCGAGCGCCAGTCGGCGCCCCGCAGGTGCGCGAGGTCGCGTTCGAGCTCGGCGACGCGCAGCAGCTCGGGCCGTATGAAGGGACCGGCGACGGGGTCGTCGCGCAGGGCCTCGGCGCCGTCTTCCAGGGCGCGGTAGACGAACCACAGCTGTTCCGTGTACCGGGCGTAGGCGTCCACGCCCAGGCGGCCGCCAAGCAGGTCGCCCATGAACGTGGACGTCTCCGCCTCCGTGTGCTGTTCGTGGGACGCGGTGCGGATCACCGTGGAGAACGGCGTGGGCGTGAGCCGGGTGGGCTGGGGGATCTCCGAGTCCATGGGGACCTCCGGGTGCCGAAAGGGGCGGGAAACCAGTGTGGTCAGCACCGATCATCCAAGTTAGGCTTACCTAAGTCAACTGGTTCCCGACGCCCTGTCGGTAAAAACACTACGCGCCGTTCCGATTCACGGCAGCGTGAGGATCTCCGTCCCGGTGTCCGTCACCACCAGCGTGTGCTCGAACTGCGCGGTGCGCTTGCGGTCCTTGGTCACGACCGTCCAGCCGTCGTCCCACATGTCGTACTCGTGCGTCCCGAGCGTCAGCATCGGCTCGATCGTGAACGTCATGCCCGGCTGGATCACCGTGGTCGCGTGCGGGCTGTCGTAGTGCGGGATGATCAGGCCGGAGTGGAAGGACGAGTTGATGCCGTGGCCGGTGAAGTCGCGGACCACGCCGTAGCCGAAGCGCTTGGCGTACGACTCGATGACGCGGCCGATGATGTTGACCTGGCGGCCCGGCCTGACGGCCTTGATGGCGCGGTTCAGGGATTCACGGGTGCGCTCGACCAGGAGCCTGGACTCGTCGTCGACGTCGCCCACCAGGTACGTCGCGTTGTTGTCGCCGTGCACGCCGCCGATGTACGCGGTCACGTCCAGGTTGACGATGTCGCCGTCCTTCAGGACGGTGGAGTCCGGGATGCCGTGGCAGATGACCTCGTTGACCGACGCGCACAGCGACTTCGGGAAGCCGCGGTAGCCGAGCGTCGAGGGGTAGGCGCCGTGGTCGCACATATAGGCGTGCGCGATCCGGTCGAGTTCGTCGGTGGTCACCCCTGGCGCGATCGCCTTCGCGGCCTCCGCCATCGCGCGCGCGGCGATGCGGCCCGCCGTGCGCATCAGCTCGACGGTCTCCGGGGTCTGCACCTCCGGCCCGGTGTACGGCGTCGGTGCGGGCTTGCCGACGTACTCCGGGCGCCTGATGTTCCCGGGCACGGAACGGGTGGGAGAGAGCTCCCCTGGTACGAGCAGTGACTGGCCAGACATGCCAGCGAGTCTAACGAGCGCCGGTGGGGCAGCATGGCGGGAGAGAGCGCGGCAGGAAGGAGCCGGTCATGGCCCTGTTCAAGAAGCGGACCGCCGGGAAACCGGGCGAGTGGTACTACTGCCTGGAGCACAAGAAGGTCGAGGAGGGCCCCGAGTGCCCGGGCAAGGACCGGTTCGGCCCGTACGCCTCCCGGGAGGAGGCCACGCGCGCCATGGAGACGGCCGCCGAGCGGAACCTGGAGTGGGAGACGGACCCCCGCTGGCACGACGCCGAGTCCCGGGGCGACTCCGGCGAGAAGTGACGCGCCCCCGGGGCGGCGGCGCGCGCCACCACCGGGCCGGGGCGCCCCTTCCGGTACGGGCCTAGGTCGTGGCGGCAGCGGCCTCGCGCCGCCGCCGCGCGTGCTCGTCCGTGCGCGCGTCGTACGAGAGCAGCGACGGCAGCACCGCGCACAGCCCCACCACCGCGCCCACGCAGACCAGGCCGCCGGACCAGATGGCGGGGCGGGTGCCCGACCACCCGGCGGCCGCACCGGCGCGCACCTGGCCGAGCTGGGGGCCGACGCTGTAGGAGAGCACCTCGATGCCCGCGAGGCGGCCGCGCAGCTCGTCGGGGATCGTCTGGTTCCAGATGGTGCTGCGGGCCAGACCGCTGAGCATGTCGCCCGCCCCGGCGAAGGCGAGGGCGACCAGGACCAGCCACACGTTGGACAGCAGGCCCGCCGCCGTGATGGCGAGGCCCCAGCCCGCCGCCCCGCACACCACGAGCAGCCCGTGCCGCCGCACCCGTGACGTCCAGCCGCTGGTGAGGCTGAGCAGCAGCGAGCCGACGGCCCCCGCGGCGTACATCAGGCCGAGCGACCACGGCGCGTCCAGGTCGTCCGCGAGGAAGGGGAAGATCGTGTTGGGGAAGGCGAAGACCATGGCGGCGCCGTCGATGGCGTACGTACCGAGGAGCACCGGCCGCGACCACGCGTACCGCGCGCCCTCCGCGAGCCCCCGCAGCGACGGCTTCTGGGCGTCGTGCGCGGCGGGCGCGGGCGACAGGCGGGTGCACAGGGCCACCGAGGCGGCGAAGCCGACGACCGTGACCGCGTACGCGCTGGCGTGCCCGGCGTAGGCGACGACGACGCCCGCGAGGGCGGGCCCGGCGATCGCCCCGACGTTCCAGCGCAGCGAGTTCAGCGCGGCGGCCGCCGTCAGCTGGTTGTGCGGCACGATCTTCGCCATCAGGGAGTCAAGGGCGGGCCGCTGCAGCCCGGCGAGCCCGGAGACGCCCGCCGCCACCAGGTACAGCGGCCACAGCTGCGGGCTCGGCAGCAGCGCGTTCAGGAACAGCACCAGGGCGAGGAGGCCGAGCGCCGCCTCCGTGAGCAGGATGACCTTGCGGCGGTCCACCGCGTCCGCGAGCGCGCCCCCGTACAGACCGCAGACGATCAGCGGGACGAGCTCGACGGCGCCCATCGCGCCGACGGCGACCGGCGAGTCCGTGAGGTCCTTGATCTGCAGGGGCAGGGCGATCAGCGCCATGAAGCTGCCGAAGTAGGTGACCAGACCCTGCACCCAGAGCAGCCGGAAGTCCCGGGTGGAGCGCCAGGGGGAGAGGTCGGGCAGTATCGCGGCGATTCGTTTCACGAGGGGACATGGTCAGCGGCGCGGACGCACTGGTGCAAACCATTTACCTGCGGCCTGCACTCACCAGCGCGCCGGAGGCGGCGCCGTCAGCTGGTCCGCGAGCCGGGACAGGCGGTCGCGCACGCGCCGCCGCCCCCGGGGCGCGGGCAGGCTGTTCTCGCCCGCCGCCGCGCTCACCAGGTGCTGGACCGTGTCCAGGTCGAGCTCCGCGGCGCGCGGCACGCACAGCGCCTCGTGGGCGAGCCCGCCGAGGTCCGCCGCCGGGTCGGCGGCCGCGCCGAGCGCGAAGACCGTCGCGCCCGCCCGCCGCGCGTCGTGGATCCGCGAGAGCAGGCCGGGCGGGGGCTCGTCCGGCGCGACCACGAGCACCGTCTCGCCGCGCCGGGCCGCCTCGACGCGGCCGAGGCCCACCGCCAGGTGCGCGGGCGCCCCCGGCCGCGGCCGGTGCCGCACCAGGGTCGGCGCCAGCTCGGGCGTGCCGGACCAGGCCGCCTCGTCGACGAGGTGCGCGGCCAGGTGCCAGGGCTCGTACGCCGGGGTGCCCACCAGGAGCAGACCGCCGCCGCGCGGCACCACGCTGGCGCGCAGCGCGCCCGCGAAACGGCGCGTGGCGCCCGGCCATTGGGTCCCGTCGAGAACGTCGCGCAGCAGCGCGACCCGTACCGCGTCCATGAGGGCGCATACTGCCGCAACAGGCTATTCGTACAGCCGGAGTTCACCATGAATTCCCCCGAGGTGGGGAAGGGGTCGAGATGGCAGTGGAGACAGATGAGGCGTCCGTTCCGTTCCGGGCGGGCCGCGAAGGATACGCCAGCTTCCGCATCCCGGCGGTCGTCGTCGCGCACGACGGCTCCGTGCTCGCCTTCTGCGAGGGCCGGGTCGGCTCGCAGGAGGACTTCGGGAACATCGACATCGTCCTGAAGAGGTCCGCCGACGGCGGCCGCACCTGGGGCCCGCTCCAGGTCGTCGGCGCCAACGGCACCGACCTCGCGGGCAATCCCGCCCCCGTCGTCCTCGACACGGGACGCATCCTGCTCGTGCAGGTCAGGAACGCGGCCGAGGCCACCGAGGAGGCCATCAGGCGCGGCCGGGTCGCCCCGGCGGACGGCCGCAGGGTCTGGCAGCAGCACAGCGACGACCACGGCCGCACCTGGTCGGCGCCCCGGGAGATCACCAAGCAGGTGAAGCGCGCCAACTGGCGCTGGTACGCGACCACGCCGGGCCACGCCATCCAACTCGACGGCGGCCGCGTCGTCGTGCCCGCCAACCACTCCCTGCCGCCCACCGGCACCGACGACGGCACCGAGGGCCGCTACAACGGCGGGCACTGCCTGCTGAGCGACAACCTCGGCCAGACCTGGCGCATCGGCTACGTCGACGACAACACCAACGGCTACATCAACGTCAACGAGACCACCGCCGCCGAACTCCCCGACGGCCGCGTCTACTTCAACACCCGCAACGACTCACCCGCCCCCGGCAACCGCGCCGACGCCCACTCCGAGGACGGCGGCGCGAGCCTCGTCAAGCCCTTCCGGCCGCAGTCCTGCCTCACCGGGCCCGTCGTCGAGTGCGCCGTGCTCCAGCTGCGCGACCCCGACCTGCTGCTGTTCTCCGGCCCCGCCGACCCCGGCTTCCGCGCCCGGATGAGCCTGCGCGCGAGCGACGACGACGGCACCACCTGGACCCGCGTCCACACCGTCGACGGGCTGCCCGCCGCCTACTCCGACCTCGTCCGCGTCGACGAGGACACCCTCGGACTCCTGTACGAGACCGGGGACTTCAGCGCGTACGAGACCATCACCTTCCGGCGGGTGCCGCTCGACTGGCTCACCTGAGAGCGGGCCCCGCGAGCGCGGACGTAGGGTCTGACCATGACTTCTACGGAAAGTGTGCAGAAGGCGCCCGCCAAGGACCCCTGGGACCTGCCCGACGTGTCCGGGCTCGTCGTCGGCGTCCTCGGCGGCACCGGCGACCAGGGGCGCGGGCTCGCCTACCGGCTCGCCCGCGCCGGACAGAAGGTGATCATCGGTTCCCGCGCCGCCGAGCGCGCCGAGGCCGCGGCCGCCGAACTCGGCCTCGGCGTCGAGGGCGCCGACAACGCCGAGTGCGCGCGGCGCAGCGACATCGTGATCGTCGCCGTGCCGTGGGACGGCCACGCCAAGACCCTTCAAGCGCTGCGCGAGCCGCTCGCGGGCAAGCTCGTCGTCGACTGCGTCAACCCGCTCGGCTTCGACAAGAAGGGCGCCTTCGCGCTCAAGCCGGAGGAGGGCAGCGCCGCCGAGCAGGCCGCCGCGCTGCTTCCCGAATCGCGGGTGACGGCCGCCTTCCACCACCTGTCGGCCGTGCTGCTCCAGGACGAGTCGATCGACGAGATCGACACCGATGTGATGGTCCTCGGCGAGTCCCGCGCCGACACCGACGCCGTGCAGGCGCTCGCCGCCCGCATCCCCGGCATGCGCGGGGTCTTCGCCGGGCGTCTGCGCAACGCCCACCAGGTGGAGTCCCTGGTCGCCAACCTGATCTCCGTCAACCGGCGGTACAAGGCGCACGCGGGGCTGCGCGTCACCGACGTGTAGGCCGTTGCCCCGGCGCGCGGGGCATGGGGGACACTGGTGCGGCACGTCCGTCCGGAAAGCCGCAAAGCCGTCACGCTGTGATCAGGAGCCGAACCCCATGCCCCGCCTAGCGCTGTACACCCTCGTCGTCTGCGCCCTCGCCGTCGCCGCCGCGGTGGTCTCCTTCGTCCAGGGCAGCCTGCTCGGCATCGTGTGGGTGTTGCTCGCGGGTCTCTCGTCCAACATGACCTGGTACTACTACCGGCGCGCCAAGCTCGAGCGGGCGGCGCGGGCGGCCGCTAGCCACTGATTCCGGGGATGTCCGGAGTGCCCTGCCAGAAGCGGTAGAGGCGCTGGCCCCAGTACGTGTCCCACTCCTCGACGCCGAGGCCGCGCAGGATCGCGTCGACCGCGTCGAAGAAGGCGTGGTTGACCTCCGGGATCCACAGGACGCCGAACACCGCGAGCAGGCCGAACGGCGCGAACGGCTCCACCTGGCGGCGCACCGCGTGCGACAGCCAGGGCTCGATGACGCCGTAGCCGTCCAGGCCCGGGATCGGCAGGAAGTTCAGGATCGCCGCCGTCACCTGGAGCAGCGCGAGGAACGCGAGCGCGTACCGGAACGTGTCCGGGACGCCGTCAAGCGCGTCCAGCCAGAACGGCGCCGTGCACACGATCGCGAACAGGACGTTCGTGAGCGGGCCCGCCGCCGAGATCAGGCTGTGCCGCCAGCGGCCCCGGATGCGGCCGCGCTCGATGAACACGGCACCGCCCGGCAGACCGATGCCGCCCATGATCACGAAGAGGACGGGCAGCACGATGCTGAGCAGCGCGTGCGTGTACTTCAGCGGGTTGAGCGTCAGATAGCCCTTCGCCCCGACGGAGATGTCCCCGCCGTGCAGGGCGGTGCGGGCGTGCGCGTACTCGTGCAGGCACAGGGAGACGATCCAGGCGGCCGTCACGAACAGGAAGACGGCGAAGCCCGGATTGTCCGCGAACCCCGTCCAGGCGGCCCAGCCGCTCGCCGCGGTGACGGCGGCGATGCCGAGGAAGACGGGGCTGACCCGGCGGTCGCCGTGGGTGTGGCCGGTCATGGTGCGGGTCTCCTGGGGTGGGTGCGATGCCGTACGCCCGGCGGGGCGAGCCCGACCGTACAGCAGGACCCGGTCAACGTCCGGCGACGGCGAGGTGGTTCCACGGCCGGTGTACGGGGCGTCGCCGTGGCCGGAGGTGACCGGTGCCGCGGGCGGGTGCGGGAGGCCGAACTCGGCGTCCGCGCGGGAGCGGTGACAATGGGAGCGTGCGATACCGCGTTCTAGGCGTCACCCGGGCGGTGCGCCCCGACGGCACCCGTGCCGCCGTCGGGGGCGCCCGCCTGCGCGCCCTGCTCGCGGCACTCGCGCTGCGGCCGGGGCGCACCGTCCCGGTGGCCGTCCTGGTCGACGAGGTGTGGGGCGCCAAGCCCCCGGCCGACGCGGCCGGGGCCCTGCAGGCGCTTGTGGGCCGACTGCGCAAGGCGCTCGGCGCCGACGCCGTCGCCCTGGCGGACGGCGGCTACCAGCTGCGGGCGACGCCCGACGACGTGGACGCGTACCGCTTCGAGCGCCTCGTCGGCGAGGGCACCCGCGCCCTGGCCGACGGCGACCCGGCCAAGGCCGCCGCCGTCCTCGACGACGCGCTCGCGCTCTGGCACGGCGAGGCGTTCGCGGACCTGCCCGAACACACGGCGGAGGCGTCCCGCTGGGCCGCCCGCCACCTGGAGGCGCGCCGCGCCCGGCTCACCGCCGCGCTCGCCCTGGGCCGGGCCGAGTCCACCCTGCCCGAACTCACCGCCCTGTGCGGCACGCACCCCCTTGACGAGGCCCTCCAGGCCCTGCGCCTGCGCGCGCTGCGCGACGCGGGCCGCGCGGCGGAGGCCCTGGCGGCGTACGAAGAGATCCGCCGCGTCCTCGCCGACCGCCTCGGCACCGACCCGGGCCCCGAACTCCGCACCCTCCACGAGACGCTCCTCCGCTCCGGGGGCCGCCCGGGCGCCCGTGTCCCGGGCCGGGACACGGGCCGGGCGCTGCGGCCGGGAGGTACCGGGGGGTGGGGATCTAGGGGGGAGCGGGTTTCGGGGGTGGGGGCTGGTGGGGTTTCGGGTTTGGGGGATGGCGGGTCTGTGGGGGTGGGGGCTGGTGAGGCCTCGGGTTTGGGGGATGCCGGGTCCGTGGGGGCGGGGGCTGGTGGGGTTTCGGGTTTGGGGGATGGCGGGTCTGTGGGGGTGGGGGCTGGTGAGGCCTCGGGTTTGAGGGATGCCGGGTCTGTGGAGGCTGGGGCTGGTGGGGCCTCGGGCTTGGGCGCTGGTGGGGTTTCGGGTTTGGGGGATGCCGGGTCCGTGGGGGCGGGGGCTGGTGAGACCTCGGGCTCGGGGGCTGCCGGGTCCCCGGGGGCGAGGGATGCCGGGTTCCCGGGGCCGGAGGCTGATAGGTCTGCGGGGCCGGAGGCTGTCGGGGCCCTGGAGTCTGGGGCTGTTGGGTCTACGGGTTCCGGCCATGTCGGGCTCCCGGGGGCTGAGGCCGCCGGGTCTCCGGTTTCCGGCCAACCCGGGGGCGGGCCGGGGGCTGGGGCTCCTGGGGCTCCTGGGGCTGTTGGGCCGCCTGGGTCTGTTGGGTCTCCGGTTTCTGGCCGTGCTGGGGCTCCGGCGTCGGGGGCTGGTGGGTCTGCGGTGCCGGAGTCTGGTGAGGCTTTGGCGTCTGGGCGTGCTGGGGCTCCGGGGTCCGGGCGTGCTGGCGCTCCGGGGTCCGGCTGTGCTGGGTCTCCGGAGTCCGCCCGCGCTGGGTCGCCGGAGTTGGGGGCTGTGGGGGCCTCGCCGTCCGTGCCTGCTGGGCCGGTACCGTCCGCCCTTGCGGGGTCGCCGGAGTCTGCGTCTGCCGGGTCGCCGGAGTCGGGGGCTGTCGGGGCCTCGCCGTCCGTGCCCGCTGGGCCGGTACCGTCGGCCTCCGCTGGGTCTCCGGCGTCCACCGGGGCCGGGGCCCCGCCGCCTGTGCCTGCTGGGCCGGTGCCGTCGGCCCCTGCCGGGGCACCGGGGGCCGCTCTTGCCGGGTCGCCGGAGTCGGAGGCTGTCGGGGCTCCGCAGCCCGCGCCCGCTGGGCCAGCGCCGTCGGCCTCTGTCGGGTCGCCGTCGTCTGCTCTTGCTGGGTCGCCGGAGTCGGGGGCTGTGGGGGCCTCGCCGCCTGTGCCTGCTGGGTCAGTGCCGTCGGCCTCTGTCGGGTCGCCGTCGTCCGCTCTTGCTGGGGCACCGGAGTCTGCCTCTGCCGGGTCGCCGGAGTCGGGGGCTGTGGGGGCCTCGCAGCCCGCGCCCGCTGGGCCGGTGCCGTTGGCTTCTGTCGGGTCGCCGTCGTCCGCCCTTGCCGGGGCACCGGAGTCTGCCTCTGCCGGGTCGCCAGAGTCGGGGGCTGTCGGGGCTCCGCCGCGCGTGCCCGCTGGGCCGGTGCCGTCTGCCTCCGCTGGGTCTCCGGCGTCCACCGGGGCCGGGGCCCCGCCGCCTGTGCCTGCTGGGCCGGTGCCGTCGGCCCCTGCCGGGGCACCGGGGTCCGCCCTTGCCGGGGCACCGGAGTCGGGGGCTGTCGGGGCTCCGCCGCCCGCGCCCGCTGGGCCAGCGCCGTCCGCCCCTGCCGGGTCGCCGTCGTCCGCGCCCTCGGGTGCCACGGACCTGGCCGGTGCGGGAACTGCTGGGCCGGGGGCGGCTGGCTCGGTTCCGGGTGCTCCGGGTGCTCCGGGCGCGGCCGCTTCCGGGCCCGCCGCTCCGGGCTCGGCTGGGCCGGGGCCGGTCGCTTCGGGCCCGGCTGTCGCGGGTCCACCTGCCGCGGGCCCCGGCGCCCCAGGTCCGCACGCCCCGGCTCCGGCCGCCCCCGACCCCGCCTTGGGGCCGGGCGCCGCCGCCCAGCCGCCCGCCACTCAGCCGCCCGTCGCCGCCCAGCCGCCCACCGCCCCGACCGCCCTCGGGCAGCCAGGCGCTTGGCCGCCGAGCACCGCCCCGGCCCCCGCCGCCCCCGCGGCCCCGGCGGCCCCGGCGGCCCCCGGCAACCTCCGCGCCCGCCTGACCTCCTTCGTGGGGCGCGGTGGCGATATCGATGCCATCCGGGCGGACCTGGAGCGGGCCCGGCTCGTGACGCTGGTGGGGCCCGGTGGGGCCGGGAAGACGCGGCTTTCGCAGGAGGCGGCCGAGGCCGTGGCGCTGCCCGACGGGGTGTGGCTCGCGGAGCTCGCGCCCGTGGACGACCCGGACGACGTGCCGGAGGCCGTCGTCACCGCGCTCGGGGCCCGCGAGACCGTGCTGCGCGGCGCGGGCGCCGAAGAGCTGCGGGCGGCGGCGGAGCGCGCCGCCGACCCCGTGGCCCGGGTCATCGAGTACTGCTCGCCGCGCCGCATGCTGCTCATCCTGGACAACTGCGAGCACGTCATCGACGCCGCCGCCCACCTCGCCGAGCGGCTCCTGGCCAGCTGCCCCGGCCTGACGGTCCTCGCCACCAGCCGCGAACCCCTCGGCGTCCCCGGCGAGGCCCTGCGCCCCGTCGGACCGCTGCCGGAACCCTTCGCGCTGCGGCTGCTCGCCGACCGGGGCCGCTCCGCGCGCCCGGACTTCCGCACCGAGGACGACCCGCAGGCGGCCGCCGAGATCTGTCTGCGCCTGGACGGCCTGCCGCTGGCCATCGAGCTGGCGGCGGCCCGCCTGCGGATGCTCACCCCGCGCCAGATCGCCGACCGCCTCGACGACCGCTTCCGGCTCCTGACCAACGGCGCCCGCACCGTGCTGCCGCGCCAGCAGACCCTGCGCGCCGTCGTCGACTGGTCCTGGGACCTCCTCGACGCCGCCGAACGCGCCGCCCTGCGCCGCCTCTCGGTCTTCGCGGGCGGCTGCGACCTCGCCGCCGCGGAGGCCGTGTGCGGCGCCGACGGCTACGACACGGCGGACACGGCGGGCACGGCGGGCACCGGTGACGCCCCCGCCGTGCGCGTCACCGCCCACGACGTGCCCGGCCTGCTCGGCTCCCTCGTCGACAAGTCCCTCGTCGTCGCCGCCCCTTCGGCCCACGGCGACGCGATGCGCTACCGGCTCCTGGAGACCGTCTACGAGTACGCCGTGGAACGCCTGGACGAGGCGGGGGAGCGCGCCGCCGCCGAACGCGCGCACCTCACGTACTTCCGGGAGCTGGCCCGGGTCACCGACCCCGAGCTGCGCGGGCACGGGCAGCGCGCGGCGATCCGGACCCTGGGGACGGAGTACGAGAACCTGCGCACCGCCCTGCGCCGCGCCATCGCCGCCCGCGACGAGCAGGAGGCGCTGTGCCTGGTGCTCTCCCTGACCTGGTTCTGGCAGATGCGCGACCTGCGGGCCGAGGCCCGGCACTGGTCCGGCGAGGTCACGGCGCTCGGCCCGGACCCCTTCGCCGGTCCCGTCGTCCCGGTGGCGCCGCTGTACGAGCGCTGCACGGACGCCCCGCCCCCGATGGCGCCCGACGTCCTCGCCGAGGCCCGGCGCGGCGTGCACCTCGTCGAGCTGTCCTGCATGGACATGGACCCGGACGCCTGGCAGACGCCGGAGGCGACCCGCAAGCTGCGCGCCATCCGCGACACCTACCGCCCCGGCATGCCGCAGACCTGCCGCAACCCGGGCAGCCTGTGGTTCTACGCCGTCCTCATGACCGGGGACGTCAGCCGGGTCCGGTCGATCGTCGACGAGACCGTGGCCGCCTGCCGCGCCTTCGGCTACACCTGGGAGCTGGCCGCGGCCCTGCAGTGGCGGGCCAACATCCTCGCCAACCGCGTCGACTGGGCGGGCGACGCGGCCCGGGACGCCGACGAGGCGATGGAGATCTTCACCGGGCTCGGCGACGTCTGGGGCGCGGCGGAGGCGCTGTCCTCGCGCGGCGAGGCCCACGAGCGGCGCGGGGCGTACCTGCGCGCGGCCGAGGACTTCGAGGCCGCGATGGCACACGCCGAGGAGCTGGGCGCCAAGGCCCAGGTGGCCCTCCTGGCGGCCCGGCTCGGCGCGGTGCTCATCGAGGCGGGCGAGGAGGGGCGCGGCGAGGCGCTGCTGCGGCGGGTCGTGGACGAGTCCACCGGGCGCCTCGACGGGGCGCTGCCCGCCGCCCGCATCTTCCTCGTCGGACTGCTCGGCATGACGGGCCGCGTCCCCGAGGCGCGCGAGCAACTGGCGCTGCTTCGCGCGGAGTTCAGCGCCGTCGGCTTCGCCGTCTTCGACAGTACGGTGCTGTCCATCGAGGCCTGGCTCAACACCGTCGAGGGCCGTTACGAGGACGCCCTCGCGACCGTCGGGGACGCCCTGGTGAAGGCCGCCGACCCGCTGTCGCAGATGGTGGCCCCGCAGTTGCTCTCCATCCACCTGGGCACCACGGCCCGCGCGCTCGCCGCGCTCGACCCGGGCCGCGCCCGCGCCGCCGCCCGGCTGCTCGCGGTGGCCGACCGGCGGCTGCCGCCCGGCCATGTGCGGAGCATCTTCGAACGGGAGGTCCGCGAGGCCGCCGAGGCGGCCGTCCGGGCGGCCCTCGACGACGCGGAGTACGCCGCGGCCTACGCCGAGGGCGACGGCCTCACCTGGGAGGAGGCCGCCGCCGCGGCGGGTCTGTGACGGCCGTGACGCCCGGCCGCCGGCCGGTGAACGTCACGTCTTGGTGCGGAACTTGTGGATCGCGATGGGCGCCATGACCGCCGTGAGCAGCACGGACCAGCCGAGCGTCACCCACACGTCGTGCGCCACCGGCAGGCCGCCGTTCATCAGGCCGCGCGCGGCGTCCGCGAGGGACGACAGCGGGTTGTAGTCCGTGAACGCCTGGAGCCAGCCGGGCATGGACGAGGTCGGCGCGAAGATCGACGAGCCGAACTGCATCGGCAGCAGCACCAGGAAGCCCATGCCCTGGATGGCCTGGGCGCTCTTCATGACGACACCCATGGTGAGGAAGATCCACATCAGCCCGATCCCGAAGACCATGGCGAGGCCGACGGCAGCGAGCAGCCCGGGGACGCTCTCCACCGAGAAGCCGATGCACAGGGCGACGATCAACAGGATCGTGGTGGCTATCAGCATGCGCATGAGCTCGACCACGATCTTGGCGATCATCACCGAGGAGCGTCCGATCGGCAGGGACCGGAAGCGGTCCATGACGCCGGTCTGGAAGTCCTGGTTGAAGCCGGTGCCCACGCCCATGGCCATGTTCATCCCCATCATGGCCATCAGGCCGGGGATCACATACTGGATGTACTCCTCGCGGCCGCCGCCGAGCGCCTGGCCGACGGAGCCGCCGAAGACGTACACGAAAAGCAGCGTGAAGACGATCGGCATCAGGACCGCGTCGAACATCGACTCGACGTCCTGCTTGATCCACAGGAGGTTGCGGCGCACCAGGGCGCTGGTGTGGCGCACGTGCGCGCGCGGGCCGATGCGGGTGTCGGCGCGGTCCGTGCGCGGCACGGCCGGGCTCGGGGGCGCCGGGGGCGCCTTGACTGCGGTCGCGCTCATGCGGCGGCCTCCTCGTACTCGGTGGCCTTGGCGGCCTCGGTGGTCGCGGCGTCCTGCTGCGGACTGGCCTTGTGGCCGGTCAGGGACAGGAACACCTCGTCCAGGCTGGGAAGTTCGGTGGCGATGTCGGCGAGCGTGATGCCGCGCGCGGAGAGCAGGGCGACGACCGCGGTGAGCTGTTCGTCGCTGAGGATCGGCACCAGGACCGTGCCCGCCTCGGCGTCGACCGTCGTGGTGGCGAGGCCGGTCAGGCCCGCCTCGTCGAGCGCCGCGGCGGTGGGGCGCAGCTGCAGCGGGTCGGCCGGGCGGATGCGCAGGGTGCGGCCGCCGACCTTCGCCTTCAGCTCCTCGACGCGGCCGCCCGCGATGACCTTGCCGCGGTCGATGACCGTGAGCTCGCTGGCGAGCTGCTCGGCCTCCTCCATGTACTGGGTGGTGAGGAGCACGGTCACGCCGTCCTCGCGGACCATGCGCCGGACCTCGTCCCAGACCTCGTTGCGCGTGCGCGGGTCCAGGCCCGTGGTGGGCTCGTCCAGATACAGCACGGCCGGGCTGCCGATCATCGACGCCGCGAGGTCGAGGCGGCGGCGCATGCCGCCGGAGTACGTCCGCGCCGGGCGCTTGGCGGCCTCGGTCAGCGAGAAGCGCTCCAGGAGGGAGTGGGCCCGCGCGCGGGACTCCTTGCGGGGCAGGTCGAGCAGGCGCCCGATCATGTACAGGTTGTCGTAGCCCGTGAGCTTCTCGTCCACCGACGCGTACTGGCCGGTGAGGCCGATGACGCGGCGCAGCTGGCGCGGCTGGCGCAGGACGTCGTAGCCCGCGACGACGGCGCTGCCGGAGTCGGGGATGATCAGGGTGGAGAGGCAGCGTACGAGCGTGGTCTTGCCGGCGCCGTTCGGGCCCAGGACGCCGAGGACCGTGCCCTCGCGGACGTCGAGGTCGACTCCGTCCAGCGCCTTGGTCTCGCCGTAGTGCTTGACCAGCCCCCGTACCGAGACGGCACTGTCCGTGCCGCCCGCTCCTCGCTGGGGCTCGTTGTCGATGCGTGTCATGCCGTCCATGAGAGCAGCCGCCACCGACAATCCACCGACAGATCTCCTACAGGCAGACGGCGCCCCTCTGGACAAAAACCGCAACTGCTGGCAGATCTCCCGACAGGAATCTCAGCCGTACGAGCGGGATTCGGCGCCGGTCCGGCCGGGAAGGCGGCGGCCCGCCGACGCCGGGAAGACGGCAGCCCGCCGACGGGGGACGGTCGGCGGGCTGCCGGTGGTACCACACGGTGGCTTCCTCACGACGGCGCTTCAGGCACGTCGTGCCGGGTGCCTAGTGCACGGAGTGCTCGGCGGCCGGAAACGCTCCCCCCACCACGTCCTCGGCGAACGCCTTGGCGGCGCCGCCCATCACCGCGCGCAGATCGGCGTACTGCTTGACGAAGCGCGGCATCTTGCCGCCGGTGAGGCCGAGCATGTCGGTCCACACCAGGACCTGGGCGTCGCAGTCGACGCCCGCGCCGATGCCGACGGTCGGGATGTGCAGCGAGCGCGTGACCTCGGCGGCCAGCTCGGCCGGTACGAGTTCGAGCACCACCGCGAACGCGCCCGCGGCCTCGGCGGCCTTGGCGTCGCGCACCAGCTGGTGGGCCGCCTCCTCGCCGCGGCCCTGGACGCGGTAGCCCATGGTGTGCACGGACTGGGGGGTGAGCCCCAGGTGGGACATGACCGGGATGCCGGACCGCACGAGCAGCTCGGTCTGGGCCAGGGAGCGCTCGCCGCCCTCCAGCTTCACGGCGCCGACGCCCGCCTCCTTCACCAGGCGCGTCGCGGACCTGAGGGCCTGCACCGGGCCCTCCTGGTACGAGCCGAAGGGCAGGTCGGCGACGACCAGGGCACGGCTCGTGCCCCGTACGACCGCCGCGGAGAGCACGGCGATCTCGTCGAGGGTGACGGGCACGGTGGTCTCGTACCCCAGGTGGCAGTTGCCCGCCGAGTCGCCGACGAGCATGACCGGGATCCCGGCCTCGTCGAAGACGGACGCGGTCATCGCGTCGTACGCGGTGAGCATCGGCCACTTCTCGCCGCGCTCCTTGGCGGCGGTGATGTCGCGGACCGTGATGCGGCGCGTGCCCTTGCCGCCGTACAGCGCCTTGCTGCTGTCGGTGTTCCGCCCGCTCTGGGCAGAGGTCTGGGCAGCCGTGAGTTGCGTCATCGCAACGGCTCCTTCTGTCGTCTCGAGGCGCCCTGACGGCGTCCCCGGATCACGTCCATGGTGGCATCGCGTGCCGCCCGGAGGCTAGAGGGGTTCTTTTCGGCCACTTTCTGAGGGAAAGCCCCGGCAAAGTCTTTCCCAGTATTTCCAATACGAGACGGTCTCGTATCGAAATGGGCCTAGGGTGTGGAGCCATGACCACACCTGCCGTCCCCGGCACCCCTCGGATACCGGAGGCCGTCCACCAGCGGCGCTGGGCGATCCTCGGCGTCCTGATGCTCAGCCTGCTGATCGTCGTCCTCGACAACTCCATCCTGAACGTCGCCATCAAGACCATCTCCACGCCCGAACCCACCGGCCTCGGCGCCACCCAGGGCGAGCTGGAGTGGGCCATCAACTCCTACACGCTCGTCTTCGCCGGACTGCTGTTCACCGCGGGCCTGCTCGGCGACCGCCTCGGCCGCAAGAAGATGCTGCTCGCCGGGCTCGCCGTCTTCGGCGTCGCCTCGGCGTTCGCCGCCCAGTCGGGGTCCCCGCTCGAACTCATCGCGTTCCGCGGGGTGATGGGCCTCGGCGCCGCCTTCGTGATGCCCGCGACGCTCGCCATCCTCATGAACGTCTTCGAGCGCGAGGAGCAGCCCAAGGCCATCGGCATCTGGGCGGCGGGCGTCGGCCTGGCCGTCGCCATCGGCCCGATCACCGGCGGTGTGCTGCTCGACCACTTCTGGTGGGGCTCGGTCTTCCTCATCAACGTGCCGATCGTCATCGTCGCCGTCGGCCTCATGATCTGGCTCGTGCCGGACTCCAGGGACCCCAAGCCGGGCCGGATCGACCTGGTCGGCGTCGTCCTGTCCGTCATCGGCCTCGTGCTGCTCGTCTACGGCATCATCAAGGGCGGCCAGCTGGCCGACTTCACCGACCCCGCGGTCCTCGCGACGGTCCTCGGCGGCCTCGCCGTCCTCGTCGGCTTCGTCTGGTACGAGAAGCGGTCGGACCACCCGTCCATCGACGTCTCGTACTTCAAGAACCGCGTCTTCTCGGCGGCGATCACCGCGATCGCCCTGGTCTTCTTCGCCCTGCTCGGCGTGACCTTCTTCGCCGTCTTCTACACCCAGAGCGTGCGCGGCTACTCGCCGCTTGAGACCGGTCTGCTGATGCTGCCGCTCGCCGCCGCGCAGCTGATCTTCGCGCCCCGGGCCCGGCTCGTCGTCGACCGCTTCGGCGTGCGCGCCACCTGCGTCGGCGGCCTGGCCCTGATCGCCGTGACCCTGGCCGCGTTCACGATCCTCGACGCCGACACGCCGATCTGGATCCTGGAGGTCGTCTTCTTCCTCATGGGCACCGGGATGGCGCACATCATGACGCCCACCAGCGTCGTCATCATGCAGGCGCTGCCGCGCGAGAAGGCGGGCTCCGCCTCCGCGCTCAGCAACACCTTCCGCCAGGTCGGCGGCGCGCTCGGCATCGCGGTGCTCGGCTCCGTGCTCTCCACGGCGTACCGCGGCGGCGTGGAGGACGAGCTGAAGTCGCTGCCCGAGGGCTCCCGGCACGCGGCGGGCGAGTCGATCGAGGCGACGCTCGGCGCGGCCGCGCACCTGGGCCCGCGCGGCGAGGCCCTGGTCTCCGCCGCCCATGACTCCTTCCTGCACGCGATGCACGTCACCGCCCTGTGCGGCGCGGGCGTCGCCCTCATCGGGGTGCTCGTCGTGGCCCTGTTCCTGCCGGGCAAGCAGCCCCAGGACCCGGCGCCGGACGCACCGGACGCGCCGGGCACCGAGGACCGGGAGCCGGAACCCGCGCGCGGGTGACGGTGGCAGGCCGTCGGGGGCCGTGGCCCGGTCCGGCGGCCGGGGGCTGCCCCCGGCCGCCGGACCAGGGAAAATGGGCACCCCCGAACCGCAGAGGAGCCGACACCGTGGAGCAGACCCCTGCCGTACGAGCCGCCCGTGGGCGGCCCCGCAGCGAGGCCGTCGAACGGGCGATCCTCGAGGGGGTCATCCGGCTCATCGAGGAGGGCACGCCGCTCGCCGACCTGTCCATCGAGCGGATCGCCCGCACCGCGGGCGTCGGCAAGGCCACGATCTACCGCCGCTGGAGCGGCAAGGAGGAGATCTTCGTCGACGTCCTGCGCACCCTGGAGGCGCCGCCCGCCGTGCTGCCCGGCACCTCCATGCGCGACGACCTCGTCGTCCTCCTGGAGCAGATCCGCCGCCGCGGTCTGAACCTGCGCTCGTCGGCGATCCTGCACAACGTGTTCGCGCAGATGAAGACTCTGCCCAAGCTCTGGGACGCCTACCACGCGACGGTCATCGAGCCGCAGCGCCGCCGGGCCCAGGACGTCCTGCGCCGCGGCGTGGAGAACGGCGAGCTGCGCGCGGACGTCGACCTCGGCCTCGCCCACGAGCTCTTCGTCGGCCCCATGCTGGTGCGCACCGTGATGCGCTCCGACGCCCCGCTCGACGACGACCTCGCGGAGCGCGTGGTCGACATGGTCCTCGACGGACTCCGTCCCTCCTGACGCCCTCCCAACGACGGCGCGGGATGTTAGCGTGGCGCCCCTCAAGTGCCCCGGAGTCACGGGCAATATGCGCGTTTCGTCACAGAGTGCGGACTGTGGGGGCGTAAGCGGAACCTGTCGCGCGCCCCCTGCCGTCCTCGGTTCCGTACGGCCGTCCAGGACGGCGGGGACGACACCGGATCATCGCCTAGGGTTCCAGGGGCGGGGGACGGTATGCACGGCAGTCAGTGAGGCGACGAGAGTATGGCGCAGGCGTACAAGGCGGAGACGGACAGCGGCAGCTCGCGGCCCGAGCGCCAGGGCTCCCCCCTGCGGCGATTCATCGACGGCTGGCGCGGCGACCGGGGCATCTGGCGACGCGGACTCGTCACCGCCGGATTCGCGGTCGTGATCGGTCTGGTGATGCTGCTGCACGCCCAGATCCCCAACGGCGTGGGCAACCTCGGCAGCCTCACCGAGACGTTCCTGCCATGGCTCGGCGTCTTCGTCCCGGTGCTGCTCGTCATCGCCGTCGTACGCAAGTCCGCGACCGCGCTGATCGCCCTGCTGCTCCCGGTGATCGTCTGGCTCGACGCCTTCGGCGGCCTCGTCACCGACAAGTCGGGCAGCGGCGGCGACCTCGCCGTGGTCACCCACAACGTGAACGCAGACAACCCCGACCCGGCCGCCACCGCCCGCGACGTCGCCGCCTCCGGCGCCGACGTCGTCGCCCTGGAGGAGCTCACCTCGGCGGCGGTCCCCACGTACGAGAAGGCCCTCGAGGGCACGTACAAGTACCACTCCGTGCAGGGCACCGTCGGCCTGTGGAGCAAGTATCCGCTGACCGCCACCAAGCCCGTCGACATCAAGCTGGGCTGGACCCGGGCGATGCGCACGACCGTGAACACGCCCCAGGGCGAGGTCGCCGTCTACGTCGCGCACCTGCCCTCGGTACGGGTCAAGCTCGACGCGGGCTTCACCGCGGGCCAGCGCGACGACAGCGCCGACGCGCTCGGCGAGGCCATCGCCCACGAGCGGATCGGCAAGGTCATCCTGCTCGGCGACCTCAACGGCACGATGAACGACCGCGCGCTCAACGCCGTCACCTCCCAGCTGCGCTCCACCCAGGGCGCCGCGGGCAACGGCTTCGGCTTCAGCTGGCCCGCCTCGTTCCCGATGGCCCGCATCGACCAGATCATGGTCAAGGGCGTCGAGCCGGTGTCTTCCTGGACCCTGCCGCGGACGAACAGCGACCATCTGCCGGTGGCCGCCAAGGTCGATCTCTGACCGGTACGCGGTCCTGACCTCGCGCGGCACTCGGCACGGGCACCTTCATTCGGTACGTAAACTAAATGGTTCCCCGGTTCTCCCGTCCCGCGCAGGTCTCCCGTCCCCGCGCGGGGCCGCTCGGAAGGTAGTACGTCCCCATGCCCCTGGCCCTGCTCGCCCTCGCCGTGGGCGCCTTCGGCATCGGCACCACCGAGTTCGTGATGATGGGCCTGCTGCCCAACGTCGCGGACGACCTGCACCTGTCCATCCCCACCGCGGGGCACCTCGTCTCCGCGTACGCCCTCGGTGTCGTCATCGGCGCGCCGCTGCTGGCCGCCGTCACCGCGCGGCTGCCCCGGCGCCGCGTCCTGATCGGCCTGATGGTCTTGTTCGTCGTCGGCAACGCGCTGTCCGCCGCCGCCCCGGACTACCACCTGCTCCTCGCCGCCCGCTTCCTCAGCGGCCTGCCGCACGGGGCGTTCTTCGGCGTCGGCGCGGTCGTCGCCACCGGGCTCGTCGCGCCCGAGCGCAAGGCCCGGTCGGTGTCCCTGATGTTCCTCGGGCTCACCGTCGCCAACGTTGTCGGCGTGCCCGTCGCCACGCTCATGGGGCAGCAGCTCGGCTGGCGCGCCACGTTCCTCGCCGTCAGCGCGATCGGGCTCGCCGCCATCGCCGCGCTCGCCCTGCTCGTCCCCGCCGACCACGGGCACGGCCAGGCCGTGGGCCTGCGCGGGGAGCTGCGGGCGCTCGGCTCGCTGCCGGTGTGGCTCGCGCTCGGGACGACCGTCGCGGGCTTCGGGGCGCTGTTCGCCGCGTACAGCTACGTCACGCCGATGCTCACCGACGCGGCGGGGTTCGCCGAGGCCAGCGTGACGCTGCTGCTCGCGCTCTTCGGCGTCGGCGCCACCGCGGGCAACCTGCTCGGCGGGCGGCTCGCCGACCACTCCCTGCGCGGCACCCTCTTCGGCGGCCTGACCTCGCTGGCCGTCGTCCTGCTCCTCTTCCCGCTCCTCATGAAGGCCGAGTGGAGCGCCGCCGTCGGGGTGACCCTCCTCGGCATGGCGGCCTTCGTCACGGGCTCGCCGCTGCAGCTGATGGTCATGGAGAAGGCGGCCGCCGCGCCCTCGCTGGCCTCGTCCGCCAACCAGGGCGCGTTCAACCTGGCGAACGCCGGAGGCGCCTGGATCGGCGGGCTCGCCCTCGCGGCGGGCTTCGGCGTGACCTCGCCCGCGGTGGCCGGGGCGGCGCTCGCCGTGCTCGGCCTGGGGGTGGCGGCGCTGGCGTACGCGGTCGACCACCGGGCGCCTGCGGCGGGCTCGGGGAGGGTGGTGGCGCGGGCTCGGCGGGTGCCTTCCCGGACGGCCCGGCGCTGATCCGGCGCCCGGCGGCTTCGGTGCTGTGCCCACCCGTTCCGCCCTCTGGGCGGACCAGCTGCCCACAGCGGGGACGGCGAGAATGTGCACCCACCCACCCGCAGCGCTACGCGTCGAGGCCGCCGTGTCGAAGCTGGACGGTGAACGGGTGGGCGGGTGGGAGGAAAACCCGCCGCGGTAGCGGCGGGAAACCCCCACGCGCCCGCAGGCTAAAGCCGCTCCCGCCACGCGTTGGTGACCGGGAGGCGCCGGTCCTTGCCGAAGCCCTTCGCGGAGATCTTCGTCCCCGGCGGATACTGCCGCCGCTTGTACTCGGCGGCGTCCACCATCCGCAGCGTCTTGACGACAAGATCCGCGTCGTAGCCCGCGGTGGCGATCGCGTCCGCGCCCTGGTCCCGGTCCACGTACAGCTCCAGGATGCCGTCCAGGACGGGATAGTCCGGCAGCGAGTCCGTGTCGACCTGGCCCGGGCGCAGCTCGGCGCTCGGCGGCTTGGCGATGGAGTTCTCCGGGATCGGCGGCGTCTCGCCGCGCTCGGCCGCCGCCCGGTTACGCCACTTCGCGAGCCGGAAGACATCGGTCTTGTACACGTCCTTGATGGGCCCGTACGCGCCCACCGAGTCGCCGTACAGCGTCGAATACCCCACCGCGAGCTCGGACTTGTTGCCGGGGGCGAGCACGATGTGCCCCTCCTGGTTGGAGATCGCCATCAGCGTCGTGCCCCGAAGGCGCGACTGGAGGTTCTCCTCGGCGAGCCCGGTCAGGTCAAGGGACTCCATGTACGCGTCGAACATCGGCGCGATCGGCACGGTGCGCAGGTGCAGGCCGGTGCGCCGGGCCAGCTCCTGGGCGTCGCCGAGGGAGTGCTCGGAGGAGTAGCGGGACGGCATCGCGACCCCGTACACGTTCTCGGCGCCGAGCGCGTCGCAGGCCAGCGCCGCCACGAGCGCCGAGTCGATGCCGCCGGACAGGCCGATGAGCACCGACCGGAAGCCGTTCTTCCTCACGTACGCGCGCAGGCCCGTGACCAGGGCCGAGTAGACCTCCTCGTCATCGTCGAGGCGCTCCGCGTAGCCGCCGGTGTGCTCCGGCTCGTACGGGGGCAGCGGGTCGGCGGAGAGCGTGACGTGCTCGACGCGCAGGCCGTCGTCGACGATGCCCGAGGGTGCCTTCGCCGCGGCCGCCGGGAGCTCCAGGTCGAGGACCACACAGCCCTCGGTGAACTGCGGGGCGCGCGTGACGACTTCGCCGTCCTTGTCCACGACGATCGAGTCGCCGTCGAAGACCAACTCGTCCTGGCCGCCCGTCATCGCCAGGTACGCCGTGGTGCAGCCCGCCTCCTGGGCCCGCTTGCGGACCAGGTCGAGACGCTGGTCGTCCTTGTTGCGCTCGTACGGCGAGGCGTTGATGGAGAGCAGCAGGCCCGCGCCCGCCGTGCGCGCCGCGGGGACGCGTCCGCCGTCCTGCCACAGGTCCTCGCAGATCGCGAGCGCCACGTCCACGCCGTGCACGCGGATCATGGGGAGCGTCTCGCCGGGGACGAAGTAGCGGAACTCGTCGAAGACGCCGTAGTTGGGCAGGTGGTGCTTGGAGAAGGTGAGCGCCACCGCGCCGCGGTGCAGCACGGCCGCCGCGTTGCGGGGCGCGCCCGCGGGCTGGCCGTAGCGCGGCTTGGCCTCCTCGCAGCGGTCCAGATAGCCGACGACGACGGGCACTTCACCGAGGTCGTCGTCGCCGAGCCGGGCCGCGAGCGCGTGCAGGGCCTGCCGGGAGGCCGTCACGAAGGAGGGCCGCAGGGCGAGGTCCTCCACCGGATAGCCGGTCAGCGCCATCTCCGGGAACGCGACGAGGTGCGCCCCCTGCTCGACGGAGTGCCGGACCGAGCGGTGGACCGCTTCGGCGTTCCCGGTGAGATCGCCGACGGTCGAGTCGATCTGATTCAGGGCGAGGCGTAGTTGAGGCACGGAATCAGTGTAATCGTCACCTCGACGCGATGCCCCTGGATGGGCCCGAGGCCCACCCAGGAGCGTGACGCCGCGGCGGCGTCCGGGGGTCAGGTGCGATAGCCGAGGACCGTCATCATGCCTGCCTCCGCGTGGTACACGTTGTGGCAGTGGATCATCCACAGGCCCGGGTTGTCGGCGTCGAAGTCCACCGTCAGGCGGCCGTTCGGCAGCACGATCGCCGTGTCCTTGCGGGGGCGCCCGGGCGAGCCCGCGAGGGCGAAGGTGTGGCCGTGCAGATGCAGGGGGTGCCACATCGAGGTGGCGTTGGCGAACTCGACGCGGACGTGCTCGCCCGCGCGCACCGGGTGGCGCTGGTCCGGGGCGTAGGGCTTGCCGTCGAAGGCCCAGTCGTACTTCCTCATGCCGCCCGTGAGCCGGATCTTGAGGGTGCGGTCCGGGTCCTTGGGCTTGAGGGCGACGGAGTCGTCCGCCGTGAGCTGCTCGGCGCGCAGGACGCGGCCGGTCAGCTCCTTGGGGCGCGCGGACGGCGACGGCGCCCTGCCGTCACCCGTGCGGAGCACCGCCTGGGCCGCCGCCTTCTTGCCCTCGGCCACGGCCGTCAGGGGGAAGACGCCGTCCTTGACGGTGACCAGGACGTCGTACCGCTCGCCCATGCCGAGCAGGAGCGCGTCCGTGCGGCGGTGGCGCACCGGGAAGCCGTCCGTGTGCGTGACCGTGAGCTCGTGCCCGCCGAGCGCCACCCGGAAGGCCGTGTCGCCGCCCGCGTTGATCAGGCGAAGGCGGACGCGGTCGCCCGGACGGGCGCGGAAGGAGGACGGGGCCTTGGGGGTGCGGCCGTTGATCAAGTAGTGCGGGTAGGCCACGTCGCCCGCGTCCGGGCCGAGGAGGTCGCTCTTGGAGCCCATGAGCATGCGCGAAGGGCCTGTGGGCTTGGGCTTGGGCTTGGGTTCGGGCTCGGGGGAGGCCTTGGCGCTGGTCGCCGAAGTCCGGGACATGTGCCCTTCGTGACCCGAGCCGCCCGAGCCGCCCGAGCCGCCCGAGCCGCCCGAATCGCCTGAATCGCTCGACCCGCCCGACCCGCCGCCGTGGTCCATGCCGCCACCCATGTCCATGCCGCCCCGCAGTTCGGCGAGGACCGCGTCCGGAGTGGAGCCGTCCACCCCGTCGACCCAGTCGTCCAGGACGATCACCCATTCCTTGTCGTAGGACAGGGGTTCCCTCGGGTCCTCGATGATCAATGGGGCGTAAAGGCCGCGGTCCTGCTGGGTGCCGGAGTGGGGGTGGAACCAGTACGTCCCCGGGTGGGGGACCTTGAAGCGGTACGTGAAGTCCCCGCCGGGCTTGACCGGCCGCTGGGTGAGGCCGGGGACGCCGTCCATGTCGTTGCGCAGGGCCAGGCCGTGCCAGTGCAGGCTGGTGGGCTCCGGTAGGTGGTTGGCGAGGGTGAGCGACAGGGTGTCGCCCGCCGTCGCGCGGATCTCCTTGCCGGGCAAGTCCTCTCCGTACGCCCAGGTCCTGACCGTGCGGCCGCCCAGGTCGAGCGTCGTCGGCATGGCCATGAGCTTCAGCTCGCGCAGCCGCCCGCCGCCGGGGCGCTCCTTCTCGGCGGCGGCGACCTCGCGGCCGGTGGGCGACACATAGCCCTTGGCGGCGGCGGGCGTGCCCTTGCCGCCGTGGCCGGAGTGCGAGCCGCCGCCGGAGCACGCCGACACCAGGCCCGCCCCTGCGGTGGCCAGCGTCGCGCCGAGCAGGGCGCGGCGCGAGGTGCGCGGGGGACGCGCGGCGGGAGTGGACGCGGCGGGAGCGGGCTCGGAGGGCGGGGGTGTGGCGGGGGTGTGCGCGTTGGGGGTGTTAGGGGTGTGAGGGGTATTGGGGGTGTGCATGACTGAGGACACCTCGTCCGTACTGAGTGGTGCGTGTGCGTGCGGTGGGCGCGTCCGCTGCTTCTGTTACACCGCTCACACCCGGGAGGTTCCCTCCTCGGGGCGGGCAGCGCGAAGCAGCCGGTACGGCGGCCTAAACGCGCAGCACGGACAGGCGGGCGAGCAGGGTGCGGGGCGGCGGCGGGCGGGGCCGCGGCGCGGCCCGCAGGCCCGCGGGCGACCCGGCGGGCGCGGCCGTCGGCGGGGGCCCCGCCACCGCGCCGAGCAGGGCGAACACGAGAGCGGCGCCCAGCACGGCCAGACACACGGACAGCGGGTCCATCCCGGTGTCGTGCGCGGGGACTTCGGGGCCGGCGGCGAGCGCGGCCGCGGACGCGGCACCCGCGAGCGCGGCACCCGCGTGGGCCTCTCCCTGATGGGGGGCCGCCGCCACGCGCGCGTGCTCCCCGGCCGCCGGACCGCCGTCCCCGTGCTCCTGGGGATGTCCCAGCGTATGCATGGTCACGATGCCGAACAGGAGCGCGGCGAGGAGCAGGAGTCCGCTCCAGCTCGTCGCGCGCCTCTTCGGGGTCATGGGCGCGAGCCTACCCCTACCCGGTATAGGGCGATGTGCGGGCCCCGTGAGAAACATTGATCATGAACCCATGACGACTACGGACAAGCCCGGACAGAGCGCGGGCGAAGCGGCGGCGGCCGACGAGGCCGCCGAGTTCGGTGAGGACACCGGGACCTCCCGGCAGTTCATCTCGTGGGTGACGCTCGCCCTGATGACGACCGCCTCGGTGGCGAGCCTGCGGCCCTCCCCGGCGATGGCCATCTACGGCCTCGCCGCCGTCTTCCTCTACCTGCTGCCCGCCGTGGTCTTCCTGCTGCCCACCGCGCTCGTCGGCGCGGAACTCGCCTCCGGGTGGACCGGCGGCATCTACCGCTGGGTGAGCGAGGCGCTCGGCAAACCCATGGGGTTCGTCGCGGTGTGGTGCCAGTTCGCGATGACCATCGCGTACTACCCGAGCCTGCTCGCGTACGTGGCCTCGACGTTCGCCTACGTCATCCATCCGAGCCTCGCCGAGGACGGCCTCTACGTGGCCATCGTCATCGTCGTCATCTACTGGACCGGCGTGTGGATCACGTCGCGCGGCACCAAGACCGTCGCCGGGCTCTCCTCGCTCGGCCTGGTGATCGGCACCCTGATCCCGGGCGTCGTCCTGATCGCGCTCGGCATCGTCTTCCTCGGCCAGGGCAACGAGCCCGCGGCGCCGATGACCGCCGACCACTGGCTGCCGCCGTGGACGGGACTCGCCAGCCTGGTGCTCATCGTCAACAACTTCCTGTCCTACGCGGGCATGGAGATGAACGGCGTGCACGTCTCGTCGCTGCGGCGGCCGCGCACCGAGTACCCCCGGTCGATCTTCCTGGCCACCGGCCTGGTGCTGCTCATCTTCATCCTTCCGGCCCTCGCCATCAGCTGGGTCATGCCGTCCGAGCAGCTCAGCCTCACCGCCGGTCTGATGCAGGGCTTCCAGGCGTTCTTCGACCACTTCCACGTCGGCTGGCTGACGAAGATCGTCGGCATCATGCTCGTGTTCGCGGCCCTCGGCGGCATGCTCACCTGGCTCGCGGGACCCGCCAAGGGTCTGGTGACGCTGTCGCGGCAGGAGGGGTACCTGCCGCCGTTCCTGCAGAAGACCAACAAGCACGGCGTGCCGCTGAACATCATGGTCGCGCAGGGCGTGATCACCACCCTGATCGGCGTCCTGTACGCGTTCAGCGACGACGTCTCCAGCGCGTACTGGATGTTCTCGGTGATCACCGTGCAGATCTACCTCATCGCCTACCTGCTGATGTTCCTCGCCGTGGTGCGCCTTCGGGTCACCCAGCCGCATGTGCCGCGCGGCTTCGTGGTGCCCGCCGTCACGCTCGTCGCCGGGGTCGGCTTCGTGGCCTCGGCCTGCGCGCTCGGCATCGGCTTCGTGCCGCCGGACCAGTTCGGCGACGCGCCCCTGTGGCGCTACCTCCTGATCGTCGGCGGCGGGCTCCTCGCGCTCGGCGTGGCGGCGCCCGCGGCCTTCCTGAAGTTCCGCAAACCGGAGTGGGTGCACCCCGACCACCGGAGCGCCCATGCCGCCAACTAGCCTTTATCGACATATGCCCACCCAGCCTCAGCCCCAGGCCGCCGGCGCGCCGCCCGCCGTCCGCCGCGCCGTCGCCGCCCTCCTCGTGCTCGGGGCCGCCGCCTACACCTCGTGGGCCCTCGAAGCCGTCCTGCCGACCGGCCTCTCGCCACTGCGGACGTACGTCAGCGAACTGGCCGCCGAGGACCAGCCGTACGGGGCCTTCTTCCGGGCGGTGGACTTCGCGGCGGGCGTGCTGGTGTGCGCGGGGGCCCTCGTCGGCCTGGCGCGGCTGCGCCCCGGGCCCGGCGCGCCCCGGGTCCGCCTCCTCGCCACCCTGGGCTGGCTGGGCCTCGTCGTCTTCGGCGCCGCCACCGCCGCCGACGCCCGGCTCCCGCTGAGCTGCGCCCCCACCGTCGACGCGGCCTGCGCCGCCCGCGAGCGGGCCGGGCTCGTGCCCGCCACGCACTCCGCGCACGCGGTCAGCAGCGCCGTCGCGGTGGCCGGGGCGCTGGTCGCGATGGTGCTGCTCACGGCGGCCGTGCGGCGCGCCCGGGAGGGCGGGCCGCGGCTGCGGCGGGCGCTCGCGGTGCTCGTCGCCGTCGAACTCGCCGCCACCCTCTGGACCCTGGCGGCCCTCCTCGCCCTCGACGCCGGGCACGGCACCTGGGGGCTCGGCGTCGGCCAGCGCCTCCAGGTGCTCGCGATCGCCGTGTGGCTGGTGGCGGTGGCGTGCCTGGTGCGGCGCGGGCGGTGACCGGGGGAGTGTTCGTGACGATCGACGGCGTACCGCACCACGTGCGCGTGACCGGACGGGGCCCCGTGTGCGTGCTGAGCGGGGGCCTCGGGCTCGCCTGGTGCGAGTGGGACCCGGTCGTGGACCTGCTCGCCCCTGATCGCACCGTCGTCGTCTTCGACCGCCCCGGGCTAGGCCTGAGCGCCCCCGGGCGCGGGGCGCCGACGCTGGCCGGGGAGGCGGCGCGGATCGCCCGGGTCCTGGACGCGGTGGGCCTGGGCGGCCGGGCCGTGACGGTGGCGGGCCACTCCCTGGCCGGGTTCCACGCGGAGGCGTTCGCGCGCCTGTACCCGCGGCGGACGGCCGGGCTCGTCCTCGTCGACTCCAGCGTCGAGGAGCGCACCCGGGCGCTGCCAGGGCGCGGGGCCCGGGTCGGGGCCGCGCGGGCGTGCGGGGCGGTCCTCGGCGCGGCCGGGGTGCCGCGGGCGGTGGGGCCCGCGCTGCGGGGCGGCTCCGTGCCGCGGGCGGTGCGCGGGGTGTACGGGGCGTCGCGGGTGTGGCGGGCGGCGCTCGTCGAGTACGCCACGTACGGCGACGTCGCCCATGAACTGGCCCTGCTCCGCCTCGATGCCGCGCTGCCGCCCGGCGCCCCCGTAACGGTCCTGGCCGCCGCCCCGGCCCCTTCGTCGCCCTGGCTGTCCCGCCAACGCGCCCTGGCCGCGGCCCTCGACGCCGCGTACCGCCCCCTCACCCCGGCGGGCCACCTCCTGATGCGCTCCCGCACCCGAGCCGTGGCGGCCGCGATCCGCACGGCGCGGTGACCCCGGAGCGGCCCGCCCTCCGCGCGGCGCGGTGCCCCCCCCGGAGCCTCCCGCCCGCCCGGCGGCTTCGGCGCTGTGCCCACCCGTCCCGCCCTCTGGGCGGCCCAGCTGCCCACAGCGGGGACGGCGAACAGTGCCCCCCAACCCACCGACCCGCAGCGCGACGCGTGGAGGCGCGGTGGCGGCGGAAGCCACCCACCCACCCGCAGCGCCACGCGTCGAGGCCACCGTGTCGAAGCCCAGGGGTGAACGGGCGGGCGGGTGGGAAACCCCCGCCGCGGTAGCGGCGGAAGCCACGCACTCAGCCGCAGACCGAAGGAACCCCGCCGCGGTAGCGGTGGGCACCGGGCGCCGGATCAGCCGCGCGGCAGTGAGCGCACGCTGGACCGGATCACGATGTGCGTCCCCAGCACATGCCGCTCGGGCCCGGACCGCGGCGGAGCCCCCGCCAGGGCGAGCCGCACGGCGGTGCGCCCCATCTCCTCGGCGGGGATGTGGACCGTGGTCAGCGCGGGCGTGAGGTCGGAGGCCACGGGGTCGTCGTTGTAGCCGACGACGGAGATGTCGTCCGGCACCCGGAACCCGTGCTCGCGCAGCGCGGCCACCGTCGCCGCCGCCACCCGGTCGTCCCCGGCGAACACGGCGGTGAACTCGGGCTTCCCGCCCGCCGCGCGGAGCAGCTCGCGGATCGCCTCGTACCCGTGGTGCGGCCCGAACCCGACGCCGTGCACGAGGGCGTCCGCGCGGGGCACGCCGTGGTCGGCGAGCGCGCGGAGGTAGCCCCGTACCCGGGCCTCGCCGGTGGTGCTGCCGGGCTGGTGGCCGATGAGGGCGATCCGCCGGTGCCCGGCGCCGAGGAGGTGGCTGGTCGCGGCGTGGGCGCCCGCCTCGTTGTCGTACTCGACGACGAGCGCGGGCACGTCGGGGGCGGGCGCGGGCCGACCGCACAGCACGAGCCGGGAGCCCGCCGCCGCGAGGGCCTGCGCGTACCGTGCCATCCGCGCGCGGTACTCGTCGTCCTCGATGACGCCGCCGACGAGGACCACGGCCTCGGCGGCCTGCTCGCGCATCATCTGCACCAGGGCCAGCTCGCGCGCGGGATCGCTGCCCGTGGAGGCGACCAGGGTCAGCCTGCCGTGCTTGGCCGCCTCCATCTCCACGCCCTGCGCGACGTACGCGTAGAACGGGCTGAGCACGTCGTAGGTGAGTACGGCGATGGTCTTGCGCCCGGCGCCCGCCAACGCGCGCGCGTGCGCGTTGGCCACGTAGTCCAGGTCCTTGACGGCCCGGAGGACCTTGGCGCGCGACGCCGCCGACGTCGGGTAGTTGCCCGCGAGGACCCGCGAGACGGTCGCTACGGAGACCCCCGCGCGCGCGGCCACATCGCGGATGGTGACCCGTTCCCCCACTGCCTGATCTCCTCAACTCACCCGATGACGCACCCGATGACGCACCCGATGACGCACCCGATGACGCACCCGAAAACACGCCCGCGAACACGCCCGACGACGCACCCGGCCCGCGGCGCCGGACGCGCCCCGGACCATCATCACCCGCGCCGCCCCGCCTCAGTGGGCGCCCTCGTACTCTCCCCGAACTCGTCGGCGCACTGCGCGCCGCCCCGCGCCCGCCACTTCGCGTGCACGCCGTCCCGGCCGGGGACCGGCGCGGGAATGTCAGACCCTCGTGGTGGGATGGAGGGCATGACTGAGACCCTGACGCTGCGCGTCGTCGGCCGTGATCTGCCCGGGGCGGAGTGCGGCGAGTTCCGGGACGTCCACGTGGGGGTGCAGCGGGGCAAGGAGCCGGAGGGCCTCGTCCGGGCGGACGCGGCGTCGGCCGTGTGGGAGTTCTCGGTGCGGGTGGTCACCGCGCCCGACGGCACGGCGGACTTCAGGGGGCCGCATGTGCAGGGCCCGCGCGGGGCCCGCTTCTTCTATCTGACCTGGGGCGAGCTGCCGTCCGGCGGGTCCTTCGCGATGTTCCGCCGGGCGAAGCTGTTCTTCGCGGATCTTCCTGCGGAGGTGCTTGCGGTGGGGGGTGGGGTGGTGGAGCTGGGGCTCACGGACGGGGCGGGGATGCCGTTGTGTGCGGGGGTTCGGGGGGCGGGGGTGGCGTGGCGGGCCCGCTAGCCCTCGCGGTGCGCCCCGCTGTGTCCATTAGCGCGCTCCGCACGCGGGCGCCCCTTCCCGAACCGGGGGCTGCCGCCCCCGTCCCCCCGCTCACAGACATTGGCGCTTCGCGCCTCGTCCTCAAACGCCGGACGGGCTGAATACCTACGGCTTCGCTCCCCGGGCCTTCAGCAGGTCGGCCATTAGCTTGACCTCGGACTCCTGGGATTCCACCATCCCTTGGGCCAGCCGCTTCTCCGCGGTCACGCCGCAGCGCTCCACACAGCCCTGAGCCATGTGGATGCCGCCCTTGTGGTGGGTGGTCATCAGCTGGAGGTAGTAGATCTCCGCCTTGCGCCCGTTCAGCTCGCCGAGCCGCTTCATCTGGGCGTTCGTCGCCATGCCGGGCATCAGCGCCCCGTCCTCGCCCGCGGTCGCGTCGTCCATGCCCATCCACTTCATGGGCGGGTCCTCGGACACCTTCGGCAGCTCCCACAGGTCGAGCCAGCCGAGCATCATGCCGCGCTGGTTGGCCTGGGTCTGCGCGATGTCGTAGGCGAGGCGGCGGATCTCCTCGTTCTCGGTGCGGTCGCGGACGATGTACGACATCTCCACGGCCTGCTGGTGGTGCACGGACATGTCCCGGGCGAAGCCCGCGTCGGCGGAGGAGCCCGACGGCGCGCCGTCGGGCCCCGAGCCGGAGGAGGAGTCGTCGGTGGACGCGACGGCGGCCGTGATGCCGCCCGCCGCGAGCACCGCGCCCGCCACGGCCCCGATCAGCCAGTCGCCGCGCCGCATCACTGCTCCAGACCGTTGGTGCAGGCGGCGCCCGGCTCAGGGGTCTGCTTGCCCTGCACGTACGTGGAGAAGAACGTGGCGACCTTCGGGTCGTCGGCGCCCGTCACCGCCCGCTGGTGGCCCCAGGCCGACAGGAGCAGCGGCTCCTTCTGCTTCTTGACCGGGCTCATCAACGAGTACGGCGTCTTCTTGACCTTCGCCTCGAGCTTCTTCAAGTCGGCGGGCTTCGCCTGGTCGTTGTACGTCACCCAGACCGAGCCGTGCTCCAGGGAGTGCACGGCGTTCTCGTTCGGGATCTCCTTGGCGTAGACGTCGCCGTTGCAGTTCATCCACACCTGGTTGTGGTTGCCGCCCACCGGCGGCGTCACCGGGTAGTTCACCTTGCCCGTCACGTGCGTGCGGCCCAGCTTCTTGGCGTCCCAGACCTTCTCGCCGTCCTTGGACCGGGTGAACTCCGCCACCGCCTTCGCGTCACCGGCCTTGCCCGATTCCGCGTCATCGTCGTCGGCCTGCGAGATGAGGAAGTAGCTGCCGATGCCGAGCGCGGCGACGATGACCGCGCTCAGGGTGATGGTGAGCGCGCGGGCGCGGCGCTCACGGGCGCGCTCGGCGCGCTGCATCTCCTGTATCCGTGCCTTGCGTTCGGCGCTGCTCGTCTTCTTGGCGGAACCCATGGTGTGTCCTTCTGCGGAAAGGGACGGATCGGATGGGCTGAACGGCGTTGCGAGTGCGTTGATCGTAGCCCGCGTGCTCCGGGAGGGAAGGGCCGCTCTGTCAAATACAGCACGCGGTGGCGGGCAGCCGTCCGGTTCGTCCGCTCGCGGCCCGTCGGCGGCCGAGGATTTGAACCGGACCTGCGCATTCCTTACGCTGCGCCGCATGCGGCTCCTGCACTCCACCGACCTGGCCCTGCGCGTGCTGATGCGCCTCGCCGTCGCGGACGCGGCCGGGACGGGGGCCGCGCCCACCACGCGCGAGGTCGCCGCCGACATGGCGGTGCCGTACACGCACGCCGCCAAGGTCGCGGCCCGGCTCAAGGGCCTCGGGCTCGTCGAGGCGCGGCGCGGCCGGGGCGGCGGGCTCGCGCTGACAGGGGCGGGGCGCACCGCGTCCGTGGGCGCCCTGGTGCGCGAGTTCGAGGGCGAGGGGGACGTCGTGGAGTGCGAGGGCGCGACGCCCTGCCCGCTGAACTCCGCCTGCCGGCTGCGGGGTGCGCTGCGCCGCGCCCAGGAGGCGTTCTACGCCGCCCTCGACCCCGTCACCGTCGAGGACATCGTGGCCTCGCCGACCGGGCCGCTGCTGATCGGGCTCGCCAGCCACAGGTCGGGGCCGAAGACCTCGTAGTGGATGTCGGCGGGCGCGACCCCCTTGGCCAGGAGCTGGGAGCGCACCGCCTTCATGAAGGGCAGTGGACCGCACAGGTACGCGCGCGTGCCGGGCGCGACCGGCAGCGCGGCCAGGTCGACGCGCCCCGTGCGGTCAGCCCGGTGGCCGGGCTCGGGGCGCTCGTACCAGAAGTCGACGGTGGCGCCCGGCAGTCCGGCCGCGTGCGCGAGCTGGTCCGCGCGCAGCGCGTGGTCGGCGGGGGAGCGGTCGCCGTGCACGACGGCGACGGGCCCGGTGTGGCCGTCGTGCGCGAGCCGCGCCAGCATCGCGACCAGGGGCGTGACGCCGATGCCCGCGGAGGCGAGCAGCAGCGGGGCGTCCGTCCGGTCGTCCAGGACGAGGTCGCCGTAGGGGTCGGAGAGGTGCAGCCGGTCGCCCGCGCGCACGTGCGCGTGCAGCTGGGCCGAGACCTCGCCGTCGGGGCCCGCGCCGCCCCGTACCCGCTTGACGCTGATCTGCCGCACGTCCCCGCCGGGCGCCCCGGAGAGGCTGTACTGCCGGATCTGCCGGGCCCCGTCGGGGAGCTCCACCCGTACGGACACGTACTGGCCCGCGCGGAAGGCGGGCGCGGGGCGGCCGTCGGCCGGGCGCAGCCGGAAGGTGGCGACGTCGGCCGTCTCCTCGATCCGCTCCACCACGTCCCACGCGCGCGGCGCGGTCGCGCCCGCCAGGATGCCCCGCTCGGCGTAAAGGCGGGCCTCGATCGCGATGAGGGCGTTCGCCATCAGCCAGTACACCTCGTCCCAGGCCGCCGCGACCGCGGGCGTGACGGCGTCGCCGAGGACCTCGGCGATGGCCGCGAAGAGGTGGCGGTGGACCGTCTCGTACTGCCGGGGGGTGATGCCGAGCGACGCGTGCTTGTGGGCGACGCGGGCCAGCATCACGTCGGGCCGGTCGTCCGGGTGGTCCACCAGGTGCGTGGCGAAGGCCGCGATGGACCCGGCGAGGGCCTGGCGCTGGCTGCCCGCGGCCTGGTTGCCGCGGTTGAAGAGGTCGCGGAGCAGTTCGGGGTGGGCCGCGAAGAGGCGGTCGTAGAAGCGCGCGGTGATGTCCTCGATGGCGGCGCCCACGGCGGGCAGCGTGGCGCGGACGGTGGCGGCGGACTGGTCGGACAGCAAGGGTGCCTCCTCTCGCGGGCCCGGTGCCCCGGCCCGCTAAAACTTGCATCTGAGATACCACTTTAAAGGAGCGGGCCGACGCCGCTGTCACCGCCTCCCGGCGACCGTGCACTATGGGCACTGAGCGGCCGCAACGCGTACGAAACGGTGTGGTGGGATGCTCATGTGCCGGGGCGACGTCCCATGGCTTGGGAGCAGCCGGTTCCGACCAGCAAGGATGGGTGGAAGTCGAGATGGACAAGCAGCAGGAGTTCGTGCTCCGCACTCTGGAGGAGCGCGACATCCGGTTCGTACGCCTGTGGTTCACGGACGTACTCGGCTTCCTGAAGTCGGTCGCGGTCGCCCCCGCCGAGCTGGAGCAGGCCTTCGACGAGGGCATCGGCTTCGACGGCTCGGCGATCGAGGGCTTCGCCCGCGTGTACGAGTCCGACATGATCGCCAAGCCGGACCCGGGCACCTTCCAGGTCCTGCCCTGGCGCGCGGAGGCCCCCGGCACGGCCCGTATGTTCTGCGACATCCTGATGCCGGACGGCTCCCCGTCCTTCGCGGACCCGCGCTACGTCCTCAAGCGCGCCCTCGCCAAGACCTCCGACCTCGGCTTCACCTTCTACACCCACCCCGAGATCGAGTTCTTCCTCCTGAAGGACCGCCCCCTGGACGGCTCGCGGCCCACCCCCGCCGACACCAGCGGCTACTTCGACCACACCCCGCAGAACGTGGGCATGGACTTCCGCCGCCAGGCCATCACGATGCTCGAATCCATGGGCATCTCGGTGGAGTTCAGCCACCACGAGGGCGGCCCGGGCCAGCAGGAGATCGACCTCCGCTACGCGGACGCGCTCTCCACCGCCGACAACATCATGACGTTCCGCCTGGTCATGAAGCAGGTCGCCCTGGAGCAGGGCGTCCAGGCGACGTTCATGCCCAAGCCGTTCTCCGAGCACCCCGGTTCGGGCATGCACACGCACCTCTCCCTCTTCGAGGGCGACCGCAACGCGTTCTACGAGTCCGGCGCCGAGTACCAGCTCTCCAAGGTCGGCCGCTCCTTCATCGCGGGCCTGCTGCGCCACGCCGCCGAGATCTCCGCGGTCACCAACCAGTGGGTGAACTCCTACAAGCGCATCTGGGGCGGCTCGGAGCGCACGGCGGGCGCGGGCGGCGAGGCCCCCTCGTACATCTGCTGGGGCCACAACAACCGCTCCGCGCTCATCCGCGTGCCCATGTACAAGCCCGGCAAGACGGGTTCGGCCCGCGTCGAGGTCCGCTCCCTGGACTCCGGCGCCAACCCCTACCTCGCCTACGCGGTCCTCCTCGCCGCCGGACTCAAGGGCATCGAAGAGGGCTACGAACTCCCGCCGGGCGCCGACGACGACGTCTGGGCCCTCTCCGACGCCGAACGCCGCGCGATGGGCATCGAGCCCCTGCCGCAGAACCTGGGCGAGGCCATCCACCTCATGGAACGCTCCGAACTGGTCGCCGAGACGCTCGGCGAGCACGTCTACGATTTCTTCCTCCGCAACAAGAAGCAGGAGTGGGAGGAGTACCGCTCCGAGGTCACCGCGTTCGAGCTGCGGAAGAACCTGCCGGTGCTGTAGCGAGTGTGCTGATTCGGGCGGATGTTCGCCGGAAAGCATGTTCGTTACGGGTGGAGTGTGGGTAGATCGTCCGGCATGGACGTCCTCGCGCTCGAACTCGGTCCCCTCCAGCCGCGCGTCGCCGATCTGCTCATCGGCGGCGTGCTGTTCGCCGCCGTCTTCTGGACCTTCGCCGGGGTGCTGCTGCCCCGCCTCACACGGACGCTCGCCGAGCGGGAGCGGCTGACGACGGGGCGGACCCGGGAGGCCGAAGCGACGCTCGCCGAGGCGGTCAGGGTGCGCGAGGCGCGCGCGGGCATCCTGGCCGACGCGCGGCACGAGGCCGCCCTGACGCGGCAGCGCGCCATGGAGGAGGGCACCGAGGAGATACGGGCGGCCCGGGAGGCCGGGCTGCGCGAGCGGGAAGAGGTCGTGGCCGCGGGCACCGCCCGCGTCGCCGCGGAGCGCGCCGCCGCGCGGGCCGAACTGGAGCGGGACGCCCGGCGCTTGGCGGCCCTCCTCGCCGAGCGCATCGTCGGCGAGCCCTTGGGCGCCACGACGGACCGCTGAGCCCCGGGGCGGCCTTCGCGCCCCGACTCCCCACGTCCGTAAATGAGTTGCTCGTGGGCGGTGGTGCGCGGATAGCGTCGCGGTCATGGACGAAGGGGAATTGCTGAAGAGGTCCGGCGGCCCCGTGACCCGGGGGCGGCTCGGGCGTGAGCTGCGGGCGCTGGGGCTCGGTGACGGGGACGTCGTCATGTTCCACACCCAGATGTCGGCCATCGGGTACGTGGCGGGCGGACCGCAGACGCTCATCGGGGCCCTGGCCGACGTCGTGGGGGAGCGCGGCACGCTCATGGTGACCTGCGGCTGGAACGACGCGCCGCCGTACGAGTGGACCACCGACTGGCCCCAGGAGTGGCAGGACGCCCTGCGCGCGGAGCACCCGGCGTACGACCCGGACCTGAGCGAGGCCGACCACGCCAACGGGCGGCTGCCCGAGGCGCTGCGCCGCTGGCCCGGCGCCGTGCGCAGCCGCCACCCGGACGCCAGCTTCGCGGCCCTCGGCGCGCACGCCGACGAGCTCATGGCCGACCACCCCTGGGACGACCCGCACGGCCCGGACAGCCCGCTGGCGCGCCTCGTCGACCGAGGCGGCCGGGTGCTGCTGCTCGGCGCGCCGCTGGACTCCCTCACGCTGCTGCACCACGCGGAGGCGCTCGCCGACGCTCCTGGCAAGCGGTTCGTGGACTACGAACAACCCGTCCTGGAGGGCGGCGAGCGCGTCTGGCGGCGCTTTCACGACATCGACTCCTCGGACGGCGCCTTCGACTACTCCCCGGTGGTGCCCGACGGCGTCTGGCCCTTCGAGGTCATCGGCCGTGAGCTCCTGGCCACGGGCAAGGGCCTGCGGGGGAGCGTCGGCGCGGCCGAGAGCCATCTGTTCGAGGCCCGGGACGTGGTCGACTTCGGGGTGGCCTGGATGGAGGAGAGGCTCGGCGGCTGAGGCCGAGCGGCCCCGGTCCGCTCAGCTCGGGCGCAGGGCGTCGCGCAGCGGCGTCGTGGCCCGCAGCCGGTACTCCTGGATGGACCAGCCGTTTCCGTCCGGGTCGGAGAAGTACAGGAACGTGCCGCCGTCCGCGTCCGAGTAGGAGACCGGTTCGGACAGCTCCAGGCCACGGGCCGTGAGCTCGTCGCGGGCCTGCTTCAGGTCCCTGACCACGAGCTGGAGGCCCTGGTAGGCGCCGGGCGCGGGCGTCGGGCCCGGCATGCCCTCCCAGACCGTGTCGCCCAGCATGACCGAACATCCGGAGCCGGGCGGGGTGAGCTGGATGAGCCGCACGCCGGGCACGACTTCCTGGTCGATGTCGACGTGGAAGCCGCACCGGTCGCGGTAGAACTCCTTGGCCCGGTCGAGGTCGCTGACGGGCAGGGGGATCACTTCGAGGGTGTAGTCCATCCCTCGATGCAAACAGACCCGCCGCCGGTCGGCATCAGCGTTCGGCCAACGGTGCGGGGGCCTCCTGGACGACCCAGCTGTTGCCGTCCGGGTCCTTGAAGAAGCAGAACGAGCTCCACTCCGCGTCCCCCTTGCCGTCCACCCAGCCCTGGGCGCCCAGCGTCCGCACGGGGGTGACGTCCACCCCGCGTCCCGCAAGGTCGGCGCGCGCCGTCTCGATGTCCGTCACGCACAGCTGGAGTCCGTGCAGCGTGCCGGGCGCCATCGTCTCCTGGCCCGGCGCCAGCGGCAGTCCCGTCACCATCGCGAACGAACAGCGCGACCCCGGCGGCCGTGATCTGGATGACCCGCACGCCGGGCGCGACCTCGGTGTCCAGGTCGGCCTTGAAGCCGCACTTCGTCTCGTAGAACTCCTTGGCCCGGTCGAGGTCCGACACCGGCAGCGACACGACTTCGAGCGTCCACTCCATGGCTTGATCCCTTTCATCCCCGGCGTACGCCGTGATAGGGGCGTACAGCGCGATACGGACATGCGTGCGATACGGGCTCGTGCGCGGCCCCGGGCCGCCCATCGTACGGAAATTTGTTCGATACGGGAGGGGGTGCGGCCAACCGCCCTGGCGCCCGCCGTCACGCGATCCGCCCCGTCACGCGAACCGCCACCGCGTCTGGCTGAACGGCTCGCCCTTGCCGAAGCCGAACGCCGTGCGCGGCGCCACCGCGAAGACGTACGCGTGCCCGGCGCCGTGGTGGAAGCAGCCCTCGCGCACCTCGTAGTGCCAGAAGGCGCCGTACTTGTCCTCCCACGCCGCCGCCAGGTCCCGCAGCCGCTCCTCGTCGGTGACGCGGACCGCCGCGCCCTCCACCACCAGGTCGAAGCCCTCGGCCCAGCGGTCGCTGCCCGTCGTCAGGACCACCTCCGGGTTGGACTCCAGGTTCCGCGCCTTGCGCTCGGCGGGACCGGTGGCGAAGTGCAGCGCGCCGTGCCGCCACACCGCGGGCAGCGGCGTCACGTGCGGGCGCCCGTCGGGCCGTACCGTCGAGATCCAGAACAGCTCGGCCCCGGTCAGCACCTCAAGGGCCCGCGACCACGGGGTCGCGACGGCCCCCTCGCTGCTGTAGCGGGGGTCGATCTCCGTACGGGGTGCGCGGTTCGCCATGACTCGGCCTCCTGTCGTCCATGGTCACGTCCCAGGGCAGACCCCGCACGCGCGCGGAACTCATCGGCCGTGGGAGCCCCGCCCGGCACCGCTCGGTAGGCTCTGGCCAGGGATGGACGAGGGAGAGGCGCGGGCATGACGCTGCCGCAAGGGCGCAGGAGCAGCACGTTCACGCGGCTGCTGCGGCACGGCTTCACCGACCCGTCGGCGGCCGAGCGGCTCCTCGCCGCCCCCGAACTCGACGCCGTGCGCACCGACCCCGTGCTCCTGGACGCGCTCGGCGCCACCGCCGACCCCGACCTGGCGCTGCTCGGCCTGGTCCGCCTGGTGGAGGCGCAGGACGGCGACACCGACCGGCGCGAACTCCTCGACACCCTCGTCAGCGCCAAGCCCCTGCGCGACCGGCTCCTCGGCGTCCTCGGCGCGTCCGAGGCCCTCGCCGACCACCTCGCCCGGCACCCGCGCGACTGGCGCGCCCTGGTCACGTACGAGGCGGCCGATCTGCACCCGGGCGTCGAGGAATTCGAGCGCGGCCTCGCCGAGGCCAGCGACCCCGTGTCGCTGCGCGTCGCCTACCGCCGCTGTCTGCTGTCCCTCGCCGCCCGCGACGTGTGCGGCACCACCGACGTCGCCCAGACCGCCGCCGAGCTCGCCGACCTCGCCACCGCGACGTTGCGCGCCGCCCTCGCCATGGCCCGCGCCGCCGCGCCCGCCGACGCCGCCCGGTGCCGCCTCGCGGTGATCGCCATGGGCAAGTGCGGCGGCCACGAGCTGAACTACGTCTCCGACGTCGACGTCATCTTCGTGGCCGAGGCCGCCGACGGCGGCGACGAGGCCCAGGCGCTGCGCGCCGCCACCCGCCTCGCCTCCCATCTGATGCGGATCTGCTCCGACACGACCGTCGAGGGCACCATCTGGCCCGTCGACGCCAATCTGCGCCCCGAGGGCCGCAACGGCCCCCTCGTGCGCACCCTCTCCTCGCACCTCGCCTACTACCAGCGCTGGGCCAAGACCTGGGAGTTCCAGGCGCTGCTCAAGGCGCGCCCGGTCGCGGGCGACCTCGAGCTCGGCCAGGAGTACGTCGCCGCCGTCGCCCCCCTGGTGTGGCACGCCGCCGAGCGCGAGAACTTCGTCGTCGACGTGCAGCGCATGCGCCGCCGCGTCATCGCCAACATCCCCGCGGGCGAGGTCGACCGCGAGCTGAAGCTCGGCCCCGGCGGCCTGCGCGACGTCGAATTCGCCGTCCAGCTGCTCCAGTTGGTGCACGGCCGCGCGGACCCGTCACTGCGCAGCGGCACCACCCTGGACGCCCTGGCCGCGCTCGCCCGGGGCGGCTACGTCGGCCGCGTCGACGCCACCCAGCTCGACGACGCGTACCGCTTCCTGCGCGCCCTGGAACACCGCATCCAGCTCTACCGCCTGCGCCGCACCCACCTGGTGCCCGAGGACGACGCCGACCTGCGCCGCATCGGCCGCTCCCTCGGCCTGCGCACCGAGCCCATCACCGACCTCGGGCGCGCCTGGAAGCGGCACACGTCCGTCGTGCGCCGACTGCACGAGAAGCTCTTCTACCGCCCGCTCCTCGACGCCGTCGCCCAGCTCGCCCCCGGCGAGACCCGGCTCAGCACCGAGGCGGCCCGCGAACGGCTCGTCGCGCTCGGGTACGCCGACCCCGCCGCGGCCCTGCGCCACCTGGAGGCCCTCGCCTCCGGCGTCACCCGCAAGGCCGCCATCCAGCGCACGCTGCTGCCCGTCCTGCTCGGCTGGTTCGCGGACTCCGCCGACCCCGACGCGGGCCTCCTCGGCTTCCGCAAGGTCTCCGACGCGCTCGGCAAGACCCCCTGGTACCTGCGCCTGCTGCGCGACGAGGGCGCGGCCGCGGAGAACCTCGCCCGGGTCCTCTCCGCGGGCCGCCTCGCCCCCGACCTGCTCCTTCGCGCCCCCGAGGCGGTCGCCCTGCTCGGCGACGAGCGCGGCCTCGAACCCCGCCTCCGCGCGCCCCTGGAACAGGAGGTCCTCGCCGCCGTGGGCCGCGCCGAGGGCGGCGAGCAGGCGGTGACCGCCGCGCGCGGGGTGCGGCGGCGCGAGCTGTTCCGCACGGCCGCCGCCGACCTCATCGCCTCGTACGGCACCGCGGGCGGGCCCGACGCGGGCGCGCTCGTGGACCGCGTCGGCGGCGCCGTCTCCGACCTCACCGCCGCGACCCTCGCGGGCGCCCTGCGCGCCGTCGTCCGCGACGGCTGGGGCGACGAACTGCCCACCCGCTTCGCCGTCATCGGCATGGGCCGCTTCGGCGGCCGGGAGCTCGGCTACGGCTCCGACGCCGACGTCCTGTTCGTGCACCAGCCGCGCGAGGGCGTCGACGACCACGAGGCGGCCAAGGCCGCGGCCGCCGTCGTCGCCGAGCTGCGGCGGCTGCTCCAGGTGCCCTCCGCCGACCCGCCGCTCCTCGTCGACGCCGACCTGCGCCCCGAGGGCAAGAGCGGCCCCCTGGTGCGCACCCTCAAGTCGTACGAGGCCTATTACCGCCGCTGGTCCCTCGTCTGGGAGTCCCAGGCGCTGCTTCGCGCCGAGCCCGTCGCGGGCGACGCCGAGCTCGGGCGCGCCTTCATCGAACTCGTCGACCCGCTGCGGTACCCCGCCGAGGGCCTCGGCGACGAGGCCGTCCGTGAGATCCGCCGGCTCAAGGCCCGCATGGAGTCCGAGCGGCTGCCGCGCGGGGCCGACCCCACGCTGCACACCAAGCTGGGCCGCGGCGGGCTCTCCGACGTGGAGTGGACCGTCCAGCTCCTGCAGCTCCAGCACGGCTGGGCCGAGCCAGGGCTGCGCACCACCCGCACCCGCGAGGCCCTCGCCGCCGCCTGCGCCGCCGGGCTGGTCCCCGCCGACGAGGCGGAGATCCTCGACGAGGCCTGGGTCCTCGCGACGCGGGTGCGCAACGCCGTGATGCTGGTGCGGGGCCGGGCCGGTGACACGTTCCCCTCCGACGGGCGGGAACTCGCCGCGGTGGGGCGTTACTTGGGGTACGAGTCCGGGCACGTCGGCGACATGCTGGACGACTACCGCCGGATCACCCGGCGGGCCCGGGGTGTGGTGGAGCAGCGCTTTTACGGGGCGTAGGCCTTGCGGGGCGATTCGGCCTGCGGCCTCGTCCTCAAACGCCGGACGGGCTGCTCGCGGCCCGTTCGGTGGCGCCCCGCGAGGACGCCGGCTCGATGAGACGCGGCAGGCCCTGGGGCAGCGCCCCGTACCAGAGGCGGACCACTGCGTAGCCGAAGGCCAGGCAGATCATGCCGCCGACCGCGTCCAGCCAGAAGTGGTTGGCCGTGGCGACGATCACCACGAGCGTCGCGACCGGGTACAGAAGGCCGAGCACCCTGACCCACGGCACGGACGCCAGCGCGAAGATGGTGAGGCCGCACCACAGCGACCACCCGATGTGCATGGACGGCATGGCCGCGTACTGGTTCGACACGTTCTTCAGGTCACCGGAGGCCATGGACCCCCAGGTGTTGTGCACGATGACCGTGTCGATGAAGTCCCCGCCGGGCATCAGCCGCGGCGGCGCCAGCGGATACAGGTAGTAACCGAGCAGGGCCACCGCGGTGGTCGCGAAGAGCGCCAGGCGCGCGGCCGCGTACCGTCCGGGATGGCTGCGGTACAGCCACACGAGGACACCGAGCGTGACGACGAAGTGCAGCGTCGCGTAGTAGTAGTTCATGCCGACGATGAGCCATGTCACCGAGTCGACGGCGTGGTTGACGGAGCGCTCCACGGCGAGGCCGAGCGTGTGCTCCGCGTCCCAGATCCAGTCGGCGTTGCGCAGCGCCTCCGCCTTCTGCTCCGGCACCGCGTTGCGGATGAGCGAGTACGTCCAGTAACTCACCGCGATCAGCAGGATCTCGAACCAGAGCCGAGGCCGGCGCGGGGTGCGAAGCCGGCGCAGGAGATTCCTGGCTTTTCGGTCATCCGCATCGCCCGCGATGGGTGATGTGGCGGCCTTCTGGCGGCCTTCCAGTGTCGTCACAGTCATCTCACCCATAGGCACAAAGTCTGCCAGATACCCACCACCCCTCAGATCATCCCCCGGATGGGTTCCGGGCGCACGCCCTACGCCGCAGGGACGAGGTGCTTCAGGCCCCTCCCAAGGGGTGCGAGGCGCCATACCCCTAGGGGGTGGGGGGCCTTCCGTCCGGGGACATCGCGGTCGAGCCGCGGACGACCAGCTCGGGCATGAACACGAACTCGCTGTGCGGCGCGGGCGTCCCCGCGATCTCCTCGAGGAGCGTACGGACGGCGGCCTGCCCCATGGCCGGAACCGGCTTGCGGACCGTCGTCAGGGGCGGGTCCGTGAAGGCGATGAGCACCGAGTCGTCGAAGCCGACCACGGAGACGTCGTCCGGCACCTCCAGGCCCCGCTCGCGCACCGCCCGCACCGCGCCGAGCGCCATCATGTCGCTGGCGCAGACGACAGCGGTGCAGCCCCGGTCGAGCAGCGCGGCCGTCGCCGCCTGTCCGCCTTCGAGCGTGTACAGGGAGTGCTCGACGAGCTCCGCCTCGACGGCCTGTGCCGACAGCCGGAAGCGCTCCCGCATGGTGCGCGTGAAGCCCTCGATCTTCCGCTGTACGGGCACGAAGCGGCGCGGGCCGAGCGCCAGGCCGATGCGGGTGTGGCCGAGCGAGGACAGGTGCGTGACCGCCAGGCGCATCGCCGCGCGGTCGTCGGGCGAGATGAACGGCGCCCGCACGGCGGGCGAGAAGCCGTCCACGAGGACGAACGGGACGCCCTGCGCCCGCAGCCGCTCGTAGCGCTCGACGTCCGCTGTGGTGTCCGCGTGCAGCCCCGAGACGAAGATGATGCCCGCGACGCCCCGGTCCACCAGCATCTCGGTGAGCTCGTCCTCCGTGGAGCCGCCCGGCGACTGCGTGGCGAGGACCGGTGTGTACCCCTGCCGGGTCAGGGCCTGCCCGATCACCTGGGCGAGCGCGGGGAATATCGGGTTCTCCAGCTCCGGCGTGATCAGGCCGACGAGGCCCGCGCTGCGCCTGCGCAGCCGTACGGGCCTCTCGTAGCCGAGGACGTCGAGCGCGGCGAGCACGGACTGACGGGTGGCCGCAGCGACGCCCGGCTTGCCGTTCAGGACCCGGCTCACGGTCGCCTCGCTGACCCCCGCCTGGGCTGCGATGTCGGCCAGTCGCGCGGTCACAGGATTGGACTGTACCGGTCGTGTCTCACCCTGCCCACCAGGACGTCGTGTCCGGCGGCAGCACCGCACCGGCCGCGGCCCGCGCCCGGTCGCCGCCGGAGGCATCGGAGTTGGCGCTGCTCAGCAGCAACTCGCCCGCGTCCGCGAGCGTCACCGCCTCCCCGGTGAGGTTCACCGTCACCACCACCGAGCGGCCCCCGCCGCTCCTGCGGAACGCCAGGACGCCGGGCGGGGCGTCCAGCCACGCGACGGCGTCGCCCGCCCCAAGCGCCGGATGCGCGCGGCGCAGGGCCAGCGCGGCCCGGTAGAGGGCGAGCGTCGAGCCCGGGTCGCGCTCCTGGGCTGCCACGGTGAGGTCCCGCCAGGCGGCGGGCTGCGGCAGCCAACTCGGGCCGCCCTCGACGGGCCCGAACCCGAACGGCGGCCGCGTCCCCGACCACGGCAGCGGCACCCGGCAGCCGTCGCGGGTGCCCTCCTGCCCGGAGCCGTCCCGCCCGGAGCCGCGGAAGAACGCCGGGTCCTGGCGCACCTCGTCGGGCAGGTCCGTCACCTCGGGCAGGCCGAGCTCCTCGCCCTGGTACAGATACGCCGAGCCGGGCAGCGCCAGCATCAACAGCGTCGCGGCGCGCGCCCGGCGCAGGCCGCGCTCCGCGTCGCCGTCCGCGAGGCGCGTGGCGTGCCGGACGACGTCGTGGTTGGAGAGCACCCACGTCGACGGGGCGCCCACGGCGTTCATGGCGGCCAGCGAGCGGTCGATGACGGCACGCAGCGCCCCGGCGTCCCACCCGGTGGTCAGATAGCTGAAGTTGAAGGCCTGGTGCAGTTCGTCCGGGCGCAGGTACAGCGCGCTGCGCTCCACCGTCGGGGTCCACGCCTCGGCGACGGCGATCCGCTCGCCGCCGTAGGAGTCGAGGAGCTCGCGCCAGTCCCGGTACACCTCGTGCACCGCGTCCTGGTCGAAGTACGGCGTGGGCTTCACGCCGAGCAGCTTGACCTGCTCGCCGTGGCCGACGTCTGGCAGGCCGGGCGCCTTGATCAGGCCGTGCGCCACGTCCACGCGGAAGCCGTCGACGCCGAGGTCGAGCCAGAACCTGAGGACCGAGCGGAACTCCTCGCGCACCGCCGGGTGCTCCCAGTCGAAGTCGGGCTGCTGGGGCGCGAACAGATGGAGGTACCACTCGCCGTCGTCCACGCGCGTCCACGCCGGGCCGCCGAACACCGACTCCCAGTCGTTGGGCGGCAGTTCGCCGCGCACCCCCTTGCCGGGGCGGAAGTGGAACCGGTCCCGCGCCGCCGAGCCAGGACCGTCCGCCAGGGCCGCGCGGAACCACTCGTGCTGGTCCGAGCAGTGGTTGGGCACGATGTCGACGATCACCCGCAGATCCAGGGCGTGCGCCGCGCGCACCAGGTCGTCGGCGTCGGCGAGGGTGCCGAACACCGGGTCGACCGCGCGGTAGTCCGCGACGTCGTACCCGGCGTCGGCCTGCGGCGAGGCGTAGAACGGCGACAGCCACACGGCGTCCACGCCGAGCCGCCGCAGATGCGGAAGGCGGGCGGTGACGCCCCGCAGATCGCCCATGCCGTCGCCGTCGGAGTCGGCGAAGCTGCGGGGATACACCTGGTAGATGACGGCGTCGTGCCACCAGCCGGTGCGCGCGGCGGTGTCGGTGCGGTCGGGCTCGTCGGCGACGTCGGTGATGTGCTGGGTCATGAAGTCCCTTGCCGGTACGGGGGATCGACTGCGGTGCCCCCGGTGTCGCGCGGTGTCGCACCGGGGGAGCCGGACACGGTGCTGAACGTCCGGCGGGAGGAGGAGGTCACGAGCGGGCCCCCGCGAGGGGTCGCGGGGAGGCTGGGCCAGAAGCGGAGTCGACACGGGCGCCCGGCCGCGGGCCGCCCGGGGAGCGGAGTGTATCGGCGCCGCGGCCGTGCGCGGGGAAGATCCCGCGGACTCCCGCTGCCCGGGGGCGCACCGGCCGCACGCGCTCCCCCGGGGGCCGGTGCGGCGCTAGCGTGGTCGGGGCGGGCCTGCGGGGCCCGCCGTGCCGTTCGCCGCTCGGGGAGCCGTCCACCGTGAGGACCAAGCAGAACACCGAGGGCCGGGAGAGGGCCCGGCCGGGGCCGACGACGGTCCTGGTCGTCGACGACGTGGCCGCGAGCCGGTACGCGCTGGGCGCGGTGCTGCGCCGCGCCGGGCACGAGGTCGTCCTCGTCGGGAGCGCCGGGGAGGCCCTGACCGCGCTCGACGTCCTGCTGCGCGGGGCCGGGCTGCCCGACGTGGCGCTCGTCGACGTCGGCCTGCCCGACATGAGCGGCTTCGACCTGTGCCGCCGCATGAAGGCGTCGCCGACGACCGCGGAGCTGCCCGTCGTGCACTTCTCGGCCGTCGCGCACGGCTCCGTCGACCGGTGCCGGGGGCTCGACGCGGGTGGCGAGGCGTATCTGACGGTGCCCGCCGAGCCGGAGGAGATCCAGGCCGTGGTCGGCGCCGCGGCGCGCGGCGGCCGCCACCGCAGGGCCGCCCGGAGCCGCGCGGGCCGCCTCGCCCTGCTCGCCGAGGCCGTCCTTGACGTACAGTCCGCGCGCTCCCCGCGCGAACTCGCCGAGACCGCCGCCGCCCACGCGGCCCGCCTCAGCGGCACCCCCGCGGCGGCCTTCGTCGTCGACGACGAAGGCGGGATTCGGCAGGGCCTCTCCTGGTCCCGGGGCGCGACGCCGCCGCCCGACCGGGGCGCCCACGAGACGGTGGCCCGCCTGGCCCAGAGCCTGATGGCGGGCAGGACCGGCGTGCACAGCACCGTCATCCCGGCGCCGGTGTGGCCGGCCGGGTTCTTCGGGGCGGGACCCTTCGCGCAGGGCCCGCACGCCTGCGGCGGGGACGCCCGCGGCTGGCCGCCGCACGCGCTGGCCCGCCCGCGCGACGGCGCCGCGCGCGGGTGGAGCGCCCCCGTCGGCGCGCTCCTCGCGCTGGCCCGCACCCGCGCGGACCGCGGCCCGGTGTGCCTGGCCGTCCCGGCGTACGCGCGCGACCACGCGGCCGAGCTCGGCCGCCTCGCCCACGCCACCGCCCGCGTCGCGGAGCAGCTCCTGATGTTCGAGAACGGCCGCCACGTGGCCCTCACGCTCCAGCACAGCTTCCTGCCGGGCGACCTGCCCGAAGTGCCGGGGGCGGAGATCGTCGTGCGCTACGAACCGGCCTCGCGGCAGGCGGAGATCGGCGGCGACTTCTACGCCACGCTGACCACGCCCGGCGGCGTCCTCACCGGCATCGGCGACGTCGCCGGGCACTCCCTCGACGCGGCCACCGTGATGGTCGAGCTGCGCCACGCGCTGCGCGCCTACTGCCTGGAGGACCCCGATCCCGGCGTGCTCGCCGAGCGCCTGGACCGCATGCTCCAGCACTACCACCCGGAGACCACGGCGACGATGTGCCTGGCACTCGTCGACCTGGCCTCGGGCCGCGCCCGCGTCGCGAACGCGGGCCACATCCCGCCGCTGGTCGTCCAGGGCCCGGGCAAGGCCGCCTACCTGGAGGTCGCGGGTCCGCTCCTCGGCCTCGGGCTGCGCAGGCCGCCGCCCGTGGAGGCCAGCCTCGGGCCCTCGGACCGCCTCCTGATGGTCACCGACGGGCTCATCGAGACGCGGGGCACGGACCTGGCCGTGTCGATGGAGCAGCTGCGCGTCGCGGCGGCCGAGGCGCCGCCCGGCGTGACGGCCCTGTGCGACACGCTCCTGGAGTGCTTCGGCCGCGACCGCGACGACGACATCGCGCTCCTCGCGCTGCGCCTGACGGGCGCGGACGCCTAGGCCCCCGGGGGCTTCCGGGCCGCCCGGAAGGGGCCGCCCCTAGGAGGGCAGGGCCGCCTTCGGCGCGAGCGCGGCGAGCCGGCTGAGCAGGTCGGCGAAGGGCCCGTCGGCCGGCTCGTCGGCGAGGACACCGCCGAGCAGCCGCGCCATCTCCTCGTCGTACGCGGCGCTCACGGCGGCCAACGCCGCGAAGTCATGGACGAGTTGGAGCTCGAGCTCCTCGCGCGGGATGCGGCGGCCGTCCAGCCAGATCAGCGCCGTGGACTCGGCGAGCGAGATCCACGAGCGCACCACGAGTTCGAGCCGCGCGGGCGGTTCGGCGATCCCCAGGTGCGCGGTGATCTGGTCGTACGCCGCCTGCCGCACCGAGTCGATGAGCGCGTTCGTGGTGGAGGAGCCGACGGCGGGGCCGCCGCGCATCAGCGCGTAGAAGCCGGGGCCGTGCTCGTCGACGAAGCCGAAGAACCGGCCCGTCACCCGCAGCAGGCGCGCCCCAAGGGGACCCTCGCGCGGCTCCACGAACCGCTCGGCCAGTTCGTCGGCGGCCCGCTTCAGAGCGGCCTCGTACAGGCTGAGCTTGCCGGGGAAGTAGTGGTACACCAGCGGGCGCGAGATGCCGGCGGCCGAGGCTATCTCGTCGATGGAGACGTCCTCGGGCGAGCGGTGGCTGAACAGTTCGAGCGCGACCCCGATCAACTGCTGCCGCCGCTCCTCCACGCCCATCCTGCGTCGCGTCCCCGTAGTCATGCGAACACTCTACCGAGCCGGGCGGGCCGTGAACGGAGGCCCCCGCTCCGCCCGTTCGCGGACGCGGCGCGCGGTCACAGGTCGAGGACGATCCGCTCCCCGCGCGCCCGCGACACGCAGATCAGCATCGAGTCGCTCCGCTCGCCGTCGGTCAGGAGCTCGTCGCGGTGGTCGATGTCGCCTTCCAGGACCCGCTGTTGGCAGGTGCCGCAGAAGCCCTGCTCGCAGGAGTACGGGGTGCTGGGAAGGGCCGCGCGGACGGCCGCGAGGACCGTGGTGTCCGGGCCCACGGCCACGGTGCGCCCGCTGCGCCGCAGTTCGACCTCGAAGGCGGCGGCGCCGCCCGCCGCCGCGCGCGGCGCGAACCGCTCCAGGTGCGGCGGACGGTCCTCGGGCAGCGCGCCGGTGACCGCGGCCATGAGCCCTTCGGGCCCGCACGCGTAGACGGCGGCGCCCGTGCTCCCCGCGTCGCCGATGAACCCCGCGACGTCCGGCCGCCCGCTCTCGTCCTCGGCGACGACGGTGACGCGCCCCCCGCCGGGCCCGCCCGGCTTCGCGAGCTTCTCTATCTCCTCCAGGAACGGCATGGACGCCCGGCCGCGCCCGCAGTACAGCAGCCGCCACGCGCCGCCCCTGGCCTCGACGGCCCGGACCATGGCGAGCACCGGCGTGATCCCGATGCCGCCCGCCACGAAGACGTACGCGGGGGCGTCCGCGACCAGCGGGAAGCGGTTGCGCGGCCCGCGCACCTCCACCAGGGCGCCCTCGCGCAAGCCCTCGTGCACCTCCCGCGACCCACCGCGCCCGCCCTCCCCGGCGCCGATGAGCCGGGTGGCGATCGTGTACGAGGACGTGTCCTCGGGGTCCCCGCACAGCGAGTACTGCCGTACGAGCCCCGAAGGAAGCACGAGGTCGATGTGGGCGCCCGGCTCCCAGGCGGGCAACCCGGCGCCCTCCAGGCGCAGTTGGACGACGCCGTCGGCGGCCCTCTCGTGCCGGGCCACGCGCAGCCGCAGCGCGCGGGTGCGCGGCCGCCCCGACACGGGCTCCGCGAGCGCGGGCAGCGGCCACAGCGGCGAGGCGTCCACGCGGCGGCGCAGGGCGCGCCTGGTCTGCCGGGCGACGAGGGCGGCGCCGGTCAGGAGCAGGGCGCCGCGGGCGCGGGACAGCGGCATGTCACGCGGCTCCGTTCGCGCGGGCCTCGGCGGCCGTGGCGGCCGGGGACGAGGCGAGGTAGGCGACGGCCTGCGCGGTGCTGCCCTGGTGCGAGGGGTGGTACGAGCGGCTCAGGTACGTGGGGATGGAGCGGAGCATGGCCCCGGTCGTGGGCAGCGTGCCCGCGCGCCCCGCGCGGTGGAAGTCCCTGAAGGTGGCCTTGCCGTCGGTGAGCGTCGGGTCGTTCGCCATGAAGAACCGGGCCCCGCGCTGCCACAGGAACACCAGGGCGCCGAAGGCAGCGGCCCACGTCCGCACCCGGCGGCCGTAGCCGCCGTCGACGTGCAGGAACAGGTCGAAGGCGACGGAGCGGTGCTCGACCTCCTCGGCGCCGTGCCAGCGCAGCAGGTCCAGCATCATGGGGTCGCCGCCGCGCCGGTCGAGCTCCGCCGCGTTCAGGACCCAGTCGCCGAGGAAGGCGGTGTAGTGCTCGATGGCCGCGATCATCGCGACGCGCTCCAGGAGCCACCAGCGGCGGGCCTTGCCCGGCGGCAGCGTGCGGTCGCCGAGCAGCTTCTCGAAGAACCAGTCGACCTGCGCCGTGTACGGGGTGGGGTCCAGGCCGAGGTCCCGCAGGTGCGGCAGGACTTCGTCGTGGGCCTGCGCGTGCATGGCCTCCTGGCCGATGAACCCGATGACGTCCGCGCGCAGTTCCTCGTCGGTGATCAGGGGGAGCACCTGCTTGTACACATGCACGAACCAGCGTTCCCCGGCGGGCAGCAGGAGGTGCAGGACGTTGATCGTGTGCGTGCTGAAGGGGTCGCCCGGGAGCCAGTGCAGGGGCGTCTCCTCCCAGGAGAAGGAGACGCGGCGCGCCTTGAGCGGTATGTGCTCGGAGGCGACGGGCTGGGGGAGCCGGGCCTTCGTATTAGACATGGCGTCAATGTACTTGCGGGTACGAGGCCCGTACACCCACCTGCACCGCCTTTTTCAGCTCCCTTCTCCCCACCCACCGGGCCCTGTTGGGGAGCGGGTCACTGGAGCGTGGAGAGGGTGGCGCCGTCCCTGAGGCGGGCCGTCAGCTGGAGGCGCTCGCCCTGCTTCGCGGGGAGTGCGACCGTGGCACCGGCCACCCGGTCCCGGCCCGACACCTTGACCGAGTTCACCCCGCCACCGCCCGCGGCGAGCACGTACCACTGCCCGGTGCGCGCCTTCCACAGCACGCCCGCGAGCACCCGCGGCTCCCGCACCCCGCACGCCGCGGAGCCCTCGGCCTTCGCGGCCACGGAGCCCGCGGCCGCGCCGGGCGTCAAGACCTGCGCGAGGACCCGCCCGCCGTCGCCGCGCCAGGTCTCGGCGCGGGTGCACACCCAGTGGGCGGCCCCGCTCGCGTCGGGCAGGTCCTGCCGGGCGTAGGACCACGCGTTGACGGTCCGCACCCCGTTCGAGCGCGCGGCCGCGAGGGAGCAGGCGGTCTTCGACCAGTCGGCGGCGACGGCCTCGCGGGGCGCGCCCGGCCGCCCCGCGGTGAGGTGCGCGGGGGTCAGCTCGCCCAGGTCGGTGCCGAGCCGCGTGGTGCCGTCCCGGTCGCGGAGCTGCAGGGCGTTCCAGGCGCGGCAGTCCGTGGCGAGGGCGGGGCTGGCGAAGGGGGCGGTGACCCCGTCGGCGGTGCGCCGAAGGCGGGTCGGTTCGGCCGCGGGCTTGAGCAGGTCGCGGACGGCGGCGTCCCGGACCCAGGGGGCCGTCAGATAGCGGACGTTGCCGTCGGAGCGGCCGAGCACCACGGCCCCGGCGTCGGCGGCGTCGGCACCGTCGACGCGGGCGAAGTCGAGCGCGGCGCCCTTGGTGCCGTCCCTCGGCTCGGCGTACCGCACGACGCGCAGGCCGTCGTAGAGCAGCACCACCCGCGCGGCGTCGACCTCGCCCGCGAACAGAAGCTGCGCGGGCCCGGGCGGCGCCCCCGCGGCCGTGCCCGGCGTCGCCGACACGCGCACCGACTCGCCGGGCCGCGCCCACACCGCGAGCGCGCGCCGCAACAGCGTCTTGTCACCGACGAGTTCGCCGCGCGCGGGCCAGGCCGTGAAGTCGGTGCGCGTGGACCGCTTCCAGGCGACGGCCGCGACCTTGGTGAGCTTCGCGGGGTCGAGGGCGGCCTCGGCCGCGGGGTTCTTCGCGTACGGGGGAGCGGCCGCGCCGTCCGGGCCCCAGCCGTCGCCGGGCATGCCGAGCAGCGCCCCGCACACCAGGGCGGCCGCGGCGGCCACCGCGGCGGCGCGCAGATGCTGCCTGCGCCGCATCAGGTCGGTGGGCCTGGCCTGGAGGGAGCAGGGGTCGAACTCGGGGGACTCCAGGAGCGCGTACAGCGCCTCGACGCCGTCGGCCTCGGCGAGCGCGGCGTCCGCGTCGTCGACCCCGGCGGCGCCGAGGACGCCGCGCGCCTCGTCGTCCGTGAGGCGTTCGAGGCCGCGCAGCACGTACGCGGCGCGCGCGGGCCCGGACAGGGCCGAAAGCCGCTGGTCCAGGGCGAGTTCATCGGCCCCGCCGGACCGCGGGAACAGCCGCAGGCCCCACACCTGGGGCAGCAGCGGCGGCAGTTGGGCCCGCTTGGGCCAGGCCCTGCGCCGCAGCGGAAGCCCGGCGTCGAGCGCGGCCCGCAGCACCTGGCAGCGCACGTAGGCGTAGCCGGGCGCGGCGGGCGGGGCGCCGGCCGCGCGCCGCTGCTCCGGCACCGTCGCGCGGCCGCGCGGCAGCGCGCGCTGGGCCAGCGCGTGGGCGGTCAGGACGCGGCGGCTGCGGGCGAGGCCCGGCGGCAGGACCAGGTAGGCCAGGCGGACCAGGCGGGGATAGTGCTCGACGACGGCGGCCTCGGCCTGCTCTACGTCGATGGTGGACTGCGATGACGACACGTTCAGCAGAACGAGCGAATGCCCTGGCGGTCACTTCACGCGGGGCGCCCCAGGCCCGCCCCTTCCCGATCCGGGTGCGGCTGCCCCCGTTCCCCCGCTCAAAGCAATCGGCCTTCGGCCTCGTCCTCAAACGCCGGACGGGCTGAAATCGTCTCAGCCACAGCCGGGGATCTTCAGCCCGTCCGGCGTTTGAGGACGAGGCGCGGAGCGCCAATGCTTTTCGGGGGTGCCAGGGGGCGGAGCCCCATGGTTTCGGGAAGGGGCGGGGTGGGGGAGGCCCCCGGCAGGGTCAGCCCACGTGCCAGTCGCTGAACTCCGCCGTGCCACGAGCCCCGCCCCCACCATGCGTGGCGGTCATGAAGAGGCCCACGTCCCGAACCGCCCCGCCCCCGGGCACCGGCACGGTGGCGACGGTCCGCCACGTCGTACCGTCGTCGAGCGACAGCGCCCCGGTGAAGGAGCCCCCGGCCCGGGACAGCCGCAGCAGCACCGGCGTCCGTACCCCGGTGATCCGCCGGTAGGTGTCCAGGGTGCCGTCGCCACTGGAGTCGTACGACAGCACGACCCCGTTCGCGGGGGTCACGGCGAGGTTCACGAAGCCGGGCGACAGGGGCGTGGACAGGGAGTCGCGGGTGATGATCCCGGCCCGCGCCCAGGGCCCGGTCGCCGCCTGGGAGTCGACGCGCACGGTCACGGAGCCGCCGTCCCGCAGGGCCCCCGGCCTAAAGAGCGCCCCGAACTCCGCCGTGCCGCGCCACAGGTCCGCGCCGCCGCCGTCGATGGCGTACCGCCCGTCCAGCTCGCCGAAGACGGCGGCGTTGCTGGTGTACGTCCGCCAGGCGGAGCCGAGGGGCCCGGCCTCGAAGAGGGTGCCCTCGTGGACGGACCGGACGCGCCGCTCGCCCTGGGGGCCGTAGTCCACGGTGAGCGTGTACGGCAGCGGCCGCAGGGGCCGGTCCAGGGGCGTGCCGGGCGCTTCGGCGCGCCAGGCGACCGTGCCGGAGCCGCCCGCGGGCACCCGGGGCAGCGAGGTGGGCCCTTCGGGCTTCGCGTCGATGCCGGTGAGGGCGAAGTCGACGCGGCCGGTGGCGCGCAGGCCGTTGACGTTGCGGAACCGGGCCCGCACGCGCGCGTGCCCGCCCGGCGGGAACGCGGGCGGCTCGGCGGTGACGTCGAGGGTGCCTTGGTAGGGGGCCTTCGCGAGGGCGTCCCGGACCAGCGCGGCCGTCCGGTAGGCGTCCGTGACGGGGCGCAGCGGGTAGTCGGCGCGGCGCCGCGTCCAGGGCTCCTCGACCTCGCCGAACCAGTCCACGGCGCGCGGCGCGCGCCCCGCCGCGAGCGCGTCGGCCAGCTCGTCGAGCCACAGCCGCCACCGGGGCGTGTAGAAGTCGCGCAGGAGCCCGTGCCACTCGCGGTTGCCGTACTCGTGCAGCTTGCCGCCCTCCGAGGTGGGGCGGTCGCCCCAGACCGTGATGAGGACCTTCGCGGTGCGCTCGAACTCGGCGCGCTCGGTGTCGTTCGTCGCGAGGTTCCGCGCGTCCGCCACCCACGGGCCGAGCAGGAACGCCTCGTGGGCGCCTGTGACGTCGTCGGCGAGCCGCATCAGGCGCAGCCACAGGGCGGACAGGGCGCGGAAGGCCGCCTGGTCCTCGCGCTCGTACGCCGACTTCAGCTGGGGCAGGAGCTGGCGGGAGCGGTGGGCGAGGGCCTGGCGGGCCACGTCCACCAGGTCGTACTTGTACGCGGCGCTGCGGCGCAGCGGGCCCGCGACGCCGAGGAGCCCGGCGAGCGCCGCGTCGAAGCGGGCCGGGTCGTAGGCGAGGGCGCGCGGCGCGTACTCGGCGGCGCGGTTCGCCGACAGGTCGGGGCGGGCGGCGAACAGCGAGTCGTGCGCGTCGCTGCGCTCCACGGCCGTGTGCCGGTACGCCGTGTCGTGCAGGGCGCGCCACGCGGCCCGCGCGGAGCGGTCGCGGCCGCCGTACCGGAAGTCGGCGTAGCCGGAGAACCAGGCGGCCCGGTCCACCTCCTCGTCCCGCCAGGCCAGTTCGGAGAACAGCTCGAAGGCCGCCGGGTCGCGGTCGGTGGCCTCCGGCAGGTACGCGGTCCCGGCAAGCGCGCTGCCGGGCTTGTCGCGCCAGGCGAAGAACTTCTCCTGCCAGACGTGGGCGCGGGCGCCGAGGGTGGTGCGCCCGCCGAAGTTGGGGATCGTGCCGAAGCAGTACGGCGTGCCGCCCCAGTCCTTCTCGCGGTCGGTGACGTTCGCGTAGCGGTCGGAGACGCCGTCCACGATCAGCATCTTCTTCTTGTCGATCGCGTCGAGCAGCTCCGGCAGCGGGTTCTCCTGCCAGCCGAGGATCACCCAGGTCGCCCCGGGCCGCGCCGTGCGCAGGGCCCGCTCCACGCCGCGCGCGGCGTCGGGGACGGGCACGTCGCCCGGGGTGCCGCCCTCGTGCAGCAGGTCCATCTTGAAGTGGTCCGCCGGGCCGAACACCTCGCGCTGGTGGCGGTAGAAGGCCGCGGCGACCCGGGCGAACGCGTCGGTGCGCGGGTCGAGCCAGTCGGGGCGCTTGAAGCCGTGCCAGGTGCCCTGCGGGACCACGCGCGCGTCGCCGCCGTTGCGCTCGACGAAGCCGTCGGGGACGTGGCCGTAGTAGCCGGGCAGGACCGGCGCCATGCCGAGCTCGCGCAGCCGGGCCACGATCCGCCGCCCGAGGGCCGCGCGGCGGGCGATGAGCTCGGGCGAGAGCGGGCCGCCGTACCCGGACAGGTTCTGCAGCAGCCACCACGGCTGGTGCGAGGGCGCGGGCAGCCAGGCGCGGGACTCGGCGTCGCTGTACCCGAAGTCCTTCAGGAGGCGGTGGTAGACGTCCTCCATGCCCGCGATGAGGAACACCTCGTTGCAGCCGTGCAGTGCCAGGATGTCGATCATCCGCTCCCAGTACGGCCAGTCGGCGTACGGGGCGGTGTAGCCGTCGTTGGTGTCGTTGAGCGCGAAGCGGTGGGGGAGCGCGGTCGACCGGGTGAGCGGGCGCGCGGGGGCGGGCAGGCGGCGCGGCAGGTCCAGCTGGGCGCCGTTCCAGGCGATGTGCGCGCCGCACACGTACTTCAGGTACCAGTGGACGCCCGTGAGCAGGACCGCGGGCGTGGTGCCCGCCACCTCGACGCGGCCCGTGGTCCCCGTCACCCGGAAGCGGTCCCCGCCCCCTGGTGCCGGGGTGAGTCTGAGGCGGAACTGGTCCGCGTGGTGCGGAAGCCGCCGATTGAGCACGGCGCGCGCCGCGTCCGTATCGAGGGCGGGGCCCCGCACGGGCCCGTCGGCCGCGTGGGCCGGGAGTGCCGTTCCCAGAGCGGCGCCCAGGCCGGTGAGGCCGAGGGCGCCCGCGGTGCCGAGTACCGAGCGTCGCGATGGTTCGTACATGCGTACCCCCTGCGTCGATGGCTGCGGCGCACGGTATCCGGGCGGCCACCGGGACGGAACGGAACGCACGGACAAGGCGCGTTCACATCACCTGATGAGACGGGAGCGGGACATGAGGAGCATGGTGTGGGCGGCCGGGGCCGTTTCGGCCACGGCGATCGGTCTGGTCATCGCGGCGGGCCTGGCGGCCGACGACGACGGCGGCTCCCGGGGCGGCGGGGCGCCGGTCACGGCCACGGGCTCCCTGGAGGAGCTGGCCGCGAAGGCCGAGTGCGCGCCCGCCCTCCAGACGGACGCGCAGGAGCTGCGGCAGGCCAACTGCCGCAACGAGGACGGCCGCTTCGTGCTCGCCACCTTCGCCACCGACCGCGGCGAGCGCGAGTGGCTCAACCAGGCGAAGGACTACGGCGGCACCTACCTCGTCGGCAGGAAGTGGGTGGCGGTCGGCGACCCCAAGGTGATCACCGCGCTGCGCGGCCACCTCGGCGGGACGGTGGAGCGGTCCTCACACCACGGGTGAGTGGCGTAGGGGGGAGAGGACCGCTCCGGTTCATGAGCGCGCCGAAGGGGCGCGGGGAACTGCGCGACCAGCCACAACGGACCCGCAGTTCCCAGCACTGCTGAGCCAGCACAGCGCTAAGCGCAACGCCGCCCCTCGTTGAGGCACGTGGCGACGGTCCGCATCAGCCGCTGATCGAAGACGTTGATGAAGTCCCCGTGGTCGGTGACCGGCTTGTGGAGCTGCTCGGGGAAGGAGTCGACGGCGAAGCCGGGCCCCGGCGGCACGTCGTACACGACGCGCTGCACCAGCTGCGGAATGGCGCGGAAGCCCCGCGGGCAGCGGCCGCTGCGCGGATCGGCGAAGGCGACGTGCGTGCGGTGGTTGGCGCTGTCGGTGTTCCGCCCGTCCCAGCAGCTCTGGAAGTTGAAGGTGCGGACCACGTCGCTGCCTTCGGGGCAGATCGGGTATTTGTCCTTCAGCTGCCGGTTCTCGAATCCGGTGCAGCTCCAGGAGGCGTTGGCATTCGCGTCGCCATTGGTGAAGGCTTTGGCGTCACCGGTGATGACGCGCAGGAAACGCGGCATCGCGGTGACCTTGCCGACGGGACTTCCGGCGAATTTCAACGTGACCTGGGCCGGGGTCTGGATCTCGCCGACGTTCTTGTCCCGGCCGCCGCCGTCCGCGTCGGAGTCGTTCTCGTCGTTTCCGTTCTGGAGCCGGAGCACCGGCCAGTAATAGGTCGACTTGTCGCCTTGATTGCGGCAGCTGGTGCGGCCGCGGGCGAGTTCCTGGTCGCTGGAGAACGCGTCGGTCTCCTGGTTTCCGACGTAGTCGTGCATGTGGTGGGCGCCGTTGCTCACGCCGGGCGCCACGATGACGTTGTCCGGGTTGAACTTGCCGTTCTTGTTCGTGCCGCAGCGCGTGGTGAAGGTGCCGCGGGATGCGCCGCGCTGCGGCCGTGGCTTTTGGACGTTGGGCCGGACGGTGGTGATGTCGACGAAGTCACCGGCCTCGGGACCGTTCCCGGCCTGGCCCTGACCTTGGTCTTGTCCCTGGTCCTGGCCTTGGCCGTCGTCACCTTGCCCCTGGTCCTGCCCCTGATCCTGCCCCGGGTTCTGCCCTTCGCCCTGCCCTTGGTCCTGGCCCTCGCCTCCTTGTGGCGGCTGGTCCCCCGGCTGCTGACCGCCGCCACCGTCGTCGTCGGCGCGCATGGTGCAGGCGGCCATGCTGTCGAGGTTCTCGGGCGCCTGGCCGCTGCGGTCGATCGCGGAGCGGATGTTCGCGAGGGCGGGCCGCCGCTGCTCCTCCAGCGGGCCGAGCACGGCGCCCTGGTCCGCGCGGTCGTCGGCCTCGGCGAACCGCGTGTACGCCTCGGTGATCTGGGTGTCCAGAGCGGCGAGTTCGCGGTCGACGTCGGCGCGCGCGTCCGCGGGCACCTCGGGCAGCTGGTTGCCCACGTCGGGGCAGCTGATCGTGGTGGCCCGCGGCGCGCCGCTCTCGGCCCGCGGCGGCGGCCCCGCGCTGTCCTCGGCGTTCGCGTAGACATTCAGCGCGACGAGGCCGCCGCCGCCCAGGATGAGCGCCGCCGACGCGGCGATCGCCCGGTGGGCGAGCTTCGATCGTTTTCGTGACGTGCGTCGTGTGGTGCGTCCCATGGGATGACGTACGCGCCCCGCGGCCGCGGCGTTCAACGGGGCGGGGAGGAATTCCGGGAAAGGACGGGCGCCGGTTCAGCGGCCCTGGTCGAGAAAGGCGAGAACGGCGAGGACACGGCGGTTGTCGTCGTCCGAGACCGGCAGACCGAGTTTCGCGAAGATGTTGGACGTGTGCTTGGCGATGGCCCGCTCGGTCACCACGAGCTGCCCGGCGATCGCGGCGTTGGAACGGCCCTGCGCCATCAGTTCCAGGACCTCGCGCTCGCGCGGGGTCAGCGCGCCAAGGGGTTCGTCCGCGGCCCGCCGGGACAGCAGCTGCTGGATGACCGTCGGGTCCATCGCGGTGCCGCCCGCCGCGACCCGGCGCACCGCGTCGATGAACTGCTCGGCGTCGAACACCCGGTCCTTGAGGAGATAGCCGACGCCGCCGTTGCCGTCGGCGAGCAGCTCGCGCGCGTACAGCTGCTCCACGTGCTGGGACAGCACGAGGACCGGCAGGCCAGGACGGGCGCGGCGCGCGGCGAGCGCGCACTGCAGGCCCTCGTCGGTGTGCGAGGGCGGAAGGCGGACGTCGACGACGGCGACGTCCGGCCGCAACTCGGCGAGGGCCTTGGTCAGTTCTGGTCCGGTCTCGACGGCGGCCGCGATCTCGAAGTCGAACGCCTCCAGCATCCGCACCAGACCGTCGCGCAGCAGGAAGAGATCTTCGGCTAGGACAACTCGCAAGGAATCTCCATGGTCACCATGGTCGGGCCGCCAACGGGACTGCTGACGGCGAGTATGCCGTCGAATGTACCGAGCCGCCGTTCGATCCCGCTCAGCCCCGATCCGGCGCCGACGCTCGCCCCGCCCCTGCCGTTGTCGGTGACCGCGATGCGGAGCATGCCGTCCGCGTGGTGGACGTCCACCCAGACGCGCTCCGCCTCCGCGTACTTGACCGCGTTGGTCAGGACCTCGCTCACCGCGAAGTACGCCGCCGACTCCACCGACGCGTCCGCGCGCCCCGGCAGCACCACGTCCACCTCCGTGGCCACCGGAAGGCGCAGCGCGAGCGCCCGCACCGCGTCGCCGAGGCCGCGCTCGGCGAGGACCGGCGGGTGGATGCCGCGCACCAGGTCGCGCAGTTCGGTCAGCGCCTCGCCGGAGTTCTGCCGGGCCCTGGCGATCATCTCCTTGGCCTTGGCGGGGTCCTTCTCCACGATCGCCTCGATGGTGCCGAGGTCCATGCCCATGGCGACGAGCCGGGCCTGGGCCCCGTCGTGCAGATCGCGCTCGATGCGGCGCAGCTCGGCGGCGGAGCTGTCCACCGCGTCGTGCCGGGTCTCCTCCAGGCGGTCGACCCGCAGGGCCAGCGCCCGCTCCCGCATGGCGGCGGTGGGGGCGAGGAGCGTGCGGGCGAGTAGGAAGTGGGCGCGCAGCAAGGGCTGGTTGACGTACACGCCGGTCACGAAGAACGCGGTGCCGAGGGCCGCGGCACCGAAGGCGGTGGCCTGCGAGGTGACGTGGATGAAGGCGAACCACTCGCCGCCGCCCGCCTCGTAGATCGGCTTCCACACGCCGCAGGCGAGCACCCAGCCGTACACCATGTACAGGACCAGGGCGGGCGGGATGATCACGAGCACGAAGCCGAACGTCATGCACACCAGGAGCCATTGGAGGTCCCGCCAGGTCGCCGGGTCCTTCAGGAGGTGCGAGCAGAGCTCCACCTGCCCGGACAGGCCCCGGCGCCGGGGCCGCTCGCCGTACGGGACCGGGATGCGCACGTCCGCCCACTCGCCCGCGTGCACCCGGGTCAGCGTCGTGAACTTCCGTACGGCCATCAGGACGGCGGGCGTCGTGAACAGGCCGATCCCGAGCAGGATGAACGCGATCGAGACCACGGCGAACACGAAGAGCGTGATCGACCCCGCCAGCGAGAAAACCGCCAGATACAGGCCGCGCGCCCCCGCGAGCAGGCTCTCGCGGACCCTCGACGTCTTCATGGTGAAACCTCTCCTCGCTGGCCGTGACCGACCGTCCCCCGACCGGGCCGTGGCGCGCCCGGTGAGCCGGGCACGAGGACAGTTTCCCTGGTGGGGGCGGCTTCGGTCATGCGGCCCCGCCACCGGAGTGGGGGTGTACCTGACGACACCCCCCGCACTCGCCCTGTGCTTCGCCGAGAGGGGGTCTCGGCGGCTGGGGCCCGGCGCCGCTGGTTTCTAGCGTGATCCACGTCCACCGGCTTACTTCACGTTTATCAATGGGGGCGAAGGTCATGAGCGCCAAGAGGCGGAACCTCGCGGCACGGCTCGGGGTGTGGAGCGCGCACCACCGCAAGAAGGCGATCCTCGGCTGGCTGCTGTTCGTCGTGCTCGCCACCGTCGTCGGCGGTGCCCTGGGCACCGTCACGGCCGATGACGAGGAGATGGGCACCGGGGATTCGGCCCGCGCCGCCACGATCCTCAAGGAGGCGGGCATCGACGAGCCCGCGAGCGAGCTCGTCCTGGTCGGCGCGCGGACGCCCGATGGCTGGCGGGACGCGGCCGCCGACCTTGCCGCGGCGATCGAGAAGACCGGCGAGACGAGGGACGTCAAGCCGCCGCTGCCGTCGAAGGACGGCAAGGAGGCGCTCCTGCGCTTCGAGGTGAAGGGCGAGTCCGACAAGGCCGCCGACCGCGTCCAGGCCGTCGTCGACGTGGTGGACGAGGCCAGGGAGGCGGGCGAGGCGCGCGGCGTCACCGTCCACCAGTTCGGCGACGCGAGCTCCGAGCGGTTCGTCAAGGACCTGCTCGCCGACGACCTGAAGAAGGCCGAGTTCATGGCGGTGCCGCTGGCGCTCGCCATCCTCCTGGTCGCCTTCGGCGCGATCGTCGCCGCGCTGCTGCCCGTCGGCCTCGCGCTGACCGCGTGCGTCGCCGCCTTCGGCCTGCTCGGCCTCGCCAGCCGCGCCGTGAACATGGCCGAGACGACGTACTCCGTGATGTTCCTGATGGGCCTCGCCGTCGGCGTCGACTACTGCCTGTTCTATCTGCGCCGCGAGCGCGACGAGCGGGCCGCGGGCCACGACGCCGACACCGCGCTGCGGATCGCCGCCGCCACCAGCGGGCGCGCCGTCCTCGTCTCCGGTCTGACGGTCATGGTGGCCATGGCGGGCATGTTCCTGTCGGGGCTGCTGCTTTTCAAGGGCTTCGCCGTCGCGACGATCCTGGTGGTGTGCGTGGCGATGCTCGGCTCCGTGACGGTGCTGCCCGCGCTGCTCGCCGGGCTCGGCGACCGCGTCGAGGCCGGGCGCCTGCCGTTCCTCGGCCGCCGCTCCAAGAAGGGCGCCCACGCCAGCGGCTCCTTCGCCGGGACGCTCCTGAAGCCGGTGCTCGCCCGGCCCACGTTCTTCGCCGTCGCCTCCGCGGGCCTGCTGCTCGCGCTCGCCGCGCCCGCCCTCGGCATGAAGACCGAACAGCTCGGCCTGGAGAAGCAGTTCGGCTCCGACGCGCGCCTCACCATCGCCTACGAGAAGATCACCGACGAGTTCCCGGGCGGCCCCGCGCCCGCCCGCGTGGTGGTCCGCGCCGACTCCGGCGACGGCATCACCGCCGCCCCGGTCCAGGGCGCGCTGCGCTCGCTCACCGCGAAGGCGGGCGCCGGCGCGGAGCTGACGGTGCACAAGGACAGCGATGTCGCCGAGATCGAGGTGCCGCTGCCGGGCACCGGGACCGACGCCGCCGCCAAGAAGGCCCTGAAGGAACTCAAGGCGGACGTACGGGACTTCCGCGACGGCGTACGCGGTGACGCCGACGTCGAGGCGTACGTCGGCGGGCAGCTGGCGGGCTCCGAGGACTTCACCGACCAGCTCGGCCGGGGCATCGTGCCGGTGTTCGGCTTCATCGCCGCCGTCACCTTCCTGCTGATGCTGGTCAGCTTCCGCTCCGTCGTCATCGCGGTGACGTCGATCGCCCTCAACCTGCTGTCCGTCGGCGCCGCGTACGGCGTGATGACCGCGGTGTTCCAGCACGGCTGGGGGGCCTCGCTGATCGGCTCCGAGAAGGTCGGCGCGATCGAGAACTGGATGCCGCTGTTCGTCCTCGTGGTCCTCTTCGGCCTGTCGATGGACTACCACGTGTTCGTGGTCTCCCGCATCCGCGAGGCCCGCGACCGGGGGCTCGACAACCGGTCCGCGATCCGCGAGGGCATCACGCGGACGGCGGGCGCGGTGACCGGGGCGGCCGTGATCATGGTGGCCGTGTTCGCGGTGTTCGGGATGCTGTCCATGCAGGACATGCAGCAGATGGGCGTCGGCCTCGGCGTCGCCGTCCTCCTCGACGCCACGGTGGTCCGCATGATCCTGCTGCCGTCCCTGATGAGCCTCCTGGGCGAGCGCAACTGGCACACCCCGCGGTGGCTGCGCCGCCTTCCCCAGGTGTCCCACGAGGAGCCCGCCGGGGCACCGGAGCCGGTACGGCCCGCCGTGCGCGTGTGACCGTCCGGGTGCGGGTGGGTGGTCGGTGCCCGCCGCTACCGCGGCGCGATGCCTCCCACCCGCCCACCCGTTAACTCCCCGACTTCGACACGGCGTCCACAGCGCACACCGCTGCGGGCGCCGTGTCGGTTCTCCGCGCCGCGGGCAGTCGGTCCGCCAGCCCGGCGGGCGCGGGCGCGGTGCCGGAGCCCCCGGCAGTCGTCACGCAGGCGCAGAGCCCATCGCCCCGGCCTCCTTCTCCGGGGCGAGGCCCACCTCAGGGCGGTCCGGGCGGTGGGGGGCGACGCCGCCGAGGCTCTGGAGCCAGTCCCACGTGTCGGCGACCGTCTCGGTGACCTCCCGGCACCGCAGCCCCGCCGCCACCGCCTTGTCCGCGCTGGTGTCGTGCATCGTGTCGGCGAGCTCCCCGGGCGGCAGCCACACCGGCAGCTCCGTCCACGGCGCGATGCCCGCCTCGATGACGGCCTCCGGCGCCGTCCACCGCAGTTCGGCGTCCCCGGCGCCCGCCACCGCCGCGCAGGCCTCAAGGAGATCGCCCATGGTCGCGTGCCCCTGGGGGCAGATCAGGTTGTACGGGCCGTGCCGCCCGGCGGCCACCGCGTCGAGGGTCCACTCCGCGAGGTCGCGCACGTCGATGAACTGGATGCGCGCGCCGCGCGGCCCCGGCGCGAGCACCGGACCGCCCCGGGCGAGCCGGTTCAGCCACCACGGCAGCCGCCCGATGTTCTCGTACGGGCCGAGGATGAGCCCGGCCCGGACGAGCAGGGTGCGGGCGGCGCCGAAGGCGGCCTCGGCGGCGAGTTCGCCGCCCCGCTTGTCCTCCGCGTACGCCGTGGCGTCGGCGTCGGGGTCCCCGTCCACGACGGGGTACGACTCGTCGGAGCCCGCCTTGCCGGGGTAGCGGTACACCGAGCCGCTGGACACGTACACATACCGTCCGGCGCGCTCCGCGAGCAGCCGGGCCGCGTCCCGCACGGCGCTCGGCGCCCCGGACCAGGTGTCGACCACGGCGTCCCAGGTGTCGCCGCCGGAGGCGAGCGCCGCGAGGCCGTCGGCGGTGGTCCGGTCCCCGTGGACGGCACGCGCCCCCTCCGGCGGCGCGTGCCTGCCGCGGTGGAAGACCGTCACGTCCCAGCCGCGCGCGAGCGCCGCCTCCGTGACCGCGCGCCCCACGAATTCCGTACCGCCAAGCAACAGAAGTCTCATGGGCTGACTCTGCCGGGCCGGGGGGCCGTCCGGGAACCGGATTCCGCCCGCGGAAGAATCGTTCAGCCGCAGGAGGAATCCGGACAGGCAGGAACCCGGACAGACAGGAACAGGGGCAGAGACAGGAACAGGGGCGGGGGAGGGGCTCAGCCCGCCGTCGGGGGCGCGTACTTGTAGCCGACGCGCCGCACCGTCTGGATCGCCGCCCGGTGCTCGGCCCCCAGCTTGCGCCGCAGCCGGGCGATGTGGACGTCGACGGTCCGGCCGTCGCCCACGTGGCCGTAGCCCCAGACCGTCGTCACCAGCTGGTCGCGCGTGTGCACCCGGTGCGGGTGCGCGACGAGGTGCGCGAGCAGCTCGAACTCCAGGTACGTGAGGTCGAGCTGGTGCCCGTCGACGTGCGCGGAGCGCCGCGCGGCGTCGATCCGCACCGGGCCCTCGCCGCCCTGGGGCGCGGGCTCGGGCTCGGCCGCGAGCGGCCCGGCGGCGAGGTGCTCCTGCCCGGCGGGCACGAGCACCAGATAGCCGATCATCGGCGGCTGCCCGGGGAGCGCGGGCAGGGTGTGCTGCGGCGCGGGCAGCAGCGTGGCGCCCGGCGGCAGATAGGCGGAGATGTCGGCGAGGTCGGTGAGATCGGAGATCCGCGCCACCTCGCCGGGGGCGACGGCGCGCAGCCGCCCCCGCGCCGAGGGCACGGCGGGGCGGGGCGCGGTGGCCCTGGCCACGGAGACGGCGGTGGTGGCGTTGGCGGCGGTGAAGGTACGGGAGTTCGCCATGAGTCAGCTCTTTCGCGCTAAGGAGTCGTCGAGGACGTACGTCGTGCGCGTCAGGCCGGAGGCCGGGGAACGGCTTTAGAGGGCCCGCGCGTTCAGCGCGCGGCAACACACCCGGTCGAAGTCGTGGTGCTGCCGGGAAGGCCAGAAAGGCTCAAGGTCGTGATGACCCGTCGCGGTGTTCTGGAAGCTGCCCATGGCCCCATTGAAGCAGATGGGAGCGGGTCCGGCGGACCCCTCTCGAACGTTGATACGCCGTCTTGGCATATGGATGGCGTGAAGTGGTGCCCCTGACAAGGGGCGTTGAGCAGCGGAAAAGGGGCGCCCACCGCATCGGTGGGCGCCCCTCGGGACATCCGGCACAACGTGCGAAGCGGGTCAGACCTGGCCGGCCTTCTCCAGGGCGGCGCAGCAGGTGTCGACGAGCAGCCGCGTCACCACGTACGGGTCGACGTTGGCGTTCGGGCGGCGGTCCTCGATGTAGCCCTTGCCGTCCTGCTCGACCTGCCAGGGGATGCGGACCGAGGCGCCGCGGTCGGAGACGCCGTAGCTGTACTCGTTCCAGGGGGCGGTCTCGTGCAGGCCGGTGAGGCGGTCGTCGATGCCCGCGCCGTAGTTCTTGACGTGGTCCATCGGCTTGGAGCCCTCGCCGAGCGACTCGCACGCGGTGATGATCGCGTCGTACCCCTCGCGCATCGCCTTCGTCGAGAAGTTGGTGTGCGCGCCCGCGCCGTTCCAGTCGCCCTTGACCGGCTTGGGGTCGAGGGTGGCGGAGACCTTGAAGTCCTCGGCCGTGCGGTAGAGCAGCCAGCGGGCCACCCACAGCTGGTCGGAGACCTCGAGCGGGGCGAGCGGGCCGACCTGGAACTCCCACTGGCCTGGCATGACCTCGGCGTTGATGCCGGAGATGCCGAGGCCCGCCTTGAGGCAGTTGTCCAGGTGCGCCTCGACGACGTCACGGCCGAAGATTTCGTCCGCGCCGACGCCGCAGTAGTAGCCGCCCTGCGCGGCGGGGAAGCCGCCGGCCGGGAAGCCGAGCGGGCGGTCGCCCTCGAAGAACGTGTACTCCTGCTCGATGCCGAAGATCGGCTCCTGCGCCGCGAAGCGCGCCGCGACCTCGGTGAGCGCGGCCCGCGTGTTGGAGGAGTGCGGCGTCATGTCCGTGTTCAGGACCTCGCACAGGACCAGGATGTCGGCGCCGCCGCGGATCGGGTCCGGGCAGGAGAAGACCGGCTTGAGCACGCGGTCGGAGGCGTGACCCTTGGCCTGGTTCGTGGACGAGCCGTCGAAGCCCCAGACGGGCAGCTCGGCGACCGTCGGCGCCGGGCCCTGGCCCGTCAGTATCTTCGTCTTCGAACGCAGCTTGGCGGTCGGCTCGGTGCCGTCGATCCAGATGTACTCAGCCTTGAAGGTCACGGGCCTCATCCTTAAAACCTAGGTACGGCGCAGCGGTGCGGGTGCTGTGGGCCGCGGTGATGCCCCGCAGCCTGTCAACGCGCGATTTCCCGTCCGTTGCCCGTTTGTGAACCCCGTGTTACCAGGGGCGTGAGTGGCGCACCTCACGTCGGGGGGCGGCTGGGGCCGGGGCGCTCGCGGCGCTACTTGATCACCGCGTTGGCGGCCGCGATCAGCAGCCCGATCGCCGCGTCCGCGACCCCGATGAGCACGGCCGAGCGCCTGCGGTAGCCCGCGCGCAGCGCGGCGAACGTCCCCCAGCCGAACAGCAGCGCCGCGTTCAGCGTGAGCCCGGTGTAGGTGACGCTCTCCTCGGGCCAGCCCATGATCCCGGCGAGGACGAGGAGCGCGACGGTCGGCCAGACGGCGATGACCACCGGCCACTCGTCGGCGAGCGCCCAGCCGAGCTGGCGCCAGCGGTGGGTGCCGCTGCCTGGCTTGTGCGTGGCCATGTGGTGGGCGTAGCCGTGGGCGAGCGCCGCCGTGCCCGCGGTGATCATGACCCAGGAGGCGTCGTAGAACGGGGTGAACCGCTCGCCCTCGGACTGCAGGGCGGCGAGCAGGGCGCTCGCGAGGACCGTGCCGTAGACGCCCCCGGCCAGCCAGCTGCTGCGCACGGGGCGCTCCCTTCGCTCGTCCCGCGCCGCGGTCCGGCCCGGGGGAGCGCCCCACCCTACGTACCGATACGCAGGGATTCGTAAAGGTTTGCCCGCTCTTGTGGATCGGTCGCGCGTCACCCGCTGGCCGCTCGACGCTCGGCCCTCGGCCCTCGGCCCTCGCGTCAGTGGCTCAGCAGCAGCCGCGAGGTCTGCGCCCCGAGGCCGTCGAGGAGGGAGGGGTCGTTCGTCAGCTTGGCGAACATGACCATGCCCTCCAGCTGGGCGAGTACCGCGCGGGCGGTGGCGCGGGTCGCGGCCGGGGCGGGGAGCGTGCCCTGTGCGGCGGCGTCCGTCAGCGCGGCGTGCACCAGGTCGATCTGCTCGTCGAAGATCTCCGCGAGGCGGGCCTGGGCGACCGCGTCCTGCGTGCTCAGTTCGAGCGCCAGATTGCCGAAGAGGCAGCCGTGGACCGCGCCCCCTTCGGCCTTCGCCGCGCGCTGGGCGGCGGCCTGGTCGAGGAAGAGCCGCTCCAGGCGGTCCTGTGCCGATCCCTCGCCCGTCAGAGCGGCCACCCAGCCGGGGCGCTGGGCGGCCCAGTGCGCGTTGATCGCCTCGACGGTCAGGGCCTGCTTGGACTCGAAGAAGTGGTAGAAGCTGCCCTTCCGCACGTCCGCGCGGGCGCAGATCTCGGCGACGCCGATCGCGCCGTAGCCACGGCTCAGCATCAGGCCGCAGGCCGCGTCGAGGAGTCGCTCCCGTGCCGTGCTCGTTCGTCCCATGCCGGTGAGTATACGGGCGGTCAACTATTCGGGGTGGTGATTAGTTGACCGGTCGTCTACTGTCCTTTCGGGGCGCGGGAACCTCCCGCCCCTCCCGATCGCGAGGACTTCCCCATGCCTGAAACGCGAGAGGCGCGAGAGGCGCGAGAGGCGCGAGAGGCGCGAGAGGCGCGAGAGATGCAGGAGATGCAGGAGATGCGAGTAACACCGGAGCTGCGAGAGGCGCCGGAGAGCGTCACGGTCGCCGTCGCCTTCCACAGCGGGTACGGCCACACCGCCCGCCAGGCCCGCGCGGTCGCCGCCGGGGCCGGGGCGGTGCCCGGAGCGCGCGCCGAGCTGTGCGACGTGTCCGCCGTGGACGACCGGCTGTGGGACACGCTGGCCACGGCCGACGCGATCGTCTTCGGCACGCCCACCTACATGGGCAGCCAGTCCGCCGTCTTCCAGGCCTTCGCCGAGGCCAGCGCCCCGGTCTGGGCGCGGCAGGGCTGGGCGGGGAAGCTCGCCGCCGGGTTCACCAACTCCGCCGGAGTCAACGGCGACAAGCTGAACGTCCTGGTCTCCCTCGCGCTCTTCGCCGCGCAGCACGGCATGAACTGGGTCTCGCTCGGCCTGCTGCCCGGCGGCGACTACTCCACGGCCGGAACCCCCGAGGACCTCAACCGCCTCGGCGGCTTCCTCGGTGCCCTGGCCCAGTCGCCGTCCGACCTCGGCCCTGACGCCGCCCCGTCCGGGGCGGACCTGCGGACCGCTGAGCACCTCGGGCGCCGGGTCGCCGAGGCCGCACGCGCGCAGGTGTCGGGCCGCACGGCGCTCGCCCTCGCGCGATGACCGCCTCCGGCACCCCGGCAGCTCTCCGTACCCCGAAGGGAAGAACGTCATGACCCGCAGCGAGCGTTCCTGGACCCGAGGCCGGCTCGTCGACCTCCTTGGCATCGAAGTCCCCCTGGTGCAGGGGCCCTTCGGCGGCGGGCTCTCGTCCGTGGCCCTCGCCGCCGCCGTCTCCGAAGGCGGCGGGCTCGGCTCGTACGGAGGGCACATCCTCACCCCGGCCGGGATCGGCGAACTGGTCGCCGACCTGCGCCAGGCCACCGCCCGGCCCTTCGCCGTCAACCTGTGGGTCCCGCACCCCGACGAAGCCGCCGCGCCGCCCGACCACGACCGGATGGCCCGGTACGCCGCACTGCTGCGCCCCTGGTTCGAGGAGCTGGGACTGCCCGCCGACCGGCTTGAGGAACCGGACCCCGCGCCCGCCTTCGCTGACCAGGTCGACGCGCTGCTCGCGGCGGCGCCACCGGTGATCAGCTTCGTGATGGGCATCCCGGAGGCCCGGGTCCTGGGCGAGGCGCGGCGCCGGGGCATCCGGACCATCGGCACCGCGACCACCGTCGAGGAGGCCCTCGCGATCGAGGAGGCGGGCATGGACGCCGTCGTCGCCTCCGGCAGCGACGCGGGCGGCCACCGCGGCTCGTTCCTGCGCCCGGTGAACGAGTCCCTCGTCGGGACCTTCTCCCTCGTCCCGCAGGTCGCGCGGGCCGTGTCGATCCCCGTCGTGGCCGCGGGCGGCATCGCGGACGGCCGGGGCGTCGCCGCCGCGCTGACCCTCGGGGCGGACGGGGCGCAGATCGGCACCGGCTTCCTGGCCACCGAGGAGTCCGGCGCGAGCGCCGTCCACCGGGCCGCGCTGAGCGGCCCCGAAGCCCGTACGACCGTGCTGACCCGGGCCTTCTCGGGACGGTACGCGCGGGCCATCCCCAACCGCTTCACGCGTGCGGCACGGGCGTACGAGGACGAACTCGCGCCCTATCCGCTCCAGTACACCCTCACCCGCCCGCTGCGCACGGCGGCCGCCGAACGCGGCAGCGCCGACTACGCCAACCTCTGGTCCGGGCAGGCGGCGGCGCTCACCCGGCGGCGCGGCGCCCGCGACTACCTCGACCACCTCGTCGCCGAGACCGGCGCGGCGCTGGGCCGTGCGGTGCCCGCCGGTTGAGGCCCCGGGCGCGCTGAGGGCGGCCCCCGCGCGCCCGGGCCGCGCGGGGGTCAGCGGCGGCCGAGCGCGTCCCGCACCGCCTCCTCCGTGCGGGCCACCACCGCGGTGCCGTCGTCCGCGGTGATCAGGGGCCGCTGGATGAGCTTGGGATGCGCGGCGAGCGCCTCGATCCAGGCCTCGCGCCCGGAGGCGTCCCGGGGCCAGCGCACGCGGTCCTTCAGGTCGAGCTCCTTGGCGGCGGCCTCCTGGGTGCGCGTGATGTCCCAGGGTTCGAGGCCGAGCCTGCCGAGCACGTCACGGATCTCGTCGGCGCTCGGCACGTCCTCCAGATAGCGGCGCACCGTGTAGTCGGCGCCCTCCGCGTCGAGCAGCGCCAGGGCGCCGCGGCACTTCGAACAGGCGGGATTGATCCAGATCTCCATGCCGCAACGCTACCCGTGAACCATCCGTCCCGTGCCCCTCAAACCCCCTCTGGCCAGCGGAGATTGCCGCTCGCTCCCGATGCTGTTGTCAGTGCCGCCCCGTAGAATGGAAGCAATGTTCGACGGAGCCCGCGAGGGTTTCCGCACCGCGACAGGAGGATGTCTGTGCCCGCTGCCGCCACCCGTTCCAGGAAGTCCACCACACCCCGCGCCGCCCGCACCCAGTGCCCGAACCAGCTGCCGTACGCGCCGCTGGAGAAGCACCCCCTGCCCCCCGGCCGCCCGCGTGAGTGGTACGTCTCGCACAACCGCCGCCTCAAGGCCATGCGCCTGGCCATCGCCCTCCTCGACGCGGGCGTGTTCGTGCCGAACCAGGCCAACAACGTCCGGATACGGACCATGGCCGAGACGGTCGGCATCCACCCGCCGTCCGACACCACGTGCCACATGGTGCGGGCCCTGATGCGCTACTCCCGCTGACGGTCCTCAAACGCCGGACGGGCTTTTTTCTCCCACCCGCCCGCCCTTACACCTGCGGCCGCTCCCGCACTCCCCGACCTAGCGGCTCGCGGCTGGGTGGGCACTTCAAGCCTGTCCGGCGCCTGCGGACAATCGCGTGAGCGCGGGGATTCAGCCCGCCCGGCGTTCGAGGGCGGGGCGCGGAGCGCCGATGCTGTTGAGTTGAGCGGGGGCCGGGGGCGGCAACCCCCGGCTCACCCGTTCGGCGTACTACACATGCGCGCCCGCGCGCACCCGCATTGGCTGCTCCTGAGGCCAGGCCGAGACCCGAGAGGGGAGTGACCGCCCATGACCACGCCGGCCGAGCGTGCGGAGCGCGGCAAGGCGGCCCGCAAGCGGGCCTCCCGGTCCTCGCACGGGGCCTGGATACCCGCGGCCGACCGGCCCGACCCGGTGGCCGTCCTGGAGCGGCAGGCGGCCGACCGCGTACAGGACCTGCTGCCGATCCGCTACGGCAGGATGGCCGCGTCCCCGTTCGCTTTCCTGCGCGGCGCGGCCGCCGTCATGGCGGGCGACCTCGCCGCCCAGTGGCACACCGGCCTGACCGTGCAGCTCTGCGGCGACGCCCACCTGCTGAACTTCGGCGTGTTCGCCTCGCCCGAGCGCCGCCTGCTTTTCGACCTCAACGACTTCGACGAGACCTACCCCGGCCCCTTCGAGTGGGACGTCAAACGGCTCGCCGCCAGCGTCGCCGTCGCCGCCCACGAGAACGGCCACGGCGAGGACCGGGCCCACGCGGCGGCCCAGGCGGCCGCCGCCGCGTACCGCACGGCCATCCGCCGCCTCGCCCGCAGGGGCGAGCTCGACGTCTGGTACGAGCGCGTCGACACCGGCGACCTGCTGCCCCTCATCAAGTCCGCGCGCCACCGCCGCCGCGCCGAGGCCCGCCTCGACCACGCCCGCCGCCGCACCAGCCTCCAGGCCCTCGCCAAGCTCACCGAACTCGCCGACGGGCGGCGCCGCATCATCCAGGACCCGCCCCTCCTTGAGCCGACCGGCGCCCCGGACATGGCGGCCCTGCGCAAGATCTTCGGCGACTACCGCTCGACGCTCACCGAGGAGCGCCGCCTGCTGCTCGACCGCTACCGCTTCGTCGACGCGGCCCGCAAGGTCGTCGGTGTGGGCAGCGTCGGCACCCGCTGCTTCATCGTGCTCCTCACCGGCCGCGACGCCGGGGACCCGCTCTTCCTCCAGATCAAGGAGGCGGTGCGCTCGGTCCTGGAGGAGCACCTGCCCACCGGGCCCTATCTGCACCCCGGCCACCGCGTCGTCGCGGGCCAGCGCCTCCTCCAGGCCGCGAGCGACATCTTCCTCGGCTGGATGACGGGGCCGCAGGGGCGCGCGTACTACTGGCGCCAACTGCGGGACATGAAGGGCTCCATGGACATCACGGACATGGACTCCGCCGAACTCCTCGCCTACGCCCGCCTCTGCGGCACCGCCCTCGCCCGCGCCCACGCCCGCTCCGGCGACCGCGTGGCCATCGCCGCCTACCTGGGCTCGGCCGACACCTTCGACCGGGCCGTGGCCACCTTCGCGCTGCGCTACGCCGCCCAGAACGAGGCGGACCACAAGGCGCTGACGCACGCGATCTCGGCGGGAGTCCTCGCGGCGGCGGAATAGGACCGGGAAGGGGGGCGCAAGCCCCGGGTTTCGGGAAGGGGCGGGCGTGGGGAGCCTCCGGCAGGACCCCACCCGCACCCAGGTTCACACCCGCACCCGCCCCCACACCCGCCCCCGCACCCGAATCGAGCCCCCATGCCCCAAGGCACGGTCAGCGTCTTCACCCTCGGCGGCACCATCTCCGCCCAGGCGGGCGGCGGCCCCACCCGCCTCACCGGAGCCCAGACCTTCGCCGACACCCCCGTACCGGACGGCGTCAAGGTGGAACTCCACGACGTCCGCCGGCTCCCGGGCTCCTCCCTGACCCTGGCCGACCTGGCAGAGCTCGCCGCGCGCGTGGACGAGGCCACGGCGGCGGGCCACGGCGTCGTGGTCGTCCAGGGCACCGACACCCTGGAGGAGACGGCGTTCCTGCTCGACGTGGCGTGCGCGCGCCGTACCCCCGTCGTCGTCACGGGCGCGATGCGCCGCCCCGACCTGCCGGGCGCCGACGGCCCCGCGAACCTCGCCGCGGCCCTCGCGGTCGCCGCCGACCCCCGCTGCCAGGGCCTCGGCGTCCTCGTGGTCCTCGCCGACGAGATCCACGCCGCCCGCCACGCCCGCAAGGCACACACCACCTCCCTCACGACGTTCGCCTCGCCGGGCGCGGGCCCCCTCGGCCGGGTCGTGGAGGGCGTCCCGCGCGTCCTGCTCCGGCCCCAGGAACCCACCGTGGAGCGCCCGTTGCGGCTGCGCGCGCCCGCCCGCGTCGCCCTGGTCACCCTCAGCATCGGGGACGGCGGGGAACTCCTCGACGCGGTGGACGACCGCTTCGACGGCCTGGTCGTGGCCGCCTTCGGCGCGGGGCACGTGCCGACGTGGCTCGTCGAACCGCTCGCCGGGCTCGCCGGGCGCATGCCCGTCGTCCTGGCGTCCCGCACCGGCGCGGGCCCGCTGCTCAGCGAGACCTACCGCGGCCCCGGCTCCGAGGCCGACCTGCTGTCCCGCGGCCTGATCCCCGCGGGGGAACTCGACGCGCCCAAGGCCCGCCTCCTGCTGTACGCGCTGCTCGCCGACGGCGCGGACCAGGCGGCCACGCGAGCGGCCTTCCACCGCCTGCGCGGCGGCGCCTGACCGGTCAGGCGAGCTGGTCCGGCGTCACCGTCAGCCGCCGCTTGGCCGCGATGGCCTCGCCGAGCTTCGCCGCGCCCCGGGGCGGGCCGCCCGGCCACAATGGGCTCATGGACGCCGACACCGCGGCCCGCGAGTTCGTCCGGGCCGCGCCCCCGCCGGAGCAGCGCGGCCTGGTCGTGTCCGCCGTGGGCTACCGCAGCCGCGGCCAGCGCCCCGCCCTGCACCGCGGCCTGCCGTCGCCGTACCTGACGCTGATCTTCTCCCTGGACGGACCGGTCGTCACCGGCGCCACCCCCGGCCAGGCCAGGGGCCCGGACGCCGTCCGCACCGACATCGTCGTCGGCGGCCTGCACCAGAGCCCGGCGTACGTGGTCCAGCCCGAGCACGAGGCGGGCATCCAGCTCGCCGTGCACCCGCTCGCGGCCCGCGCGCTCCTCGGCCTGCCCGCGGCCGAGCTCGCCGGGCAGCTCGTCACCGACGGCACGGACGTCCTCGGGCGGGTCGCCGCCGACGTACGGGAGCGGCTGTGCGAGGCGGAAGGGTGGGACGAGCGGTTCGCCCGCCTGAACGCCTACCTGGCGCGCCGCACGGCCGACGCCGGGCGCGTGGGCGCGGTCCGGCCGGAGATCGCCGAGGCCTGGGCGTGGCTGGCCCGCCACCGGGGCGCGGGCACGCTGCGGGGCCTGGCCGCGCACGTGTCCCTCAGCGAGCGGCGCCTCTCCGCCCTGTTCCGCGCTGAAACCGGCGTCACGCCCAAGCAGGCCGCCCGCCTGATGCGCTTCCAGCACGCGAAGGCGCGGGTCGTGCGCGCGGTCGTCGCGGGCGCGCCCCTGGACCTCGCCCGGGTCGCCGCCGACTGCGGCTACTACGACCACTCCCACCTGGTGCGCGACTTCCACCAGTACACGGGCGCGAGCCCGAGCGCCTGGCTGGCCGAGGAGTGCCGGAATATCCAAGCCGGGGGGCACCTCAACGGCGCAGACTGAGAGTCATGAACAGCAACGAAAGCACCCATAACGGAACGAGCGACCAGCCGCTGCGCGCCCCCGACGTCTGGCCCACCTTCCAGGCCGACGACGCCCCCGCCCTGATCGACTTCCTCGTCGGCACGGTCGGGTTCCTGCGCACCGCCGTCTACGAGGACGGCGGCCGCGTCGCCCACGCCCAGCTCGACTGGCCCGAGGGCGGCGGCGTCATGCTCGGCTCCTACGACCCCGAGGCCGCCGAGTGGTGCCTGCGGCCGGGCACGTTCGGCGCGTACGTCGTCACGGACCGCGTCGACGACCTCTACCGGCGCCTGAAGGACGCGGGCGTGAAGGTGATCCGCGAGATCGAGGACCAGCCTTACGGCAGCCGGGAGTTCGCTGTCGCCGACCCCGAGGGCAATAAGTGGTCCTTCGGCACCTACCGCGGCGAACCCCGCCCCGACCAGGGGTGACGTCCGCCCCGTCCGGGGCGGGGTGATAGCTTGCGGACGCCAGTCACGCCCGCACCCGGGCCAGGGAATCCGGTGGGAATCCGGAACTGACGCGCAGCGGTGAGGGGGACGGGCGGGGCCAGCGGCCACTGGGCGTTCCTGCGCCCGGGAAGGCGGCCCCGTCCGGACGATCCCGAGTCCGAAGACCTGCTGGCGCCGCCGTCCGCGCCCCGGGCGGCGGGGTTCGCAGACCAGGCTCCGCGCATGAGCCCTGAATCCGGGAAGACGTGTGCCCTCACCCACCGCTCGCCGCCGTACCGTCCCGCCGCGCGTACGCCGCGCCGCCCTGCTCGCCGCGACCCTCGCCCTCGTCACCGCCTGCGGCGGCCCGGCCGGGGACCGGGACGAGGGGGCCAAGGCCGACGGCTACCCCGTGACGCTCACCGCCTGCGGCGAGAAGGTCACCGTCAAGGCCCCGCCCCGGCGGGCCGTCTCCCTGGACCAGGGCTCCTCCGAGATCCTCCTCTCCCTCGGCCTCGCCGACCGCATGGCGGGCACCGGCACCTGGACCGACCCCGTCCGCCCCGACCTGAGGAAGGCGAACGCGAAGGTCGAGCGCCTCGCCGACCGCTACCCGTCCCTGGAGAAGGTCCTCTCCAAGGAACCGGACTTCGTCAGCGCCTCGTTCCTGTACACCGTCGGCAAGGGCGGCGTCGCCGACCGCGCCAAGTTCACCGGACTCGGCGTCCCCGTCTACGTCTCGCCCACCGACTGCGCGGGCAAGGACAACTCCGGCGGCGGCGACGGCAAGCGCGTCAAGACCCTCACCATGGACACCGTCTACGGCGAGATCCGCGACCTGGCCCGGATCTTCGACGTCGAGAAGCGCGGCGAGCGCCTCGTCGCGGACCTCAAGGCCCGCACCGCGAAGGCCTCCCGCACGGTCACCTCCTCCAAGGCGTCCGTCGCCTACTGGTTCTCCGACTCCAAGGCCCCCTACATCGCGGGCTGCTGCGGCGCGCCCGGCGTCATCACACGCGCCCTCGGCGTCACCAACGCCTTCGCCGACACCCGCGCCGAATGGCCCCAGATCAACTGGGAGACCGTCGCCGACCGCGACCCCGACGTCCTCGTCATCGGCGACCTCACGCGCAAGGCGCAGTCCGCCGAGAGCGCCCGCGAGAAGATCAAGTTCCTGGAGTCCCACCCGGTCACCAAGAACCTCACCGCCGTGAAGAAGAAGCGGTACGTCCTGCTCAGCGGCCAGGCCCTGAACCCGACGATCCGCACCGTCGACGGCGTCGAGCAAGTCGCTGCGGGCTTGCGGAAGTTCGGCCTGGCGCGGTGAGCACCGCCGTGCGCGCGGGCGCGCGGGGAGCGTGGCGCGCGGGCCTGCTGTGGACGGCCGGACTCGCGGCGCTGCTCCTGTCCGTGGCCGTCGCCGTCACCATCGGCCCGGCCGACATCTCCGTCCCCGACGTGTGGTCGGCGGTGGCCGCGCACCTCGGCTGGGGCGAGCCACGGCTCACCCCGCTGCGCGACGGCATCGTCTGGAACCTGCGCATGCCGCGCACGCTCCTCGCGGGCGTGTGCGGCGCGGGCCTCGCCGTGTGCGGGGCGGTCCTCCAGTCGCTCCTGCGCAACCCTCTCGCCGACCCCTTCGTCCTCGGGGTGTCGTCCGGGGCGTCCACGGGCGCCGTCGCGGTGGCCGTCCTCGGCGTCGGCGGGGGCGTCCTGACGCTGTCCACCGGCGCGTTCGTCGGCGCCCTCGGCGCCTTCGCGTTCGTCCTGCTGCTCAGCGGGGCCCTCGGCGCCACGACGGACCGCGTGGTCCTGTGCGGCGTCGCGGCGATGCAGCTCTTCTCCGCCGTCACCTCCTTCATCGTCCTGACCTCGGCCGACGCCGAGACCATGCGCGGCATCCTGTTCTGGCTGCTCGGCTCGCTCAGCGGGGCGGGCTGGACGGACGTGACGGTGTGCGCCGCCATCCTGGCCGCGGTGCTCGCGATCTGCCTCGCCCACGCCCGTACGCTCGACGCGTTCGCCTTCGGCGAGGACGCGGCGGCCTCCCTCGGCGTCCAGGTGACCCGGGTCCGCCTCGTCCTGCTGTCCGCGACGGCCCTCCTTACGGCGGCCCTGGTCAGCGCCGCCGGAGCGATCGGCTTCGTCGGCCTGACCCTGCCGCACGCGGCCCGCGCCCTCGTCGGCGCGGCCCACGCCCGCCTCCTTCCGGTGACGGCGCTGACCGGCGCGGTCTTCCTGATCTGGGTGGACACCCTGGCCCGCACCCTGCTCGACCCGCAGGAGGTACCGGTGGGCGTGGTCACCTCGCTGATCGGGGTCCCGGCGTTCGTGGCGGTGCTGTTCCGGACGAGCCGGACGAGGAGGACGACGTGAGCGCGGGGCGGGGCGGGGGCGCCGGTCTGCGCGCCGAGAGGGTCAGCCGGGCCGCCGGGGGCCGTCTGATCGTGGACGGCGTCACCCTCGCCCCGCGCCCGGGCACCGTCGTCGGCCTCCTCGGCCCCAACGGCTCCGGCAAGTCCACCCTGCTGCGCCTGCTCGCGGGCGTCCTCGCCCCCACCTCCGGCGTCGTCACCCTCGACGACACGGCGCTGCGCGACCTCGGCCGCCGCGAGGTGGCCCGCCGCCTCGCCGTGGTGGAGCAACAGGCCGACACCCAGGCCGACCTGACGGTACGGGACGTCGTGCGCCTCGGCCGCGTCCCGCACCGCCGCGCCTGGTCGACCGGGACGGCCGCGGACGAGCGGGCGGTGTCCGACGCGCTGGCCCGCACGGACCTGACCGGCCGCGCCGACCAGGCCTGGCACACCCTCTCCGGCGGCGAGCGCCAGCGCGCCCACATCGCCCGCGCCCTGGCCCAGTCGCCCCGCGAACTCCTCCTGGACGAGCCCACCAACCACCTCGACATCCACCACCAGCTCGACCTGCTTACCCTGGTGTCGACCCTGCCTGTCACCACGGTGATCGCCCTGCACGACCTCAACCTGGCGGCGATGTTCTGCGCGGAGGTCCTCGTCCTGAAGGAGGGCAGGGCGCACGCGTACGGCACTCCGGCCGAGGTCGTCACCGAACCCCTCATCAAGGAGGTCTACGGGGTCCGCGCCCGCGTCACCCCCGCCACCGGCACCGAGGACCACCTGACGGTCACGTTCCTGCGTCCGCGGCCCTCCGGCGATGTCAGTGGCCGCTCCTAGACTTCCCGGATGACCGCGCACCCTCACGACGAGGTCCCCCTCGACACGCTCACGCGCCTCCGTGCGATCTGCGGCCGCCTGCCCGACGCGTACGAGGAGCAGGCCTGGACCGGCATCCGCTGGCGGGTCCGGGGCCGCACCTTCGCGCACGTCTACGTCACCGACCCGGCCCGCTCCACCGCCACCCACGCCCACGCCGCCGAGCCCACCACGACCCTCACGTTCCGGGCCGGGGGCGAGGAGTTCGAGGCCCTGACCCACGCGGGCCCGCCCTTCTTCCGCATGGGCTGGGGCGCGAACGTGGTCGGCATGCACCTGGACGGGGCCACCACGGACTGGACGGAGGTCGCCGAACTCCTCGTGGAGAGCTATCGGGGCCTGGCCCCCGGGAAGCTCACGGCGTTGCTCGACGAACAGGGCTGGACAGCCACGCCATTGTCGTAACAGAATCAGTTGCGACAAGCCGGCCGGGCGAGGAGGGGAGCACCTGTGAGCGCCAACAGCCGCATGACCGTGGCCACGCACGCGCTGACGTGGATGGCTCTGGTCTGCCCGAAGCGGCCCGACGGCATCGTGACGTCCGACCAGATCGCCGACAGCGTCAACACCAACCCCGTCGTCATCCGCCGGGCGCTCGGCAGCCTGCGCGACGCGGGCCTGGTGGTGTCGCAGCGCGGGCAGGGCGCGGGCTGGCGGCTTGCCCGCGAGCCCGAGTCGATCACGCTCAGGGACGTCTACCTCGCGGTCGAGCCCGATCCGCTCCTGGCGCTTCACCCCTCGCCCCCCAACCAGAAGTGCCCGGTGGGGCGCGGCATTCCGCCGGTGCTGCGCGGCGCGTACGACCGCGCGGAGGAGGCGATGAAGGCCGAGCTCGCGGGCGTCACCGTCGCCGACGTCCTCAAGGAGACGGTCGTCTGACCCTGCCGAGCGGGCCGGTCCGAGCGGACCGGCCTCTTTTGAACGCTATGACGTAACAACTTCTGTTACGTCACCCTGATCGTCGCGGTGAGCCCGTCGCGCCCGCCGCCCGCCCCGCATCCACAGGAGGCCCGTCCCCCGTGTACCGCTCACTCGTCGTCCTCGCTGCCGCGATGTTCGCCATCGGCACCGACAGCTTCGTGATCGCCGGCATCCTGCCGGACGCGGCCGACTCGCTCGGCGTCTCCGTAGGCACCGCGGGCTGGCTGCTCACCGCCTACGCCTTCACGTACGCCGTCCTCGGCCCCGTCATGGCCGCGCTCACCGCGCGCAGGTCCCGGCGGCCGCTGTTCCTCGCCGGGTTCGCCGTCTTCACCGCGGGCAACCTCCTGACCGCCTTCGTCCCCGACTTCGGCGTGGCCCTGGCCGGACGGGCGCTCGCCGGGTTCGGCGGGGCGATGGTCACCCCGGCCGCCGTCGCGGCGGCCGCGGCCCTCGCCCCGCCCGAGCGGCGCGGCCGCGCCATCGCCACCGTGATGACGGGCCTCAGCGCGGCCACGGCGCTCGGCTCGCCCCTCGGTACGGCGATCGGCAGCGCCACCGGCGACTGGCGCCTCACCATGGTGTTCGTGTCGGCCCTCGGGGTGCTCGCCGCGGTGGCCGTCGCCTTGCTGCTGCCCACGATCCCCACGCCCCCGGCGGTCCCGCTGCGCACGCGCCTGGCCCCGCTGGCGGACCGCCGCATCGGCCTCACCCTGCTCACCACGCTGCTCGTCTACACCGGTCTCTACACGGTCTACTCCTTCATCGGCGAGAGCCTCGACCGCGCCACGGACGGCAGCGGCACCACGCTGGCCGTGCTGCTGTTCGTCTGGGGCCTCGCGGCCACGGCGGGCACGCTCGGCTCGGGCGGCCTGACCGACCGCTTCGGCGGCCGCCGCGTCATCAACACCGCGATCGTGGTGGCCGCGGCCGACTTCGCCCTGCTTCCGTGGACCAGCGCCCAGCTGCCGTCCACGGTGGTGGCGCTGCTCGTCTGGGGCGTGTGCGGGTGGGGCCTCCTGGCACCGCAGACCCACCGCCTGATCACCGCCCTGCCCACCGCGGCCCCCCTCCTCACGGGCCTCGCCTCGGCGATGGTCTACGTGGGCGTCTCGGCGGCGCCGCTGGTCGGCCAGGCGGGCATGGCCTGGGCGGGCCCGCACTGGCTTGGTCCCGTCGGCGCGGCCTTCATGGCGCTGGGCCTCGTCGCGGCGGAGACGGCTCACGCCACCATCCGCCGTGGGCGGCGGGGCGTCGCCACGGAGCCCCGGGCGAGGGCGGCGTCCAGGGCGCGGTGAGCCAGCGGGGTCACCACGTCTCGGCCGCCCCGGCCGTGGGGGATGAGGGAGTGGCCCGGCGCCCGGCGAGGGCCTTGAGCGCGAGCAGCGGGAAGGCGAGCACGGAGAGCATGGCCGCGCCGACCAGGGCGGCGGCCTCGCCGGGGGCCAGGACGCCGTCGTCGGTGCCGATGGTGGTGATGGCGGCGACGAGCGGCAGGCAGGTGGCGGAGTACAGGGTGAGCGCGGCGCGTTCGCGCCGGGGCAGGTCGCGCGGCGCGAGCAGCCACGTGGGTCCCCCGCGCACCAGCAGGAAAAGGAGCAGGAAGACCGGCAGGAGGGCGAGCGGGCGGCCGCCGTCGAGCAGGGCCGAGAGGTCGAAGCCGATGCCGGTGACGACGAAGAAGACCGGGACCAGGAAGCCGAAGCCCATGGCCTCGATCCGGCCGAGCACCTCCGCCCCGGCCTCGGGGGCCGCGCCGCGCAGGACGAGCCGGGTGAGCAGCCCGGCCGCGAACGCGCCGAGGAGCGTGTCGAGGCCGAACGCGGCGGCAAGGCCGAGCATCGAGGCGAGCAGCAGCATTACGTACCGCACGGCGAACTGACCGCTGGAGTGCAGGGTCCTGGCGACGACGGGCGCGAACCACGGCGGGCGCGGGCGCAGCGCCCAGAAGACCGCGACCGCCGTGACGGCGGCGAAGGCGACGAGCAGCACGGTGGCGACGCCCGGGGACCGGCCGCTGAGCAGCAGCGAGATGGCGATGACAGGACCGAACTCGCCCACCGCCCCGAACGCCATCACCACGGTGCCGAACCGGCCGCGCAGCAGGTCCGCGTCGCGCAGCAGCGGCAGCACGGCGCCGAGCGCGGTGCTGGTCAGGGCGGTGCCGATGACGAAGCTCTTGGTGGCCTGCGCGCCGGTCAGGGCGAAGGCGATGCCGAGCGCCACCGCGAGGGAGACGCCCCAGGCCCCGACCGCGCGCCGCAGCGTGTCACCGCGGACGGCGGCGAACTCGATCTCGTACCCGGCCAGGAAGATCAGCATCGAGAGCCCCAGGCCGGACAGCGTCTCGATGGCGGCGTCGGGCCGGGCCCAGCCGAGCACGTCCGGACCGATCAGGATGCCGAGGACGATCTCGAAGAGGGCCACGGGGACGGTGAGCCGACGCCCGACCGCGTACGCGAGGAGCGGGGCGAGCACCGCCATGGCCATGATCAGAATCAGCGTGCCGGGATGCGACATGGGTACTGACTAGCACAAATCCGGGCAATTGCATCGAGCTGGCTGGACGTTGACTGGACGTTGGTTGGGTGCTGGCTGGGTGCTCGCTGCATCAGGAAGGCCAAGGAGGTGTCTCAGCGGGAGGGCCGGGGAAAGCGGGCGGGGGTGAACCGGGTGAAGGCGGGCGGCACGGTCTTCTTCTCGAACGTCGCGAGGTCGAGGACCTGCTGGAGCTCCGGCTGGTAACGGCCGACGGTCCTGTTCAGCACCCCCGGGTCCGTACGGGGCCAGCGACCGGTGTCGGCCTTGGCCAGCAGGGCCTCCAGCGCGGTGATCTCGTCGGCCGCGCTGAACGCGCAGTGCGAGCCGCGGTTCACGTACAGCTGGCGGAGGTTGCCGGGGTCGCCGTTGCGGCGGACCTGGTCGGCGTACCACCCGGCCTGGTCGGAGACCGCGCCGCCGTCCTGGGTGTTGTGGAGCGTGAGGACGGGCCGCGGCGCCGTCCCGCGCGCGATCGTGTACCGCTTCATGTAGTCGACGGCCCTCGGGTCCGCCGTGATCCGGGTGCCGGAGTTCAGCTTCGCCAGGTCGGCGGCCAGGTCGGCGGCGGCAGGGCCCGCGGCGCGGTACGCCTTGCGGACCAGGTCCTTGTGCGCCGAACCGGCGAGCTGCCGCCGGTAGTCGACGCCCGCGTTGGCGGACGGGTTGCCGCCCGCCCTGCGCTCCAGGTCGACCCGGCCGAGCGGGCCGGTGCCCGCGACGTACGCGTTGCGCAGCCACTGTGCCTGCGCCCGCACGCGGTCCGCGGTCTTCGTCGGCCGCGCCTCGTGCGCCGAGTTCCACCCGGGAACGTTGCCGAGGGCGCCGACGAGGGCGAGGCGCGCCCGGCCGCGCTCGGTCCCCAGGGCGCGGTCGACCGCCGCCACCAGCACCTCGACGCTCCGCTCGGGGTCGCGCGGCCGCACCAGGTCGATGTCCTGGTCGGCCGCGGGCACCAGGAGCGTCTTGAGGGCGTAGGTCATGTCCAGGGTGGTGCTCCAGGTTCCGTTGCCGTCGTACTCCGCGCACATCGAGAGCACCCCGTCGAACCGGTCCGGATGCCGCTCGCCCAGCAGGGTGGCGACGGTTCCGCCCATCGACTGGCCGGTGCTGATGGTGCGCGCGGGCCGTCCGACGTTGTCGGCGAACCAGTCCCGCAGGGCGACCTGATCGGTCAGCGCGTCCGCGACGGCGTACCCGTGCGTGCCCTTGTAGTCGGACGCCGCCAGGGCGAAGCCCTTGCCAAGGAGGGCCTCCTCGGCCTCTTCGCTGTTGGTCAGCGCGATCTTCTCCGGCGCCCAGCCCGCGGGGTAGTAGCCGTGGCTGTAAAGCAGCAGGGTCCCGTTCCAGTTCTCCGGGACCTCCGCGCGGTACTTCGCCCCGTCGATCTCCCCGGTGTACGAGCGGCGCTCACCCGCGCCGTCCGCGGCCTCGGCGGCCACCGTGGTCCCGGTCCCGACGGCCGAGCCCGCCACCAGCGCGGCGGTCACGACGACGCGCCCCCCTCGTCTCCTCATCAGAAGCACCCTTCCCGTAGTCCAACGTGTGGTGTCGTACGCAAGGGCAGACCCTCGCCCACCGGCGAACTCATCGGCCCCCAGGGCACTTTCCGCGGCACTCGCTCCGTCGCGCCCGCCGCGTCCGCCGCAGGCGGCGACACGTCGCCGGGCGGCTGATACCTGGATGACACACATTCGCGGGCCACCGGATGCACGACCCTGACCGCCTTGATGCGGTCTCCGCCAAACCTTGGTGACGTGCGGGGATCACCGCACGTGCCGGTCGTGGAGGGGTGCTTGCGGTGAGGGGTCGTCGGGTGCGGGGTGGCGTCGGGGCTGTGTGCGGAGGCACCGCGCTGCTGGCCGTCATCGGGGTCGGAGGCTGGTTCGGGTTCGCCCGGGACGAGGGCGGCGGGGCCCCGGGGGAGGCCGCCGCCGTCGCCGGGCGGCTCGACCTGCCGTGGCCCGGGGAGGGGCAGACGAGCATCGCGGTGGAGGGCCTCGGCAGCCTCGGCCGCGAGGGCGGGCGCGAGCCGGTGCCGATCGCGAGCGTCGCCAAGGTCATGACCGCGTACGTGATCCTCAAGGAGCACCCGCTCACGGGCCGCGAGCAAGGCCCGCGGATCACCGTCGACGCGGCCGCCGCCGAGGAGTCCCACTCGCTCGACGAGTCGACGGCCCCGCTCCGCGAAGGACGGCGGCCCACCCAGCGCCAGCTCCTGGAACTGCTGCTGCTGCCCTCCGGCAACAACGTCGCCAGGCTGCTCGCCCGCTGGGACGCCGGGAGCGAGAAGGCGTTCGTCGCGAAGATGAACCGCGCCGCCGCGCGGCTCGGCATGGACCGTACGACGTACACCGGCGCCAGCGGATTCGAGGCCAGCACCAGGAGCACCGCCGACGACCAGCTCAAGCTCGCCCGGCAGGCGATGAAGGAGCCCGTGCTGCGGGCCGTGGTGGCGCTGCGCAGCACGACGGTGCCCGGCGTACCCGGCACCGTCACCAACACCAACCGGCTCCTCGACGAGCCCGGGGTGATCGGGCTCAAGACCGGGTCGAGCACTCCCGCGGGCGGCAACCTCATGTGGGCCGCGGAGGTGACGTCCGGCGCGCGACGGCACCTCGTCCTCGGCGTCGTCCTCGGACAGCGCGCCCGCACCACTCCCACGGAGGGCCTGAACGCCGCCCTGGACAAGAGCGGTGCGCTGATCGAGGCCGTGCGGACGGGCCTGCCCGCCGCGCTGCGTGACGGAGAGCCGGTGCGGACATGACTCTGCTGCCCGAACGCGCGGACAGCCAGGCGGAGGTGCCCGAACGCGCCGACAGCCAGGTAGAGGCGCCCGAACGCGCCGACAGCCAGGTAGAGGTGCCCGAACGCGCCGACAGCCAGGCCGATTTGACCGAAGGCGCTGGCGTCCCGGCCGGGAGCGGGAGGCGCCCCGGGTGGATCGTCGCCGCGCTCGCCGTGCTCGTCGCGCTGCTCCTGCTCGGCCACTCGCTCGTGCCCAACGCCCTCGGCAACTCCGGCAGCCTCCTTGAGACCTTCCTGCCCTGGCTCGGGGTGAGCGTCCCCGTCCTGCTGGCGGCGGCGCTGCTGCGACGGTCCGTCGTCGCCTGCGCCGCCGTCGCGCTCACGGCCGTCGTCTGGTGCTCGCTGTTCGCGGGCACGCTCCTGGACAAGAGCTCCCCGGGCGGGGACCTGTCCGTCGTCAGCCACAACGTCCACGACGGCAACCCCGACCCGGCCCGCACCGCCCGCGACCTCGCCGCCTCGGGCGCCGACGTCATCGCCCTGCAGGAGCTGACCGCGCGCGCCACTCCGGCGTACGAACGGACGCTGGCCGACACCTACCCGTACCACGCGGTACGGGAGTCCGTCGGCCTGTGGAGCAAGCGTCCGCTCCGGGACGTGGAGCCCCTCGCCATCATGCCGTGGACCCGCGCCCTGCGGGCCACCGTCGACACCCCCAAGGGGCCGCTCGCCGTGTACGTCGCCCACCTCGCGTCCATCCGCGTGCACCCCAGCAGCGGATTCGCCACCGAGAAGCGCAACGAGGCGGCCGCGCGGCTCGCCGGTTTCGTACGGAAGGAGAGGCTGTCCCGGGCCGTCGTCCTCGGTGACCTCAACGGCACCACGGACGACCGCGCCCTGCGCCCGCTGACCTCGCGGCTGCGGTCGGCGCAGGAGGAGGCGGGGCAGGGCTTCGGCTTCAGCTGGCCCGCCTCGTTCCCGGTGGTCCGGCTCGACCAGATCCTCTCGCGCGGCGTCACACCGGTCTCCGCCTGGACCCTGCCGCGCACCGGCAGCGACCATCTGCCCGTCGCGGCCGCCTTCCGGCTGTGACGGTGGCGTACGAGAAGAAGATCTAGGCTGACGTGATGGGACAGAACAGTGGCGGCCCCCCTGCTGACGTCCGCGTCCTGCTGGTCGAGGACGACGAGACGATCCGCAAGTCCGTCGGCATGGCCCTGGAGCGCTACGGCTACCAGGTGTCCGCGGCACCGGACGGCCTCACCGGCCTGGAGATCTTCCGGGACGGACAGCACGACCTGCTGCTGCTCGACGTCATGCTGCCGCACCTCGACGGGATCGGGCTGTGCCGCAGAGTCCGCGAGACGAGCCAGGCCCCGATCCTGATGATGTCCGCCAGGGGCGACGCGCTGGACGTAGTGGCGGGCCTTGAGGCGGGTGCGGATGACTACGTCATCAAGCCGGTCGACACCACGGTCCTCGTAGCGCGCATCCGCACCCTGCTGCGCCGGGCCACCTTCACCGCGACCACGCCCGAGACGGCCACGGCCGACGACGACGCGGTGCTCACCTTCCGGAACCTCACCGTCGACACCCGTGGCCTGGAGGTGCGCACCGACGGGCACCTCGTCGCGCTCACCCCCACCGAACTGCGCCTGCTCCTCGAATTCGTGGCCGCGCCCGGGATCGTCCTGGAACGGCAGCGGCTGCTGCGCACCGTGTGGGACTACGGCTGGGAGGGCGACAGCCGGGTCGTCGACCTGGCGGTACAGCGGCTGCGCAAGAAGATCGGCGCCGACCACATCGAGACGGCGCGCGGCTTCGGCTACAAGTTCCGGCGCTGACATGAAACCTGGCATGCAACCTGACATGAAACCTGGTGTGAGACCTGGTGTGAGACCTGACCTGCGGCCCGACACGAGCCCTGACACGGGCCGTGACCGCCCCGCGCTGCTGCGCTTCGTCGACCCCCGCTCGCTGCGCTGGAAGATCGCCGCCGGGGTCGCCGCCGCGGCCTGCGCGATGGCCCTCGGCATCGGGGTGCTCGTGCACCAGCGCACCGAGGAGCGCGGCCTGGGCATCGCCCGCGCCGCGGCGCTGCGCGAACTCGACCTGGCCAAGGCGGAGTTCCGCGGCGAGCAGCCCACGCGCCGCGCCCCCGAGGAACGCGCGAACTACGTCGTGGGCGACGAGGTCCCCGACCAGTTGCGGAACCAGCTGGCCTCCACGTCGTCCGCCACTCCGCCCTCCACGGCGACCTGGAAGGACACCCGCAAGCCACTCCAGGGGCCCAGCATGTGGGCGGCCGAACGGGTCGACGGCACCGTGATCGCCGTCAACGTCAGCATGGTCGGCGAGCAGCTCAGCCTCGAAGCCCTCGACCGGCACATCCGCTACGCGGCCATCGCCACGCTGGCCGTCGTCGTCCCCCTCACGCTGCTCGCCGCCGAACTGGTCCTGCGACGCCTGCGGCGCGTCGCGGGGACGGCCCGCCGCATCCGCCACGGCGACCTCGACGCGCGCACCGGAGGCCGCGGCCACGACGAGATCAGCGAGATCTCCTCGGCCGTCGACCACATGGCGGACGCGCTCCAGGAGCGGCTGCGCGGCGAGCAGCGCTTCACCGCGGACGTCGCCCACGAGCTGCGCACACCGCTGACCGGCCTCGTCACATCGGCCTCGCTGCTGCCCGAGAGCGAGGCCACCGAACTGGTCCAGGACCGGGTGCGGGTGCTGCGGGGCCTGGTGGACGACCTCCTGGAGATCTCACGCCTCGACGCGGGCGCGGAGCGGGCCGACACCCAGCCGGTACCGCTCGGGGAGCTGGTGGCGGAGTCCGTGCGCAGGGCGGGCCTGGAGGAGCACGTCACTGTCACCGTCGTCGGCCGCCCCATGGCCGAGACCGACCCGCGCCGCCTCGACCGCATCGTCACCAACCTGGCCCTCAACGCCCACCGCCACGGCGCCGCCCCGGTGGAGGTCACCGTAGCCGCCACGACCATCGCCGTACGCGACCACGGCCCCGGCTTCCCCGAGGACCTCCTCCGCCACGGCCCCCAACGCTTCCACACCGCCACCCCCGAACGCGGCCACGGCCACGGCCTGGGCCTGACCATCGCCCTGGGCCAGTCACGGGTGATCGGCGCCAGCCTCACCCTGACGAACGCGCCCCCTGCGGGAGCCCTCGCCACACTGACGCTTCCCCCGACGGCCTGAGCGGCAGGGCGGCGCCTCAGGACACATCTCGGACTCGACTCAGTGACCGGACAGGGTGAGCGCCCCGCAACCGCCAGCCGTCACCTCGGCGGTAGACCTCGGCGAGGATCGTGGCGCGCTCGGTGATGGCCTGCTCCGTGGGCCCGTCCACCGCGAGCCGCACCGTGCCGTCGGGAGGCTCGGGGCGCTGCGGAGACGACGAGGTCCACCTCACAGGCGGCGCGCTGACTCCACGCGGCGGTCACCGTCCGCGCCGCGTCGGCGTGGGGCACGAACGCGGTGGGGGTGCGTCGGGACGAGGTCATGGACTGGACGGAGATCGCCGGACTCCTCACCGACAGCTACCGCCTCCTGACCCCTCGCGGGCTCGCGGCCCTCGTCACGGCCCGCCGGACTGACCCGCTGGGCCGGTCCGGCAAGGCGCCATCCGCCCGAGGGCCCGGTCAGGACCATGGCAAAATTCAGCGGGTGCAGATCGGGATGCTGGGTCCATTCGAGGTGCGCACGGAGGACGGCGTCCCGCTCGACGTGCCCGGCGCGCGGCTGCGCGGACTGCTGACCGCCCTCGCGCTCAAGCCGGGGCACGTGGTCCCGAAGGCGTCGCTCGTCGACTGGATCTGGGGGGAGCACCCGCCCGCCGACGCGACGAACGCCCTGCACCGCCTGATCTCCCGGCTGCGGAAGGCACTGCCTGAAGGGGTGGTCGAGGGTCGTACGGACGGCTACCGCCTCGCGGTGGAGCCCGACGCCGTCGACGCCGTACGGTTCGAACGCCTCGTCGTCGCGGGCCAGGCCCGCACCGAGGACGCGGCCTCGCGGGCGCGGCTGCTGCGCGACGCCCTCGGACTGTGGCGCGGTGCGGCCCTGCAGGACGTCGGTTGCGACAGCACCGCGTTCGCCGCGGCGGTCGCCCGTCTCGAAGGGCTGCGCCTGACCGCGACGGAGGAGCGGGTCGACGCCGAGGTCGCCCTCGGACGCGGCGCGCGCATGGTCACGGAGCTGACCGACCTGGTGGCCGCGCATCCACTGCGGGAACGTCTCGTGGCCGCCCTGATGCGCGCCCTCGTCACGGCCGGACGTGACAGCGAGGCGCTGCTCGCGTACCAGCACGCGCGGGAGACCCTGGCCGAGGCGCTGGGCGTCGACCCCTCACCGGAGCTCGCGGCGCTGCATGTCGCGCTGCTGCGCGGCGAGTTGGCGCGTGACCTGCCCGGGCGCGGCGAGCCGGGACAGAGCGGCCCCGCGCGCGGCGAGCCGGGCCGCAGGACCAATCTGCGCGCCGAGCTGACGACCTTCGTGGGCCGGGGCGCCGACGTCGCCGCCGTCCGAGGCCTCGTCGCCGCGCACCGGCTCACCACCGTGATCGGTCCTGGCGGCTCCGGCAAGACCAGGTTGGCCACGGAGACCGCCCGCACCCTGCTCGGCGAACTTCCGGACGGCGTCTGGCTGGTGGAGCTCGCCGCCATCGGCGCCGATGGCGACGTGGCCCACGCGACGCTCGCCGGGCTCGGCCTCCGCGACGCCCTGCTTGGCGGGGCCCCGCACACGGAGCCGACGGACCGTCTCGTCGCCGCGATCCGCGAGCGGGAAGCGGTGCTGATCCTGGACAACTGCGAGCACGTGATCGAGGCCGCCGCGGTGTTCGCCCACCGGCTGCTCGGGGAGTGCGGGCGGCTGCGGATCCTGGCGACGAGCCGTGAACCGCTCGGCATCACCGGGGAGGCGCTGTGGCTGGTGGAGCCGCTGGCCCTGCCGCAGGACGGCGCGGGCCCGGGCGTGATCGAGGCCTCGCCCGCCGTCCAGCTCCTGCGGGACCGGGCCGGGGCGGTGCGCAGGGACCTCGCGTCCGACGCCCCCACTCTGGCGACGATGGCGCGCGTGTGCCGGGCCCTCGACGGGATGCCGCTGGCGATCGAACTGGCCGCGGCCCGGCTGCGCACCCTCTCCGTCGACCAGCTCGCGGGCCGCCTCGATGACCGGTTCCGCCTGCTGACCAGCGGCAGTCGGACCGCGCTTCCGCAGCACAGGACGCTGCGGGCGGTGGTCGACTGGAGCTGGGACCTGCTCACCGAGGCCGAGCGGACCGTCCTGCGCAGGCTCTCGGTGTTCTCCGGCGGGGCGAGCCTGGAGGCGGCCGAAAGCGTCTGCGCGGCCGGCACGACCGGCGCGGTCGAGCGCGAGCAGGTACTCGAGTTGCTCACCGCGCTCACGGAGAAGTCGCTGCTGCTCGCCGAGGGCGACGGCGCTCCGCGCTACCGCATGCTCGGCACGATCAAGGAGTACGCCGGGCACCGGCTCGCCGAGGCGGGGGAGACGGACCTGGCGCGCCACGCGCACCTGGCCTGCTTCACCGGACTCGCCGAGACCGCGGAGCCCCACCTGCGCCGCGCCGGGCAACTTCACTGGCTGGCCAGGCTCGAGGCCGAGCACGACAACATCGGCGCCGCGCTGCGCGGCGCGCTCGCGGCGGGCGAGGCACAGGCGGCGATGCGGCTCGCCGGGGGCGCGGGCTGGTACTGGTGGCTCAGCGGCCACAAGACCGAGGGCCTCGAACTGCTCACGGCGGCCACCAGGGTCCCCGGCGAGGTGACGGACGACGTCCGGGCCACGGTGTACCTGCTGGTCGTCCTGTTCGTGGGCTCCGGGCGGGGCGACGAACACCATGCTGCCGAGTGGATCCACAAGGCGTACGAGGCCAGTCGGCGCAGCCGGAGCTACCACCCCCTGGAGGGGTTCGTCGTCCCCATGGAACACCTGTTGCGCGCCCCCGACGCGGTCCTGCCCGCGATCGAAGCGCTGCTGGACGACGACGACCCCTGGGCGCGCGCCCTGGCCCGGCTGCACCTGGGCAAGATGCGGATCATGCTCGGCCGGGCCGGGCGCGACGCGGACGCGCACCTGGAGAGGGCGTTGGCCGAGTTCCGGGCGCTCGGCGAGCGGTTCGGGATCTCGTTCGCCCTGTCCGAGCTGGCGGACCGGACGGCCACGCGCGGAGAGTTCGCCGACGCGTGCGCGTACTACGAGCAGGCGATCGAAGCCGTCACCGAGGTCAGCGGCACCGAGGACGTCATCCGGATGCGGTCGCGGCAGGCGCAGCTGTACTGGCTCCTCGGCGACGGGGACGCGAGCGCGGCCGCCATCGCCGAGGCACAGCGGAGCGCGGAGCGCGTCACCTGGCCGGACGCGCTGGCCGAGCTGGCTCTCGCGAAGGCGGAACTCGCCCGGTGGCGGGGCGACGCCGGGGAGGCACGCGAGCAACTCGGCGTCGCGACCGCCCTGCTGGGCGACGGAGCGGAGCAGGCGAACATCCGCGTCCTCACGCACGACCTGCTCGGCTATCTCGCCGACGACCTCGACGCGTGCCGGGTGCACCGCGCGGCGGCCTGCGCGGCGGCCTCCGAGACGGGACACGCCCCGCTGATCGCGCAGGCGCTCGTCGGGGTCGCGGACCTGGCACTGCGCCGTGACGAACACGAGCAGGCCGCGCGGCTGCTCGCGGCGAGCGAGGACGTGTGCGGCCTGCGGGACCGCTTCCACCCGGACGCGGGCCGGATCGAGCGGGACGCGCGGCGCCGCCTCGGCGACGCGCGGTTCGCCGAGGCGGCTCAGGAGGGGATGCGGACCGGCTGGTCTCAGCTGGCCGAGGTCACGCTCGCTTCTTGAACGTGGCGACCGCCCACACGTACCCGAGGAGGGCGAGCCCGACGCACCAGGCGACGGCGGCGAACGCGTCGCCGCTGGAGAGGTCGCCGCCGAGCAGGCCGCGCATCGTCTCGATGATCGGTGTGAAGGGCTGGTACTCCGCGAACTGCCGCACCCCGGCCCCCATCGTGTCCGCGGGCACGAACGCGCTGCTCAGGAACGGCAGCATGATCAGGGGCACCGAGGCAAGGCCCGCGGACTCCACGGTCTTCGCGGCGAGCCCCAGGGCGACGGTGAGCCATCCGGCCGCGAAGCTGAGCAGCACGGCCAGACCGGCCGCGCCGAGCCAGTCGACGGCGCTCGCGTCCGGGTCGAACCCCATCGCGAAGGCCAGCGCGACGATGGCCGCGCAGGCCACCAGGCAGCGCAGCGTGGTGATGACGACATGCCCGGTCAGCACGGAACCCCGCGAGACGTCCATGGCCTTGAACCGGTTGATGACGCCCTTGGTCATGTCGTCGTTCACGGCCGTCGCGGTGGCCCCCAGGCCGTAGCTGACGGCCATCACGAGCATCCCGGGCGTCGCGTAGTCGATGTAGTCGTCGCCGACGCTGAACGCGCCGCCGAAGACCTTCACGAACATCAGCATGATCACCATGGGGAACAGGACCGCGTTGAACACCGTGACCGGGTTCCGCAAGGTGTGCTTCACATTGCGGCGCAGCATGATCCGGGTGTCGCCCAACGCCGTCGAGACCGTACTCGCCGTACTCACTGTGTGATCGCCTTCCTGCTCGTGTGCTCGCTCGTGCGCTCGGTCAGGGCGAGGAAGACGTCGTCGAGGTCGGGGGTGTGCACGGTCAGCTCGTCCGCCTCGATGTCGACGGCGTCCAGCCAGTCGAGGAGGGACCGCAGCTCGCGCTGGCTGCCCGTGCTCGGAATCTGCAGCGACAGCGCCTCGTCGTTCCTGGTGGCCTCCTCGCGCAGGGCGGAGGAGGCCGACCGGTACGCGGCCGGGTCCGTGAACCGCAGCCGTACATGCCCGCCTGGGATGAGCCGCTTCAGCTCCTCGGGGCTCCCCTCGGCGACGATCCCGCCGCCGCTCAGTACCGCGATCCGGTCCGCGAGTTCGTCGGCCTCCTCCAAGTACTGGGTGGTGAGGAAGACGGTGACGCCGTCGGCCACCAACTCTCGGATGATCTCCCACATCGTGCGCCTGCTGCGCGGATCGAGCCCTGTCGTCGGCTCATCGAGGAAGATCACCTGCGGGCTGCCGACCAGCGTCATCGCCAGATCCAGCTTCCGGCGCATCCCGCCGGAGTACGTCCCCGCCAGCCTGTCCGCCGACTCCACCAGATCGAACCGCTCGAGCAGCCGCGCGACCACCTGACCAGCGAAGCGCACGCGCTTCAGGTCCGCCATCATGCGCAGGTTCTCCCGGCCCGACAACAACTCGTCGACCGCGGCGAACTGCCCGGTCACACCAATGACCCCGCGCACCTCCTTGGTCGCGTCCACCACGTCGTGCCCCATGACGCGCACGCTCCCGGCATCAGCCCTCGACAACGTCGTCAGCACGTTCACCGTCGTCGTCTTGCCCGCCCCGTTCGGACCGAGCAACGAAAACACCGACCCCGCCGCGACCTCGAACCCGATCCCGTCGAGCACGACCTTGTCGCCATACATCTTGCGCAGCCCAGAAACTGCGACAGCCGAACTTCTCATGCCCCCAAGGTGCCGACGGCCCCTGACATCCCCCTGTCACCCACCTGACACGCCCCCCCCACACCAGACGAAGCGACAGAACAATGGAAGGGTCGGTCCCAAGAGTCCTAAAAGTCCCAAGAAGGGAGTCACCGTGCCGCCGTGACGTTGTTGGCCGGCAATTCCTCTGCGGAGTCCGGCCTCCCACTCTGGTGCAGTGAAGCGGCGAGAATGCGGCAGACTTCGACCCGTTGGTGTTGATCACAGCCGTCCATCAGGCGCTCCAGGCGACGGAGTACGGCGAGATCCCGCCCGCAGCGGACCACAACACCTTGGGCCACGCAGACCACGATTCCGAATACGGCCATGATCGAGGTCACGATGTGTAGCCCTTCCGGATATGTTCAGTGATTTCCTGAGAGCCAGATGGCCCGTACCCGTACTGGCATGCGGAGTGACGCCTCAAGATCACGGTATGTCCGCCCAGGCGGGCGGATTCATGCGAAGTCAACTCGATCGCCTCGCTCGGCGACAGGCCGTCGACGAAGCCATGGGCCAATAGCGCAGCGCAGAGGGCCTCCACAGTGTCGCCGCAGCACCACTCGATCACGAGATCTCCGGAGTGGTGCGTGTAGCAGTTGGCGAAACCGTGGGGTTCCGCGGTCCGATTGACCAGAGCTGGACGACGCAGGAGCCGACTCATCATCAGGTCGCGCACCGGCACGTCCACGTGTGCAGGATGGGGCTGTTTCCACTCTTCGGCCTCAGCCCTCTCGTCGAGTGAAAGTCCGCTCCCGGGTCGCTTCCACAGGAGAGTCTCACCGTCGCGTGCGGTCGGGAGACGCCACGTACGGCCGTCGGTGCGCGTCAGAGTGATCCGCGTAGGGCTGAGGGCGTCGTGGAGCAGGATTTCCCGGTCGTCCGGATGACAACGCAGCCCGGGGACGCCACGGATGCCTCCGTAAGGCTCATCGAAGCGCGGGAGGAGCTCACGGACCACTTCGTTCGCCATCGTGGGCTCAAGCGTCAACTCCAGGTGCTGAGCGACGGGTCGCGCCTTCCGTACTCCAAAGAGGGCGCCGTTGAGCTGACGATCCTGGAATCGGCTTGCCAAGACGTGGGCGACGTGCGCTTCCAGCTGACACTGATGAGGTTCTGCCGCATCGGCGATCGAGGGGCCGAGGTAGACGTGGGCCTGTTTCGCCAGCCGTGCAGCACTCGATTGTCTGAGCGACGTCTGGCGGTGGATCCTCTTCGCCAGACGGCTGGCGTTGCGCGATTTGGACATACGTCGCCCCTTCCGCTTGCCGCCCGGCGACGACAGGAGAGACAGGTCGGATGTCCTGATGCGTACTGATGGCCAACTGCGGGTGACTCTCAAGAGCCCACTGCTCGCTCCGGCGCCGGGACCGGGATGTAGCGAGACGCACTGCCGCAGCAGCGCGGTAGGCACGCTATACCATCTCTCGTGATCGAGTCGGTGAACGAACAGGTTGAGTACCGGAGAAGCGCCGCCGAGGAACCGAGCGTGGGCATGCAGCGCGTCGATCCCATCGAGGGGACCGGGAGCCGAACGCCGTTCCCTCAGCGCGGCTGGGGGTATCTTCGAGCTGTCGAGACTCGAAGGACGTCATCATGCCGTACGCGGACGACGCAGCGGGCGAGCGGATTGGGCGGCGCATCGCGCAAGCACGCAAGACGCGTGGTCTGACACAGCTCCAACTCGCTCAGCGCATTCCTTGCTCGAAGTCTCTGATCGCTCAGGTCGAACGGGGCCACAAACCCGCCACGCCCGCACTCACAGCTGGCGCTGCCCGCGCGCTGGGTGTCCGCCTTGAACAGCTCACGGGACAGCCGTACGAGGATGCTCAACGGGGTCGCGTGCACGCGACGATCCCGGGTATCCAGACGTCCATGCTGTCCTGGGACTTGCCGGACGAGGATGTGTCGGTGAGGGCGTACGAGGAGCTGGCCGCCGACGTGGCGCGCGCCTCCGCACTCGGCCGCAAGGCCAAGTACGCGAAGGTCGGTCACCTGTTGCCGCCACTCCTTGATGAACTGTCGACCGCATGCCATACAGCTGAGGGAGTCGAGCGGGAAAGGCTGTTCGGACTGCTTGCCGAGGCCTACTCCGGTGTCACCGCGATCGCCTACGCGCTCGGCCTATTCGATCTGCGTTCGCAGGCGATGGATCGAATTCAGTGGGCCGCACGGGAGTCTGCCGACCCACTGCGCATTGGACGTACGCAATGGCAGCGCGCCACGCTGTTCCTTCAATCCGCCGCGTACGGCCGTGGAATGCGGCTACTGGACCGCGTCCGCCATGACTTGGGCGAGGACATCGCACGCATGGACGCGCCCACGCTGAGCGTGCATGGCGCCGTGCACCTACGATCAGCCATGTTCGCAGCACGTGTCGGGAACGGCCCGACCGCACATGCGCACCTCGACGCTGCGGCGGATGCTGCCAGCCGCCTCGGTCGGGACGCGAACTACTACGGCCTTGAGTTCGGTCCGACCAACGTCGCGATGCACCGACTCGGCGTGGCCGTGGAGATGTACGACGGCCCGGAAGTCGTCCGTCAGACCAAGCGCACCCGCCTCCCCGCCGACGTGGCACCCGTACGGGCGGGGCGCTGGTACATGGACGCTGCGAAGGGCTGGCTTGACTACGGGAACCGCGAGAAGGCGTTCGCCGCGCTCCAATCGGCGCGGGGAGTGGCGCCTGAGCAAACCCGGAACCATCCCCAAGTGCGGGAGACCGTCCAAACGTTGATCCACCTGGAGCGTTACAGCAAGGAGTCACTGGCGGGATTCGCCGCTTGGATCGGCATCACTTGATGTTTCACGAGTCGTGAAACTCACGGGTGCACGCACCGCAGCAGTATGAAGAAGACAGTCCCCGACGAGGTGGCGAGACCTCGCCGGGGTGCCAACGCTGCTGAGGAGCGCCGACAGTGACTACTTCTACCACCCACTCGAACGGCAGGGGACAGGCGCCCACCCCGCTGCTCGATGTCGAGACGATGCGCGCCAGCGCGCGCCGTCTGCTTGCCGAGAACGCCGAACTTCCCACCCCCGAGGACCTGGAAACACTCACCCTTCACCTGCGCGGGCACATCATGCTGGCGATCCCTGAGGTGGAGATCGCGGCCGGGCGGCTCCCCAAGGACGACGTGCCCCGCGCCTGCGCGTACGCCTGCGTGACGGAGGCACGCATGCGGCTCGGCCTGGAGCCCGGCCGCACCCTGCCCGCCGGGATCGCGCACGCGCAACGTTTGGCCCGCTGCGTGAGCGCCCTGTGCGATCACATCGAGAACCTGGGCGGCGAGCACCCGTGACCGACGTCCGGCACTACTGCCGCTACTGCGACGAGCTGATCACCGATCCCAAGGACGCGGAGTTGTTCGCCTACCAGCCGAGCCTGAGCGGCCCCGGCTGGCTCGTGTACGCCCACCGTGCGCACGCCCACCTAGTCCAGCCCCGACCCACGCCCGCTGGTTGTCGTCTCCGGCCAACCTCTACTCAGGGGCAAGGCTCACGGCTGTGCCGGGCCAGGTACAGCAGATGATCGCCCAGGCCATCGAGGTCGGGTACGCGGCTGCTCTGCGGGACGTGCGTGAGGGTGACTACGACGGAGATCTTCGGGAATGGCGACCGATCTGTTCGAGGGGGAGCCCGACTAGGCCGTTTCTGATGGCTTTTGGTGGGCTGGTGGATCTCGTGGGTTGCCGGGCGGGAGGCCCATATGGTGCGGCGACACGAGCTCACGGACGCGCAGTGGCAGAGGTCTGGCAGGCCACGCGCTACACCCCGGCGGCGACGACGTTCGCCGGAAAGCCCCTCCAGGTGGCCCCGGGAGGGGTCTCCACCCTCCGCCTCCTCTGGGAACCCCAGGCCCACGACTCCCACCACGTCCACAGGGACCTGCCTCTGGCGGTGGCGTTCCACGTTCTGGACGCGGGGGACGCCTGACGACGCACTACCGCGCGGTGTTGCCGACCTGATGGCCCCTATGCCGCACGAAGAGGGAAAAGCGGTGTCGTGAAAGTGTCGACCACAGGAGCCGGAGGCGGTACCACCGGACTCGCTCGGAAAGCGGCTCTTCCGGCCGTACTGTGTCGACGTGGGTCGAAGCTTCGGATCTCGTGGTGAGGGCCGGGCGGACTTCGTCGATGTGAGACAGCTGAAAGCGAAGCCCATCGCTGACGTCGGCTACTACAGCGCTACGTAGCCTCACCCGAATGTACGTACCGTCGCGGCGGGCCAGCCGTACTTCCGCATGACCGCCTTGTGGCGGGGTCCGCAGCAGAGTCCCGATGTCGTCCGGGTGTGTGAGGTCGATCAGAGAGTACCGTCGCATGGATGAAGCCGGGCGACCGAGCATGCGGCACAACGCGTCGTTCGTCCGGAGGACCCTCCCATGGCGATCGCCGCCCAATTCGGCGATGGCGATACCCGATGGAGCGTATTCAAAGGCTTGACGGAAGGATTCCTCGTTGATACGCAAGGCTTGCTGTTCACGTTCGAGGCGAACCAGCGCGCGTTGCATATTGGCGCGCAGACGGGCACCGTTGACAGCCGTACCAGAGTGATAAGCGTACCTGCGTAAATGGCCGCGCGCCTGGGGCGTGGGGCGGATCCGGTTTCGTGGCATATCGACCGATATGACCCCGATCAGTTCATTCCGGAAACCGGCCGTATACATCGGCGCATAGAGATGATCTTGAGGATGCCACTCATGGTCCAACTGGGGCAGAGCACCTTCAGTGTGCCACTGCGGGACGTCGTCGTCGGCCAGAACCCAACTTTCGGTGTGTGGTATGAAGCGCAGCAGATCCCAGTCCTCACCCATGGACAGGCGCCGCTCCCAGGACGCACGGGAGCCGACACGGCCCGTCAGCATGGCTTCGGCCCCTGGGTCACCGGCAACTGCGGCTACCACCAGATCGCCGTCGGGCCTGACCAGATTGACGGTGGCCAGCCGGTATCCGAGATGTGTCACGATTCCATTAGCAATAGTCTGCAGTGTGTCGGCCAGACTGCGGCTGGTGTAGAGGTCGGCTATGGCTTGGTCCGCCATGAGGGAGTCGGTGCTGTCGGAGGCCGCGTCAGCGCCAGTGGCCGGGTCGCGCTGCGACGTGTATGCGGCGTTTCTGATGAACGGAGCCTGCCCCAGTTGGTTGCGGCACAGGCGCTGGGGCTCCGGCCGCTCCCTCATGATGAGTCGTGTGCGGAGGCGAGTGAAAATCGCGTCCAAAGTGAGGAGTGATGCCTCGCCCGGAATTCCCTCTTGCAGGATGGAAGCCCATTCGCCGGTGAATGCCGTGACTGGTTCACCGGGTGGCGCGAGTGCAACGGCCGTTTCCGCAGCGGCGGCCAGGAGATAGGTGCCGTCCAGTTCTAGAGCGGGCGCGTTCGACTGGACGCCGAATGCCCGGGCGCTGTAGCAGCAGTCAAGGACGACGATTCGTCGCAGAGCCCGGCTTCCCTCCACATCCATCCGGACCCAGTCGTAGGGAACGGATGAGTCGTGCACTGACCGAGGATCGCTGCTCTCGATGGCAAGATGTAGACGGCCGGTCCTGGGTTCGATCAGACCGTGCCCCGCGTAATAGATGAGCAGCGTATCGGACGCTTCCTCGGCAGCTTTCCCCACAGCCCGGGAAACGTCTCGAGGGAGGGACGGATCGGCGAGGACCGTACAGTGCTCGGGGGGTAGCTGCCATTTCTCCCGCAACAGATTCCGGAGAACCGCAAGATTTCCTTGCACTGCCGGCAAGGGATCCAAGGCTGAGAAAGTACTCGCACCGATCAGAACGACACGGGTTCTTTCTGGGGCAGGCAACTGCTCTGCCTCCGGCAAGTTCACCTCATTCCCCCAGGACACGTCGGAGCAGACGCTCAGCTTCCTCCTCTGAGCGGCCGCTGATCCGCACGACGGCGCCGTCGTGCCGCTCGACCGTCAGCGTCGGACGTTCTGGGCGGGTGGAGCGCCACGTCAGGATGGAGATCACCAACGAAGCCGCGTTGAAACCGCTGCCGAGGACCAGAGCCAAGACGTCGATGCCATTGCCCTGGTGACCGGGCGCGGAGGGATGGTCACTCCGCAACTCGGCGTCGACGGAACGTCGTACCGTCCTGTCGGTCCCGAGCCAAGCGGCGAGCGACTGAAGCTGCTGCTCGGAGTCCTCGGACGAGCAGCGTACGAGAATGTTCAAGAGCCCCCCAGAGAATGACTCGCCTAAGATCGTCACAGCATCGCACACCACCGAGTCGCCGAGGGCCTCACTGTGCACTCCGGTGTCCCACCGGCTGAGGTGAAGAGTTGTTGGTCCCGTCATACCGGGGAAGGGCAGGCCGTTACGGAAGGTCCTGCAGAGCCAGTCGCTCAGGCACGAGCGGATTTGGTAGCGAGCAGTGCTGTCGCCGGGTGTTCCGCAGGGACTGCATTGCCGCTCTTCGGCGTCGGGCTGCGGTGCTAGTGGCAACGGATCAGTGAGCTTCTTCAGCGCTGCCGCTCCAGAGTGAGGATGGCCTTGGCGATTGGCGTCATCCGGTTGGGGCTGCATCGGGACTTGCGGAAGATTCGCCAGGACTGCAGCCTTGCGACGCCGCGTTTGATGGGCGCTCGTGCGGCGGCCAGTGTCTGGTTGAGGTGTCTGGCTGAGGTCTTTTCGGTGGGGGGAGTTCCTGCAGGGCTTGCGTTTGATGCCGGTGGTCAGCCATGGGCCGGCGCCTTGGTAGGCGAGATCGGCCAGGATGGGAACGCCCTGGTGCTCGCAGATCCGGATGATCCGGTGGGCATGGGCGGCGGTCAGGTCGTGGGTACGGCCCGGCAAGGCGGGCGAGAGCCACAGCAGCCGGCCGCCGGGGTCGGTGACGTCCTGCACGTTCACCCCGTGGCGCAGGTGCTTGTGGGAGTAGTCGGCCCGGCCGTCGCCGACCCGGTCGCACTCGGCGAGTGTGCCGTCGAGCAGGACGAAGTCGGGATCGTGCTCGCGCAGCGTCTTGAGCAGACCCGGTGCACGCTCGGCGAGCAGGTCGACGACCGCGCGGGTGTAGGCGTGGGCGGTGGACTCACTGATCCCGAACCCGGAGGCGATCTTCGCCAGAGTGTGTGTTCGGGCAGGTACACCAGCGCCACCATCGCGCGCTGAGACGGACGGAGCTTGCAGCGCCGGTCGCCCTCACGGGTGACAATCAGCATGATGACCCACTCCACGAGCACATGCAGCAGGTCGAGTGCGGCAGGATGGATGACCAACGAGGCCCTCGAGCAACGTGATTGAGGCGTCAGGCATCTCGATCAACAGCTCGGGGGCCTCGCTCGTTGAGCTTCAGGGCCCATCACCCGATCGGTGGCCAACTCGAAGAAGCTCAGTGAAGGCTTCTCATCCTGAGTGCCACGCGATCTCGACGGCATGAACAGCGGCGACGGTTCGGCTGATGCGGCTGGGGCTGCAGCGGGCCTTGCGA
>NZ_JBWKEY010000012.1:0-324402 GCF_056435225.1 Streptomyces sp. NPDC043996 | reverse complement strand
CCACCAGGTACGACAAGACCGCCCAGTCCTACACAGCAGCCGTCACCCTCGCATCACTCCTGATGTGGGCGTGACACTTTGACGACAACTCCTAGGGCCCTGCTGCCGGCAGCGAGGCCTGGGGCCCTGCCGCCGGAAGGACCCAGCCCTTCGTTCCGGTCCGTGCGGGGCACCGCTAACGTGCCCCGCATGACAACTGTGCATCTCGAAGTCGCCGAGGGCGTCGCCACGGTCCGCCTCGACCGGCCCCCGATGAACGCCCTGGACATCGCGCTCCAGGACCGCCTGAAGGACCTCGCGGCCGAGGCGACCGACCGCGAGGACGTCCGCGCCGTCATCCTCTACGGCGGCGAGAAGGTGTTCGCGGCGGGCGCGGACATCAAGGAAATGCAGAACATGGACCACCCGGCCATGATCCGGCGCTCCCGGGCCCTGCAGGACGCCTTCACCGCGATCGCCCGCATCCCCAAGCCCGTCGTCGCCGCCGTCACCGGCTATGCCCTCGGCGGCGGCTGCGAGCTCGCCCTGTGCGCGGACTTCCGCATCGCCGCCGACAACGCCAAGCTCGGCCAGCCGGAGATCCTGCTCGGCCTGATCCCGGGCGCGGGCGGCACCCAGCGCCTGCCGCGCCTGGTCGGCCCGTCCAAGGCGAAGGACCTCATCTTCACCGGCCGCCAGGTCAGGGCCGACGAGGCGCTCGCCATCGGCCTGGTGGACCGCGTTGTGCCCGCCGCGGACGTGTACGCGGAGGCGCACGCGTGGGCCGCGCGGCTCGCCAAGGGACCGGCGCTCGCGCTGCGCGCCGCGAAGGAGTCGGTCGACCAGGGCCTGGAGGCGGACATCGACACCGGCCTCGCCGTGGAACGCACCTGGTTCGCCGGTCTGTTCGCCACGGAGGACCGCGAGCGCGGCATGCGCAGCTTCGTGGAGGACGGTCCCGGCAAGGCGAAGTTCCTCTGACTTCAGGCCAGTTGAGGACGCGTCAGCCAAAGTTTCCCCCGAAGGAGCGGTTTATCGCAGGCTTAAGAGAGCCTTAAGCCTGACGCCTGTGAGGCGCTCGGTGATCATCCATGAGCGAGAAGTCACCGCAGGTCAGCCGGGTTGCTTCGGCGGTCTAACTGCCCATGGCATATGACGTGCCAGCCCCCTGGAACGGGAGCTTCCGGGGGGCTTATTCCGTCGGAACGGCCCCAATGGGGTCCTGGGGCGGCCATGATGGGGGACATGGCGGGGCAGGAGGGTTTCGAACAGTCGCGGCGGCGCTCGGGCGCCACCGCGGCGCGCTGGTCTCCGGCGGTGGAGGACGAACACGGCCTGAAGGCGCTGGAGTTGTTCGGAAACCCGATCGACGCCGAGGTCCCGCTGCCCTCCCGCCCCGAGTCCGCGGCCATCGCCCGCCGCCTCGCCCAGGTCGTCGTCCTTCGCCACTGGGGCCTTTCGCCCAAGTTCACCGAGGACGTCGTGCTCCTCGTCTCCGAACTCGTCGGCAACGCGGTGCGGCACACCGGTGCCCGCGTTTTCGGCCTGCGCACGATGCGGCGGCGCGGCTGGATCCGGGTCGAGGTCCGCGACCCCTCGCGCGGGCTGCCCTGCCTGATGCCGGTCCAGGAGCTCGACATCAGCGGGCGCGGCCTGTTCCTGGTGGACAAGCTGGCCGACCGCTGGGGCGTGGACCTGCTGCCGCGCGGCAAGACGACGTGGTTCGAGATGCGGATCACCGACCGCTAGCGCTCGCGCCCCTCGCCTTCCTGAACGCCTCCGGGAACGCGAAAGCCCCCGGGGCCGTGGGTAGCGGCGCTGGCGGGGGCCTTCGAGCGGGGCCGGGACCGGTGTGGGTGGGGTCCGCGGCCCGTAAGGCGACGTAGCTCGGGTCAAAGAGGGTCGCTTCCCCGACTATGGCAGACGGGGGCCTCCGATCCAAAAGTCCCCAATCGGGCATTCACGGTCATACAGTGACAGTTTAAAGGTGAATCCTTGGTGAGATAGAGCACTCGCCTTGTAAACGATGGTTAAACGGCACCTGTGAGGGGCTATCCCGAGCCCGCACCAAGCCCCTTGGTCTGGACCGCGCCCCATGTCAATCAGCGGCTTTCGGGCGCCGCCGCCCTATAAATGGGTCGCGTGACTTCGACCGACCGGCGCGGCGCGCTGCGCATCGGCACGGGCCTCGCCCTCATCCCCCTCGCGGGCTGCGCCACGGCGGGGGACCGCGCCCCGCGCCCCGCGCGAGAGCCGCACCGGGCACCGGCCCCGGGCCCCCGCGCCTTCCCCGGCCTGCCCGTCCAGATCGCGCACAGCCCGCGCGGCCGCCGCGAGGTCGCGCTCACCTTCCACGGCCAGGGCGACCCCGCCACCGCCCGCGCGCTGCTCGCCGAGGCGGAGCGGGCGGGCGCCCGCGTCACCGTCCTCGCCGTCGGCACCTGGCTCGACGAGCACCCCCGCCTCGCCCGCCGCGTCCTCGACGGCGGCCACGACCTCGGCAACCACACCCTGAACCACCGCGCCATCAACGCGCTCACCGCGGCCGAGGCCCGCGCCGAGATCACCGGCTGCGCGGACCGCCTGCGCCGCCTCACCGGCGGCATCGGCAGCTGGTTCCGCCCCTCGCGGGCCGTGCGCGCCACCCCGCTCGTGGCCCGCGTCGCCCGCCGCGCGGGCTACCCCCACGTCCTCTCGTACGACGTCGACTCCCTCGACTTCACCTCACCCGGCGCCCCGGCCATCACCCGCAAGGTCGCCGCGGAGGTGCGTGCGGGCTCGCTGGTGAGCCTGCACTTCGGGTACGCGGACACCGTCGCCGCGCTCCCCGCCGTCCTGGAAGAACTGCACCGCCGCGGCCTGCGCGCCGTCACGACCACGGAGCTGCTCACCTGATGCCGAACCCGAAACCGACCACGCGCGCCGCGGCCCTGCTCGCCGCCACCGCCGCCACCGCCGTCATGGCCGCCCTCGCGGGCTGCGGCACCGAACGCGCCGACCGCCAGGACAAGGCGCTCACGACCAAGGCGCCCGCCAAGCCCGCGGGGCCGAAGAAGATCTACGGCCTGCCCGGGATGCCGCCCGTCCTCGACCCCAAGGACGTCTACGCCGCCGACCGCCCCAACAAGCTCTCCCCGGTGGTCAAGGACTTCCCGTCCCGGGTCTACGTCCCCAACACCAACTCCAACACCGTCTCCGTCATCGACCCCACGACGTACAAGGTGATCGACACGATCCCCGTCGGCGTCCAGCCCCAGCACGTCGTGCCCTCCTGGGACATGAAGACGCTCTGGGTGAACAACAACCGCGGCCACACCCTCACGCCCATCAACCCCAAGACGGGCAAGGCGGGCAAGCCGGTCGAGGTCCACGACCCGTACAACCTCTACTTCACGCCCAACGGCAAGTACGCGGTCGTGATGGCCTCGCTCGACCGGGAGCTCGTCTTCCGCGACCCGCACACCATGAAGCGCGTCAAGACCGAGCCGGTCAGCTGCTACGGCGTCAACCACGCCGACTTCTCCCTCGACGGGCGCTACTTCATCGTGTCCTGCGAGTTCTCCGGCGAGTTGCTCAAGGTCGACACCGAGCGGATGGAGGTCGTCGGCCAGCAGAAACTGCCCTTCAAGGGCGCCATGCCGCAGGACGTGAAGATGTCCCCCGACGGCAAGAGGTTCTACGTCGCCGACATGATGGCCGACGGCATGTGGGTCCTCGACGGCGACACCTTCGGCAAGCCCAAGCTGCTGCCGACGGGCAAGGGCTGCCACGGCCTGTACGTCAGCCGCGACTCCCGCGAGATGTACGTGTCGAACCGGGGCGAGGGCACGGTGTCGGTGTTCGACTTCACCCGGGACAAGCTCACGAAGAAGTGGCGCCTGCCCGACGGCGGGAGCCCCGACATGGGCGGCGTCTCAGCGGACGGCAACACGCTGTGGCTCTCCGGCCGGTACGACTCCGAGGTCTACGCGATCGACACCCGCACCGGCGTCCAGGTCGCCCGCGTCCCCGTGGGCGGCGGCCCGCACGGCCTGGCCGTGTACCCACAGCCAGGCCGCTACTCACTGGGGCACACCGGCATCTTCCGCTGAGCGGAGGCGGACGACGTGCGGGGCTCAGGCCTTGTTCAGGCTGGCCCAGAACTCCTCGAAGGAGAGCAGCTTGTCCCCGTTCGCGTCCTTGGTCTTGATGATGGCCTCGGCCACCGACTCGGTGACGTTCCAGTCCCCCATCTGCGCCATGGCGGTCTTGTACTCGGCCGCCGTGATGTAGCCGTCGCCGTCCGCGTCGAACCGGTCGAACTGCTTGCGTGCTTCCTCGATGTCCGCCACCGGGTCCGCCCCTCTTCTACGTGCTGTATTGACGGGGCCAGGGTAACGGCTGGCCCCGCCGCACCCGTCCGCTAGGGGTGAGTTAGGGGAGGCGCCCGCCACCTGCCGCGGGGTAGCTTCCCGGCGGCGCGACGTGCCGCCCCGCTGGCGCGTTCCGCCTCCGCTCCTCGCCCCACGGAAGGTGCAGGCTGAGATGAGAACGCGCGTCAAGATACTGGGAGCCGTGGTCGCCGTCTCGGCGCCCCTAGTGGTGCCGCTGCCGGCCACGGCCGAGAGCCCGGAGCGCACCTACGCGGTACCGGGCCTGGAGAAACCGGTGTCCATGACGGTCGACACCTGGGGCGTGCCGCACATCTCCGCGTCCAGCACGGGCGATCTGTTCCAGGCGCAGGGCTTCAACGCCGCGCGGGACCGGCTCTTCCAGATGGACACCTGGCGCCGCGGCGGACTCGGCGAGCTCAGCGAGGTGCTCGGCGAGAGCTATGTGGAGCGCGACCGGGCCGCGCGCCTCTTCCTCTACCGCGGTGACATGGACAAGGAGTGGGCGAGCTACGGCCCGCGGGCCAAGGAGATCGCGACGCGCTTCGCGGCCGGTGTGAACGCGTACGTCGACTGGCTGGGGAAGAACCCGGACGCGGTGCCCGAGGAGTTCCGCGAGCTGGGCTACAAGCCCGCGCGCTGGAAGCCCGAGGACCTGGTGCGGATCCGCACCCATGGCCTGGTCAGCAACGTCACCAAGGAGGTGACCCGGGCGAAGCTGCTGTGCCTCGGCGGGCCGGACGCGGGCAGGTACCTCTCCAAGCTCGAACCGAGGCACGAGACCCGGGTTCCGGACGGACTCGACCCGTGCTCGCTCCCGGGCGACGTCCTTGCCACCTACCAGCTCGCCACGGCGCCGGTCTCCTTCCGCGACGGCAGGATGAGGACCGAGCCCAAGGAGCTCTCGGCGCTGCGGGAGGCGGCGACCGGAAGCAACGCGTGGGCCCTCGCGCCGGAACGCACCTCGACCGGCAGGCCCGTCCTCGCGGGCGACCCGCACCGGGCGAGCTACGCGATCCCGTCGAACCGGTACCTCACCCATCTCTCGGCCCCCGGCCTCGACATCATCGGCGCGGGCGAGCCCTGGAACCCCGGCGTCAGCATGGGCCACAACGGCAAGGCCGCGTTCGCGCTGACCAACCTGGCCGTGGACCAGTCGGACCTCTACGTGTACGACCTCAAGCCGGGGGACCCCACCAAGTACCGCTACCGCGGCGGCTGGGCGGCGATGGAGAACGTCGAGGAGGACATCCCGGTGGCCGGAGGGGGCACGCGGACGTCTTCGCTGTCCTTCACGCGGCACGGCCCGGTCGTCAAGGTCGACAAGGAGAAGAACAAGGCGTACGCGGTGCGCACGGTCTGGACGCAGCCGGGCACCTCGGCCTACCTGGGCAGCCTCGGCTTCCAGACGGCGGACCGCTTCGAGACGTTCGCCAAGGCCGCGCGCACCTGGAAGGCGCCCGGCTCCAACCTCCTGTACGCGGACAAGAAGGGCGACATCGGCTGGGTGCCAGGGGCGCTCGCGCCCCAGCGCCAGGGCAAGGGCTATGACGGGCTGCTGCCGGTCCCCGGCGACGGGCGCTACGAGTGGACCGGCTTCAAGGACAGCGGCGGCTTTCCCAGGGAACGCAACCCGAAGGCCGGGTTCCTCTCCTCCGCCAACGAGTACAACTTCCCCGAAGGCGCTGAGCCCCTCGGCTACGAGTGGGCGGAGCGCTACCGCAAGGACCGGATCGACGAGGTCCTCTCCGGGCGGCGGGAGCACTCCGTCAAGGACACCACGGACCTCCAGAACGACGTGACGTCACGGGCGGCCACCGAGATCCTGCCGTACCTCAAGGGCCTTCAGTCCCCGGACCCGACGACGCGGAAGGCCCTGGACCTGCTGCGCGGCTACGACGGCGTCGCGAGCGAGGACTCCGCGGCGGCCGTCCTGTTCGAGACCTGGATCACCAACGCGCTCTACCCGGCGTGGGCCCGGGCGATGCTGCCCAAGGCGGCCGCGGACCAGCTGACCCAGTCCAGGCTCATCCATGACTTCCGCGTCGTGACCGACTCCTTCGCCGAGCCGGATGACTGGTTCGGCCGGGGCGGCGCCCAGGCGCGCGACAAGCTGATCCTCGACACCCTGCCCACGGCGTACGACGAGGTCAGCGGGCACCTGGGCGCGGACCCCGGCAAGTGGAGCTGGGGCGCGGCGCACGTGCAGCTCTTCCAGCACCCGCTCGGCGGCCCGAACGTCGGCCCCATCCCGATGGGCGGCACGTCCCACACCGTCCGCGTGTCCACGTACCTGCCGAGTGTCTTCCCCCGGTTCCAGCTCGTGGGGCCGACCTTCAAGATGGCCCTCGACGTCGGCTCCTGGGACGACTCGCGCGCCATCAACGCGCCCGGCCAGTCCGGGGACCAGCGCAGCCCGCACTACCGCGACCTCGCCGGGAAGTGGGGCGCGGGCACGTACTTCCCGCTGCTCTACAGCCGGTCGGCGATCGAGAAGCACGCGGCGGTCAGGATCACCCTCACCCCGGCCCCGGCCCCGGCCGGGCGTTAGGGCGTGGCCCAGTCCCGCATCGCGTCCTCGTCGGGGAAGTCCGCCACGTTCTTGTCCAGCGGTGTGGACGTGTGCTGGTGGATGCGCCAGTCGGCGCGGATGCGGGGCTTGCCCGCCGCCACGTAGTCGGCGATCCAGAGGCCGTCGCCCGCGTAGGACGTCGTGTCCCGGTTCAGCCAGAAGTCGCGGTTGCAGTACAGGATCGTCCGGTGGTTCGGGCGCAGTCGTTTGACCTCCCTGATGAACCGGTCCTTCTCCGCGTTCGTCGCCGCGGTGTGGTCGCCCGTCCACTCCCAGTCCACGGCCAGGAAGTCCCCGGCCTTCTCCGGGGCCTTGCTCACGAAGTACTCGGCCTGGGCCGTGATGTTCCCCGGCCACAGGAAGTGGTAGAAGCCGACGACGCAGCCGCCGTCACGGGCGAGCTTGGTCTGGGCGCTCAGACGCGGGTTGATGTACGAACGGCCCTCCGTCGCCTTGATGACGACGAACGAGAGGCCTTCGGTGGAGAAGGACGACTGGTGCGAGCTGACGTCGATGCCACGGAGCATGCGCGGGTCTCCAAGGGGTGGGGGAGGAGTGGGCGCGGGGGGCGGCAGTGGGGGGTTCCCCGCATCGGTGAACGGTGAACTGCTGACTGTGCAGTGACCGTTCCCACCGTCAGGTGTTCCCACCCATACTGAGGGCCCTTCCCACGCCCCCCACACCCACGGGAACCCATATGGCCCTCAGCCGTCGCGCCTTCCTCACCGCCACCACGGCAGCCGCACTGGTGTCCACCGTCCCCCGGGCCACCGCCCGCGCCCTCGACGTACAGAACTGGATGGCGGGCATCGACGCCGCGACGCCCTTGCCGCGCCTGACGATTCCGGGCACGCACGACTCCGGGGCCCGCTTCGGCGGGTGGTGGGTGGAGTGCCAGAACACCACGCTGCCCCAGCAACTCGCCTCCGGCATACGGTTCCTGGACATCCGCTGCCGCGCCTTCGAGGGATCGTTCACGATCCACCACGGGGCCTTCTACCAGAACCTGAACTTCGACGACGTGCTCACCGCGTGCCGCGACTTCCTGCGCGGGCGCCCGTCGGAAACCGTGCTCATGCGGGTCAAGCAGGAGTACTCGCAGGAGAGCGACACCGCCTTCCGGGCGGTCTTCGACGACTACCTCGACCGGCGCGGCTGGCGCTCGCTCTTCCACATCGGGGACGTCTGGCCGCGCCTCGGGGACGTGCGCGGGCGCGTCGTACTCATCGCCGACAACGGCGGACTCCCGGGCGGCATCCGCTGGGGCGACGGCGGCGTCTTCGACATCCAGGACGACTGGAACGCCGCCCCCGGCGCCAAGTACCCCAAGATCGAGGCCCACTTCAGGAAGGCGGCAAGCCAGCCGGGCAAGCAGTACGTCAACTTCGTCTCCACCGCGGCCGCGCTGCCGCCGCGCTGGAACTCCGACGACCTGAACCCCCGGGTGCACACCCTGATCGACAGCGCGGAGGGCCGCCCCTGGCGCGGGCTCGGAATAGTCCCGATGGACTATCCGAACACGCGCTCAGGTTTGGTGGAGTCACTGATCGCCCACAACTGAACAGCGCCCCGAAGCCAGCGGCGAGGGGAGCGCCCCGAAGGGGCGCGGGGCTGTGTCGATTGGCGGCTCCGCCGCGTGGGCGCGCCCAGCCACGGACGGCCCGCAGATCCACACGAAACGCTCAGCACTCGATGATGTTCACCGCGAGGCCACCCCGCGCAGTCTCCTTGTACTTCACGCTCATGTCCGCGCCGGTCTCCTTCATGGTCTTGATGACCTTGTCGAGGGACACCTTGTGGGAGCCGTCGCCCCGCATGGCCATGCGCGCGGCGGTCACGGCCTTCACCGCGGCCATGCCGTTGCGCTCGATGCACGGGATCTGCACGAGGCCGCCGACCGGGTCGCAGGTCAGGCCCAGGTTGTGCTCCATGCCGATCTCGGCGGCGTTCTCCACCTGCTCGGGGGAGCCGCCGAGGACCTCGGCGAGGGCGCCCGCCGCCATGGAGCAGGCCGAGCCGACCTCGCCCTGGCAGCCGACCTCGGCGCCGGAGATGGAGGCGTTCTCCTTGAAGAGCATGCCGATGGCCCCGGCGGCGAGCAGGAAGCGCACGACGCCCTCGTCGTCGGCGCCGGGGACGAAGTTCATGTAGTAGTGCAGGACCGCGGGGATGATCCCGGCGGCGCCGTTCGTGGGGGCGGTCACGACGCGGCCGCCCGCCGCGTTCTCCTCGTTCACCGCCATCGCGTAGAGCGTGATCCACTCCATGGCGCGGGCCTGCGGGTCGCCCTCGGCGCGCAGCTGGCGCGCGGAGTGCGCGGCGCGGCGGCGGACCTTCAGGCCGCCGGGCAGGATGCCCTCGCGGGACATGCCGCGCGAGACGCAGGCCTGCATGACGCGCCAGATCTCGAGGAGGCCCTCGCGGATCTCGGCCTCGGAGCGCCAGGCCTTCTCGTTCTCCAGCATCATCGCGGAGATGGACAGGCCGGTCTCGGCGGAGAGGCGAAGCAGCTCGTCGCCGGTGCGGAAGGGATACTTCAGGACCGTGTCGTCGGGGACGATCGGGCTCTGGCCCTCCACCGCGTCCTCGTCGACGACGAAGCCGCCGCCTACCGAGTAGTAGGTCTTCTCCAGGACGAGGGCGCCCTCAGCGTCGTACGCGAAGATCGTCATGCCGTTGGCGTGGTACGGCAGGGCCTTGCGGCGGTGCAGGACCAGGTCCTCGTCGAAGTCGAAGCCGATCTCGTGCACGCCGAGGACGTTCAGGCGGCTTGACGCCTTGATCTCCTCGACGCGGTCGTCGGCGCCCTCCACGTCCACGGTCCGGGGCGACTCGCCCTCCAGGCCGAGCAGGACGGCCTTCGGGGTGCCGTGCCCGTGGCCGGTGGCGCCGAGCGAGCCGTACAGCTCGGCCCGTATGGCGTGGGTGTGGGCCAGCAGGCCCTCGTTCTTCAGGCGCCGGGCGAACATGCGCGCCGCACGCATCGGGCCGACCGTGTGGGAGCTGGACGGGCCGATGCCGATCGAGAACAGGTCGAAGACCGAGATGGCCACGAGAGAACTCCAATGGTGGGTGGTAGACGCCGTTGTCTGCCGGGTCGTGCGGAAGGCGGTGTCGGGTGGTGGGGCACGTGGTGCGGGGCACCGCGCACACCGTCCTCATGTCCAGTGTGCGCGGTGCCCCGGAAGTCCGTACCAATAAAAGCGTACGAAACTACTTCAGGCCGGCGTACAGGGGGTGCTTCGCGGCCAGAGCGGACACCCGGGCCTTGAGGGCCTCGGCGTCGTAGCCCGGCTTCAGGGCCTCGGCGATGATGTCCGACACCTCGCGGAAGTCCTCGGCCGCGAAGCCGCGGGTGGCGAGGGCGGGCGTGCCGATGCGCAGGCCCGAGGTGACCATCGGCGGGCGCGGGTCGTTCGGGATCGCGTTGCGGTTGACCGTGATGCCGACCTCGTGGAGGCGGTCCTCGGCCTGCTGGCCGTCGAGCTCGGAGTGGCGCAGGTCCACCAGGACCAGGTGCACGTCCGTACCGCCGGACAGGACGGCGACGCCGTGCTCCTTGACGTCGTCCTGGACCAGGCGCTCGGCGAGGATCCGGGCGCCCTCCAGGGTGCGCTCCTGGCGCTCCTTGAACTCGTCCGAGGCCGCCACCTTGAAGGAGACCGCCTTGGCCGCGATCACGTGCTCCAGGGGGCCGCCCTGGAAGCCGGGGAAGACCGCGGAGTTCAGCTTCTTCGCGAAGTCCTTGTTCCGGGCCAGGATGATGCCGCCGCGCGGGCCGCCGAGCGTCTTGTGCGTGGTGGAGGTGACCACGTCCGCGAACGGCACCGGGTTCGGGTGCAGGCCCGCGGCGACGAGACCGGCGAAGTGCGCCATGTCGACCCACAGCTTCGCGCCGACCTCGTCGGCGATCCGGCGGAACTCGGCGAAGTCCAGCTGGCGCGGGTAGGCGGACCAGCCCGCGATGATCACCTTGGGGCTGTTCTCCTTGGCCAGGCGCTCGACCTCGGCCATGTCGACGAGCCCGGCCTCGTCCACGTGGTACGCGACCACGTTGAACTGCTTGCCGGAGAAGTTCAGGCGCATGCCGTGGGTGAGGTGGCCGCCGTGCGCCAGGTCCAGGCCGAGGATCGTGTCGCCGGGCTGGGCGATCGCGAAGAGGGCGGCCTGGTTGGCGGAGGCGCCGGAGTGCGGCTGGACGTTGGCGTACTCGGCGCCGAACAGGTCCTTGACCCGGTCGATCGCGATCTGCTCGGTCACGTCCACGTGCTCGCAGCCGCCGTAGTAGCGGCGGCCCGGGTAGCCCTCGGCGTACTTGTTGGTGAGGACGGTGCCCTGGGCCTCCATGACGGCCACCGGAGCGAAGTTCTCCGAGGCGATCATCTCGAGGGTGGACTGCTGGCGGTCCAGCTCGGCGTCGACGGCGGCGGCGACGTCGGGGTCGAGCTCGTGGAGGGGGGTGTTGAGAAGCGACATCACACGATCCCTATCGGTATGGGTCAGCCGGCGGTGAAGGCGGTGTACTCATCGGCGGAGAGCAGCTCGTCCGGCTCGTCCGTGATGCGCACCTTGAACAGCCAACCGCCCTCGAACGGGGCGGAGTTGACCAGCGACGGGTCGTTCACGACGTCCTGGTTGGCGGCGACGACCTCGCCGTTCACCGGGGCGTAGAGGTCGCTGACCGACTTGGTCGACTCCAGTTCGCCACAGGACTCGCCCGCGGTCACCGTGTCGCCGACCTCGGGGAGCTGGGCGAAGACGACGTCACCGAGCGCGTTGGCCGCGTGCTCGGTGATGCCGACCGTCGCCACGCCGTCCTCGGCGGCCGACAGCCACTCGTGCTCCTTGCTGTAACGCAGCTGCTGGGGGTTGCTCATGGCGTGAATTCTCCTGTACGCGGGCGAGTGCTGATGCACGTGGGGACGAGCAGTCTTACGGAATGAGACGCAGTGCGACGTAATGAGACGGAACGCGACTGTTTGTGGTGAAGCGGGTGCGAGGGGCGTACGAGCGCGGTGCGCGCTCCGTACGCCGTGTCACCGCCGTGTCACCGCCGGGTCACTTCTGGCGCTTGTAGAACGGCAGCGCCACGACCTCGTACGGCTCGTGGGTGCCGCGGATGTCCACGCCGACCCCGGCGGTGCCGGGAGCCGCGTGCGAGGGGTCCACATAGGCCATGGCGATCGGCTTGCCCAGGGTCGGCGACGGGGCGCCGGAGGTGACCTCGCCGATGACCTCGCCGTCCGCCACCACGGCCATGCCCGCGCGCGGCACCCGGCGGCCCTCGGCGACCAGGCCGACGAGCTTGCGCGGGGGCGCGGTCTCGGCCCGCTCGGCCGCGCTGGCCAGGGCGTCGTGGCCCACGAAGTCCTTCCCGTGCGAGGTCTTGTCGAACTTCACCACCCGGCCCAGGCCCGCGTCGAACGGCGTGAGCGAGGTCGACAGCTCGTTGCCGTACAGCGGCATGCCCGCCTCCAGGCGCAGCGTGTCGCGGCAGGACAGGCCGCACGGGGTGAGCCCGACCGGGGCGCCGGCCTCGGTCAGCGCCCGCCACAGCCGCTCGGCGTGCTCGGGCGCCACGAACAGCTCGAAGCCGTCCTCGCCGGTGTAGCCGGTGCGGGCGATCAGGGCGGGGACCTTCGCGACGGTGCCGGGCAGGCCCGCGTAGTACTTCAGTCCTTCCAGGTCGGCGTCCGTGACTGACTTCAGGATTCCGGGGGACTCGGGGCCCTGGACGGCGATCAGGGCGTAGGCGTCGCGGTCGTCGCGGACCGTGGCGGCGAAGCCGGAGGACCGCTCGGTGAGGGCGTCGAGGACGGTCTGGGCGTTGGAGGCGTTGGCCACGACCATGTACTCGGTGTCGGCCAGGCGGTAGACGATCAGGTCGTCCAGGATGCCGCCGTCCGCCTGACAGATCATGGTGTACCGGGCGCGGCCCACGGCCACCGAGCCGATGTTGCCGACGAGCGCGAAGTTCAGCAGGTCACCGGCCTCATCGCCGGTGACGGTGATCTCGCCCATGTGGGAGAGGTCGAAGAGACCGGCCTTGGTGCGCACGGCGTTGTGCTCGTCGCGCTCGCTGCCGTACCGCAGGGGCATGTCCCAGCCCGCGAAGTCGGTCATGGTGGCGCCCAGCGAGCGGTGCAGGGCGTCGAGGGCGGTCTGACGTGGGGCGTTCGCGGTCTGACTCATCAGTACTGGCTCCAAGGCATGACGGGCGAGGTCGTTCCTCCCCATCTGTCATAAACCTGAGAGGTTCACCACGCCCCACGCGTATAACGGGGCATGACTTGCACCTTGGGTGGAGCCGCCTCGTCGACCGGAGGCAGGGCCCGCTTTTCAGATGTGCCTCGCCCGCGCGGTACGGGGCCTGAGAGATTCAAGGGAGGGACTTGCTCCTTCGGCGCCCCGCGACGCCGCAGCGTCACCAGGGACTCTCCCGCGCGGATTCAAGCGGCCGGTATGGAGTTGGCGCGCACATCATTGCACGCGCCCCCGCTTCGCAACAGCAGCAACCTGGTAACGCCCGCGCAGGGTATTACCTCCTCTTTACACTCGACGGAGAAGTACTGGGGATGAGTGACGTGACCAGCATGGGGAGGCCGATCACGGTGCGCAGGAGCAGTGCTTGCGTGACGACCACGGGTGTCGCGCTGCCCGGCGAGGGCGGTGCGCTGCCGGGGCAGCCGGGAGAGGGCGTCGCGCTGCCCGCGCAGCCGGGCACCACGGCCCGCGCCAGCCTCGGGTACTACCCGCGGCCCGTCGTCCGCGACCTCAGGGAGCGCTCCGGGTGCGGCCCGCGCCGCCTGGTGTTCGCCGCCGCCGACGTGGTCGTCGTCTCCGGTCTTCCCGGCAGCGGCAAGTCCACGTTGATCGCGAGCGCGGTGGCGGGGCCGCGCGTGGACTCCCAGGACACCCGCGACCGCTGGGCCGCCCGCATGCCCCGGCGCCTGCCGTACGCGCTCTACCGCCCCCTGGTCCGCCTCGCCCACTACGCGGGCCTGCGCCGGGCCCTGCGCGCGGGCACCGGCGTCGTCGTGCACGACTGCGGCACCCAGCCGTGGGTGCGCCGCTGGCTGGCCCGCGCCGCGGCCCGCCGTGGCGCCACCCTGCACCTGCTGCTCCTCGACGTACCGGCCCCCATGGCGCTCGCGGGCCAGCGCGAGCGCGGCCGCGGCGTGTCCCGGTACGCCTTCGCGCGGCACCGCAGGACGGTGGGCCGCCTGGTGCGCGCCGCCGAGCGCGGGGACCTGCCGCGCGGCTGCGGCTCCGCGGTCCTGCTCGACCGGGAGGCTGCGGGGGCGCTGCGGGAGATCGGGTTCGGGGGCCGGGGCGGGGTCTGAGCCCGGCGGCGTTAGGGTCGGGCCGCAGGACAGCACGCAGAGCATGGGGTCGACACAGATGGACTTTCCGGGGGACGTTCCGGCGCAGGCACACGCCCACCCTTACGGCGGCTGGCCCGCCAACGAACTCGAAGAGGTGCTCGCCGCCTCGCTCGGCGCCCCGCCGTCGGACGCGGTCGGGGCCCGGATCGTCGAGGCGCTCGGCCGCGCCCACATCTGGATCCCGCTGCCGAACGGGGGCGGGCCCGACAGCGGCACGCTCGACCTGCCGACGCTGGAGCTCGACGGCCAGGCCTATGTGCCCGTCTTCACCTCCGAGCAGCAGTTCCAGCAGGTCACCGGGGGGACGATGAGCTGCACGGTGGCGCCCGCGGTGGAGTTCGCCCGCGGGCTCCAGCCGGAGCTCGGGATCGCCCTGAACCCGGAGGGCACGGTCGGCGCGCCGCTGCCGCCCGCCGCGGTGGCCGCGCTGTGCCAGGTGGGGCGCACGGAGCTGGACGGGCCTGTGAGCGGGGGCCGGGTGCGGCTCTATGAACCGGACTGGCAGGACGACCCGGTGGACTTCCTCTCCGCGGCCTCGCGGGAGTTCGCGGCGGTGGGCGTGGTCCTCAGCGCCCGGCGCTGCCTCGCCGTGGTCGAGGACGAGGCGCCGACCCTGTTCGTCGGCGTCGAACTCTCCTCCTGGGAGGGCGACGCCCGAGACCTGCCCATGCGCGCCCTGGGCCAGGCCCTGGCCGACACCCCCGTCCCCTGGCCCGTGAACCTGGTCCTCCTGGACGTGGCCCAGGACCCGGTGGCCGACTGGATGCGCCAACGGCTCCGCCCGTTCTACAGCCCCCACTGACCCCCCTGCCGGGTGCGCCCCCGATCGGCCTGCGGCCTCGTCCTCAAACGCCGGACGGGCTGAATCTTCGCGCTTCGCGCTCGTCCTCAATCGCCGGACGGGCTCAATACCTGCCGGTTGCGGCGAGGAGTTTCAGCCCGTCCGGCGTTTGAGGACGAGGCGCGGAGCGCCAATTGCTGTTGAGCGGGGGAACGGGGGCAGCAGCCCCCGGTTCGGGAAGGGGCGGGCCTGGGGCGCCCCGCGAGGGCGCACCCCGCGCTTAAGCTGGGGGCATCACACGGTCGGCACACGGCCGTGCAGGCATGTCGCGAAGGGGCGGTTACGGGTGAGCGCGTCGGGCACGGCTGCGGCCGGAAAGGTCGAGCACATGCTGCGCCAGGTGACGCCGGGGCGCTATGACGCGTACGAGGCACTCCTGCACGCCCTCGCCGACGACAAGGTCTGGATGCTGCTCTGGCACGGCCAGGCCGGATCCCCGGACGCCCAGTACGGAAACATGGAGGTGGAGGGGTACGGCTACGCCCCGTGCGTGACCTCCGCCCAGGAGCTCTCCGCCAGCGGCTGGAACCGCGGCTACGAGGTCGTCGGCGGCCTCGACGTCGCCCGCGCCCTCTTCCCCGACCACTACGGCCTCTGGCTCAACCCGCACGCTCCCGGCGGCGGCGTCGGCGTGCCCTGGCTGGACCTGCGCCGCATCGCCAGCGGCCTCGACACGCAGCCCGCGGGCCCGCTGCGGCTGACCGACCCGGCCATTGAACTCCCGCAGTTCTACGCGTTGTTGACCCAGAACGCGCACCGCACCCCGGCGGTCCGCGCGCTGCGCCGCGCCTGGGTGCAGCCCGCGTACGGAGCCCCGTACCTGGCCATCGGTCTGGATGTGTACGACACCTCGCCCGCGTCCGTCGACTCGGTGCGCGCGATGATGCGGCAGTCGATCGGCGCGGTGCCCGAGGGGCTGCCCGTGTCGACCGTCGCGATGGGCGATCCGCACGACCCGGTCGCGCTGTGGCTGCGCGCGAACGCCCGCCCGTTCTACGACCGCGGCGCCCAGGCGTCCGCGGCGCCCGCCGCCGGCGGGTACGGATATCCCGCCTCGTACTGAGCGCATCGGTCGAAACCGCCACCAATCCCGGCGCAGTGATCCGGACAATGGCCGGATGCCAACCGGCGTCACCCTGCTGATCAGCGCCGATGTGCGTGATGTCCCCCTCTGGTGCGGGAGTGCCCGTATGGGCGCCTGTGGCGCCTTGGCCCCCAACTGCCCCGCGTTCGCCCGGCGTTCCGTCACGTCCGGATAACGGAACACCTCGATCAGCATCACGGTTGCGCATCCATTCCCCGACAAGGCTGGTAACAGATCACAACCCCGTTGAAGACTCCCGCTCCAAGGGGCCTTCGCCCCTGTGTACGACGGACTGATCACGTCGCTACAGCGGCAAGTGCGGGCCGGTCACCGCCGGTTGAGAGGGGTCCCTGCCACGATGACGGCGCCAATGCATGACACACCTGCGGAAGCGAAACCTCCTGAGGACGTCGCCCCCGCAGCTGGTGCAGGGGTGAAGAAGGTCGAGGGTCGGTCCCTCAAGCAGATCGCCTGGAACCGGCTGAAGCGCGACAAGGTCGCCCTCGCGGGCGGCATCACGGTGCTCGTCCTGGTCCTCGTGGCCGTGTTCGCGCCCCTGATCGTCAGCCTTCTCGGACACCCGCCGAACGACTTCCACCAGGAGAAGCTGGACCCGCTGACGAACCTGCCCACGGGCTCGTTCGGCGGCGTGAGCAGCGACTACCTCTTCGGAGTCGAGCCCAACAAGGGCCGCGACGTATTCAGCCGCATCGTCTACGGCGCCCGCATCTCGCTGCTCGTGGCCTTCCTCGCCGCGATCGTCGCCGTGGTGCTCGGCACGCTCTTCGGGATCATCGCCGGTTACTTCGGCGGCTGGGTCGACGCCCTGATCAGCCGGGTGATGGACGTGCTGCTCTCCTTCCCGCAGCTGCTCTTCATCATCTCCCTGGTCTCGGTGCTCCCCGACGACTTCCTCGGCCTGGAGGGGACGAGCGTGCGCGTCGCGATCCTCGTCCTGGTGATCGGCTTCTTCGGCTGGCCGTACATCGGGCGCATCGTGCGCGGCCAGACGCTCTCGCTCAGGGAGCGCGAGTACGTGGAGGCCGCCAAGAGCCTCGGCGGCGGCCGGCGCCACATCCTGTTCCGTGAACTCCTGCCGAACCTCGTGGCCCCCATCACCGTCTACGCGACGCTGATGATCCCCACGAACATCCTCACGGAGGCCGCGCTCAGCTTCCTGGGCGCGGGTGTCAAGCCGCCGACCGCCTCCTGGGGAGGCATGCTGCGCGACGCCCTCGAAACCTATGAGCACGACCCGATGTTCATGGTCTTCCCGGGCGTGACGATCTTCATCACGGTGCTCGCCTTCAACCTCTTCGGGGACGGTCTGCGCGACGCGCTCGACCCCAAGGGAACCCGTTAGCAGTCCCGACTGACTTGCCCCTGCCGCTGGTCAGGTGGCTCTTTCCATGGTTCTTCGGCAGCGATACGCCAGGGACCGCGAATCTGGAAGGTTGCGAGAAAATGCCCACACTTCCCCCGAAACGGCGGCTCGCCGCTGGCGCGGCCCTCGTCGTCGCGGCACTGGTGACCACCACGGCCTGCGGCGGTGGCGACGGAGACGGCGACGGCGACGGCAAGGGCGCCGGGTACAACGCCTCCGTGAACAAGGTTGCCAACGCGTCCAAGAAAAAGGGCGGCACCCTGCGCATGGTCGGCAAGCAGGACCTGGACTCGGCCGACCCGCAGCGCGCGTACTACGGCATGTCCTGGGACTTCATGCGCTTCTACACCCGCCAGCTGGTGTCGTACGACACCAAGCCGGGCAAGGCGGGCACGAAGCTGGTCCCCGACCTCGCCACGTCCACCGCGAAGATCTCGGCCGACGGCAAGACCTACACGTACACGCTGCGCGACGGCGTGACCTGGGAGGACGGCTCGCCGCTGACCTCCAAGGACGTCAAGTACGGGATCGAGCGCATCTGGGCCAAGGACACCATCACCGGCGGCCCCGGCTATCTGCGCCAGGCGCTCGACCCCAAGGGCGAGTACCCGGGTCCGTACAAGGACAAGTCGGCGGACAAGCTCGGTCTGAAGGCGATCCAGACGCCGGACGACAAGACCATCATCTTCAAGCTGCCCAAGCGCAACGGTGACTTCGAGCAGTTCCTCGCGATGCCGTCCGGCTCCCCGGTGAAGGCGTCGAAGGACACCAAGGCGAAGTACACCTCGCGGCCGTTCTCCGCGGGCCCGTACAAGTTCGACACGTACAAGCCCGGCAAGAAGATCATCCTGGTCCGCAACGAGAAGTGGTCGAAGGACTCGGACCCGATCCGCCCGGCGCTGCCCGACAAGATCGACGTCACCATCTCCGCCAACCTGGAGGAGAACGACAAGCGCCTGATGGCCGGCGACTACGACGTCGACCTCAACGGCACCGGCATGACCCAGTCCGGCCGCGTCACCGCCGTCCAGAAGCACCGCGACAGCGTCGACAACATGCACACGTCCTTCGTGCGCTACGTCGCCCTGGTCCACACGGCGGAGCCGTTCAACAACGTCCACTGCCGCAAGGCCGTCTTCTACGGCACGGACTTCGCGGGCCTGCAGCAGACCCGCGGCGGCAAGCTCGCCGCCGGTGACATCGCCAACAGCACCTTCCCCAAGGCGATCCCGGGCTACAGCGACTACGACCCGTACGGCGTGCTCGCGCGCAAGGGCAAGCCGGACGTCGCCAAGGCCAAGGACGAGCTCAAGAAGTGCGGCAAGCCGGGCGGCTTCAGCGCCAAGCTGACCGCGCGCAACAACAACCCGGGTGAGGTCGACGCCGCCGAGGCGCTGCAGGCCCAGCTCAAGAAGGTCAACATCGACATCGACGTCGAGTCCCTCGACGGTGCCGACTCGGCCAGCATCACCGGCTCGCCCTCCGTGGTGAAGAAGCGCGGCTACAGCATGCAGATGTCCGGCTGGGGCCCCGACTTCCCGTCCGGCCAGGGCTACGCGCAGCCGCTGTTCGACTCCCGCTTCCTGGTCGAGAACGGCAACTACAACGAGTCGCAGATCAAGGACAAGAAGGTCGACGGCCTCTTCAACAAGGCGATCGCGGAGACCGACCCGGTCAAGGCCGGTGAGATCTACAAGCAGCTCGACAAGCGCATCCTCGACCAGGCCGACTGGATGCCGTTCCTGTACGAGAAGAACATCACCTGGCGCGGGCCGCGGCTGACCAACGCCTACATGTCCGACGCCTACAACGGCCGGTACGACTACGTCTCGCTCGGCGTCAGCAGCAAGTAGCGCCGGACCGCCACGGCGGGGCTTGTCCCGCCGTGGCCCCCGTAGTTGATTGACCGTCACACCGCCGCCGATATCCGCCAGTCCGAAGGGCAGGTGATGGCCCCGGGCGGTGGCCCCGCACCCCTCACGAGGGGGCGGCGGGGCCACCGCCGGGCCGCGCACAGTGCTTGCTTACCTCATCCGGCGCCTGATCGCCGTCATCATCATGGTGCTGGTCGTACTGCTCGCGACCTTCACCGTCTTCTTCATGCTGCCCAAGTGGGCTGGACAGGACATCGCCGTCCTCTTCGCCGGAAAGCAGGCCGGAGCCGAGCAGCTCGAGGGCATCCGGACCAAGCTCGGCCTGGACGATCCGCTGATCGTCCAGTTCTGGGACTTCATCAAGGGCATCCCGATGGGCCGGGACTACGCCAACGGCAGTGACGTCACCCACTGCCCGGCCCCCTGCTTCGGCTACTCCTTCCGCACCGAGGCCCCCGTCTGGGAGACCCTCAAGGACGCCCTGCCCGTCACCGGCGCGCTCGCCGCCGGCGCCTGCGTCCTGTGGCTCGCCGCCGGTGTCGCCACCGGTGTGGTCTCCGCGCTCAAGCGGGGCACCATCTGGGACCGCGCCGCGATGACCACCGCCCTCGGCGGCGTCTCGCTCCCCGTTTTCTTCACCGGCATGGTCGCGATGGGGATCTTCGTCCACAACCTGGGCTGGGTGAAGATCGCCGACAGCCTCAGTACGGAGGACAGCCTGGACGTCTGGTTCCAGACGCTGATCCTGCCGTGGATCGTGCTCGCCTTCCTCAACGCCGCGATGTACGCGCGCCTGACCCGCGCCACCATGCTGGAGGTCCTCGGCGAGGACTACATCCGCACCGCGCGCGCCAAGGGCCTCGGCGAGTCCGTCGTCATCCGCAGACACGCCCTGCGCTCCGCGATGACGCCGATCCTCACCGTCTTCGGACTCGACCTCGGCGTCCTCATGGGCGGCGCCGTGCTCACCGAGTCCACCTTCAACCTTCCGGGCCTCGGCCTCGAAGCGGTCAGGGCCATCAGCAGCAAGGACCTGCCCGTGATCCTCGGCGTCACCCTGTGCGCGGCCCTCGCCATCGCCATCGCCAACCTCGTCGTGGACCTTCTGTACGCCGTCATCGACCCGCGAGTGAGGCTGGGATGACCGAACTGTCCAAGAGCGGCGCCGCGGTGGGCGAGCCCACCTCCGGTTCCGCCGCCCCCACCGCCTTCCTCGAGGTGCGCGACCTCAAGGTGCACTTCCCGACCGACGACGGCCTGGTCAAGTCCGTCGACGGGCTCAGCTTCACCCTGGAGAAGGGCCGCACGCTCGGCATCGTCGGCGAGTCGGGCTCCGGCAAGTCGGTGACCAGCCTCGGCATCCTCGGCCTGCACACGGCGGGCCAGTACGGCCGCCGCAAGGCCCAGCTGTCCGGCGAGATCTGGCTGAACGGCACCGAACTGCTCAGCGCCCCCGCGGACGAGGTGCGCAAGCTGCGCGGCCGCGAGATGGCGATGATCTTCCAGGACCCGCTGTCCGCGCTGCACCCGTACTACTCGATCGGCCGCCAGATCGTCGAGGCGTACCGCGTGCACAACGACGTGGACAAGAAGGTCGCCCGCAAGCACGCCATCGAGATGCTCGACCGCGTGGGCATCCCGGAGCCGAACAAGCGCGTCGACTCCTACCCGCACGAGTTCTCCGGCGGCATGCGCCAGCGCGCCATGATCGCGATGGCCCTGGTCAACAACCCCGAGCTGCTGATCGCCGACGAGCCGACCACCGCGCTCGACGTGACCGTGCAGGCGCAGATCCTCGACCTGATCCGCGACCTCCAGAAGGAGTTCGGCTCCGCGGTCATCATGATCACCCACGATCTGGGCGTCGTGGCGGAGATGGCCGACGAGCTCCTCGTGATGTACGGCGGCCGCTGCGTCGAGCGCGGCTCGGCCCAGGAGGTCTTCTACGAGCCCCAGCACCCCTACACCTGGGGCCTGCTCGGCTCGATGCCGCGCATCGACCGCGAGGAGACCGAGCGCCTGGTGCCGGTCAAGGGCTCCCCGCCCAGCCTCATCAACCTGCCGAGCGGCTGCGCCTTCAACCCGCGCTGCCCCTACGCCGACGTGCCCAAGGACCAGATCACGCGCAAGGAGCGCCCGGAACTGCGCGAGGTCGCCTCCGGCCACTTCTCGGCCTGCCACATGTCGCGCGAGGAGCGCACCCGGATCTGGACCGAAGAGATTGCGCCGAAGCTGTGACCGAGAAACGTGATGTCGCGCCGGAGAGCGCGGCGCCAGAGAAAGCCGGACAGATGACGATCCCGGAGCAGACGACGAAGCCGTCGGCGGCGAAGTCCGTGGAGCCGCTGCTCAAGGTCGAGGGCCTGGTCAAGCACTTCCCCATCAAGAAGGGGCTGCTCCAGCGCCAGGTCGCGGCCGTGCAGGCCGTCGACGGGCTGACCTTCGACGTACGGCCCGGTGAAACGCTCGGCGTCGTCGGCGAGTCCGGCTGCGGCAAGTCGACGATGGGCCGGCTCATCACGCGGCTGCTCGAACCGACCGGCGGCCGCGTCGAGTTCGAGGGCCACGACATCACGCACCTGGGCACCGCGCGGATGCGCCCGCTGCGCCGCGACGTCCAGATGATCTTCCAGGACCCGTACTCCTCGCTGAACCCGCGCCACACCATCGGCACCATCGTGGGCGCGCCGTTCAAGCTCCAGGGCGTCAAGCCCGAGGGCGGCCTGAAGAAGACCGTCCAGGACATGCTGGAGCGCGTCGGCCTGAACCCGGAGCACTACAACCGCTACCCGCATGAATTCTCCGGCGGCCAGCGCCAGCGCATCGGCATCGCGCGGGCCCTGGCCCTGCGGCCGAAGCTGGTGGTCGCCGACGAGCCCGTCTCCGCGCTCGACGTCTCCATCCAGGCCCAGGTGGTCAACCTCCTGGACGACCTCCAGGACGAGCTCGGCCTCACCTATGTGATCATCGCGCACGACCTGTCGGTCATCCGGCACGTCTCCGACCGCATCGCCGTGATGTACCTCGGCAAGATCGTCGAGCTGGCGGACCGCAAGGACTTGTACTCCAAGCCCATGCACCCCTACACCAAGGCGCTGCTCTCCGCGGTGCCGGTGCCCGACCCCAAGCGGCGCGGCGCCAAGAGCGAGCGCATCCTGCTGCGCGGCGACGTGCCCTCGCCGATCAACCCGCCCGCGGGCTGCCGCTTCCACACGCGCTGCTGGAAGGCGACGGAGATCTGCGCGGTCAAGGAGCCGCCGCTGCTCACCCTGGAGACCGGGCACCAGGTGGCCTGCCACCACCCGGAGAACGCGGCCGACCAGGCGCCGGAGGACACGAAGCTGCTCACGGCGGCGCGCGAGGCGATCGACGTGGTGACGGTCACGACGGCGGCCGACGAGGCCGAGGCTGCGCCCGCGGCTGCTTCTGAGGAGACCTCGGCCCCCAAGGACGCTGGCAAGGAGTGATCCGCCGCTTCGCGGCGGATGTTCCCCGCCCGCCCGCCCCTTTCGGGGCGAGCGGGCGGGGTGTTTTGAGCCCGTCCGGCGTTTGAGGACGAGCGTGCAGCGCGGAGAATCAAGCCCGTCCGGCGTTTGAGGACGAGCGCGCAGCGCGATGGGGGGTGCGGGCAGCGGGCCGAGCGGAGTGCGGGGAGCGGGAGCGCGGGCGCGGCCCGGTCGGGGGATCTCACCCGTTGGGTGAGAATGGCGCGTGCACGATTTGTTCAGCCCGTCGGTCCAGCACGCCCTGGACATCGTCGGCATCTTCGTCTTCGCGATCTCCGGCGCCCTGCTCGCCGTACGCAAGAACTTCGACGTCTTCGGCATCGCCGTCCTCGCCGAGGTCACCGCGCTCGGCGGCGGACTCTTCCGGGACCTGGTGATCGGCGCGGTCCCGCCCGCCGCGTTCACGGACCTCGGCTACTTCCTCACCCCGCTGCTCGCCGCCCTCCTCGTGTTCTTCCTGCACCCGGAGGTCGAGCGCACCCAGCTCGCGGTGAACGTCTTCGACGCGGCGGGCCTCGGCCTGTTCTGCGTCACGGGGACGGCGAAGGCGTACGACTACGGCCTCGGCCTCACCGCGTCCGCGACCCTCGGCCTCGCCACCGCCGTCGGCGGCGGCGTGCTGCGCGACATCGTCGCCAACGAGGTGCCGTCCCTGGTGCGCTGGGACCGCGACCTGTACGCGGTGCCCGCGATCGTGGGGGCCACGATCGTCGCGCTGTGCCTGAAGTACGACGCCCTGAACGGGTTCACCACGGCGCTGGCCATCATCACGGCGTTCGTGCTGAGGCTGCTCGCGATGCGCTACCACTGGCGGGCGCCGCGCGCGTGGAACCGGCGCTCGTCCGCCGCGGAGGAGGACGGGGCCTGACCGGCGCGGCAGCCGCCCAGGGGGCGGGAAGAAAAAGCTACCGCTCAGTAATTTCGTGTTGTACGTTACCCGCATGGCTGAAACAGCTCAGGCGCCCGCGGCGCGCGCGACGATCGGCAGCAGCGAATTCGACCGCGACACCGAGGTCGTCCCCCGGGGCGACGGTGTCTACGACGCCGACCTCTCGGCGGGCTGGACCATCATCAGCGCCGTCAACGGCGGCTATCTCCTCGCGATCGTCGGCCGCGCCCTGGCGCACGCGCTGCCGCACTCGGACCCGTTCACGGTGTCCGCGCACTATCTGACGGCCTCCGAGCCCGGGCCCGCCGTCATCCGCACCCAGCTCGTGCGCGACGGGCGCGGCCTGTCGACCGGGCAGGCCTCCCTCTTCCAGGAGGAGGGCGGGCGCGAGGTCGAGCGGCTGCGCGTCGTCGCCTCGTACGGAGACCTGGACGCGCTGCCCGACGACGTCCGCACCACGGCGTTGCCGCCCGCCCTTCCGCCCGCCGAGCAGTGCTTCGGCCCCGATGACGCGCCGGACCGCGGCGCGGTCCCCGGCAGCTCCGCGATCGCCGACCGGCTCTGGCTGAAGCTCGACCCGGCGACGCTCGGGTGGGCGCTCGGCCAGCCCTCGGGCAAGGGCGAGATGCGCGGCTGGTTCGGCCTGGCCGACGGGCGGGACGCGGATCCGCTGTCGCTGCTCCTGGCGGTGGACGCGCTGCCGCCGACGGCGTTCGAGATGGGCCTGTCCGGCTGGGTGCCCACGATCGAGCTCACCGCCCACGTCCGGGCCAGGCCCGCGCCCGGGCCGCTGCGGGTCTCCATCACCACGCGGAACCTGGCCGGGGGCTTCCTGGAGGAGGACGCGGAGGTATGGGACTCGGCGGACCGCCTGGTGGCGCAGTCACGCCAACTGGCCCGCGTGCGCCTCTGACCGGCGGGGGGATCAGGGTTCTCCTTCCCGCCCGCCCACCCGTGCGCCCCTGGGCCTCGAATCGCTGGCCTCGACGCGTGGCGCTGCGGGTGCGTGCGTGGATTCCGCCGCTACCGCGGCGGGGTTTCCCACCCGCCCGCCCGTGCGCCGTTGGGCTTCGACAGGGTCGCCTCGACGCGTGGCGCTGCGGGTGCGCTGTTTGCCTTGCCCGCTGTGGGCAGCTGGGCCGCCCAGAGGGCGGGACGGGTGGGCACAGCGCCGAAGCCGCCGGGTGGCCGGGTGCCGGGGGGTGCGGTCAGGCGGTCACGTACACCCCCGCGTACGACACCCCCGCCACCACCACCCACGCGCACAGCCCCACCAGGGCCACCCGCCCCCCGGTCCGCGCCAATGACCGGAGGTCCACCGCGCTGCCGAGGCCGAAGAGGGCCGCCCCCAGGAGGAGTTCCTGGGCCACGCCGGCGGCGTCGAGGGCGGGGTCGGGCAGCCACCCCGTGCTGCGGACGCCGACCATCAGCAGGAAACCGGCCACGAAGAGCGGCACCACGGCCGGCCGGCGCCCGGTCGCCGTGGTGCCCTGGGCGCGGGCGCGGGCCCGTACCGAGACGGCGACGGCGGCGACGAGCGGGGCCAGCATGGCCACCCGCATCAGCTTGACGAGCACACCCTCGCCGAGGGCGTCGCCCCCGGCGGTCTGCGCGGTCGCCACCACCTGCCCCACGTCGTGCACGCTGGCCCCGACCCACCGCCCGAACTCGGCGTCGGTCAGGCCGAGCGGCCCCTGCAGGAGAGGGAGCACGGCGATCGCAAGGGTGCCGCACAGCGTGACCACGGCCACGGACACGGCCGTGTCCCGCTCCTCGCTCTTGGACACATCGCTGACAGCACCGATCGCGGACGCCCCGCAGATCGAGTAGCCGGTGGCGATGAGCAGCGGCTGGTCGCCCGGGAGGCCGAGCCTGCGGCCGAGCCACCAGGTGCCGAAGAACGTGGCGGCGACCGTGGCGAGCACCATCGCGACGGTCTCCCAGCCGATCCCGAGCACATCACTGAGGCTGAGCTTGAGGCCGAGCAGGACGACGCCGACCCGCATCAGGCGCTTCGCGGCGAAGGTGAGCCCGGGCCGCGCGGCGCCGCGCACCAGGGCGCGGGTGCCGGGCGCGTGCGCGGCGGCGAGGCCGAGCACGATGGTGACGGTCAGCATCGGCAGGCCGGGCACGAGGCGGTGGGTCAGCCAGGCGAGCGCGACCGCGCCCGCGGCGAGCGCGAGCCCCGGGAGCGGCCCCGGCGCGGAGGGCGGGACCGGCGCGGGAGGTGCCGCCTTCGCCGGGCGGTGGCCGAGCAGCGCCATCAGCGGTCGGCCGGAAGGTCGTAGACCCGCCGCACGCTGCTGCCCAGGCGGGAGATGTCCGCGCCGTAGACGTGCAGGGAGATCGCGCGCCCGTCGCCCGCGTTCCACACCCGGTGGATGTCGCCGGGAGGGGCGAAGCCGCAGACCGCGCCGGTGGGGTTGACGACGTCCTCGGTGGCGATGAGCCGCGCGGAGGTGGCGGGCCCCGCCGCGGGCACGAGCCGGTAGCGCCGCTCGTGCTCCTCGCCCTCGTGCACGCCGGTGAGGCACCACGAGACGTGGTCGTGGACGGACGTGCGCTGGCCGGGCAGCCAGACCAGGGCGACGACGGAGAAGCTGCCGTCGGCCTCGGCGTGCAGGAGGTGCTGGCGGTAGCGGTCGGCGTGGCTCTCGCGGTGCTCGGGGGCGAGCAGGTCGTCCGCGCCGAGGTGCGGGGCCAGGCGCTCACCGACGAGATAGGCCGTCAGATCCGGCGGCAGGCCGCGGCCGACGGCCTCGCGGATGTCGCGTACGAGCGCGTCGAGCCGGTCGGTGGTGCGTATCGGCTTGGCGTGGTGCGCGGTGGGGGTGGTCATACGGGCAGCGTCGCGCGCACCACTCATTACGTCCAACGACAGTTTCTTCGCGGACAGTCAAAAAATGCTTATGGGTTGAGGCTTTGACAGGTCGGCGCGCGTCGAGGCCCGGCCGGGTCGGTGCGCTCAGCAGCCGACGCGGTTCGCCGCCACCGCCTTCAGCTCGTCGAGGACGAGGGCCGTCGCGGGAATCCGCAGGTGCTCCCGGAGCACGTACGCGGACACCTGCCGCCGTGACGCCGGGTCCAGGGGGCGGCCGGTGACGGAGCGGTGGCAGAGGAAGTTCAGGACGAGCCCCGGCATCATCGCGATGCCGAGCCCTTCGGAGACGAGGCTCTGGATGACGAGGTTGTCGTCCGTGGTGAAGGCGATGTCAGGGGCGAAGCCCTGCTCGGCGCACTCGTGCAGGAAGTTGGCCCGGCAGCGCAGGCACCCGGCGATCCAGCGCTCCTGCGACAGGTCGGCGAGCCGCACCGAGCGGCGCCGCGCCAGCGGGTGCCCGGTCGGCATCAGGACCGTCAACTGGTCCTCCATCAGCGGTACTTCCACGACCTCGTCCGGCACCTCCTCGCGCAGGCCGGGATAGGTGAAGGCCAGCGTGATGTCGGCGTCGCCGTGCACCAGGCGCTGCAGCGACTCCGGCGGCTCGTACTCCTGGAGCTCGACGCGGATGCCGCGGTGGACGCGGGCGAGGCGGGCCAGCGCCTCCGGTATCAGCGTGGCGGTGGCGCTCGGGAACGCGCACAGGCGGACGCGGCCGGTGCGCAGCCGGGTGATCGCGTTCATCTGCTGCTGGGCCGCGTCGATGTTGCCGAGGATGACGCCCGCGTGCCGGGACAGCGCCTCGCCCGCCTCGGTCAGCCGCATGCGGCGGCCGACGCGGGTGAACAGGACCGTGCCCGCGGACCGTTCGAGCGCTTTCATCTGCTGGGTGATCGCGGGCTGCGTATAGCCGAGCGAGCGGGCCGCGGCCGAGTAGGAGCCGGTGCGGACCACTTCGTGGAAGGACCTGATGTGCCGGGAGTCGAACACCTGCGAATCATAAGCAGAATTTGGGAAGACGTGAGGAGTGTTTCCCGTCGCTTTTGGATCGCCTCGTGCCGCTCAGGGGTGTCTCGTGTCGCTCGGGCCGTCCCGCCGGGTGTGGGTGTGGGTGTGGGTGTGGGTGCGGGTGCCGGTGCCGGTGCCTCTGCCGGTGTTCGCGCTGCGCGATCCTTGGGCGTGTGAAGTCCGACCGGCTGCTTTCGATCCTGCTGCTGCTCCAGACCCGTGGGCGGGTGCCCGCGCATGAGCTCGCCGAGCGTCTTGAGGTGTCCGTGCGCACCATCTACCGGGACGTCGAGGCGCTGTCGGCGGCCGGTGTCCCGGTGTACGCCGAGCGCGGGCGGCACGGCGGGATCGCTCTGCTTCCCGGCTACCGCACGGACGTCACGGGGCTGACCGCCGATGAGTCCCGCGCCCTGTTCCTGCTGGCCGCGCGGGGCGCGCACGCCGCCCTCGGCCTGGACGCGGCCCTTGGCTCCGCGCTGCGCAAGGTGATGGCGGCGCTGCCCGCGCCGCACCGCCCGGCCGCCGAACTGACGAGCCGCCGGATCCTGGTGGACGCCTCGCGCTGGGCGCGCGGCCCGGGGGCGGGTCCTTCCGCGGATCACCTCGGGGTGCTCCAGGACGCGGTGTTCGCCGACCGGCGCCTGCGGGTGCGGTACGCGCACGGCGGTTCGAGCGAGCCGCGGACGTACACCGTCGATCCTTACGGCCTGGTGTCCAAGGCGGGCGTCTGGTACCTGGTGGCCGATCTGCGGGGCGGGCCGCGGCTGTTCCGTGCCGACCGGGTGCGCGCGGCGGAGCTCACCGACGCGCCGGTGCGGCGCCGCGCGGGCGTGGAGCTCGCCGACGCCTGGGAGGCGCTGAAGCGGAGCGTCGAACGGCGCGCGGGCGGTGTCGAGGTGACGGCGCGGGTGCGGCGCGAGCGCTATGGCATGTTCCTGCGGCTGCACGGGGGCGCGCTGCTGCGGGTGCTCGACGGTGACGTCGGTGCGGGGGAGTGGGTCACCGTGCTCCTCGGCCTGGAGGCGGTGGGGGCGGTGCGGACGCTGCTGCCCTTCGCCGACCAGGTGGAGGTTCTTTCGCCGCCGGTGGCGCGGGAGGAGTTGGCGCGGGCCGCCGAGGCCGTCACCGCTCTGTACCAATGAGATCCGTCAGAGGCCCGCACTGAGGAAACGACCGAGCTCGCCCGTGAGTTCCGCCGGGGCGTCTTCTTGTACGAGATGTCCCGCGCCCTCGATGAGCCGCAGCTCGGCGCCGGGCACGAGCCCGGCGAGCTCGTGCCCGCGCGCCACCGGGATCCAGGTGTCCTCGGTGCCCCAGCAGATGAGGACGGGCAGCGCCAACTCCCCGTACCGGCCCTGGATCTCGTCGGTGAAGCGCTGGTCGTTCCGCTCGATCTGCCGGTAGAACGCGGGCCTGCCCGCCTCGGTGCACCAGGGCGCGACCAGGCGGTCCAGCACGCCGGGGTGCAGGCCGCGGTGGCTCGCCGAGCCCACGTACTCCCGTACCAACGCCTCGTGCAGCGCGGGCGGCAGTTGCCCGAACACCTCGGCGTGCTCACCGAGCAGCCGGTACGTGGGCGAGCCCCAGGGGGCGAGTGCCACCGGGTCGACGAGGGCGAGGCGGTCGTAGCGGGCGCCGTGCAGCAGGTGGGCGCGCAGCGCGACGCAGCCGCCGAAGTCATGGGCGACGACGGCCGGGCCCCGCGGTCCTTCCAGGCCCCAGTGGGCGAGCAGTTCGGTGAGCACCCCGCCCTGCGCGGCCAGGGACACGTCCTGCCCGGGGCGCATCTCCGAGGCGCCGTAGCCGGGCAGGTCCCACACGTACACGCGGTGCTCGCGCGCGAGGGCCCTCGCGACGCCCCGCCACACGTACGACGAGAAGGGCGTGCCGTGCACCAGGACGACGGGCCGCGCGTCCTCGGGGCCGAGCGCGGCCCAGCGGACGGCGCCGGAGGAGGAGGCGAAGGTCTGGTCGAGGGTCCAGTCGGCGTGGGCGCTTGTCATGAGTGAAGAGGCTAGTCGCCCCTTACGTGATCGTCGAGGGCCCGCGGGGCGTGCGCGTCGACGGCCCGGGTGCCGTCGGCTCCTTGCCGCCGTCGTCCGGCGTGTCGAGCCAGTGCTGGCGGCCCAGGCCCACGAGGCGCAGCTGGCTGCGGGCCGTGTCGCTGACCGCGCGCTCGTCGTCGGTCTCCAGGAGCGCGGACGCCGTCATCACCATGTGGTCCACGTACATCCGCGCGAGCATCAGCAGGTCGTCCCCGCTCCAGCCCGCCGCCTCCGGCTCCGTGGCGAACTGCGTCGCCACCTCCCGCGCGAACAGCGCGAGCTGGTCGCCGATCGCCTCCCGTACGGCCTTCACGCCCCCGTGCCGCTCGCGCGCGATGAAGCGGACGTGGGCCGGGTGCGCGCGCACGTACGAGGCGATCAGCTCGACCGCGCCCGCGATGCGCTCCTCGCCGTCCCCGGTCGCCGCCAGCATCGCCCCGAGCGTCGTGTGCAGGCTGCCGAGCGCCTCCTCGACCAGGGCGACGCCGAGGTCGGCGGTGTCGCGGAAGTGCCGGTAGAAGGCGGTGGGCGCGACGCCGACGGCGCGGGTGACCTCGCGCAGGCCGAGGCTGGACAGGCTCTGCTCCGCCAGGAGGCCGAGGGCGGCGTCCAGGAGTGCCTGCCTGGTCTTTTGCTTCTGGGCCTGCCGGGCGCCGACGGGGCGGCCGTCGAGGGTGTGACTCATGCCATGCAGTTAACAACTGTTCTCCGAGTTTTGAAAGCCGCGAGACGAGTAGGCTGACTAGTCAGTGAACAGTTGTAACCACAAGCGTTCACCGAAGAGAGGCGTTCCCTCATGCTGTTCCTCGTCGCCGCCCTCCTGCTCCTAGGCGTCGCCCTGGGCACCGTGGCGCACACCCCGCTGCCCGTCACGCTCGCCCTGGCCGCCGTCATCGGGCTGTGGCTCGCCGTCTTCGCGGTGCGCGAGCGCCGCGCGCGGCACCGCTGAGCGGCGCGTGCTCCGTCTCGTACGACATCCGCCTCACCCCGAGGAGTCGCACCATGGAACTCACCGCGCTGAAGCCGTGCGCGAAGTCATCCGCGAAGCCGGTCGCCGAGGCGTCCACGGAGCCGGTGGCTGGGCCGTCCACGGAGCCGGTCGCCGAGCCGTCCGCTGAGCCGTCCGCTGAGGGGGGCGGGTCGCGGCCCGTCGGGCGGCGGGACACCGACGGCATGGCCGTGGCCTCCTTCGTCCTCGGGCTGCTCGGTCTGCTCGTCCTGAACGTCGTGCTCGGGCCCGTCGCGATCGCCCTCGCCTGCGCCGCCCTGCGGGGCGGTACCGCCCGGCGGGGCCGGGCGCTGCTCGGGCTCGGGCTCGGCGTCGCCGACCTCGTCCTCCTCGCCGCTCTCGTCGTCGCCGACGGCACGGTCTCCTGGAGCCTCGCGGGCTGACCAGGACCGCGCGCGCCGGGGCGTGGTCCGGACCGGGCCACCGGGGTCCGGCCGCCGGGGCGCGGCTCGTAGAATCGTGCCCACCATGGCCTACCTCGACCACGCCGCGACCACGCCGATGCTCCCGGAGGCGATCGCGGCGATGACCGCGCAGCTCTCCGCCACCGGCAACGCCTCCTCGCTGCACGCGGCGGGCCGCCGGGCCCGGCGCACCGTCGAGGAGTCCCGCGAGACGCTCGCCGCCTCCCTCGGCGCCCGCCCCAGCGAAGTGGTGTTCACCTCCGGCGGCACCGAGGCCGACAACCTCGCGGTGAAGGGCCTGTACTGGTCCCGGCGGTACGCCGGAGAAGGTGCTCCGGCCCGCACCCGGGTCCTCGCCAGCCCCGTCGAGCACCACGCCGTCCTCGACGCCGTCGACTGGCTCGGCGAGCACGAGGGCGCCACCGTCGAGTACCTCCCCGTCGACGCGTACGGCCGCGTGCACCCCGAAGCCCTCCGCGAGGCCATCGCCCGCGACCCCGCCAGCGTCGCCCTCGCCACCGTCATGTGGGCCAACAACGAGATCGGCACCCTCCAGCCGGTGCGTGAACTGGCCGATGTCTGCGCCGAGTTCGACGTGCCCCTGCACGCCGACGCCGTCCAGGCCTTCGGGCAGGTGCCCGTCGACTTCGAGGCGTCCGGGCTCGCCGCGATGACCGTGTCCGGCCACAAGATCGGCGGCCCCTACGGCATCGGCGCGCTGCTGCTCGGCCGCGCCTACAGCCCCGTGCCCGTGCTCCACGGCGGCGGCCAGGAGCGGCATGTGCGCTCCGGCACCCTCGACGTGCCCGCGATCGCCGCCTTCGCCGTGGCCGGGCGGCTCGCCGCCGAGCGCCGCGAGCGGTTCGCCCTGGAGGTGGGCGCCCTGCGCGACGACCTCGTCGCCGCGGTCCGCGGCACCGTCCCCGACGCCCTGCTCGGCGGCGACCCGGACCCCGCGGGCCGGCTGCCCGCCAACGCCCACTTCACCTTCCCCGGCTGCGAGGGCGACTCGCTGCTCCTGCTCCTGGACGCCCAGGGCATCGCGTGCTCGACCGGCTCGGCCTGCACCGCGGGCGTCGCCCAGCCCAGCCATGTGCTGCTCGCCACCGGCACCGACCCCGACCTCGCGCGCGGCACGCTGCGCTTCTCCCTCGGCCACACCTCGACCAAGGCGGACGTCGACGCGGTGGCGGCGGCGATCGGGCCCGCGGTGGAGCGGGCGCGGACGGCGGGCCTCAGCTGACGGCGGGCCTCAGCTAGGCGTCGCGCTCGCTCTGGAGCGGGCGGGTCTGTGCCGTTCCCGCCGCACGAGGCGCAGATAGCGGTCCCAGTCCCAGTGCGGTCCCGGGTCGGTGTGGTCCGTGCCGTCGACCTCCACGTGGCCGATGATGTGCTCGCGGTCCACCGGGATGTCGTACCGCTCGCAGATCCCGGCCGTGAGCCGCGCCGATGACGCGTACATCGCGGGGGTGAAGGACTCCTTCTTGTCGACGAAGCCCTCGTGCTCGATGCCCACGCTGCGTTCGTTCATGTCCCTGCTGCCCGCGTGGAACGCCACGTCGAGCTCGCGGATCATCTGCGCTATGTGGCCGTCCTTGCGGACCACGTAGTGCGCGGCGGCGCCGTGGCCCGGGTCCTTGAACACCTTCAGCGCCGTCGCGTACCCGCCCTGGACCACGTGGATCACCACGCGGTCGATGTCGTAGTCGGAGGGGCGGTCCGCGCGCCGCCAGTTCGCGCTGGAGGCCGCTATCCACTGGGCGCCGGGGGCGTCCACCGCGCCCTCCTCGCGCTTCTTCACCACCCCGGGCAGGCGCCACCACAGGCGGCCCAGCTCGTCCCGGGCCAGGACGGCGGCGCCGAGGCCCACCGCGGCGCCGCCGATCAGCAGGGCGCGCCTGCCCGGGCCGCGCCGGGGCTCGGGAGGCACGCTCGCGCCGCCGTCCGTGCCTGAGCCCTTCTCGGTCTCGTCCTTCTCGCTCTCGTCCCCCATGTGATCGTCAACGGATACGAACGGGCGGGAGGTTCCCGTCGACCCGTACCCTGTTAGGGCTATGACTTCGCAGACCCCGCCGCGCACCAGCCGCCCGCTCCGTGTCCTCGCCGCCATGTCCGGCGGTGTGGACTCCGCCGTCGCCGCCGCCCGCGCCGCCGAAGCCGGGCACGACGTGACCGGCGTGCACCTCGCGCTCTCGGCGAACCCGCAGTCGTTCCGCACCGGCGCGCGCGGGTGCTGCACCATCGAGGACTCCCGTGACGCGCGCCGCGCCGCCGACGTCATCGGCATTCCGTTCTACGTCTGGGACCTCGCCGAGCGCTTCCGCGAGGACGTCGTCGAGGACTTCATCGCCGAGTACGAGGCCGGGCGCACCCCCAACCCCTGCCTGCGCTGCAACGAGAAGATCAAGTTCGCCGCGCTCCTGGACAAGGCCCTCGCCCTCGGCTTCGACGCGGTCTGCACCGGCCACTACGCGCAGGTGATCGTCCGCGAGGACGGCACGCGCGAGCTGCACCGCGCCTCGGACATGGCCAAGGACCAGTCGTACGTGCTCGGCGTCCTGGACGACCGCCAGCTCGCCCACGCGCTGTTCCCGCTCGGCGACACGGTGACGACGAAGGACGAGATCCGCGCGGAGGCCGAGCGCCGGGGCCTCGCGGTCGCGAAGAAGCCGGACTCCCACGACATCTGCTTCATCGCCGACGGTGACACCCAGGGCTTCCTCGCCTCCCGCCTCGGCAAGGCCGAGGGCGACATCGTCGACGAGTCCGGCGCGGTCGTCGGCTCCCACGAGGGCGCGTTCGGCTTCACCATCGGCCAGCGCAAGGGCCTCAGGATCGGCACGCCCGCCCCCGACGGCAAGCCGCGCTACGTCCTGGACATCTCGCCGGTGAACAACACGGTGACGGTCGGCCCCGCCGCCGCCCTGGACGTGACCGCCCTGACGGCCATCAAGCCCCGCTGGTGCGGGGCGGCCCCCTCCGGAGTGGGCACCTACACCGCGCAGCTGCGCGCCCACGGCGACGAGACGCCGGTCACGGCGGAGCTGACGGCCGACGGCGAGCTGCGGGTCTCCTTCGCGGAGCCGGTGCGGGGCGTCGCCCCCGGCCAGGCGATCGTCCTGTACGACGGCACGCGTGTGGTGGGCTCGGCGACGATCGCCACGACGCGGCGGGCCGCGGCGGCGGCTGTCTGACCCTCCGGGGCTCGGGCGGCGGCCGTCTGATCCCCCGGGGCCTCATTTATGCCGCGTTGACCAGCCGTTGATCATCATGCGGTGACATGGCCGCATGATCTCCAGCAGACCCCCGGCGCGCGCTGCCCGACGCGGAGCGTCCCTCTTCACGGCAGCGCTCGCCGCCACCCTCGCCCTCGGCACCCTGGCGACCGGAGCCGTGGCCCAGCCGCGCCCGGACGCCCCGCGGGCGACCACGCCCACGCCGTCCCACCCGGGGCCCCCGAAGGCCGTCCAGCTCAAGAAGGGCGACAAGAAGGTCCCCGTGCTGCCGTCGGCGCCCCTGAAGGGCCTGCCCACGCTCCAGGAGGCCAAGAAGAAGGGGCTCCTGGCGGGGCCGGTGAAGTCCAAGGGCGGGGTGACGGCGCAGGCCTTCCCCGAAGCGAACTGCTCCGAACCGCCGCAGGGCTGGGGCTACCACGACTACCTCAAGCCCGGTGAGTGCCTGACCCAGGGCAAGTTCATCGCCGCCTACATCCACACCCTGATGTGGTACGAGCTGTGGGTCCAGGAGGACGGCAACGTCGTCCTCTACAGGAACGACTCGGGTTACCGACCGGTCTGGCAGACCAACACCCGTGGTTGGAACGTGTCGCTGTGGATGCAGCGGGACGGCAACGTCGTCGTCTACGACGGCCAGGGCAATCCCCTGTGGAACCTGGGGACGCACGGGTGCGGCGACTGGGGCGCGTGGCTGCGGGTCCAGGCGGACGCCAACCTCGTCCTCTACGACCGCGACTGGGGCCCCCTCTGGGCGCGCTTCGACGGCCCCTCCACCCGCCCGTGCTGACGAAAGCCGACACCTCCATGAACCGCCGCACCACTCTGGTCACCACGGCGCTCACCGCCGTCCTCGCCCTGGGGTCCCTGGCTCCCGCCGCCACGGCCCAGTCGCGCCCCGATGCCACCCGGGCGAGCGCGCCCACGGCACCCCACCCGGTCCCCCCGAAGTCCGTCCGCCCGAAGAAGGGCGACAAGGTCCCCACGCTGCCGTCGGCGCCCCTGAAGGGCCTGCCCACGCTCCAGGAGGCCAGGAAGAAGGGGCTCCTCTCGGGGCCGGTGCGCTCCAAAGGCGCGGTGAAGCCGTCGGCCTTCCCCGACTCCGGCTGCTCCACACCCCCGCAGGGCTGGGGCTACCACGACTACCTGAAGCCGGGGGAGTGCCTCACCCGGAACAAGTACATTGCGGTCAGCATCGAGCTGGGGTGGCGCTGGTACGAGCTGTGGGTCCAGGACGACGGCAACGTCGTCCTCTACGACCACGACGTCACCAAGTACACCCCGGTCTGGGAGACCGACACCCGCGGCTGGAACGTGTCGCTGTGGATGCAGCGGGACGGGAACGTCGTCGTCTACGACGGCCAGGGCAATCCCCTGTGGAACCTGGGGACGCACGGGTGCGGCGGCCGGGACGCGTGGCTGCGGGTTCAGGCGGACTCCAACATCGTCCTGTACGACCGCGACTGGCGGGCGCTCTGGGCACGCTACGACGGCCCCTCGTCGCGGCCCTGCTGAGCCGCTGAGCGCGGCCTGAAGGGGGCGCGGCCGGTCAGGTCACCTGGAGCACGATCTTGCCCTGGGTGCGGCCGCGCTCTCCGTAGGCGTGCGCCTCGGCCGCGTTCTCCAGGGGCAGCACCTTGTCGATCTCCGCGCGCAGCTTGCCCTCCTCCACCAGGCGGGCGATCTCCAGCATGCCGTGGCGGTCGGGCTCGACGACCGTCCAGCCCGCGTGGACGCCGAGCTCCGCCGCCCGCGCGGCGTCGGGGAGCCCGCCCGGGTCGGGGAGGGTGACCAGGTGGCCGCCCCGGCGAAGGACGGGCAGCGACCGGGGGCCGTACTCGCCGCCGACCCCGTCCAGGACGACGTCGACGTCCCGCAGCGCCTGCGCGAAGTCCGTCGTCGTGTAGTCGATCAGCTCGTCCGCGCCGAGGCCCCGCAGGAAGTCGTGCTTGTCGGCGCGCGCCGTGCCGATGACGTACGCGCCGTGCGCCTTGGCGATCTGCACGGCCAGGTGGCCCACACCGCCCGCGGCGGCGTGGATCAGGACCCGCTGCCCGGCGCGCAGGCCCGCCGTCTCGACCAGGCCCTGCCAGGCGGTCAGCGCGGCCAGCGGCAGAGCGGCCGCCTGGACGTGGTCGACGGCGGCGGGCTTGCGCGCGAAGCGGCGCGCGGGCGCGGTCACGTACTCGGCGTAGCCGCCCGCCTGCTCCGGGAAGCGTGGCATGCCGAACACCTCGTCACCCGGCGCGAAGAGGGTCACCCCGGGGCCCACGGCCTCGACGGTTCCCGAGACGTCGTAGCCGAGGATCGGCGTGTCGCCCCAGGTGCCGAACGCGCCCGCGGCACGCGTCTTCCAGTCGACGGGGTTCACGCCCGCCGCGTGCACCTTGACCAGGATCTCGGTGAGCCCCGGCTCGGGGCGGTCCACCTCTACGGTGACCAGGACGTCGGGGGCGCCCCACGCGCGCGGGCTGACGGCACGCATGGTCGGGCGGGGCGAGTGGGCCGGGGGCGTCGAGGTCGTCGAGGTCGTCGAGAGGGTCGAGGGGGCCGGGTGGTCGCTGGGGGAGCTCATTGGTCTTGATCCTTTGCGGTGAGCGGGCGCCGGAGTACCGGCGGGCGATCACCAGCGTGCGGCCCGGCGGCCCACCGTGGTGCTGGCAGTTTGGCCATGATGTGACAGGATCTGGCCATGAGCTCGTTCACCGCACCCGGCCGCCCCCACCGCGTCGCCGTCCTGGCCCTGGACGGCGTGTACGCCTTCGAGCTGGGCATCGCCTCGCGCGTCTTCGGCAACGCGGAGGACGCGGCGGGGCGGCCGCTGTACGAGGTCGTGGTGTGCACGGCGGACGGGCGCCCCGTGTGGACCGACGCGGGCTTCTCCGTGGCCGTCGAGCACGGCCCCGAGGCGCTCGGGGACGCCGACACCGTGGTGATCCCGCCCGCGACCCCCTGCGACCGGGCATCGGCGGCCGACGGCCTGCCCGCGCCGCTGGCCGCCGCGTTCGCGCGGGTGCGCCCGGGCACGCGCCTGGTGTCGTTCTGCAGCGCCTCGTTCGTCCTGGCGGCGGCGGGGCTGCTCGACGGGCGGCCCGCGACGACGCACTGGCAGGTCGCCGAGCGCTTCCGGCGCGAGTTCCCGCGCGTACGGCTCGACGAGGACGTGCTCTTCGTGGACGACGGCGACATCCTCACCTCGGCGGGCGTCGCCGCCGGGGTCGACCTGTGCCTGCACCTGGTGCGCCGCGACCACGGCAGCGCCGTCGCCAACCACGTGGCCCGCCGCTGCGTCGTGCCGCCGTGGCGCGACGGCGGACAGGCCCAGTACATCGAACGGCCCGTCCCCGAGCCCACGGTCGCCACCACGGCGCCCACGCGCGCGTGGGCGCTCGAACGCCTCCAGGAGCCGCTGACGCTCGGTGAGATGGCGGACCACGCGCGCATGAGCCTGCGCACGTTCACGCGCCGGTTCCGCGACGAGGTGGGCACCACGCCGGGCCGCTGGCTCACGGCCCAGCGCATCGAGGTCGCCCGCCATCTACTGGAGACCAGCGACCTCTCCATCGACCTGGTGGCCCACCGCGCCGGGTTCGGCACCGCCAACTCCCTGCGGCAGCACATGCGTTCCGTGCTCGGCGTGTCGCCCGCCGCCTACCGCAGGACGTTCACGGCCGTCCCTCAGGAGGCCTCGGCCACCTCCTCGGCCCCGTAGAAGCACAGGTGGTCCTTGATCTCGGCCACCTCGGCCTTGGGCTCCGGATACGCCCACACCTGGTCCTCGCCGCCCGGCAGCGACCAGTAGGAGGCCGTGCCCTTGAAGGGGCAGTACGTGTGCGTGCCGGACGGTGTGAGCAGATCGGTGCGCACGTCCTGTGGCGGCAGGTAGTAGCGCACCGGGCAGCCCGTCTCGCGCAGCACCAGGGGGCGCTTGCTCTCCGCCACGACCTGCCCGTCGTGCTCCACGCGCACGTGCTGCGTGCCCTGCTCGATGGTGATGCGATGTCCTGCGGTCACGGTCATCCCTTTCGCTTGGGTCGCTTCGTAGAGCCTCGTAGAGCCTCATAGGGCTTCGAAGGGCCTCGTACGCCTCGTACAGCGCGCGCGGCGGCGGTCTTCTTCCGCCGCCTGCCCCCTGCCGCCCCCCGCCCGCCGCCAGCCGGGCTGTCAGTGGCGGCACGTACGGTGAGCCCATGAACATCTGCGTCTTCCTTTCCGCCGCCGACCTGTCCGAGACCTACACCCGCCCCGCCCGCGAGTTCGCCGAGCTGCTGGGCAAGGGCGGCCACACCCTGGTGTGGGGCGGCTCGGACGTGGGCCTGATGAAGGTTGTGGCGGACGGCGTGCAGGAGGCGGGCGGCCGTCTCGTGGGGGTCTCCGTCGACTTCCTCGCCGCCAAGGCCCGGCCGGGCGTGGACGACATGGTGATAGCCGAGGACCTCGCCGAGCGGAAGGCGCTGCTCCTGGAGAAGGCCGACGCGGTCGTGGTCATGGTCGGCGGCACGGGCACCCTCGACGAGGCCACCGAGATCCTGGAGCTGAAGAAGCACGGCAAGCAGGACAAGCCAGTGGTGCTGCTCAACACGGCGGGCTTCTACGACGGATTGAAGCAGCAGTTCCGCCGCATGGAGGACGAGGGCTTCCTGCCGGTGCCGCTGACCGACCTGGTGTTCTTCGCCGAGGAGCCGGTGGGCGCGCTGGCCTACCTGGAGGAGTCCACGGGCGTGCGCTGAGCCCTGGCGGGGCCAGGGGGCACCCGCCGCCCCCGGAGGCGCCCCGGCCCGCCCGGCCGCCGGACCCGCCCCCGGCCGCCGGACCCGCCCCGGTCGCGTACCTCCGGCTCGCGGTCCGGGCACACGCGACCGGAATGCGACCATAAGCGCATGGCAACTCATGTGATCACCGGGGCGGGCTCCGGCATCGGCGCCGCCGTGGCCCGCCGTCTCCACGCGCGCGGCGACGACCTCGTGCTGCACGCGCGCGACGCGGGCCGCGCCAAGGAGCTCGCCGCCGAGTTCCCGGGCGCGAGCACCCTCGTCGGCGACCTGAACGACCCGGACCGGCTCTCCTGGGCCTTCTCGCACCAGGCGCTCCCGGGCCGCGTGGACTCCCTGCTGCACATCGCGGGCGTCGTCGACCTCGGCCCGGTCGGCGAGCTCACCCCCAAGGCCTGGCGCCACCAGCTGAACGTGAACCTGATCGCGCCCGCCGAGCTGACCCGGCACTTCCTGCCCCAACTCCGCGTCACCCAGGGCCACGTGGTCTTCGTGAACTCCGGGGCGGGCCTGCGCGCGAGCGCCGACTGGTCCGCCTACGCCGCCTCCAAGCACGGCCTGAAGGCCCTCGCCGACTCCCTGCGCAACGAGGAGCACGGCAACGGCGTCCGCGTCACCTCCGTCTACCCCGGCCGCACGGCGAGCCCCATGCAGGTCAAGGTGCACCAGCAGGAGGGCAAGGAGTACGACGCCGGGCAGTGGATCGACCCCGAGTCCGTGGCCACGACGATCGTGATGGCCCTCGACCTGCCGCGCGACGCCGAGGTCAACGACCTGACGGTGCGGCCGGGACGGTGAGCGCGATGCAGGACGGCACCCAGTGGTGGGGCGTGGCCACCGGCGTCGGATCCATGCCGGGCGGCGACGCCCGTGAGACCGCGAAGACCGTCACCGGCACCTTCGCGGAGCCCGGCCAGGGCACGCCGTACCTCGCGGAGCTGCCCGCGCGCGGACCCGGCGCCGACATGATCGGCCGCACCGCCGGGCTGCTCGTCGAGGTGTACGCGCGCGTGGAGCCCAGCGGCTGGCGCGTCGGCGACCGGCCGGGCCGGGACACGCGGCGCGCGGTGTCCTGGCTGGGGGAGGACCTCGACGCCCTGGAGGAGTTCACGCAGGGCTACGAGGGCCCGCTGAAGGTGCAGGCCGTCGGGCCCTGGACGCTCGCCGCCGCCCTGGAGCTGAGGAACGGCGAGGCGGCCGTCTCCGACCCTGGCGCCTGCCGCGACCTCGCCGTGTCGCTCGCCGAGGGCCTGCGCGCCCACCTCGCGGACGTGCAGAAGCGGGTGCCGGGCGCGCGCCTCGTGCTCCAGCTCGACGAGCCGTCGCTCACCGCCGTGCTGCGCGGCCGGATCAAGACCGCCAGCGAGTACCGCACTCACCGGGCGGTGGACCGCCAGGTCGTGGAGAGCGCGCTGCGCGAGGTGATGGGCGTCCACGAAGGGCCCGTCGTGGTGCACTCCTGCGCGCCCGACGTGCCGTTCGCGCTGCTGCGCAGGGCGGGTGCGCACGGCCTGTCGTTCGACTTCTCCCTGCTCACCGAGCGTGACGACGAAATCCTTGGTGAGGCCATCGAGGCCGGGACGAAGCTGTTCGCCGGTGTCGTGCCGGGCACGGCAGGCCCGTTGTCAGACCCTGCCGGTAGCGTCATGGGTGTCAGGACGTTGTGGCGCAGGCTGGGGCTGCCTCCGGGATCGCTCGCGGAGTCGGTCGCGGTCACCCCGTCGTGCGGTCTCGCGGGCGCTTCGCCCGCATATGCCCGTGCGGCGCTCGCGCACTGCGCCCGGGCGGCGAGATCACTCGCGGACAACCCTGAGTAACGGGTCTGAAGGTAAACGGGAGGACGAGACGGTGGCTGTCGAACAGGAAGGCGCGGTGCCGGCCGAGGCGCGCGAGCAGCACGCCCAGCTGGCCGAGCGGATCGAGGAGCACCGCTTCCGGTACTACGTGAAGGACCAACCGGTCATCAGCGACGCCGAGTTCGACACGCTCCTGCGCTCGCTGGAGGCGCTGGAGGACGAGCACCCGCAGCTGCGCACGCCCGACTCGCCGACGCAGAAGGTCGCCGGTTCCTACGAGACGGACTTCGCCTCCGTCGAGCACCGCGAGCGCATGCTCTCGCTCGACAACGCCTTCGACGACGAGGGTCTGGCCGCCTGGGCCGAGCGCGTCGCCAAGGAGGTCGGCACCAGCGAGTACCACTTCCTGTGCGAGCTCAAGGTCGACGGCCTCGCGGTGAACCTGACGTACGAGAACGGCAGGCTCACCCGCGCCGCCACCCGCGGCGACGGCCGCACCGGCGAGGACATCACGCCGAACGTGCGCACGATCACCGACATCCCCGACCGCCTCCAGGGCGACCGCGTCCCCGCGCTCGTGGAGATCCGCGGCGAGGTCTTCTTCCCCATGAAGAGGTTCGCGGAGCTGAACGCCCGCCTGGTGGCGGCGGGCGACAAGCCCTTCGCCAACCCGCGCAACGCGGCGGCGGGTTCGCTGCGCCAGAAGGACCCCCGCGTCACGGCCACCCGCCCGCTGCACATGGTGGTGCACGGCATCGGCGCCCGCGAGGGCTTCGACATCGACTGCCTGTCGCACGCCTATGAGCTCCTTCGCGAGTGGGGCCTGCCCACCGCGCGGCACAACAAGGTCGTCCAAGACCTGGACGAGGTGCGGAAGTTCATCGCCCACTTCGGCGAGAACCGCCACTCCGTCGAGCACGAGATCGACGGCGTCGTCGTCAAGCTCGACGAGATCCCGCTCCAGGGCCGCCTCGGCTCCACCTCGCGCGCCCCGCGCTGGGCCATCGCCTGGAAGTACGCGCCGGAGGAGGTCAACACCAAGCTGATCGACATCCGGGTCGGCGTCGGCCGCACCGGCCGCGTCACCCCGTACGCGCAGGTGGAGCCCGTCACCGTCGCGGGCTCGGAGGTCGAGTTCGCCACCCTGCACAACCAGGACGTGGTGAAGGCCAAGGGCGTCCTCATCGGCGACACCGTCGTCATCCGCAAGGCCGGTGACGTCATCCCGGAGATCCTCGGCCCCGTCGCCGACCTGCGCGACGGCAGCGAGCGCGAGTTCGTCATGCCCGCCGAGTGCCCCGAGTGCGGCACGGCCCTGCGGGCCATGAAGGAGGGGGACATCGACCTCCGCTGCCCCAACGCCCGCACCTGCCGGGCCCAGTTGCGCGAGCGGATGTTCTATCTGGCGGGCCGCAAGTGCCTGGACATCGAGCACTTCGGCTATGTCTCCGCCGCCGCCCTGACCGACCCCCTGGAGCCCGCCGAGCCGCCGCTGGCCAACGAGGGTGACCTGTTCGACCTCACCATCGAGCAGCTCCTGCCCATCAAGGCCCACGTCCTCGACCAGACCAGCGGCCTGCCCAAGCGCGACCCGGAGACCGGCGAGGAGAAGGTCGCCCTGGTCTTCGCCAACCAGGAGGGCGGCGCGCGCAAGAACGCCCTCGCCATGCTGGAGAACATCGCCGCCGCCAAGGAACGCCCCCTGGCCCGCGTGCTCACCAGCCTGTCGATCCGTCACGTCGGCCCCGTCGCCGCCGAGGCGCTGGCCCGCGAGTTCCGCTCGATCGACCGCATCGAGCAGGCCACGGAGGAGGAGCTGAAGAACACCGACGGCGTCGGCGAGACCGTCGCGAAGTCGCTCAAGGAGTGGTTCGCGGAGGACTGGCACCAGGAGATCATCCGCAAGTGGCGCGCCGCCGGGGTCCGCATGGAGGAGGAGGGCGGCGCCGAGGACGAGGGCCCCCGGCCGCTCGAAGGGCTCACCGTCGTCGTCACCGGAACGCTCCTGAACCACACCCGGGATGGCGCGAAAGAGGCGCTGCAGAGCCGCGGAGCGAAAGTCACCGGTTCCGTTTCAAAGAAGACCGGATTCGTCGTAGTGGGGGACAACCCCGGTTCGAAGTACGACAAGGCCATGCAACTGAAGGTTCCGGTGCTGAACGAGGACGGCTTCGCGGTCCTGCTCGAACAAGGGGCGGACGCCGCCCGGGAGGTCGCGCTTCCGACCGAAGAGTAGCGGTTGAAGGCCACCCGTTCAGCGCATACCAGATGCATACGGGTGGCCGGGTCGCATTCGGGCAACCGTAGACGACCGCTGCCCGTGGAAGCCTTCTGCGGCCTACTGTTGAGGTGTGCGCCTGCCGTGCCCCGTTGCGGGATGGGGCATCGCCTGCTCGCCGAGAGCAGAGGAAAGGTTTTCAGACGCGGCTGTCTAGGACTCGAGTCCGCGTGGCGTGGGCACCGCCGGCTGTGAGAGGGACGGGAATGGAACCGACCGAGAGCGTCGCCCCGGACTCATGGCTGCGGTCGCGCCTGCGGCGCGGAATCGGCGCCCTGCGGCCCCGCCGCGCCTCCCGCCCCGCGCGCGCCGCCCCGCCCACCGTCGACGAGCGGTCCGGACAGGGCGCCCAGGCCCCGGCGCCGCGCCCCCGCGAACGCGCGTGGACCACCGCGGGCGGCACCCTTGACGAGGCCTCAACGGCCGCCTGGGGGACGGGTCTCGGCTGCGGAACGGGTGTTTCCGGCCCTGGTGACGGCTCCCATGGGGGAGCAACGGCCATTCTGGGTAGGTCAGTTGAGGAAGGACCGGGGCGGAGCGGACGGTATGCGTCCGGGCGGGGAGCTGGAGGTCAGGGAGCGGCAGGCCCGGCGGAGGCTGGTGTGACGGCGAGTGCCGAGGACGCGCGGCGAAGTGCGGTGAGCGGTGCCGCGGCCCCAACCCCCGCGCGGGAGACGGCCGGTGGCGCGGCGGCGTCCTGCGCGCGGGGCGCGACCGGCGAAGCGGACGGACCCGTCGCGCGCGCCGCGGCGCCCGGCGCGGGCCAAGCGCCCGTCGCGGTGCGGGCCACCACCACGACCGGGCGGCGCGGACGCTGGCGCGGCGGTCCGGGGCCCGAGCGGGACCCGGACGGGGCGGAGGCCGACGGCAGGGGCTGGCAGCTGCTGCCCGCCGTCGTCGTCGCGGCCGCCGCGATCGTGCTCGGCACCGGCTTCTTCCACGCCTTCACCGGCGGCCACCCGCTGTTCCCCTCCGGCACGGTCGGCTGGTCGCTCGCCGTCCTGACCGGCCTCATCGTCGGCCACCTCGTCGCGCTCGGCCGCGACCGCTGGTGGGGCGGCACCGGCTCCGGCGGCGCCCTGACCGTCGCGGTCCTGCTGCTGTACGGCTGGATGCCCGCGGGCATGGTCAGCCTCACCCTCGTCGTCCTCGTGGGCGTCGCCCGCAGACACCGCTGGCGCCAAGGCGTGCTGCACGGCGCCGTCGACATCCTCGGCATCGGCGCGGGCGCGCTCACGCTGGCCGCGTTCGGCACCGCACCGGCCGCCGACGCCCCCTGGAACCCCGAGACCTGGGACCTGTACACGGCGCCCGAGGTCGCCCTCGTCGCCGTCGCCTACCTGGCGGTCACCCGCGTCCTGCTCTGGTACGTGCACGCCCCGGGCACCGGCACCCTGCCCACCGTCACCCGCACCGCCCTGGTCCGCCAGGGCCTGCTCGGCGTGGCCCTGCTCGGCATCGCCCCGCTGATCTGCGTCGTGGCGATGTCGCTGCCGCTGCTCCTGCCGCTCTTCACGATTCCGCTCGTCGCCCTCGACTCCACGCTGTGGATCGCCCGCGCCAGAGCGGAGGAGCAGCTGCGCGACCCGCTCACCGGACTGCCCAACCGGCAGTGGCTCCTGGAGCGGACCTGGACGGCCCTGGACGACGCCGAGCGGATCGGCGCCCGCTCCGCGCTGATGCTCATCGACATGGACCGCTTCCGCTCGGTCAACGACACCCTCGGCCATCTCGCGGGCGACCGGCTGCTGCTCCAGATCGCCGACCGGCTGCGGCTCGCGCTGCCGCGCGGCGCGGAGGCGGCCCGGCTCGGCGGCGACGAGTTCGCGGTGCTCCTGCCCGTCGCCGACTCCACGACGTCCGCCCAGCGCGTCGCCCGCCAGCTGGTCGGCGCGCTCGGCTCCCCGCTCGACCTGGACGGCCTCACCCTGGTCCTGGAGGCCAGCGCCGGGCTCGCCGTCTTCCCCGACCACGCGCTCGACGCGGAGGGCCTCCTGCGCCGCGCGGACGTCGCGATGTACCAGGCCAAGCGGGACCGCACGGGCGTGGAGGTGTACGAGTCCAAGCGCGACTCCAACACCCCCGACCGCCTCGGTCTGCTCGGCGATCTGCGCCGCGCCCTGGACGCGGGCGACGTGGAGCTGCACTACCAGCCGAAGGTCCGCTTCGACGGCGAGGTGGCGGGCCTGGAGGCGCTGGTGCGCTGGGTGCACCCCGAGCGCGGCAAGGTCCCGCCGGACGAGTTCATCGCCATCGCCGAGTCCTCCGGCCTCATGCCGCACCTCACCGAGTACGTCCTGGAGTCCGCCCTCGCCCAGGTGGCACGCTGGCGCGCGCAGGGCCTGAACGTCCCGGTCGCGGTGAACGTCTCGCCGCGCGACGTGCACACCCCCGGCTTCGCGGGCGCCGTCGCCGCGCGCCTGGCCCGCCACGGGGTGCCCGCGGGCGCGCTCCAGCTGGAGATAACCGAGCACGTCCTGCTCGAGGACCCGCAGCGGGCCGCCGACACCCTCGCCGGTCTGACCGGGCACGGCGTGAAGATGTCCCTCGACGACTTCGGCACCGGGTACTCCTCGCTCGTGCACCTGCGGCGGCTGCCGGTGAGCGAGCTGAAGATCGACCGCTCGTTCGTGGCGCGGCTCGCCGTGGACACCGAGGACGCGGAGATCGTCCGCTGCACCGTCGACCTCGCCCACTCCCTCGGCCTGCTCGTCGTCGCCGAGGGCGTCGAGGACGACGAGACCTGGGAGCGGCTGCGGGACCTCGGGTGCGACGCGGTGCAGGGGTGGCTCGTCGCCGCGGCCATGCCGCCCAGCGAGACGACGGCGTGGCTGCGGGCCCGGGGCGAGGGCGTCGCCGGGCACCTGCCGGTGGACCCGGCCCCGGACACGGCACCGAGCCGCGCGGCCCAGTAGCCCTCGCGGGGCGCCCCAGGCCCGCGCTGGTATTTCAGCCCGTCCGGCGTTTGAGGACGAGGCGCGCCAGCGCCGATGGTCTTTGAGCGGGGGGCCGGGGGCTGCCGCCCCCGGAGTGGGAAGGGGCGGGCCTGGGGCGCACCGCGCGGAACCGGACGGCCGCCCACACCACGAACCCCGCCCCCACCCAGACGTACGCGTTGCCCACGACCGCGTGGAACGGATCCCAGTCGAGCTCGCGCTTCCAGTGGGGCACGTACCAGAGCAGCCCGTAGGGCAGCAGCGGCCGGGACGGATCCCAGGTGCCGAAGCCGTCGATACGGATCGGCCACGCCGCGAACAGCGCGAACAGGCCAGTGGTCCACAGCCAGGCGCCCGCCGTCCGCCGCCGCAGCGCCGTGTCCGCCGCCAGGACGAGCGCGGGCACGACCCACACCCAGTGGTGGGTCCACGACAGCGGCGAGCAGACCAGCGTCAGCGCCCCCACCACGCACACCGCCACCAGCTCCCGGCCCCGCCGCGACGCCCGCGCCGCCGCCCCGAACCCCACCACCGCGAGGACCCCGCACAGCGCGCCCCAGCCGGGCCCGCCGATGCCGTCGCCGCCGAGGCCGAAGCGGACGAAGACGCCGTTGAGCGACTGGTTCGCCAGGTACTCGCGGCCGCCCGCGCTGCCCGCGAACGCCCCGCCCCAGAAGTCCGCCGACGCCCCCGGCAGCGCCCACCAGCCCGCCGCGACCGTGGCGGCGAAGACGGCCGCGGCCACCCCGGCCGCCCGGTACCGGCGGGTCAGCAGCAGATACACCACGAACAGGCCCGGCGTGAGCTTCAGGCCCGCGGCGAGCCCGATGCCCACGCCCTTCCAGGGGCGCCGGTCATCGGTCGCCAGGTCGGTGAGCACGAGCGCGAGCAGCACCATGTTGACCTGGCCGAAGTCCAGGTTCTGCAGCACCGGCTCGGTCCACAGCGCGAGGCCGCACACCGCGAGCGCGGCCCCGGCGGTCGCCGGGCCCGGACGCCGTCCCGCCATCCGGGCCGCCGCCCAGGCGGCGAGCGCCATCGCCGCGAGGGAGACGCCCGCCATCAGCCGGGCGGCGGCGGTCAGGTCCATGTCGCTCAGGGCGCGGAAGGGGAGCAGGGCGAAGGGCGGATACAGGTACGGAAGGCCGTGGACGCCGAACTTCCCGACGTACAGCTCGTGCCCCGGGGCGTCTGCCGCGTCCAGGTAGACGCTGAGGTCGGCGGGGGTGCGGTGGGCCGTGTACGTCGGGTCGTTGATCAGGGTCCACCACGCGGTGAGCGACAGGGCCAGGGTGAGGGTGCCGGCGGTGAGCACCGCGGGGCCTGGCCAGGGGCCTTTCGCCTTGGGGAAGTGCATGCGCATGTCGCGCATGCTGCGCCTGCCGGGGGCGGGTGGGGGCGCAGCGCACCGGGGGCGGCCAATTGTCGTACCGCGACATCCCTCGCGGGGCGCCCCAGGCCCGCCCCTTCCCACTCCGGGTGCTGCCGCCCCCGTCCCCCCGCTCAAAGCATTGGCGCTCCGCGCCTCGTCCTCAAACGCCGGACGGGCTGAAACTGTCGCCAGCCACGGCGTGGGAGCGCGATGAGAGGGCGGGTGGGTGGGGGGAAGCCGAAAGCGTTTCGCGGTCAGTGGTGCGCGCCCCATAGGATTGGCCCCAAATCCATCACGCTCACCCCAGAGGATCGCCGCATGCCTGGCATCACGCGCGAGGAGGTCGCTCACCTCGCCCGCCTCGCTCGTCTGGAGCTGAAGGCCGAGGAGCTCGACCACTTCGCCGGACAGCTCGACGACATCATCGGCGCGGTCGCCCGCGTCTCGGAGGTCGCCGACCAAGACGTACCGCCGACCTCGCACCCGCTGCCGCTGACGAACGTCATGCGCGCGGACGAGGTCCGTCCGTCGCTCACCCCCGAGCAGGCGCTCTCGGGCGCCCCGGCCCAGGAGCAGCAGCGTTTCAAGGTGCCGCAGATCCTGGGGGAGGACTAACCGAACATGACGGACCAGAACCAGATCATCAAGCTCACCGCCGCTGAGATCGCCGCGAACATCGCTTCCGGCGTGCTCACCGCGGTCGAGGTCACCGAGGCCCACCTGGCCCGGATCGACGCCGTCGACGAGAAGGTGCACGCCTTCCTGCACGTGGACCGCGAGGGCGCGCTCGCCCAGGCCCGTGCCGTGGACGAGAAGCGCGCGCGGGGCGAGAAGCTCGGCCCGCTCGCCGGTGTGCCGCTGGCGCTCAAGGACATCTTCACCACCGAGGGGATTCCGACCACGGTCGGCTCGAAGATCCTCGAGGGGTGGATCCCGCCGTACGACGCGACGCTCACCAAGCGGCTCAAGGCCGCCGACGTGGTCATCCTCGGCAAGACCAACATGGACGAGTTCGCCATGGGGTCCTCCACCGAGAACAGCGCGTACGGGCCGACGGGCAACCCGTGGGACCTGACCAAGATCCCGGGCGGCTCGGGCGGCGGTTCGTCCGCCGCGCTCGCCGCGTACCAGGCGCCCCTCGCCATCGGCACCGACACGGGCGGCTCCATCCGCCAGCCCGCGGCCGTCACCGGCACGGTCGGCGTCAAGCCCACGTACGGCGGCGTCTCGCGCTACGGCATGGTGGCCTTCTCCAGCTCCCTGGACCAGGGCGGGCCGTGCGCGCGCACCGTCCTGGACGCGGCGCTGCTTCACGAGGTCATCGCCGGGCACGACCCGCTCGACTCCACCTCCATCGACGCCCCGGTCCCGCCGGTCGTCGAGGCCGCGCGCAACGGCAGCGTGGCGGGCATGCGGGTCGGCGTCGTCAAGCAGTTCCGCGGCGAGCACTACCAGGCCGGGGTGATGCAGCGGTTCGACGAGTCGGTGGAGCTGCTGAAGTCCCTCGGCGCCGAGGTCGTGGAGCTGGACTGCCCCTCCTTCGACCTGGGGCTTTCCGCGTACTACCTGATCGCGCCGTCCGAGTGCTCCTCGAACCTCGCCCGCTTCGACGCCATGCGCTACGGCCTGCGCGTCGGCGACGACGGCACCAAGTCCGCCGAGGACGTCACCGCGCTGACCCGCGAGGCCGGCTTCGGTGACGAGGTCAAGCGCCGCGTCATGCTCGGCACGTACGCCCTCAGCTCCGGCTACTACGACGCGTACTACGGCAGCGCCCAGAAGGTCCGCACGCTGATCACGCGGGACTTCGAGAAGGCCTTCGAGCAGGTGGACGTGATCGTCTCGCCGACGACGCCGACCACCGCGTTCCCGATCGGCGAGCGCGCCGACGACCCGATGGCGATGTACCTGGCCGACCTGTGCACCATCCCGACCAACCTGGCGGGCAACGCCGCCATGTCGCTGCCCTGCGGCCTCGCGCCGGAGGACGGCCTTCCGGTCGGTCTGCAGATCATCGCCCCCGCCCTGCAGGACGACCGCCTTTACAAGGTGGGCGCCGCCGTCGAGGCCGCCTTCGTGGAAAAGTGGGGCCATCCGCTGCTTGAGGAGGCACCGTCGCTGTGAGCAACAAGCCGTCGAGCACCCTTTCCAAGGCCAAGGGCTTCAAGAAGTCCAAGACCGGCACGTATCTGTCCATCGGCACCACCGCCTTCGGCGCGATCAGCACGCTCAAGCAGGTCAAGAAGGCCCGTGCCGAGCACGACGCGCTCAAGCTCGTCGACGCGGTCGTCTCCGCGGCCGCCATCGTCACCGGCATCGCCCTCCTGGTGCGCGAGCTCAAGCGCATCGGCGACGACGACGTTCTGCTCGGCTGAGAGGGAAGTTCCACACCGTGACTGTCACGACCACCCCCGAGCTGGTGTCGTACGAGGACGCGCTGGCGTCGTACGACCCCGTCATGGGCCTTGAGGTCCACGTCGAGCTCGGCACCAAGACCAAGATGTTCTGCGGCTGCTCCACCGAGCTGAAGCAGGACCCCAACTCGCAGACCTGCCCGACCTGCCTCGGCCTGCCCGGCGCCCTGCCGGTGGTCAACGCCGTCGGCGTCGAGTCCGCGATCAAGATCGGCCTCGCGCTGCACTGCGAGATCGCCGAGTGGTGCCGCTTCGCCCGGAAGAACTACTTCTATCCGGACATGCCGAAGAACTTCCAGACCTCGCAGTACGACGAGCCGATCGCCTTCAACGGCTATCTGGACGTCCAGCTGGAGGACGGCGAGGTCTTCCGCGTGGAGATCGAGCGCGCCCACATGGAGGAGGACACCGGCAAGTCCACGCACGTGGGCGGCGCCACCGGGCGTATCCACGGCGCCTCGCACTCGCTGCTCGACTACAACCGCGCAGGCATCCCGCTCATCGAGATCGTCACCAAGCCGATCGAGGGTGCGGGGGAGCGCGCTCCCGAGGTCGCCAAGGCGTACGTCGCCGAGCTGCGCGAGCTCATCAAGGCGCTCGGCGTCTCCGAGGCCCGCATGGAGCAGGGCCAGATGCGCTGTGACGTGAACCTCTCGCTGCGCCCGCACGGCCAGGAGAAGTTCGGCACGCGCAGCGAGACGAAGAACGTCAACTCGCTGCGCAGCGTGGAGCGCGCCGCCCGCTACGAGATCCAGCGGCACGCCGCCGTGCTCGGCGCCGGCGGCACGATCATCCAGGAGACGCGGCACTTCCACGAGGACGACGGTTCGACGACGTCGGGCCGCGTGAAGGAGGAGGCGGAGGACTACCGCTACTTCCCGGAGCCGGACCTGGTGCCGGTGGCCCCGTCCCGCGAGTGGGTCGAGGAGCTGCGCGGCACGCTGCCCGAGCTGCCGCGCCTGCGCCGCAACCGGCTGCGCGAGGAGTGGGGTGTCAACGCCCACGACATGCAGTCGATCCTCAACGCCGGTGCCGTCGACCTGATCGTCGCCACGACCGACGCGGGCGCCCCGTCCGACCAGGCCCGCAAGTGGTGGATGGGCGAACTGGCCCGCAACGCCAACGAGTCGGGCGCCGCCCTGGAGGAGCTGGCCATCACCCCGGCGCAGGTCGCCCGGGTGTGCGCGCTCGTCGCCGCCGGTGACCTGAACGACAAGCTGGCCCGCCAGGTCATCGACGGCGTGCTCAAGGGCGAGGGTGAGCCGGACCAGGTCGTCGAGAAGCGCGGCCTGAAGGTCGTCTCGGACGACGGCGCCCTGACGGCCGCCGTCGACGAGGCCATCGCGGGCAACCCGGCCATCGCGGACAAGATCCGCGGCGGCAAGGTGGCCGCGGCCGGAGCCCTGGTCGGCGCGGTCATGAAGGCCACCCGCGGCCAGGCCGACGCGGCCCGCGTCAAGGAGCTCATCCTGGAGCGGCTGGGCGTCGAGGGCTAGTTCCTCCTCGTACGCGTGCTTCTCGTGCGCGTGCTCTCGTGCGCGTGCTTCTCGTACGCGTGCCGCTCGTACGCGCCTGGGGGCGCCGCACCTTGTGGGTGCGGCGCCCCCTCGCCGTTTCCCGGGACGCGCCCCTTCGCCGCTCGGGGCGCGCCCCTGGCCAGTGGGAAAACCAGCCTTTGCCGGGCTCAGTTGACCAGGTGCATTGTCTGTGCCATTTGCCGTTCACTCCCACCACTTGAGCTACCCACCCGTGGCTAATCGGCCAGGTGGCCACCTCCGACGCCGCGCCCGGCGACGGCCGCCACCCATGGTCGCCGACTGAATTACGAGGCCATGAGCTGTTTCGTAAGAATGGCCCATTGCTTCCGTATGGCCTGTTGAGGCGGATGCGCACCAGTTGCCACGCGCCTACCGTCGTCCCTCCTTGAGCACTCAGGCCAAGCGAAGGAAGTGATCTACGTGGCCGTGACGTCACTGATCGTTCTCGAAGGCGACCAGCCCACCCCCGAGGGCTGGATAAAGATCAACAAGGATCTGAACGCCGGGGCGGGTGGCGCCTACCTGTACTTCGCGTACGAGCTGAACGGCACGCACCTGCCGCTCACGGACGTCACCTTCCTGCTCGACCCCAGCGACCCCGTCCCGCCGGGCTACGTCAAGATCCCCGTGGACCTCAACAAGGGCGCGGGCGGCAAGTACATCTACGCGTGCTACACGCGTGACACGGATGCCGGTTCCGCGATCCAGGCCCTGGACGTGGTGATCAGCGACAACAAGGACGCTCAGCCGCAGAAGCCGTGGGAGCGCTACGACACCGACCTGAACATGGGCGCGGGCGGCAAGTACGTGTACCTGAGCCACCTGTCGGTCTGACGGTCCTGACCGGTTCCTCGGCACGGTGACCGGGCCGTGCCTGCCTCATCGACGCAGGCACGGCCCGGTCTCGGCGCACGGCCGGATCGAGAAGGGATGTGGCCGCGGTGGCGGTGACCGCACTGACCGTCCTGCACGGTGAGCAGCCCGCCCCCGAGGGCTGGCTGAAGATCAACAAGGATCTGCACGCCGGGTGCGAGGTGGCGCGCCCGTACCTGTACTTCGCGTATGAGTCCCAGGGCGCGCAGCTGCCGCTCACGCACGTCACCTTCCTGTCCGACCCCGGCGAGGAGCCCCCGCCGGGCCACGTCAGGATCCCCGTGGACCTCAACGCGGGCGTCAGCGGCAGGTGCCTCCACGCGGCGTACGCGCGTGACCCTCAGGCCGGTGCGCCGATCCAGGCCCTCGACGTGCTGATCAGCGACGACCCCATGGCGCGGCCGGTGAAGCCGTGGGAGCGCTACGACACGGACCTGAATCTGGGCCTGTGCGGCAAGTACGTCTACCTGTGTCATCTGTCGGTCGCCTAGGGGGAGTTCATGGCTTCGTACGTGACGGATCTGACGGTTCTCCAGGGGCAGGAGCCGGCTCCCGCGGGCTGGCAGAAGATCGACAAGGATCTGAACTCGGGCGCCGGGGGCGACTATCTCTACTTCGCCTTCCACAAGGGCGAGAGCGCGGACGCCCTCAGGGACCTCGTCCTGCTGCGCACGGACCGCGGCGGCACGGTCGAACCGCCCGGTTCCGACTACCGCCTGATCAAGGTGAGCCTGACCCAGGGAACCCCGCGGGGAAAGTACGACATCTACGCCTGCTTCTCGCGCGCGGCCGACCGGGGGCCCGCGCTCACCGGCCTCGACGTCTCGCTCAATCCCAAGGGCACACCGCTGGCCCCGTGGTGGCGGATCGAGCAGGACCTGAACGAGGGGTCCGGCGGGGCCTACGTGTATCTCGACTACCAGCAGGACTGAGGGAGAGGCCCATGAGCGACCACCCTGTCACCGATCTCAACGTCCTGGTCGCCGACGGCACGCAGCACGACTTCGACCTCCCGCAGGCCCCGGACGGCTGGACGCTCGTCCCCGACGACGTGAACGCGGGCGCGGGCGGCGACTACGTCCACTTCGCCTACGAGAAGGGGCGGGACGTCGGGCCGCTCACGGACGTCCTGATCCTGTGCGAGGACGACGGCCCGCCGCCGGGGTACGTGAAGGTGCCGGTCGATCTGAACAGCGGCACCGGCGGCACCCGCCTCTACGCGGCCGTCACCCGCGCCACGGAGCGGGGCTCCGCGATCACCGACATCGGCGTCGTGACGGGAGCGTCGCCGGACGCGCACGCGCCACCGGGATACCGCAAGGTCGCGACGAATCTGAACAAGGGAACGGCAAAAGGGCGTTACGTATACCTCGTCTATCGGGCTCGGTAGGACCGGCGGAAGGGAATCGGGACGATGTCCGCGTTGCCGCGCTCGCTGCGTGAGGCTCTGCTGCGACCGCCCAGGAAGGGCGGCCTGAAAGCCATTGAGCACGTGGTGTTCCTGATGCAGGAGAACCGGTCGTTCGACCACTACTTCGGGACGTTCCCGGGTGTGCGCGGATTCGACGACCGCAACGCCGTCCTGCTTCCGGACGGCCATTCCGTGTTGGATCAGCCGGACGGGCGCGGGGCCCGCGTCAAGCCGTACGCACTGGCCCCGGACGGGTCGCAAGACAAGTCGACGTCCCACGACTGGCGCACTGGCCACCAGGCGTGGCACCGGGGCTGGCACGACGACTGGGTTCCGGCGAAGGGCCACCAGACCATGGGGCACTACGACCGCTCCGGCGTACCGCTCTATCACGAGCTGGCCGACGCTTTCACGCTCTGCGACGCCTATCACTGCTCGCTCATGAGCGAGACCACGTCGAATCGCAATTACCTCTTCAGTGGGTACGGCGGCTTCGAGCCCGACGGGCGGCGCGTGACCGACGCCCTGGCCCACGAAAGAGAGGACGAGCCGGAGGGCTACAACTGGCCGAGCTACCCGGAATGGCTCCAGGCCAATGGCAAGACGTGGCGGGTGTACCAGGAATGGGACAACTTCTACGACAACAACCTGGAGTTCTTCCAGGAGTTCAAGAACGTATTCCGGAAGGCGCTGAAAGCCGCGAAGGCGGGCTCTGCATCCCTCTTCGGCTTCTACGAGGCCCTCGACAAGAAGACCACCGCCGAGCAAGCGGAGGACCTGCGCGAGCTCGCGGCGGCCGTGGCGGACCCGAAGGTCCTCACCGCGGCCGAACGGAGCCTGTACGAGCGCGGCCTTGCGCGCTGCCCCACCAGGCACGCGACGACCACCGGGTTCGTGGCCCGGTTCAGGTCCGACATCGTGCGCGGCGCGCTGCCGCAGGTCTCCTATCTGGTGCCGCCCGAGCGGAATTCGGAGCACCCGGGCAACTCGCTGCCGCGACAGGGCGAGAAGGTCGTCTTCCAGGTCCTGGACGCGCTGGCCCACCGCCCCGACATCTGGGACTCCACCGTCCTGTTCATCAGCTACGACGAGAACGACGGGCTCTTCGACCACGTTCCCCCGCCCGTCCCGCCGGGCTCCGTCAAGGACGAGTACGTCGGCTCCGAGCCGCTCGGCCTCGGCATCCGGGTCCCGATGATCGTGGTGTCGCCCTGGACCGTGGGCGGATACGTCTGCTCGCAGGTCTTCGACCACACCTCGCAGGTCCGCTTCCTGGAGAACTGGCTGGGCGTGCGCCAGCCGCTCATCAGCCGGTGGCGCCGCACCGTGGCGGGCGACTTGACGTCCGCGTTCGACTTCGACCGCACCGGGCAGCCCACGCCCGCGCCCGCCCCGGCACAGCGCCGGGCCCGCCCCTTGCCGTACCAGCCCGACGCGCGTGTCACCGTGGACGCGGCCCACCGCACGCTGCTGCTCACCCTGGCCAACACCGGCACGGCCGCCGCCCACCTCACGCTCTTCCCGTACGCGGACGAGTGCGACACCCCGCGCCACTTCGACGTGCTTCCGGGCGCCTACGACGTCATGAGTGTGCCGGTGCGGAGCGACGAGAACCGGTACGACCTCACCCTCACGGGCCCGAACGGCTTCCGCCGCGAGTTCAAGGGGACGCTGAAGCAGGGCAGGGCGGCCGTCGAGGTGTCGAGCGCCGTGGAGACGGAGGAGCGGCGGCTCACCATCACCGCGCGGAACGAGGGCAGTTCCGAGCTGACCCTGACGGTGACCGCGAGCGGCTACGCGGTGGGCGGCCAGCCCCCGGTGTCGGAGCATCAGCTCAAGCCCGGCCTCGACACGGTCGTCGAGTGGAGCACCGACGCCGCGCAGGGCTGGTACGACCTGAGCCTCACCGTGGCGGGGGACGCGGACTTCCACCGGCGCCTGATGGGGCACATCGAGAACGGCAGGGAGAGCGTCAGCGGCTGATCCCGGGGAACCGCCGGGCCACAGGAGGGGAGGTCCGGCGGCCGGGACGTTCACCGTGACTTCCGTCCCGCGTCTTCCCTGGGCCACCAGGTGTCACTAACGTCCCCGGCGAGCGCAGGCAATGGATCGGTCGTGAACCATTGGGCGTTGACCGGGAGGTTGGGCGTGACAGCGGAGTTTTCGCGCAGACGGCTGATGGCAGTGGGAGGCGGTGCGCTCGGCGCGGCCGCGGTCGGGTCGTTCCTGCCGCCGTCGCTTCAGGAGGCCCTCGCGAAGGAGCCGCCCAGGGGCGGGCTCGACGCCATCGAGCACGTGGTGATCCTGATGCAGGAGAACCGGTCCTTCGACCACTACTTCGGCACCCTGCGCGGTGTCCGCGGCTTCTCCGACCGCAACGCCATCCGGCTCCCCGGCGGCGCCAGCGTGTTCGAGCAGCCCGGACCGCTGCGCGCCATCCTGCCGTTCCCGGTGCGCGAGGCGGCGGCCGCGCAGGCCAAGGACCTCCAGTACATCGGCGCCCTGGACCACTCCTGGACGGGCGGCGCCAAGGCCTGGCACGACGGGTGGATGGACGGCTGGGTCTCGGCCAAGACCGCGGCCGCGATGGCGTACTACACGCGCAAGGACATCCCGCTGCACTACGAGCTCGCCGACACCTTCACGGTCTGCGACGCCTACCACTCGTCCACACACACCTCCACCAGCCCCAACCGCAACCACCTGTGGAGCGGCAAGACCGGCTTCGAGGCCAGCGGCAAGCGCGCCGTCGACAACGACGCGTACGCCGAGGGCACGCACCCCGGGTACGGCTGGGGCACGTACGCCGAGCGCCTGGAGAAGGCGGGCGTCAGCTGGCAGACGTACACCGAGTGGGAGAACTTCACCGACAACCAGATCGAGTTCTTCACCACCTTCAAGGCCATCGCGCGCAAGGTCCTCGCCAAGACCGGGCTGACCTTCATGGAGGCCTTCTACGCTAAGGTCCGCGACGCCAGGGACCAGGCCGAGCGGGACCGGCTGCTCGCCGCCCTGGAGGAGGGCGTCGCCACGCTCAGCAAGCGGGAGCGGTCGCTGTTCGAGCGGGGCCTGCGGCGGGTGCCGACCGGCGAGCTCGCCTCGCGCTTCGCGCGGGACGTCGCGCGCGGCAAGCTGGCGAAGGTCAGCTATCTGGTGCCGTCCGCCGTGGACTCCGAGCACCCGTCGGTGTCCTCGCCGATCCACAGCGCCACCATCGTCTACAAGGTCCTCGACGCCCTCGCCTCGCACCCCGAGGTGTGGCGGCGCACCGCCGTGTTCATCAACTACGACGAGAACGACGGCTTCTTCGACCACGTGCCGCCGCCCGTGCCGGGCGCCGACGATCCCAACGGCGCCGAGGAGCGCTGGCAGGGCCTGCCGACCGGGCTCGGCATCCGGGTGCCGATGCTGGTCGTGTCGCCGTGGTCCGTCGGCGGCTACGTCTCCTCCGAGGTCTTCGACCACACCTCCGTGGTGCGCTTCCTGGAGCGGTGGACGGGGGTGCGCGAGCCCAACATCGGCGCCTGGCGCCGCCAGGTCGCCGGGGACCTCACCGGCGCCTTCGACTTCGACCGCCGCCACCGGCAGCCGGAGGTGGAGTCGCCCGGCGCCATCCCGCCGTTCACCGGGCGCTGGCAGCCGAAGCCGCCCGCCGAGCAGTCGATGCCCCGGCAGGAGCCGGGCACCCGCAGGGCCCGCCCGCTGCCGTACCAGCCGGACGCCGACGCCCGCCCGGCCAAGGACGGGACGCTTACCGTGCGGCTGCGCAACGGCGGACGGCGCAGCGCGCACTTCGCGCTCTACCCGTACGCGGGCGAGTTCCCCGCCCCGCTCCACCAGGACGTGGTGCGCGAGGGCCGCTGGTCCGTGCCGCTGCGGGGGGACGCCTATCACTTCACGGTCACCGGGCCGAACGGGTTCCGCCGCGAGTGCGCGGGGAAGAAGGCGGGCCCGGCCGCCCTCTCCTCGGCGATCACCCGGCGCGAGATCCACCTCACGCTGGCCAACCGGGGCGGGGCGCCGCTGGTCTTCACCGTCAAGCCGCTCGGGTACGTGGACGACGAGGACGTCCGGCAGCGGACGCGGACCGTCCGCGTCAAGGCGGGCGGCAGCCGCACCCTCGTCTGGCGCACGGCCGACGAGCACGGCTGGTACGACGTCGAGGTCACGGCGGCGGGCGACAGCGCCTTCCGGCGGCGCCTGATGGGCCACATCGAGAACGGGCGCGCGAGCGTGTCGGGCTGAGCCGGGCGGCCGGGCCCTGATCGGTGCGCGGCCGGTCACACGTGGTGCGGGGGCATACGGGCGCGGCCCGTGTGCCCCCGTGTGCTGTCCGCCCACGCCCCGGGCGGCCCGGGCGCCTGTGAGGCTGGACACGAAACGGACTAAGGATCTCCGCCTGCTGTCAGAGTGGCTGCGCATGGCCCATCCCGGTCATGTCGTGCACAAGCGGCCGCATGATCTTTTTTCGTCCATGTGGATCACGTAGTAGTTAAAGTACGCAGACGTGTTCTTTTCGGGTCACTTCCGACGCTTCCCGGCTGTTCCCGACGAGGATCCACGAATCACTCAGGGAGCCCGTACGTGGCAGCACTCGCCCGGTGGTGCGTCAGGCACCGCCTCGTCGTCGTACTGCTCTGGCTCCTCGCGCTCGGCGGCACGGCCGCCGCCGCGGCCGCCGCCGGCTCCGCGTACTCCAACGACTACGAGGTCCCCGGCACCGAGTCCAACCGCGCCTCGCAGCTCCTGAAGGACGGCTTCCCCGACCTCGGCGGGGACGCGAACACGGTCGTCTGGCACACCGGCAAGGACCAGACCGCCCGCTCCGCCGCCGTCGAGCAGACGATGACCGACACGCTCGACGAGATCGCCGAGCTGCCCGGCGTGGCCTCCGTGACCAGCCCCTACTCCGAGCGCGGCGCCGCCCAGATCAGCGCGGACGGCCGCACCGCCTACGCCACGGTCACCTTCCGTGACCAGCTCGACTCCGTCGACCCCGGCGAGGCGCGCGCCGTCGTCAGCGCCGCCGAGGCCGCCCAGACCACGGGCCTGGACGTGGCCCTCGGCGGCGGCGCCATCGGACTCACCGAGACCAAGAGCGCCAAGACCGCCGAGATCGTCGGCGTCGCCGTCGCCGCCGTGGTGCTCTTCCTCGCCTTCGGCTCGCTCGCCGCCTCCGCCCTGCCCATCGCCACGGCCGTCGTCTCCGTCGGCACCGCGTACGCGGGCATCGTGCTGCTCGGACACGTCATGACGGTCGCCGACTTCGCCCCGATGCTCGGCACCCTGATAGGGCTCGGCGTCGGCATCGACTACGCCCTGTTCATCGTCACGCGCCACCGCAAGGGCCTCAAACGCGGGCTGCCCGTCGCGGAGGCCGCCGAGCGGGCCGTCGCCACCACCGGGCGCGCCGTCGTCTTCGCGGGCGCCACCGTCTGCATCGCGCTGCTCGGCATGCTGATCCTGCGCCTGAGCTTCCTCAACGGCGTCGCCATCGCCGCCTCCCTGACCGTGGTCCTCACCGTCGCCGCGTCCGTGACGCTGCTGCCCGCGCTGCTCGCCCTCATCGGGCCGCGCGCCCTCAGCCGCCGCGAACGCCGCCGCCTCGCCGAGCGCGGGCCCGAGCCGGAGGTGCCCACGGGGCTCGCCGCCCGCTGGTCGGCGTTCGTGGAGCGGCACCCGAAGCTGCTCGGTGCCCTCGCCGTCGTGGTCATAGCGGTCCTCGCCGTGCCGACGCTCTCGCTCCGCCTCGGCACCTCCGACCAGGGCAACAACGCGGCGACCGCCACCACGCGGCAGGCCTACGACCTCCTCGCCGACGGCTTCGGACCCGGCGTGAACGGTCCGCTCACCCTGGTCACGGACGTGCGCGGCGCCCCCGACCGGCTGGCCATCGACAACCTCGGGGCGACCCTGAAGGACACCCCGGGCGTCTCCTCCGTGAGCCCGGTGACCTACGACGCGGGCGGCGACGCCGCCTTCCTCACCGTCGTGCCGGACTCCGCGCCGCAGTCCAAGGCCACCAGCGAGCTCGTCGACCGGCTGCGCGGCGACGTCCTGCCGCGCGCCGAGTCGGGCACCTCCCTCGACGTGCACGTCGGCGGCGTGACCGCGGGCTACGACGACTTCGCGGAGATCATCGTCGGCAAGCTGCCCCTGTTCGTGGGCGTCGTCATCGGCCTCGGCTGTGTGCTCCTGCTGCTCGCCTTCCGCTCGGTCGGCATACCGCTGAAGGCCGCCGTGATGAACGTCGCGGCCGTGGCGGCCGCGTTCGGCGTGGTGGTGGCGGTGTTCCAGTGGGGCTGGGGCAGCGAGCTCATGGGCCTCGGCCGCGCGGGCCCGATCGAACCCTTCCTCCCCGTGATCATGGTCTCGGTCCTGTTCGGCCTCTCCATGGACTACCAGGTGTTCCTGGTCAGCAGGATGTACGAGGAGTGGCTGGAGACCGGCGACAACCGGGTGGCCGTCCGCGTCGGCCTCGCCGAGACCAGCCGCGTCATCAACTCCGCGGCCGTGATCATGATCTCGGTGTTCCTCGCCTTCGTCCTCAGCGGGGACCGGGTGATCGCGATGTTCGGCATCGCCCTCGCCGCCGCCGTCGCCCTCGACGCCTTCGTCCTGCGCACGCTGCTCGTCCCCGCCCTCATGCACCTGCTCGGCGGCGCGAACTGGTGGCTCCCCAAGCGCCTGGACCGCTGGCTGCCGCGCATCAGTATTGAGGTGCCCGACCGCGGCGCACATGCGAGGATCCCCGGATACCGCGACGGAGACGACGACGGCGTACGCGACGTCGCGTACGCGCGGCTGGAAAAGCGCTGAACGTCTCACGCCGCACACCGCACACCGCACGCTGAGCCGCCGAGGAGCACGATGTTCGCGATACCCGTGGGGGACGGGGCCGAGATGCGCCCCCTGGAGCCCTGGCACGCCGAGGAGTTCCTGGAACACATCGACCGCGCGCGGGAGTTCGCCGGTCCCTGGGTGCCGATGACGGTCAAGGTCAAGGACCTGGACTCCGCCCGGGGCGTCCTGCAGATGTTCGCCGACAAGCAGGCATCGGACACCGGCCGCCTCTACGGCATCTGGCTCGACGGCACCCTCGTCGGCGGCACGCTCTTCCGGATCTTCGACACCGCGACCGAGTCCTGCGAGGTCGGCGTCTGGCTCGAACCCTCCGCGACCGGCCGGGGCCTGATCACCACCGCATCGCGCATCCTCGTCGACTGGGCCGTCGACGAGCGCGGCATGCACCGCGTGGAGTGGCTGGTGTCCTCCCTCAACGAGCCCAGCAAGGCGGTGGCCAAGCGCCTCGGCTTCGTCCGCGACGGCGTCCTGCGCGAGAGCTTCCCCTGGCAGGGCATCCGCCACAGCATGGAGGTCTGGTCGGTCCTGGCCCCCGAGTGGCGCGAGGCGCGCGCCGCGCGTTAAGGGGCCTCTCAGACTCCGTCCGTACGGTGCCGGGCATGGCAACGAAGAGCGTGGACGAGACGGAGCCGACGCGGGCCGAGGAGCCTGAGGCCCTTGAGTCCCCTAAGGCCCCCGACCCTGCGGAGACCGAAGGCCTCGCGGACTCCGAAGACCCCGAGGACCCCGAGGACCCCCAAGACCTCACGGATTCCGAAGACCTGGAAGAGGACGACCCCGAGCCCGCCGCGCCCGCGAAGTCCGACGGCGTCGGGCAGGGCGCGGTGGCCCTCGTCGCCGCCGCGCTCGGCCTGATCGGCCTGTCCGGAGGCTGGCTCGGCACCGTCGCGTCCGCGCGCGAGTCGCTGATCGGCCAGCTCAGGACCTCCCAGAGCGCGAGCGTGGCCAACCAGGTCCAGGAGGTCTACGGCGACTCCTGGAAGACGACCGCCCTGGTCGCGGGCGCCTTCGCCCTGGCGGCCCTGGTCCTGGGCGCCGTGGCCCTGCTCCGCCCGGCCTTCGGCGACCCGCACCGCGTCCAGGCCCCCTGGATCAAGTCGGTGGCGTGGGCGGCCGTGGCCCTCGGCATCATCGGCCTGGCCCTGGCGACGGCCAAGTACACGGACCTGATCCTGGGCCTGCCGTCGACGGCCTGAGTTCAAGCCCGTCCGGCGCTTGAGGACGAGCCGCGAAGCGGCAACAAAGGGGGGTCCAGGGGGCGCAGCCCCCTGGTTTCGGGAAGGGGCGGGGTGGGGGATAAGCAGCCCCCCCACCCGCCTAAGCCACCCCCCACCCCCCTAAGGCCCCCCGCACCCCCAAGATGCGGAACCTTCCCGATGTGCCCGACCCCCCTGGGAAACGAAAGTGGAGTCATCGCAAAGAGCGAGGAACACAGCGAGACACCACACCCCAGGGGGACGAGATGTTCGAGTACGAACTGCACCAGATCCGCACCGCCGAGCTCGCCCAGCGCGCCGCCCACCACGGCCTCCTCCGCGAGGCCCGCAAGGCCCTGAAGGCCGCCCGGGCGTACGGCAGGGACGAGGCCCTGGCCCGCACGGCGGCGGACCGCACCCGCCCCGAGACGCAGGGCACCGGGGCCCGCACCGCCGACCGCTTCACGCGCGCGGCGTGAGCACCGCCCGCCGGCCCAGCGCCGCCGACCCCGGGACCGGAGCACCCCACGGTGCCCCGGTCCCTTCCGTTTCGCCCCCGGCGATGCTGACCCCGACCCCGACGCCGACCCCGCCCCCGGCCGCGCCCCGCACCGTCGCCCCGCCCCCGGGAAAAACGCCCGCTGCGAAATCGCCCTCCGCAAAAGCGCAGGTCTGTGCGATGCTCACCGCTGTGGAGATCACGTCCGTCAGCCCCGTGTTCGTCGGCCGCGCCGACGAGCTGCGCGTCCTCAACGACGCGCTGACCCGCGCCCGCAAGCCCGCCGCGGGCGAACCGCAGGCCCTGCTGCTCGGCGGCGAGGCGGGCGTCGGCAAGTCCCGCCTCGTGGAGGAGTTCTCGGCGGCCGCCACCGCCGCGGGCGCGGTCGTCGTGGTCGGCGGCTGCGTCGAGATCGGCGCCGACGGCCTGCCCTTCGCCCCGTTCTCCGGGGCCCTGCGCGCCCTGCGCCAGCGCCTGCCCGCCGAGTTCGCGGCGGCCGCCGCCGGGCAGGAGGAGGAGCTCGCGCGCCTGCTCCCCGAACTGTGCGAAGCCGCCCAGCCCCGCCCCCACGTCTCCACCGGCAGGCCCGGCGAGGAGGCGATGGCCCGGGTCTTCGAACTCACCGCCCGCCTCCTGGAGCGGATAGCCGCCGACCACACCGTCGTCCTCACCCTGGAGGACCTGCACTGGGCCGACGCCTCCACCCGCCACCTGCTCTCCTACCTGGTCCGCGCGCTGCGCAGCGGCCGCCTCGTCGTCCTCGCCACCTACCGCGCCGACGACATCCACCGCCGCCACCCGCTGCGCCCCCTGCTCGCGGAGCTGGACCGCCTGCGCACCGTCCGCCGGATCGACGTGGGCCGCCTCAGCCGCGACGAGGTGGGCCTCCAGATGGCCGGGATCCTCGGCTCCGCGCCCGAACCGAAGCTCGTCGACGACGTCTTCGCGCGCTCCGACGGCAACGCCTTCTTCGTCGAGGAACTCTCCGTCGCCTCCCACGGCCACAGCTGCGCGGCGCTCAGCGACTCCCTGCGCGACCTGCTGCTCGTCCGCGTCGAGGAACTGCCCGAGGACGCGCAGAAGGTGGCGCGGACCGTCGCCGAGGGCGGCTCCACCGTCGAGTACGACCTGCTCGCCGCGGTCACCGGGCTCCCCGAGGACGACCTGATCGACGCCTTGCGGGCCGCCGTCGGCGCCAACATCCTGCTCGCGTCGCCCGCAGGCGACGGCTACCGCTTCCGGCACTCCCTGGTCCGCGAGGCCGTCGGCGACGACCTGCTGCCCGGCGAGCGCTCCCGCCTCAACCGCCGCTTCGCCGCCGCCCTGGAGGCCGACCCCTCGCTCGTCGCCGCCGACCAGCGCGCGACCCGCCTCGCCAGCTACTGGTACCACGCCCACGACGCCGCCAAGGCGCTGCCCGCCGTCCTGAACGCCTCCGTCGAGGCCCGCTGCCGCCACGCCTACGCCGAGCAACTGCGGCTCCTGGAACGGGCGATGGAGCTGTGGGACGACGCCCCTGACGACGTCCGCGCCCTGCTGCGGCCCGTCGACTACACCGAGGTCTACCCGCCCTGCGGCTGCGACCCCGCCACCACCCCGCTGCGCTATCTCGACCTGATGGCCGAGGCGGCCGTCGCGGGCCGCCTGTGCGGCGAGCGCGAACGCGCCCTGAAGATCACCAAGCGGGCCCTGCAGCGCCTGGAGGGCGAGTGCGAGCGGGACCCGCTGCGCTCCGCCTGGTTCTGGGTGCAGCGCTCGCGCCTCGTCCAGAGCCTCGCCCGCGGCGACGGCTGGAAGGAACTCGCCACCGCGCAGGACCTCGTGCGCGGCCGTGCGCCGTCGGAGGTGCACGCCGAGGTGCTCTCCATGGTCGCGGGCTGGTCGATGCTCCACGAGCCGGGCCCGGACGCCTTCGCCGCCGCCGAGCAGGCCGTGGAGTACGCCCGCATGGTCGGCGCCCACGAGATCGAGCTGAACGCCCGCCTCACCCTCGGCAGCCTCATGGTCGACACGGGCGACATCGACGGGGGCCTCAGTGAGATGTACGCCGTCAGGGACCGGGTCAGCGCCGAGGAAATCGTCGGTGTCCTCTGCCGCAGCTACATCAACCTGCCCTCCGTCCTCGAAGGCATCGGACGCCACCACGAGTCCCTCGCCCTCCTCGACGAGGGCATCACCGCCGCCCAGCGCTTCGGCCTGCGCGAGTCCGAGGCCTGGATGTGGGCCAACCGCTCCGAGTCGCTCTACGCCCTCGGCCGCTGGGACGAGGCCCTGGACTCCGCGCGCCGCGCCGTCCTGAGCGCCAAGCCGCGCGGCGGCGCCAGCATCCGCCTCGCCTACTTCGCCCTCGCCCGCGGCGACATGGCCGAGGCGACCCAGCAACTCGCCGATGCCAGACGGCACTTCGGCACCCACGACAACCTGCCGCAGAACACCCTGCCCCTCGCCCGCATCGCCGTGGGCATCGCCGCGGGCGAGGGCCGCATCCTCGACGCCCGCGCCGAGTTCCGCCAGGCCGTCGGCACCGGCTTGCCCCCGGGCACCCAGCGCTACGGCTGGCCGCTGGTCCTCGCCGCCGCCACCGCCGAGGCCGACACCCGTGGCCTCGCCATCGCCGGGCCCGGCCGCGAGGAGTCCCTCGCCCTGATCCGCGCCACCGCCAAGTCCCTGGTCACCCGCGTCCCCCTGTGGCAGGCGTACGAACGCTGGGTCCACGCCGAGCTCCTGCGCGCCGAGGGCCGCGCCACCCCCGAGGACTGGCAGGAGGTCCTCACCGCCACCACCTCCCTGGAACGGCCCTACGACCTCGCGCGGGTCCGCCACCGCCTGGCCGATGCCCTCCTCACCGCCGGCGCCCCCGGCGGCGAGGACGCCCGGGACCGCGCCGCCGAACTGCTGCGCGAGGCGGGCGCGGTGGCCGAGCGGCTGAGCGCCCGCCCCCTCAGCGAGGCCGTCACGGGCCTCGCCCAGCGCGCCCGCCTCGCGCTGACCGGCGCTGCGCCCGCCCCGTCCGCCGACCCCGCCGACGCCTTCGGCCTGACCAGCCGCGAGCGGGACGTGCTGCGCCTGGTCACCGCCGGACGCACCAACCGCCAGATCGCCGAGGAGCTGTTCATCTCGCCGAAGACCGCCAGCGTCCACGTCTCCAACATCCTCGCCAAGCTGGGCGTCGCCGGGCGCGGCGAGGCGGCGGCCCTTGCCCACCGCCTTGGCCTGTTCGCCCCGGAGGAGGAGCACCGGGCCACGGCGTGACCCCGCCCGCCCCGCCCGGCGCCCCGGCCCGCTTCCGGGGCGCTCGCTTACGCTGGAAGGACGGGGTCACCGTCCGTTCTCGGGAGGCGCAGTGTTCAACGTGTTCGAGCAGCTCTTCTCTCCTGGGCGCAAGCACACGGACGACGAGAACAAGCGCCTGGAGCTGACCCGGGTCGACGTGGACGACGGGGACCCCGGGCGGGGGCCCATAGACCTGACCTCCGGCAAGGTCACCGTCCGCCTGCCGCGGCAGGGGGCGGACAGTGCCGCTGGCCAGGAGCCTGAGCGAGGCCGCGCTCCGGCCCCTGACGACGGCTCGGGGCAGGGGCAGGGGCAGGGGTAGGGGACCTCAGTTCCACCGGTCGGCGGTCGGCCGTCGTTCCCCGGCGGCTACTCCACCTCCACCTCCAGGATCTTGTCGTCGCCCTCCTTCGGCGTGCCCCGGGAGTCCGTCTCGCTCGTCATGAGCCACAGCTTGCCGCCGCCCGCCGCGACCACCGTGCGCAGGCGGCCGTGCTCCTCCTTCAGGAACGCCTCCGGCTTCGGCTCCCCGCTCACCCCGCGCACCGGGATCCGCCACAGGCGCTCGCCGCGCAGGCCCGCCATCCAGACCGAGCCCTTGGCGTAGGCGACGCCGCTGGGGGACGCCTCGGACGTCTTCCACTGGGCCACCGGGTCGTGGAAGCCCTCGTCCGAGCCGCCCTTGCCCTCGGCCTCGGGCCAGCCGTAGTTGTCGCCTGCCTTGATCTCGTTCAGCTCGTCCCAGGTGTTCTGGCCGAACTCCGAGGCCCACAGGCGCTTCTGCTCGTCCCAGTCGAGGCCCTGGACGTTGCGGTGGCCGAGTGAATACACCGACGAGCCCGGGAAGGGGTTGCCGGGGGCCGGGGCGCCGTCCGGGGTCAGGCGGAGGATCTTGCCGCCGAGGGGCTTCTTGTCCTGGGCGAGGCCCGTGTCACCCGTCTCGCCCGTGCCCACGTACAGGAGTTTGTCGGGGCCGAAGGCGATGCGGCCGCCGTTGTGGATCACGCCCTTCGGGATGCCCTTCAGGACCGTGTCGGGGGCGCCGAGCTGCTGGCCGGAGGGCTTGTCCTCGTCGTACAGCATGCGGGCGACGCGGTTGTCGGACTCCGTCGTGAAGTACGCGTACACGAAGTGGTCCGTGGCGTAGGTGGGGGACAGGGCGAGGCCCATGAGGCCGCCCTCGCCGCCCGGGGCGACCCCGGGGACCTCGCCGAGCTCCGTCTTCTCGCCGCTGCTTCCGTCGACGCGGGTGATCGTGCCCTCGTCGCGCGAGGACACGAGGAGGTCTCCGCCGGGCAGCGGGGCGAGGCCCCAGGGGGACTTCAGGCCGGTGGCGAGGGTCTTGGTGACCTTCGCGGAGCCCCTCTCCGGGGGTGGCGCGGCGCCCGTGCCGGAGGGGGAGCCGGTGGGGTCCGACGCGCTGGACTCGGCGCTCTTGCCGCTGCCCGGTCCTTCGGCGTCGTTCGACGAGCAGGCCGTGGCCAGGAGGAGGGTGGCGGTGAGGGCGGACAGGGTGGTCAGCGCGGACAGGACGGAGCGGTGGGCACTCAGCACGATCAGGTTCCCTTCGACGCGGCGCTTCTACCGTTCATACACCGCTCGCGTCCCGCGGGTTCCCAGGGCCCGGCTGGGAGCCCCCAGGCCCACCCCTTCCCGAACCGGGTGCGGCTGCCCCCGTTCCCCCGCTCACCGATATCGGCGCTCCGCGCCTCGTCCTCAAACGCCGGACGGGCTGAAATACCTGCCGCAACCCGGATGAATATCTGCCGCATCTGGAAGATCCAGCCCAGCCCGGCGCCATCAAGCCCGTCCGGCGTTTGAGGACGAGCCGCGGAGCGGCGATTGAGGGGCGGGCGGGTGGGGGAAAGAGCCCGTCTGGGGGCGTCAGTCCCAGGAGCCCTGGGCCGGGGGGAGGGTGTTCAGGTCCGACAGGTCGCGGGCGGACAGGCGCACCCCCGCCGCCCCCGCGTTCTCCCGTACCCACCGCTCCCGCTTCGCCCCCGGTATCGGCACCACCTGGTCGCCCTGCGCGAGCACCCACGCGAGCGCCACCTGCGCGGGCGTCGCCCCGTGCCGCGCGCCGACCCGGCGCAACTCCACCACCAGGGGCTGGTTGGCCGCCATCATCTCGGCCGTGAAGCGCGGGTGCCGGGCGCGCACGTCGTCCGGCTCGAATCCCTGACCCGGCGTCAGCGTCCCCGTGAGGAAGCCGTTGCCCAGCGGCATCGCCGCGAGGAAGCCGACGCCGCGCGCCGCGCACCACGGCAGCAGCGCGTCGAGGGCGTCCGGCGACCACACCGAGAGCTCGGCCTCCACGGCCGTCACCGGGAAGACCTGCTGGACGCGCTCCAGCTGCCGGATGGTCGTGTCGTGCAGCCGCGCCCCCGGCCGCCGTCCCGCCCGCGCCCCCACCGCGCACAGCCCGAGCGCCCGTACCTTCCCGGCCGTGACCAGGTCGGCCATCGCGCCCCAGGTCTCCTCGACCGGCACCTCGGGGTCGGCGCGGTGGAGCTGGTACAGGTCGATGGTGTCGGTCCCGAGGCGCCGCAGCGACGCGTCGCAGGCCCGTCTCACATAGCTGGGGCGGCCGTTGGCGACGATGTGCTGCTCGCCCACGAGGAGCCCGGCCTTCGTCGACACGAAGGCCTCCGCGCGCCGCCCCTTGAGCGCCCGCCCGAGCAGGAGCTCATTGGTGAAGGGCCCGTACATGTCGGCCGTGTCGAGGAGCGTCGTGCCCTGGTCGAGCGCCGCGTGCACGGTCCGCACCGAGGCGTCGCCACGCTGCCGCGAACCGGAGTACGCCCAGCTCATCGGCATGCAGCCGAGTCCGACGGCGCCCACCCCCAGCGCCCCCGCGCCGATCGTCCTGCGCTCCACCTGGCCGTGTCCTCCGCTCTTCGACGATCTTGTCCGGGCGGCACCCAACGTAACCTCTGCTCCCCGGCACGCGGCGTGCGGCCTGTGCGCACTAGCCTCCTGACCATGACGACCGACGTATGGATGCCGTTCGAAGAGACCGAGGTCGAGGGCCTGCCCGCCGTGTCCGACGCGGGTCTCGCCTACCGGTACTGGGACGGCGGCCCGGACTACCCCGCCGACCCCGCGGACTGCGCGTTCTACGTGGTGCCGTACATGAAGGCCGCCGCGGTCGTGGTGCCGCCGATGGCCGCCATGACGTCCCTGAGGGTCGTGCAGACGCTCACGGCGGGCATCGACCACGTGGAGCCCGGCCTCAAGTCCCTCGCCCCGGGTGTCCGGTTGTGCAACGCGCGCGGGGTGCACGAGACCAGTACCGCCGAGCTCGCGCTCACCCTGATCCTCTCCTCCCTGCGGGGCGTGCCGCGCTTCGTGGAGGGGCAGCGGGTCCAGGAGTGGCGGTCGGGGTTCTATCCGGCGCTCGCCGACAAGTCCGTGCTGATCGTGGGGTACGGATCGATAGGGTCCGCGATCGAGGACCGGCTCGCGCCTTTTGAGTGCGCGCGGGTGGCGCGCGTCGCGCGCTCCGAGCGCACCACGGAGCGCGGTGTGGTGCACTCGCTCAACGCTTTGCCCCGACTGCTTCCCGAAGCGGACGTCGTGATCCTCTCGACGCCCCTCACCGACGCCACCCGGGGCCTGGCGGGCGCGGATTTCCTGTCCCGCATGAAGGACGGCGCCCTCCTCGTGAACGTGGCCCGAGGCCCCGTCGTCGACACCAAGGCGCTGCTCGCGGAGCTGGACAGCGGCCGCATCACCGCGGCCCTGGACGTCACCGACCCCGAGCCGCTGCCCCCGGGGCACCCGCTGTGGCAGGCCCCCGGCGTGCTGATCAGCCCGCACGTGGGCGGCTCCTCCTCCGCCTTCCTGCCGCGCGCCCGGCGCCTGCTGGCCGCGCAGCTGCGCCGGTACGTCGCCGGGGAGCCGCTGGCGAACGTGGTCCTGACGGTGACGTGAGCCGCCCCCCCCCCCGCGTCGCCGCCGTGAGCCGCCCCCCCCCGCGTCGCCGCCGTGAGCCGTCGCCGCAGCGCCGCCGCGCGCCCGGGCCGCACGCCCTGGAAGCGCTGTTCCGCGCCCGTGCGGACCGCTTCGACGACCGTGACCCCAGTGCATCAATCGGTCAGGATCGGTCGATATACGGCGATCCCTGAACGTCTGGAACCGGCGGCGCCTGTTCTCTGCACGCTCCGCACTCACTCATGTGCGCCGCGTGTCCATATTGACGCCGACAGTCACGGAGCGTAGAGCAGACCTGTCCCTGAGTGACGAGGCTGGTGTATCGTCCCGACAGGGGCTGCGCCGTGTTCCGCTCGGCGCCGGGGATGGATCAACGACACATGCGAGGGGGGCGACGGGCGATGCACGGCCTATGGGCGAACGATCCGAAGCGGCGGGACCACCGCCCGCGACTCTCGCGCACAGCAGCCCGCAGACGCCGGCACTGCGGTCGGCGCCACCGGCTCCTGCGCCGGGCAGGACGCCGCGGGCCGCACCGGCAGGAGGTCGGCGCGTGGCAGCCACCAGGGTGGACGAGCGCCCCGGAGCCCCCCGAAGGGCACCGGCGGGAGCGCCCGGCCCCCGCCCCCTCGGCGGCGGGGCGCTCCCGCCGCGGCCCGGCGCCGAGCCGCCGCCCCCGCGCGGGGGCGGGCGCCCCGCGCGCGGCCGCGGTGACGCGCGGGCGCGTCTGCCGTGGCCATGGCGCCGTGACGCGGAGCGGGGCGGCCCGATGAGCGGGCAGTCGGCCTCCGCGTCCGTCCTCGACGGCGGGCTCGGGCCCCCCTTGCCCGCGCCGGGCGCCCCGATGGCCAAGCGCCCGGCACGCGGCGGCGGCACGGGCCTGCTGTCCCAGGTCCTCCTGCTCCTCGTCTGCGGCGGCTACGCGACCGGCGCGGCCCTCGGCTGGGGCTCGCCCCGGCTCGGGTACATCATGGGCGACTTCGGCCTGAGCGCCGCCGCCGGAGCCGCCGCCGTCTCCTGCTTCCTCTACTCCCGCACCCGCCGCAGCCGCTTTCGACCCGCATGGCTGCTGTTCGCGCTCTCCTCCGCGATGGTGGCCTGCGGAAACGCGGTGTGGGGATGGCATGAGGTCGTCCTGCGTCAGCCCGTGCCCGAGCGCGGCTTCGCGGACCTGTTCTTCCTGTGCTTCGCGCCGTGCGCCATCATCGGGCTCCTGGTGCTCGCCAAGCGCCCGGTCACGAGGGCCGGATGGGTGTGCCTCGGCCTCGACGCGTGGCTCATCGGCGGTTCCCTGCTCACGCTCTCCTGGAGCCTCGCGCTCGCGCACACCGCGCAGTTCGAAGGACCCGGCGTCGCGCACGCCGCGCTCACGCTCGCCTATCCGCTCCTGGACATCGCGCTCGTCAGCATGGTGCTCGCGCTCCACTTCAGGCGTTCCTCGGCCAACCGCACGGCCGTGAACACCGCCATCGGCGCCCTCGCGCTCACCGTGCTGTGCGACGCGCTCTTCACCTCGCCGCTGCTGCACGCCAGTTACCGCTCCGGCCAGCTCCTGGACGCGGGCTGGTTCGCGGGCTCGGTCCTCCTGGCCTACGCCCCCTGGGCCGCGCCCTGGCACGGCCGCGCCGAACCGGAGGAGCCGCGCGCGCCGTACCGTCCATGCGACAGGACACGCCCCGCGGGCCCGCGCGCCGACGAGCGGGAGGACAGCGGGCGGTACGCGACGACGCGCCCCATCGCCGGTTCGCTCGCGGCGCTCACGCCCTACCTGGCCGCGGCCGTCTGCACGCTCGGCATCCTCTACAACGTCCTGAACGGCCGCAGCGTCGACGAGGTGGTGCTGTTCACGGCGGGCACGGTCGTCCTCGCGCTCGTCGTGCGGCAGGGCATCATGCTGCTCGACAACATCACGCTCACCCAGGAACTGGCCCAGAAGGAGAACCACTTCCGCTCCCTGGTGCAGGGTTCCAGCGACGTCATCATGATCGCCGCGCCGAGCGGCATCCTGCGGTACGTCAGCCCGGCCGCCGCCGGGGTCTACGGCCGGGAGGCCGACGACCTCGTCGGGTCCGAACTCGCCTCGCTGATGCACCCGGAAGACCTCGGCCGCGTCGTCCACGAAGTGCGCCGCTTCCTCGCCGCCAACCCCGTGGAGGAGCCCACCACGCGCATCGAGTGCCGCTTCAAGTCCGGCGGCGGTGACTGGCTCAACGTCGAGTCCACCGTCAACCGCCATCACGGCGGCCTGATCTTCAACAGCCGCGACGTCACCGAACGCGTGCGCCTGCAGGCGCAGTTGCAGCACAACGCCGAGCACGATCCCCTCACCGACCTGCCCAACCGGGCACTCTTCACCCGCCGAGTCGCTTCCGCGCTCGGCGGTCGCAGAGTCACCGACCGGGGCACGGCGGTACTGTTCATCGACCTCGACGGCTTCAAGGCCGTCAACGACACGATCGGCCACCAGGCGGGCGACGAGCTGCTCGTGCAGGCCGCCCACCGGCTCCAGGAGGCCGTCCGCGCCTCGGACACCGCGGCGCGCCTCGGCGGCGACGAGTTCGCGGCCCTGATCGTCGGCGACGGCACCCGCGACCACGCCGCCCGCGAGAAGCACATACTGGAGCTGGCCGACCGGCTGCGGATCAGACTCTCGCAGCCGTACGACATCGACGGCAACGATGTCCGGGTCGCCGCGTCCATCGGCGTCGCCTTCGCCGAACCCGGCGTCGGCGCGGGCGAGTTGCTGCGCAACGCCGACCTCGCGATGTACCGCGCCAAGGCCGCGGGCAAGGGCCGCGTGGAGCTGTACGCGCCACAGATGCAGGCCGACGTCGCCCGCAAGGCCGAACTGGCCACCCGGCTGCGCAGCGCCCTGCACGAGGGCGAGTTCACCCTGCTCCACCAGCCCGTGGTCGCCCTCGACAGCGGCCGCATCACCTCGGTCGCCGCCCAGGCGCGCTGGCGCTCGGCCCAGGGCATCCTCTTCACGCCCGGCGAGTTCCTGCGCACCGCCGAGGACGGCGAGCGCACCGCCGAGCTCGGCCGCTGGCTGCTCCAGGAGGCCGTCGAACAGGCCGCCGAGCGCGGCATCGCCGGACACGCGGTGCCCGTCGCCGTGCGGATCGCCGCCCGCCGCCTGGTGGACCGCTCGCTGCCGCTCGGCTCCCTGGAGGCGCTGCTGACCCGGCACGGGCTGCCGTCCGGCGCGCTCGTCATCGAGCTCGCCGACAGCGACCCGCGCGTGTCGCTCGACGACCTGGAGCGCCGCCTCGCCTCCCTGCGCCGCCTCGGCGTGCGGGTCGCGCTCGACGGCTTCGGCAGCGGCTGCGCGGCGATCACCGCCCTGCGCAGGCTCCCGGTCGACGTCCTGAAGCTGGACCGGGGCCTGGTCGAGGGCGTCGTGGAGTCCGCACGGCTGCACAAGATCACCTCCGGTCTGCTGCGGATCGCGAGCGACCTCGGCCTTGACTCCGTCGCGGACGGCGTCGACCACCCCGAGCAGGTCATGGCCCTGCGCGCGATGGGCTGCACCCACGGCCAGGGCATGGCCTTCTCCGGACCCCTCGACGAGTACCGGCTGCGCCGCGCCCTCGCGATGGGGGAGTACCCGGTGCCCCGCGCCCCGGTCGAGCCGGTGTGCGTGGGCGGCGGCCCGGCCGGGGCGCCCCCGGTGGCCTTCGGCGGTGCGGGTCCGGCCTTCGCGGCCGGAACCACTCCGTTCGGCCTCTCGCATAGTGAGACGCCCATCCCACCTACTTGACACATGTAGCGGGCCGGGGGGAGGGTCAATGCCATGCGCACCCGAATTCTCGTACTTGGAAAGCGCGTCGGCTGAAGCTGGGACGCACCGGTCCGCACACCGGAGACGCCCAGCGACCGCACCCGGCGCGCTCCCCTCGCTTGCCTCACGGCACGAGGGGTTTTTTGTTGCACTGGCACCCGCCAAACCCAGGCAAAGACCCCGCGACACCCCCGCAAAGACCCTCAGCTTCGAGAAGAGAATGCCGATGACCGAGCAGGCCACCGGGGCCCATCCGCAGCCGCGGCCCCGATCCTCTGGACAGCAGCAGTCCGCGCCCGCCGAGCACGTCACGGGTGCGCAGTCCCTGATCCGTTCTCTTGAGGAAGTCGGGGCCGACACCGTATTCGGCATTCCCGGAGGGGCGATCCTCCCGGCGTACGACCCGATGATGGACTCCACCCGCGTGCGCCACATCCTCGTCCGCCACGAGCAGGGCGCGGGGCACGCCGCCACCGGCTACGCGCAGGCCACCGGCAAGGTCGGCGTCTGCATGGCCACCTCGGGCCCCGGCGCGACCAACCTGGTCACGCCCATCGCGGACGCCCACATGGACTCGGTGCCGCTGGTCGCGATCACCGGTCAGGTCTCCTCCAAGGCGATCGGCACGGACGCCTTCCAGGAGGCGGACATCGTCGGCATCACGATGCCCATCACGAAGCACAACTTCCTGGTCACCAAGGCCGAGGACATCCCGCGCACCATCGCGGAGGCCTTCCACATCGCCTCCACGGGGCGCCCCGGCCCCGTCCTCGTCGACATCGCCAAGGACGCCCTGCAGGCGCGGACCACGTTCTCCTGGCCGCCGCAGCAGGAACTGCCCGGCTACCGCCCGGTGACCAAGCCGCACGCCAAGCAGATCCGCGAGGCCGCGAAGCTCATCACCGCCGCCAGGCGGCCCGTCCTGTACGTCGGCGGCGGCGTGATCAAGTCCGGCGCCACCGCCGAGCTGAAGGTCCTCGCCGAGCTGACCGGCGCGCCCGTCACCACCACCCTGATGGCGCTCGGCGCGTTCCCCGACAGCCACCCGCTGCACGTGGGCATGCCGGGCATGCACGGCGCGGTCACCGCCGTCACCGCGCTGCAGAAGTCCGACCTGATCGTCGCCCTCGGCGCCCGCTTCGACGACCGCGTCACCGGCAAGCTGGACAGCTTCGCGCCGCATGCCAAGGTCGTCCACGCCGACATCGACCCGGCCGAGATCGGCAAGAACCGCGCCGCCGACGTCCCGATCGTCGGTGACGCCCGCGAGGTCATCGCCGACCTCGTCCAGGCCATCCAGGCCGAGCACACCGCGGGCCACATCGGTGACTACGCCGCCTGGTGGACGGACCTGAACCGCTGGCGCGACACCTACCCGCTCGGCTACGACCACCCCGACAACGGCCAGCTCGCGCCGCAGCAGGTCATCGAGCGCATCGGCCAGCTCGCCCCCGAGGGCACCGTCTTCGCCGCGGGCGTCGGCCAGCACCAGATGTGGGCCGCCCACTTCATCCAGTACGAGCGCCCCTCGACCTGGCTCAACTCCGGCGGCGCCGGGACGATGGGCTACGCGGTCCCGGCCGCCATGGGCGCCAAGGCGGGCGCGCCCGACAAGACGGTCTGGGCGATCGACGGCGACGGCTGCTTCCAGATGACCAATCAGGAGCTGACCACCTGCGCCCTGAACAACATCCCGATCAAGGTCGCCATCATCAACAACGGCGCCCTGGGGATGGTCCGCCAGTGGCAGACGCTGTTCTACAACCAGCGCTACTCCAACACCGTGCTGCACAGCGGCCCGGACGCGGACGGCAAGCAGCCGAGCGCGGGCACCCGCGTCCCCGACTTCGTCAAGCTGTCCGAGGCGATGGGCTGCCACGCCATCCGCTGTGAGGACCCGGCCGACCTCGACAAGGTCATCGAGGAGGCCAACGCGATCAACGACCGTCCGGTCGTGATCGACTTCATCGTCCACGAGGACGCCCAGGTCTGGCCGATGGTCGCCGCGGGCACCTCCAACGACGAGGTCATGGCCGCCCGGGGCGTCCGCCCCGACTTCGGCGACAGCGAAGACGACTGAGAGCACCAGGAAGAGGTACGACCGCCATGACCCCCCTGTCCAAGCACACGCTCTCGGTTCTCGTCGAGAACACCCCCGGCATCCTGGCCAGGATCGCCGCCCTCTTCTCCCGCCGCGGCTTCAACATCGACTCGCTCGCCGTCGGCGTCACCGAGCACCCCGACATCTCACGCATCACCATTGTCGTGAACGTCGAGGAACTCCCGCTCGAACAGGTCACGAAGCAGCTCAACAAGCTGGTGAACGTCCTGAAGATCGTCGAACTGGAGCCGGGCTCCGCCGTCCAGCGCGAACTCGTCCTCGTGAAGGTCCGCGCCGACAACGAGACCCGCTCCCAGATCGTCGAGATCGTCCAGCTCTTCCGCGCCAAGACCGTGGACGTCTCGCCCGAGGCCGTGACCATCGAGGCCACCGGGTCGAGCGACAAGCTGGAGGCCATGCTCAAGATGCTCGAACCCTTCGGCATCAAGGAGCTGGTGCAGTCCGGCACGATCGCCATCGGCCGCGGCTCCCGTTCGATCACGGACCGCAGCCTTCGAGCGCTTGACCGCACCGCCTGACGTTCCGAATTCCGGAACCCCCCAACCGTCCTGACCGGGCCCGCCGTACGGTGGGACGCAACACCAGCACACAGAGGAGTTTCCCAGTGGCCGAGCTGTTCTACGACGCCGACGCCGACCTGTCCATCATCCAGGGCCGCAAGGTCGCGGTCATCGGTTACGGCAGCCAGGGTCACGCCCACGCCCTTTCGCTGCGCGACTCCGGTGTGGACGTCCGCGTCGGTCTGCACGAGGGCTCCAAGTCCAAGGTCAAGGCCGAGGAGCAGGGGCTGCGCGTGGTCACGCCCGCCGAGGCCGCAGCCGAGGCCGACGTCATCATGGTCCTGGTCCCGGACCCCATCCAGGCGCAGGTCTACGAGGAGTCCATCAAGGACAACCTCAAGGACGGCGACGCGCTGTTCTTCGGCCACGGCCTGAACATCCGCTTCGGCTTCATCAAGCCCCCGGCGGGCGTCGACGTCTGCATGGTCGCCCCCAAGGGCCCGGGCCACCTGGTGCGCCGCCAGTACGAAGAGGGCCGCGGCGTCCCCTGCATCGCGGCCGTCGAGCAGGACGCCACCGGCAAGGGCTTCGAGCTGGCCCTGTCCTACGCCAAGGGCATCGGCGGCACCCGCGCGGGCGTCATCAAGACGACCTTCACCGAGGAGACCGAGACCGACCTGTTCGGTGAGCAGGCCGTGCTCTGCGGCGGCACCGCCGCGCTGGTCAAGGCGGGCTTCGAGACCCTGGTCGAGGCGGGCTACCAGCCCGAGATCGCCTACTTCGAGTGCCTGCACGAGCTGAAGCTGATCGTCGACCTCATCTACGAGGGCGGCCTGGAGAAGATGCGCTGGTCCGTCTCCGAGACCGCCGAGTGGGGCGACTACGTCACCGGACCGCGCATCATCACCGACGCCACCAAGGCCGAGATGAAGAAGGTCCTCGCCGAGATCCAGGACGGCACGTTCGCCAAGGCGTGGATGGCCGAGTACCACGGCGGTCTGAAGAAGTACAACGAGTACAAGCAGCAGGACCAGGACCACCTCCTGGAGACCACGGGCAAGGAGCTGCGCAAGCTCATGTCGTGGGTCAACGACAACGAGTAGGGCTTACGTCGGCGGGGTCGGGGTGTGACACCCCGGCCCCGCCGGCCGTCGCACCGCCTCGGGGCTCCGCCCCGGACCCCGCTCCTCAGACGCCGGAGGGGCTGATTCTGGGCTCGCCTCAGTTGTCCGTCGCGGCCAGCCTCGTCCGGGTGATCCTTCCAGTCAGGCGCATAAGGCCCCCGTAGCCGCCACTACACTGCAAACCACATTCGCGTCAGGCCACAGCGTCGTGCGTCTTCCACGCGGCTAGGACCCTCCACCGCCTGCGGCCGTCGGGACGGCCGTCCGCATTGGACTTGTGAGGACTCACGTGAGCACTGCTGCCAACGGCAAACCGGTCGTACTCATCGCTGAAGAGCTGTCGCCCGCGACCGTCGACGCCCTGGGCCCGGACTTCGAGATCCGGCACTGCAACGGCGCGGACCGCGCCGAGCTGCTGCCCGCGATCGCCGACGTCGACGCCATCCTGGTCCGCTCCGCGACCAAGGTCGACGCCGAGGCGATCGCCGCCGCCCGCAAGCTGCGGGTCGTCGCCCGCGCGGGCGTCGGCCTCGACAACGTCGACGTCTCCGCCGCCACCAAGGCCGGCGTGATGGTGGTGAACGCCCCCACCTCGAACATCGTCACCGCCGCCGAGCTGGCCTGCGGCCTGATCCTGGCCACCGCCCGCAACATCCCGCAGGCCAACACGGCGCTGAAGAACGGCGAGTGGAAGCGCTCCAAGTACACCGGCGTCGAACTCGCCGAGAAGACCCTCGGCGTCGTCGGCCTCGGCCGCATCGGCGCGCTCGTCGCGCAGCGGATGTCCGCCTTCGGCATGAAGGTCGTCGCCTACGACCCGTACGTACAGCCCGCGCGCGCCGCGCAGATGGGCGTCAAGGTCCTCTCCCTCGACGAGCTGCTCGAAGTCTCCGACTTCGTCACCGTGCACCTGCCGAAGACGCCCGAGACCCTCGGCCTCATCGGCGACGAGGCCCTGCACAAGGTCAAGCCGTCCGTGCGGATCGTCAACGCCGCGCGCGGCGGCATCGTCGACGAGGCGGCGCTGTACGCGGCGCTGAAGGAGGGCCGTGTCGCGGGCGCGGGCCTCGATGTGTACGCCAAGGAGCCGTGCACCGACTCGCCGCTCTTCGAGCTCGACCAGGTCGTGTGCACCCCCCACCTCGGCGCCTCCACCGACGAGGCCCAGGAGAAGGCGGGCATCTCGGTCGCCAAGTCCGTGCGCCTGGCCCTGGCGGGCGAGCTGGTGCCGGACGCGGTGAACGTCCAGGGCGGCGTCATCGCCGAGGACGTGCGCCCCGGCCTGCCGCTCGCCGAGAAGCTCGGCCGCATCTTCACCGCCCTCGCGGGCGAGGTCGCCGTGCGGCTCGACGTCGAGGTGTACGGCGAGATCACCCAGCACGACGTGAAGGTGCTCGAACTGTCCGCGCTCAAGGGCGTGTTCGAGGACGTGGTGGACGAGACCGTCTCCTATGTCAACGCGCCGCTGTTCGCGCAGGAGCGCGGCGTCGAGGTGCGCCTGACGACGTCCTCGGAGTCGCCCGACCACCGGAACGTGGTCACCGTGCGCGGCACGCTCTCCGGCGGCGAGGAGGTCGCCGTGTCCGGCACCCTGGCCGGGCCCAAGAACCACCAGAAGATCGTGGCCGTCGGCGACTACGACGTCGACCTGGCCCTCGCCGACCACATGGTCGTGCTCCGGTACGCGGACCGGCCGGGCGTCGTGGGCACCGTGGGCCGGGTCCTCGGCGAGGCCGGGATCAACATCGCGGGCATGCAGGTCGCGCGTGCGGACGTCGGGGGCGAGGCGCTGGCGGTGCTCACCGTGGACGACACCGTGCCGGCCGCCGTCCTCGCGGAGCTCGCGGAGGAGATCGGGGCGACCTCGGCCCGTTCGGTGAACCTGGCGGACTAGGGGCCCTCGCGGGGCGCCCCAGGCCCGCCCCTTCCCGATCCGGGTGCGGCTGCCCCCGTTCCCCCGCTCACCGCTATCGGCGCTTCGCGCCTCGTCCTCAAACGCCGGACGGGCTAAGACTTTCGCCAGCCACGGCGTAGGTCTTTCAGCCCGTCCGGCGTTTGAGGACGAGCGCGTCAGCGCGATGGGGGCGGGTGGGTGGGGGACTAAGGTCAGCGGAGCGTCTTGGCGGCGAGGGCGGCGGCCAGGAGCAGGACCCCGGCCCCCGCGAGCGCCGCGCCGTGCATCCCCGCGGTGAAGGCGGACCGCGCCGCGTCCAGGAGCGCTTCCGCCGCCGCGGGCGGCAGCTGGGGTGCGACCGCCACCGCGCCGCCCAGGGTCTCGCGCGCCGCCTCCGGAGCCGCGGCCGGCATCTCGTGCCGGAACACCGCCGTGCCGATCGAGCCGAGCACCGCCATCCCGAGCGCGCCGCCGAACTCCAGGCCCGTCTCCATGAGCGAGGACGCCGCGCCCGCCTTCTCCGCGGGGGCCGCCCCGAGGGCGAGGTCCGTCAGCTGGGAGCCGATGACCACGGCCCCGCACGCGAGCACTCCGGCGCCGCCGAGCACCGTCCACATCGCGTCCGTACCCGCGACGAAGAGCAGGCCGTAGCCGCAGGCCGAGAGGGCGAAGCCGCCCGCGACCACATGGGCCCGGTGGACGCCGCCCCGCACCGCCGCCGTCGCGACCGGCGCCGCGAAGCCGATCAGGACCGAGGGCAGCAGCGCCCACAGCGCGGCCTCGAGCGCGCTCTTGCCGAGTACCGACTGCAGGTACTGCGTGGTGAAGAACGCCGAACCCGTCATCGCGAACGCCGAGATGAGGTTCAGGGCGATCGCGGTGCCGAAGGCGCGGCCGCCGCGGAACAGCGCGGGGGAGACCAGCGGGGACGCCGCCGTGCGCTGGCGGCGTACGAAGAGCACCGCGAAGACGAGTCCCACGGCCAGTGAGGCCACGTACGGAACGCGCACGCCGTCGGAGGGGATCTCCTTGAGGCCGTAGACCACGGGCAGCACCGCCGCCAGCGAGAGCGGCACGCTCAGCAGGTCGAAGCGGCCCGGGTACGGGTCCTTGGACTCGGGGATGAGGAGGGGCGCGAACAGCAGGAGCAGCGCCATGGCGGGCAGGTTGACGAGGAACACCGAGCCCCACCAGAAGAACTCGACGAGGACGCCGCTGAGCACCGAGCCGAGCGCGACACCGGCGACCATCACCCCCGACCAGATGCCGATGGCCTTCGCCCGCTGCCCCGCGTCGTGGAACATCGCCCGGATCAGGGCCATCGTGGACGGCATCAGGGTCGCGCCGCCGATGCCGAGGACCGCGCGGGCGGCGATGAGCATGCCGGGACTGGTGGCGTAGGCGGCCGCGACGGACGCGGCACCGAAGGCCGCGGCGCCGCCGAGCAGGAGCCTGCGGCGGCCTATGCGGTCGCCCAGCGAGCCCATCGTCATGAGCAGGCCCGCGAGCACGAAGGCGTAGATGTCGAAGATCCACAGCTGCTCGGTGCCGCTGGGGTCGAGGTCCGCGTTGATCGCGGGGATCGCGAAGTAGAGGACCGAGACATCCATCGACACGAGCAGCAGCGGCAGCATCAGGACGGCAAGCGCCGTCCACTCCTTGCGGCCCGCCAGCGCGGAGGCGGGGGGCGGTTGCGGGGTTGTCGTCGTCATGGACAGGACTGTACGGGCGTCTTATACGTCTGTCTAGGACGGATGTATGGGACGTGTGTCTGGACCGGGATAGGGTGCCGCCATGGGACACCGTGAGGATCTGCTCGCAGGCGCCAAGCGCTGCCTGCTGGAGAAGGGGTTCGTCCGCACCACGGCGCGCGACGTGGTCAAGGAGTCGGGGACGAACCTGGCGTCGATCGGCTATCACTACGGCTCGAAGGACGCGCTGCTCGCCGAGGCCTACATCGCGCTCATCGAGGACCTCGGCGACGGCTTCGGAGCCGAGTCCGGCGAGGGCGAGGGCGAGGGCGGGGGCGAGGGCGAGGGCGCCGGGGCGGGCGGGTCGCTGGAGCGGTTCGAGCGGGTCTGGGGGAACGTCGTCCGGTCGTTTCCCGAGGCGCGCGGGATCTGGCTCCTGACGCTGGAGTTCATCACGCAGGCCGACCGGCTCGCCGGGGTACGGGAACTGCTGGTCAAGGCCCAGGAGCAGGGCAGGGCCGGGCTCGTCGCGCTGTTGCTCGACGTCGACGAGGCCACCGTGCCCGGGGACGTCGTGAACGCCGAGGGGCGGTTCTACACGACGCTGCTCAACGGGCTGATGATGCAGTGGCTCTTCGACCCGGAGTCGGCGACCACGGCCGAGCAGCTCACCGAGGGGCTGCGCCGGGTGATGGAGCGGGCGTCCTCACAGCCGTGACGCCTTCAGGACCATGTGCAGGAGCAGCCGGTCCTCGCCCTCGTCCAGGTCCAGCTTCGTGAGCTGCTCCACGCGCGAGAGGCGGTAGTAGAGGGTCTGGCGGTGGATGCCGAGCTCCGCCGCCGCGCGGCCCGCCTGGCCCGCGCGGTCCAGGAACACCTCGGCGGTGCGGGCCAGTTCGCGGTGGGCGGGGGTCAGGAGCGCGCGGGCCACCGCGTCCCCCGCCGCCTCGGCGGGCAGCGCCGCGAGCAGGCGGTAGGGCCCGATGTCCGACCAGCGGGCCACCGGCGCGAACCGCGGCTCCGCGAGCGCGGCCCGCGCCGCCGCCGACGCCTCGGCCCAGGCCGCCCCCAGGTCCTCAAGACCGGCCCGCGCCCCCGCGACCCCGGCCGCCGAGCCGCCCGCCGACTCCGTGAGGCGCGCCGCCGCCGTAAGGGCGGGCGTCAGCGAGTCCGCCGAGCGCAGCCGCACGAGCACCGCGAGGCACTGCCCCGGCACGCCCCGGGCCGCCCACGGCGCCGTGCACAGGGCCGTCGCCCCCGGCACCGTCCGCAGCGCGGGCGCGTCCTCGGGGTCGGCCGAGCGCCAGGGGGCCACGCACACCACGGCGTGCAGCCCCTCGGCGCGCGCCCCGAGCGCGGTCCGCAGCGCCGCCACCGCCATGTCCCGCTGCCAGCCGCGCTCCGCCGTCAGGACCGCGCGGAACTCCCGGGTCAGATCGGCGCCCGCCTGGGCCTCGTCGGCGAGCAGCGCGCCGATGCGGGCGGCCACCTCCATGGCGGCGTCCAGCTGGGCGTCGGTGGGTCCGGGCGTGTCGTCGAGCAGCCAGACGTAGCCGAGCGCGTAGCCCCGGTGGCGTACCGGCAGGCAGATCCGGCCGCGGTGCACGCCCGCCGCCGGGGTGGGCGGGATGCGGACCGGCCTGGTGGCGCGCGTGATGCCGAAGCTCTCGAACCAGGCCCGCACCTCGGCCGTGGAGCGGCGGGTCAGGATCGAGCGGGTGCGCACCGGGTCGAGGTCGGCCGCGTCGAAGCCGTCGCCGCCGTCGTGGGCGCCGAAGGCGATCAGCTCGAAGTCCCGGTTCTCCAGGGTCGCGGGCGCCCCGAGCAGGGTCGAGAGCTCGTCGACCAGTTCCTGGTAGTCGCCCTTCACCCGCACCCTTCCTTCGCCCTGTCCGCGCTCTGTCCGCGTCGTCGACACCGCAAGACCGTGCCGTCGCACGCCATTCTCGCGCAGTCCCGGGCCCTCATCAGACATCTGTCTGAGATCCAGCCCACGGATGCGTGACAGGTGTCGATAGCTCAGGATCGGATGGATCCCTAAGTTTCACGGTGGTTCTCCGTGCCGTACCGGTTTTGTCGCAAAAATGACGCGGTGCGGCACTCGCTCATACTCCCGTGGAGGTGCCCCGTGCTGGGTCCCGTGATCCTTGCCGCGTCGCGCAGTGACAAGATGCGCCGTTTCGTGTCGGCGGCGCCGGGCACCAAGCAGGTCGTCGACCGCTTCATCGCCGGTGAGACCGTCGACCAGGTCGTCCCGATCGTCGAGGACGCCGTCGCCAAGGGCCTCGAGGTCACCCTCGACGTGGTGGGCGAGGACATCACCACCGTCGAGCAGTCCTACGCCGCGCGCGACGCGTACCTGGAGCTCATCGGCCGCCTCAAGGACCTGGGCCACGGCGAGCGCGCCGAGATGTCCGTGAAGCTGTCGATGTTCGGCCAGGCCCTGGAGGGCGGCCACGAGCTGGCCCTCGCCAACGTCCGCCCGGTCGTCGAGGCCGCCGCCGCCATCGGCACCACGGTCACCCTGGACGCCGAGGACCACACCACCCTCGACTCGATGTTCGCCATCCACGACGAGCTGCGGAAGGACTTCCCGCAGACCGGCTGTGTGATCCAGGCCTATCTGTTCCGCACCGAGGACGACGCCCGCCGCCTGGCCGCGAACGGCAGCCGCGTGCGCATCGTGAAGGGCGCCTACAAGGAGCCCGCCGAGGTCGCGTTCCAGGACAAGGCCGAGATCGACAAGGCGTACGTCCGCATCCTGAAGATCCTGCTCGCCGGCGAGGGCTACCCGATGATCGGGTCCCACGACCCGCGCCTGATCGCCATCACCCAGGAGCTCGCCCGGCGCGCCGGGCGCAAACTGGACGAGTACGAATTCCAGATGCTGTACGGCATCCGCAGCGAGGAGCACCTGCGGCTCGCCGCGGAGGGCCACCGGATGCGCGTGTACACCGCCTACGGCACCGACTGGTACGGCTATTTCATGCGCCGCCTCGCGGAGAAGCCGGCGAACCTGCTGTTCTTCGGCCGTTCCATCCTCACCAAGGGCTGAGCCGCCCGCACCCGCCACGTACAGAGCCCCCGCACAAAAGGAGCCAAGGAAGTCATGGACGCCGTAACCCAGGTCCCCGCCCCGGTCAACGAGCCGGTGCACGGCTACGCCCCCGGTTCCCCGGAGCGCGCCCGGCTCGAGGCCAAGCTCAAGGAGCTGTCCGAGAACCCGATCGAGCTGCCGATGACCATCGGCGGCGAGAAGCGCCTCGGCGGCGGCGAGCCGTTCGAGGTCGTCCAGCCGCACAACCACAAGGCCGTCATCGGCACCGGCCGCGGCGCCACGCAGCAGGACGCCCAGGACGCGATCGACGCCGCGCTCGCCGCCGCCCCGGCCTGGCGCGCGATGGCCTTCGACGACCGCGCCGCGATCATCCTGCGCGCCGCCGAGCTGCTGTCCACGACGTGGCGCGAGACGCTGGCCGCCTCCACCATGCTCGGCCAGTCCAAGACCGCCCAGCAGGCCGAGATCGACACCCCCTGCGAGCTCGTCGACTTCTGGCGCTTCAACGTGAAGTACGCCCGTGACCTGCTCGCCGAGCAGCCCCCGGCGAACTCCACCGGCGTCTGGAACCGCCTGGACCACCGCCCGCTCGAGGGCTTCGTCTACGCGATCACGCCGTTCAACTTCACCGCCATCGCGGGCAACCTGCCGACCGCCCCGGCCCTGATGGGCAACGTGGTCGTGTGGAAGCCGTCCCCGACGCAGACGCACGCCGCCGTCCTGCTCATGCAGCTCCTGGAGGAGGCGGGCCTGCCCAAGGGCGTCATCAACCTGGTGACCGGCGACGGCATCGCCGTCTCCGACGTGGCCCTGCACCACCCGGACCTGGCCGGCATCCACTTCACCGGCTCGACCCGCACCTTCCAGCACCTGTGGAAGACGGTCGGCACGAACATCGAGAAGTACCGCTCCTACCCGCGCATCGTGGGCGAGACGGGCGGCAAGGACTTCGTGGTGGCGCACCCCAGCGCCGACCGCGCCGTCCTGAAGACCGCGCTGACCCGCGGCTCCTTCGAGTTCCAGGGCCAGAAGTGCTCGGCCACCTCGCGCGCCTACATCCCGGCGTCCATCTGGAACGACGGGTTCAAGGAGGAGTTCGCGGCCGAGGTCGACGGCATCAAGATGGGTGACGTCACCGACCTGTCGAACTTCATCGGCGCCGTCATCGACGACCGCGCGTTCGCCAAGAACAAGGCCGCGATCGACCGGGCCAAGGCCGACGAGACCTGCACGATCGTCGCGGGCGGCAGCTACGACGACTCCGAGGGCTACTTCGTGCGCCCGACCGTCGTCGAGTGCACCGACCCGGCCAACGAGGTCTTCAAGGACGAGTACTTCGGCCCGTTCCTGGCCGTGTACGTCTACGAGGACGACAAGTACGACGAGATGCTGACCCAGATGGAGTCGGTGTCGGCGTACGCGCTCACCGGTTCGGTCATCTCCAAGGACCGTGCGGCGGCCGCGTACACGATGGAGAAGCTCCGCTACGCCGCGGGCAACTTCTACATCAACGACAAGTCGACCGGCGCCGTCGTCGGCCAGCAGCCCTTCGGCGGCGGCCGTGCCTCCGGCACCAACGACAAGGCGGGCGCCCCGCAGAACCTGATGCGCTGGACGCTGACCCGCGCCATCAAGGAGACGCTGGTCGCGCCGACCGACTACGGCTACCCGCACATGGGCTGACCCCCTCCCCGAGGGCGCGCGCCCTCCCAAACCCCCGCCCCCGGCTTGGGCCCCACCCCGGCCGGGGGCGGTGTTGTGTAGGTTGCGACGACACGACAGCGCGCGACCCAGGGGGCCCAGCGGGTGGACGATCCGAAGAACCGGCCGTCGGTGGTCCTCTTCGACCTCGGCAACGTGCTGTTCCGCGACCCGTGGGAGACCCTGCTCCTGACCGAGGGCGCGGGCCTCGCCGACCGCCTCGGGCTCGACCGCGGCGCGGTGGACGCGGCCGGGCGGCGGCTGTGGCGCCGGTTCAGCGTGGTCGAGGCCGAAGAGGGCGCGTACTGGGCGGAGTTGGGGCGCGAGCTCGGCACGAAGGTGCCGCCCGCACTGGTCGAGGAGCTCGAAGACCGGCTCCTGGTCGCCAACCCGGCGGCCGCCGAACTCCTCGCGGCGGCCTCGGGCGGCGGGGCGCGGCCGGTGGGCATCGCCTCGAACAACACGTCCTTCTGGTACGCGAAGCAGGCCGAGCGCCTGTCCCTGCACCGGTGGGTGGACCCCCGACTGGTCTTCCTCTCCCACGAGTTGGGGGTGACGAAGGGTGCCGAGGGCCGTGGCCTCCTCGAAGCCGCCGCCGAGCACACGCACCCGCCGTCGGCCCTCCTCGTCGAGGACCGCGCGGGCAATCTGCGCCGCGCGCGCGGGCTCGGCTTCCAAACGGCGGCGTACGCGTTTGAGGGGGCGGCGCCTTCGGAAGGCTTCCGGCCTACGGACGCGCGGGAACTGCTGAGGAGGCTCATGGCATGAGCGTGCCGCCGCCCTCGCCGGACCCCTCCGCGCGGCCGCCCCGCAAGGGCCCCGCGGGCGTGCGGCCCCCGGACGCCGAGCCCGGCCTCGCGGCGGCATCGCCGCTGGTCGCCACGCTCCTCGCCGAGTACAACTCGCTGCGGCAGGAGAGCCTCCAGGCCATCACCAACCGCATCCAGATCATGAACTTCGCGTTCACCTCGCTCGCGGTGGTCGTCGCGGCCGTGCTGACCTCCGATCTGTCCCGGGGCGTCCTGATCCCCGCCTGCCTGGTCTTCGTCCCCGCGGCCGCGAAGGCGAGCCTGCTGATCTGGCTGGGCGAGTACCACCGGTCGCAGCGGGCGGGCCAGGGCGTCGCCGCGGTCGAGCGCAGGATCAACGCGCTGCTCGGCGGCAACGCCGTGCTCAGCTGGGAGTCCCGGCTCGTCTCCGCCGGCACGCACATGGGGTATCCGTACGTGGCGACGGCCGCGTTCATCCTGAGCACCGGCGTGCTCGCCGAGGTCCTCGGCGCCTACTTCCTGATCGAGCGGTACGCCAGCGGCGGCACCCTCTGGGACAACGTCGCGCTCGGCGGGGCGGTGCTGCTCTACGCGGCCCTGACCGAGGCGGTCTTCCTGAGGTTCTTCCGGGCCCGGTGGCGGGCCATCCGCAGCGCGACGCACAGCGGCTAGCACCGCGGCTAGGCCGCCGCCGGATCTCCGAGGCGGCCGAGGAAGCCGTCGATCAGCTCGGCGATCCGCTCCGCGTGGGTCTCCAGGGCGAAGTGCCCCGTCGGCAGCAGATGCACCTCCGCCTCCGGCAGGTCCCGCTGGAAGGCGACCGCGCCGTCCCGTACGAAGATCTGGTCGTGCGCGCCCCACACCGCGAGCACCGGGACCTGGCTGTCGCGGAAGTACGCCTGGAAGTCCGGGTAGAGCGCGATGTTGCCGCCGTAGTCGCCCATGAGGGCCAGCTGGATCTCGTCCTGCCCCGGGCGGGCCATGTTCGCGGCGTCGTGCTCCCAGGCGTCCGGGCTGAGCAGGCTCTGGTGGCGCTCGGGGACGCCGTGCGTGTACTGCCACTTGATGCCCTGCGGGGAGCGGATCTCCCGCACGGGCGCGGCCGTCTCCTCGCTCGGGTCCTTGATGTACGCGAACACCGGCGCCCAGGCCTCGGCGCCGAGGCCCTCCTCGTACGCGTTGCCGTTCTGCGTGACGATCGCGGTGACGCGGCCGGGGTGGGCGAGCGCGAGCCGCAGGCCGATCGGGGCGCCGTAGTCCTGCACGTACAGCGCGAACCGGTCCAGGCCGAGCCGCTCGGTGAACTCGGCGGTGACGTCGGCCAGTTCGGCGAAGGTGTACGAGAAGGCGGCGGCCGGGGGCGTGGCGGAGCGGCCGAAGCCGATGTGGTCGGGCGCGATGACGCGGTAGCGGTGGGCGAGGCGCGGGATGAGGTCCCGGAACATGTGCGAACTGGACGGGAAGCCGTGCAGCAGGAGCAGCACGGGGGCATCGACGGGCCCGGCCTCGCGGTAGAAGACCTCGTGACCGCGGACGGTGGTGGTGCGGTAGTGGACCTGAGTGCTCATCCCTCTAACCCCTCAAAATCTGTTTGGCGGTTGGTGTGGGATGAGTGCATCACGGCCGGCCCTAACCAGTCAATGGTGTTTTGATGGTTAGGAGGGTGAGGTGGGGGCGGTGCGGACTTGAAACTGACACAGGTGTCAGCTTCTACCGTTCCCGCATGACGCAGCACACGCTTCTCGCCCCGTACTCAGGCCCCTTCGGCGACCTCCCCAACCGCATGGTCATGGCCCCCATGACCCGCTACCGCGGCGAGGAGGACGGCACCCCCCAGCCCTTCGTCGCCGACTACTACGCCCAGCGCGCCAGCGCCGGGCTCATCGTCACCGAGGGCATCTGGCCCAGCAGCCGCGGCCAGAGCGGCTGGCGCGTGCCCGGTCTGGAGACCGCCGCGCACGTCGAGGGCTGGCGCCGGGTGACCGAGGCCGTGCACGCCGCAGGCGGGCGGATCTACGCCCAGCTCATGCACGGCGGCCGGCACGGCCACCCGCTGTCGCGCATCGACGGGGACGCGCCCGCCGCCCCGTCCGCTGTCGTCTCGCCCGAGCTGGTGCACGTCCGCGACGGCGGCAAGGCCGAACCGGTCACCCCGCGCGTGATGAGCGTCGACGACATCCGCACCGCGATCGACGACCACGTGGCCGCCGCCCGCAACGCCATCGCCGCCGGGTTCGACGGCGTCGAACTGCACGGCGCCAACAGCTACTTGATCCACCAGTTCCTCGCGGACAACACCAACCTCCGCGACGACGCCTACGGCACGGGGTCGATCGAGAACCGCGTCCGGTTCGCGGTCGAGGTGGTGCGCGCGGTCGCCGACGCCATCGGCGCCGGACGGCTCGGCCTGCGGCTCTCGCCCGGCAACCCCCAGTTCGGCATGGCGGAGGCCGACCCCGGGCCCGTCTACCGGGCGCTGCTCGACGCGCTCGACGGCCTCGGCCTCGCCTACCTCCACCTCACCGACAACGAGGCCTACCCCGCCCTGGACGACCTGCGCCCCCACTGGCACGGCACCCTCATCGCCAACGTCGGCGAGAACGGCGACCCGACGACGCGGGAGGCGGGCGAGGCCGTCATCGCCGACGGCCGCGCCGACCTCGTCTCCTACGGCAGGGCGTTCCTCACCACGCCCGACCTGCCGCACCGCTTCGCCGTCGGCGCGCCCCTCAACGCCTTCGACACGGAGCACCTGTACACCAACGGACCCGAGGGGTACACCGACTACCCCTTCCTCGAGGAACTCGAGGAACTCGAGGAGCGCGAGGAGCGCGGGTCGTGGGAGCTTCAGACCTCCACGAGCACCTGATCCAGGGACTTGCGGACCAGGTCGGGGACCTGGCAGTCGGCGGCCGGATAGCCCACCGGGATCACCGCGAACGCCTTCTCGTTCTCCGGGCGGCCGAGCACCTCGGACAGGAACCGCATCGGGCTCGGGGTGTGCACCAGGGCCGCGAGCCCCGACAGATGCAGCGCGGACAGCAGCATGCCGACCGCTATGCCGACCGACTCGTCCACGTAGTAGTGCTTGTGCTTGGCGCCGTCGTCACCGAGCCAGTACCGCTGCTGGAACACGACGATCAGGGCGGGCGCGTCCGTCAGGTGCGGCTTCACCTCGTCCGTGCCGAGCGGGCGCAGCGCGGCGAGCCACTCCTCGCCGAGCCGCCCGTCGTAGGAGATCCGCTCCTCGTGCTCGGCGGCCTCGCGGATGCGGCGGCGCACCTCGGGGTCCTGGACGAGGACGAACGTCCACGGCTGCTGGTGCGCGCCCGAGGGAGCGGTCGCCGCGCACGCGACGGCGTCCCGCACCACCTGCGGCGGCACCGGGTCCGACGAGAACTGCCGCACGGTGCGGCGCTCGTCCATCCGCTCCCTCAACTCGGCGGCTTGCGCGAGGGATGCGGCCTGCGGCATGCGCGCGGGCCGGTAGGGGACCGAGCGGTAGGGCCGTCCGTGGATCGGCGTCCAGCGCTCGGCGGGGTGTCCGGTCTCCGGCTTGTGCTGTTCGGTATCAGGCATGCCTCGATTCTGGGACCGGAGACCGGGGTCACGCCATGGTGCGTACCAAAGGAGATGCGCGCGGGCGCCGGATCAGCTCCAGCCCGCCACGATCAGACCGAGGCCCGCCGCGAACCCGCCCGAAAGCAGGGCGAGATACGTGCCGTAGCGGCGCCGCAGCCGGTGCGCGAGGAAGCCGAACGCGCCGAACGACAGGCCCGCGGTGAGGGTGCGCGAGCCGCGCGAGCGGGCCGAATCGGCCAGCCAGTCGCCCACCGGGACGTCCGCGCGGCCCGCCTGCGCCGCGTACACCTTAAACGGGACGCCGTTCCACGGCTGGTGGCGGACCGCCGCCGCCGACTCGGCCGCCAGCTGCGCGCGGACCTCCCCGCGCATCCGGTCCGTCGTCAGGGGCTGTGGCAACTGCACGCCGGACGCGGCGAGTTGGAGTGCCAGTACGCCGCCCGCGAGGCTGCCGGCCAGTGCCGCGAGGGACAGCTTCAGGGCCCGTCGCGGCAGGGCCACGCATGCGATCGCCAGGAACAGCTCCGGCATCAGCGGCCAGCTCAGCGCCTCCGCGCACGCCCAGGCGAACGCCAGCGGCAGCCCCCAGCGGGAGCCCGCCACCGCCGCCACGCGCTTGCGGACCCGGGAGTCCCGCAGCGGCCGCGCCGCGGTGGCGCGGTGCAGCCGTGCCACCGCCGCCCGCGCCTGCTCCGGGGTCGCCGTCGGCGGCAGCGGGTCCCCGACCGTCACCCGCACCAGGGACGGGCGCAGCCTGCCGTGCTTGGGCAGCAGGCGGTCGGTGCCCGCGATGCCCACCGGCACCACGGGGACGCCCGCGTGCCGGGCCAGGACCAGGGCGCCCTTGTGGAACGCGCCGACCCCGCCCTCGCGGGCCCGGGTGCCCTCCGGGAAGAGCACCACCGCGTGGCCCGCGCGCAGGGCGTCCGCCTTGGCCAGGAGGTCGTCCATGCCGCCGCCGGTGCGGCGGACGGGGAAGCCCGCGGCCAGGCGGGAGCAGATCCGGCGCCGCCAGGGGGAGGCGAACCAGTAGTCGGCCGCGGCGGCGATCGTGGGGGAGTGGCGGGAGTCCAGGGCGGCCAGGAGCGCGGCGGTGTCGGCGTGCGAGGTGTGGTTGGCGACCACGACGCAGCCGCCCTGCGGCAGGGTGCCTTCGCGGGTGATGCCGCCGGTGAGGGTGAGGGCGGTGCGCCACAGAGCGGCCCTCGCGGGGGCGCCCCAGGCCCGCCTCTTCCCGAACCGGGGGCGGCTGCCCCCGGGCCCCCGCTTAACCGCATTGGCGCTTCGCGCCTCGTCCTCAAACGCCGGACGGGCTACATCTCTCACGGTGTCACCGCCATCGTCAGAAGCAGGGCCAGAAGCAGGGAGTCCACGCGGTCCAGGAGGCCGCCGAAGCCGGGGAGCCAGGTGCCCGCGTCCTTGACGCCCGCCTCGCGCTTGACCATGGACTCCAGGAGGTCGCCCAGGACGCAGCCGGTGAGGACGGCCGCCCACAGCAGGGGCGTGAAGGCGCCCACCGCCGCGAGCGCTCCGGCCGTGGCCGCGCCCGCGCCGAGCACTCCCGCCCAGGTCTTGTTCGGGGACAAGGCGGACAGGGGGCGGGCCAGGGGGCCCCGGCGGCCGAGGGCCGTGCCGCCGCACCAGGCGCCCACGTCGCCGAAGGCCACCGCGACGCCCACCGCCACCGCCGTGCCGTCGAGCAGCACCAGGCCGGTCAGCGAGACCGGGATCCAGAGCAGGGCGAACAGGGTGCGGCTCGCGCGGGTGAAGCCGTGCGCGGTGTCGCCGGTCAGGAGCGCGGGCAGCGCCGAGGCGACGAGCAGGGCCGCGAGGGCGCGCAGGTCCAGGGCGAGGGGCGCGAGCCACGCCGCCGCCGGGAGCAGCACCGCCGCCGACCACAGGACCGCCCGGTCCGCGCGCGGGAGCTGGACCATGCGGGCGTACTCCGCCACGGCGACGGCGCCGAGCCCGGCCGCGAGGGCGAACGCCCCCGGGCGCCCCGCCCACAGAGCGCCGAGGAACAGGGGCGCCGCGAGCGCCCAGGTGCGCCAGCGCCTGCGCAGTTCGGCCCGCGCCCGCACCCGGGACGGCAGCGACGCGACGGCGACGCCGCCCGCGCCGAGCACCCCGGCCACCACCGGTACGGCCCGCGCGACGGTCTCACCCGCGAGGATCGCGACGCTCATCGGTCCCCCAGCGCGGTCCACAGCCGGGCGCAGCGCACCGCCGCCGTCAGCGCCGAGCCCGCGGCGATCGCTACGAGCACCGGCACCGCCAAGCCGGACGCGGCCGCGACGACGGCCAGGGCGCAGCGCTCCGTCTTGCCCACCGGGCCGCCGTTCAGCCGCTCCGCGCCCGCAGCGGCGCCCGCGAGGGACACCCACGACGGGAGCGTCGCCGCGAGGGCGGCCGTCGCCACCAGCCACAGCGGGGCGAGGGCCAGGAAGCCCGCGAGGACCGCCAAGTCGGCCGCGCGGTCGCCCAGTTCGTTGAGCAGGGCGCCGCGCCGGGTGGTGCGGCCCGTGTCGCGGGCCAGGGCGCCGTCCAGGTTCGCGCACGCCAGGCGCGCCGCGAGCAGCACCGCCACCGGGAGCGCGGCCAGCGGCGCGGGCAGCCAGGCGAGGGCCGCCGCCGCGCCGGCCGCGCACGCCACGCCCGCGGCCGTCAGCGCGTCGGGCGACACCGCGCGGCGCGCCAGGGCGCCGCGCAGACCCGAAAGGCGGCGCGCGTACCAGGGCTTGAGGGCGTACAGGCCGAGGCCGTGGGAGCCGGGGGAACCGTTCATGGTGTCGACTGTGCCGTGGCGCGGGCCCGGGAAAATCGGGATGCGTACTCAGATGGCGGCTGAGTACCGTGAAGCGGTGACCGCATCGACCACATCCGCCACGCTCCGCACGGCGCACACCGCCGCCCTCACCGCCGCCGACGTCGCGGCGGCCCGCGCCCTCATGGACCTCGCCTTCGAGGGGGACTTCTCCGACGAGGACTGGGACCACGGACTCGGCGGCATGCACGCCCTCGTCCACGACGCGGAGGGGCTGCTGCTCGCGCACGGCTCCGTCGTCGCGCGGCGCGTCCTGCACAACGGCCGCTCGCTGCGCGTCGGTTATGTGGAGGCCGTCGCCGTCCGCCCGGACCGGCAGCGGCAGGGCCTCGGCGGCCAGGTGATGACCGCCCTGGAGGAGATCATCGAGCGCGCCTACGACCTGGGCGCCCTCTCCCCGTCCGAGGAGGCGGAGAAGCTGTACCGCGCGCACGGCTGGCAGACGTGGACCGGCACGGTCGGCACCCTCGCCCCGTCGGGCACGGAGCTCATGCCCGACGAGGACCCGCCGATGCTCTGGCACGCCGACCTCGACCCGGCGCACCCGCTGCTGATCGACTGGCGCGACGGGGACGTCTTCTAGCGCGACCGTAGAGGCTTTCCGTACGTTCGCGGGCCGTCAGGCCGGGGCGCCCTCCGCCCGCACCAGCATCTTCCCCACGTTCTCGCCCCGCAGCATGCCGAGGAACGCCGTCACGATGGCGCCGAAGCCGTCCACGACCGTCTCGTCGAGCCCGAGGCGCCCACTGCGCAGCTCCGGCACCGCGAACGCGTACAGCTCCTCCTGCACGTCCCGGTAGTCGCGCACGTGGAAGCCCTCCATGCGCAGGCTCTTCTCCACCATCTCGGACAGGTTGCGGGGCGCGGCCAGGGCCTCGGTGCTGTTGTACTGCGCGACCGTGCCGACGCGGACGACGCGGCCGCGGTCGCGCAGCCCCTCGATCGCCGCCTCCAGCTGCTCGCCGCCCACGTTGTCGACGTACAGGTCGACGCCGTCGGGCGCCGCCTTCGCGAGCAGGTCCGCGGCCGGTCCGTCGTGGTAGTCGAAGGCGTCGTCGTAGCCGACGTGCTCCTTCAGGTACGCGACCTTCGCGGCCGAGCCCGCGCTGCCCACGACCCGGCCCGCGCCGAGCAGCCGCGCGAACCGCCCGGCGGCCGTGCCGACGCCGCCCGCCGCCGCGGACACGAACAGGTCCTCGCCCTGGCGCAGGCGCCCGATCCGGGTCAGCGCGACGTACGCGGTCAGGCCGGTGCCGCCGAGGAGGCTCAGGTGCGCGGACAGCGGCACTCCGGCGAAGTCCGGCACGCGGCGCGCCTCTTGCGGCGTGAGGACCGCGTGCGTGCGCCAGCCCTCGCGGTGGAAGACGATCGTGCCCTCCGGCAGCGACGGCTCGCGCGACGCGGTCACCCGGCCGATCGTCCGGCCCTCCAGCGGGGCGTTCAGGGCGAACTCGGCGTCCATCATCTCGCGGTGGTACGGATCGACGGACCAGTACAGGTTCTCGACCAGGGCGGTGCCAGGGGCCGGGGCGGGCACCGCCGACTCGACGAACGCGAAGTGGGACGGCGAGGGAAAGCCGTGCGGGCGGGCGGTCTGGTGGACGGTGAGGGCCGTGTCGCTGGTCATGGCCCGGAACGTACGGCGGGAATGCCGCCGCCCGGCAGGGGGTTCGGCTCATGGAACGCGCCCAACCCTGAGCGCTCCTCATAGGACCAGGTGAGAACCGGTGGCCGAGCACGACATCGCCCCGCACGAACTGCGGGTCATCGTCGCCGTGGCGGACGCCCGCAGCTTCTCGGGCGCCGCGAAGGCCCTGGGCCTGACGCAGTCGGCGGTCTCGCACTCGGTGCGCGGCACGGAGAAGAAGGTCGGCGCGGTGCTCTTCGCGCGCGGCCGCGGCGGCGCCGCGCCCACCCCGGCGGGCGAGCGCGCCGTCGCCCACGCCCGGCGCGTCCTGCGGCTGCTCACCACCCTGGTCGCCGAAGCCCGCGGCGCGGCGGCCGACGGCGGCCAGGACACCGTCGCCGGGCCCCTGCGCGTCGCCGCCTTCCGCAGCGCGGCCCTGCATCTGCTGCCGCCCGCGCTCGCGGCCCTGCGCGCCCGCCACCCCGGCGTCGAGCCCGAGGTGCGCGTCGTGCGGGAGCTGGGGCGCGGCACCGCGGGCGAGGTCGCCGACGGCCGCGCCGACATCGGGATCGCCACCATCGGCACGACCTCACCGATCCCGCCGGGCCTCGTCGGCGCCGTCCTCGTCGAAGAGCCGTACTCGTTCGTCCACCCGGCCGGGCACCCCGACCCGCGGTCGCTGCCGCTCGTGGACTGGGCCGAGAACTGCACCTCGTACACCCGCGACTGGTGGGCGCGCCAGGACTGGCTGCCGCAGGCCACCACCGAGACCGAGGACGACGGCGCGGTCCTGGTGATGGTGGGCGCCGGGCACGCCATGGCGGTGATGCCCGCCCTGTCGCTGACGGGGGCGCCGCCGAGCGTGGCGGTCACCGACCTCGGACCCGGCCGCCCGACCCGTGCCGTGGGCTATGTCACGACGCCGGAGCAGGCCGGATCGCTGGTGGTCAGGGCGCTGATCCGGGAGCTGAGAGCGGTCGCGGCGGAGGTCGCCGTCTCAAATAGTAGGAAGCCCGAGTATATGTAGAGACAGGAAGCGGAAGCTGTCTTAGCTTTGTAGGAGCCGAACGTCTCGCTCGATCAAGCGAACGGCGGATGTGAGCCCGGCCCCGCGCAGGCGAACCCTGCGGCCCCGCTCCCCGCCCTTTCCGGCGTCTCGTAACCCTTTGCGTCCCCGTTCCGCAGGACGCCTGGTTCGAAGGAGTCGAATTTTCATGGCCGAGACGACCGTCCGACGAGTCCGCCGCAGCCTCCGCCCCAGCGACGCCGAGCGCAAGAACGCCGCCGCCGCCCTCCAGCGGGCCCTGGATCGCAGGGACAACGGCGGCGAGACGGGGCACTGAGCCGCCCCGCCTACGTCCCGCGCTTGATCTCGAAGTGGTCCACGCGCTCGCCGGTCTCGGCGAGCGCGGAGACCGTGAGCTTCGGCCGCGCCCCGGCCGTCACCTCCACCGCGAGGAACGAGAAGCCGGTGTAGCGCACGCGTGACCACTCCACGGTGTCCGGGTCGGGCAGGCGCAGCTTGGTCCAGTGGAAGGTGAGGATCGAGTCCCGGTCCTTCACCCGCCCCTCGTAGCTGTCCTTCACGCCGACCGGGAAGCTGTAGAGGTCCTTGCCCGCGCCGCCCGCGGTGACGTACACGATGCCGTCGCGCGTCGGATCGGTCGACGCGCCGACCGGCACCGGCTTGCCGACCTCGCCGCCCTTGATGGCGTCGGTCCGCTCGTACACGTGGTTGTGGCCGTTGATGACCAGGTCCACCTGGTGCTTGGTGAACAGCGGCAGCCACGCGTCGCGCACCCCGCCGTCGGAGCCGTGCGTCGCCGTGGAGTACGCGCAGTGGTGGAAGAACACGACGACGAAGTCGATGGCGTCGTCCGCGCGCAGTTCGCCCAGGCGCCGGTCGAGCCACGCGGTCTGCTTGCCGTCCGAGTAGCCCTTGTTGGCGGGTATCTCGTACGACACGTCGTTGGCGTCGAGCGCGACGACGCCGACGTTGCCGTAGCGGAACGAGTAGACGCCGGGCGCGTTCTTCGCGTCGAAGCCGTTGTCCGGCAGCGACCAGCGGGCGGCCTGGCCGCCGTAGCCGTTCGGCGAGTACCAGGCCTCCATGTCGTGGTTGCCCGTCGTCACCATCCACGGCACGGACTTCGCCACGGTCTCCGTCTGCGCGAGGAACTCGTCCCACACACGGGCGTCGTACGTGTCGGAGTCCTTGCCGTGCCCGGTGGTGTCCGCGTAGCAGATGTCGCCCGCGTGCAGATGGAACGAGGGGTTCTGGCCCAGGATCACCTGGTCGTTGGCGAGCGCGTGATAGCTCACGCCCTGGTCGCCGAAGGCCGTGAAGACGAACTTCTCCGGCCGCGCCGGTGCCGTGCGGAACGAGCCGAGCGTGCCCATGCGCTCGGGCGAGGCCGGGTCGAATCCTTCGTGGCCGACGCCGTAGTAGTACGTCGTGCCGGGCCGCAGGCCGTCGAGCGCCGCGTGCAGGTAGTACTGCTCGACCTCGGGCAGCTTGCGCGAGAGCGAGGGCGTGCGCAGGTCCCGCACCTCCGCCTCGATCTTCTGGCTGAGCTCCCAGGGCTTCAGGCCCACGCGCACGTACGGGGACTTGACGGCGAACGGCACCTGCCAGGAGATCCGCATCTGCGTCTTGGGGTCGGCGCCGAAGGCCAGGTGGCGGCCGAAGGGGGCGACGAGACGGCCGTCGACCGTCACCGGGGCGGGCGGAGACGCGAGCGGGCGCGCGGCGCTGGGGCGCTCGGCGTAGGCGCTGCCCGAGCTTCCGGCGAGCAGCCCGATGCCGCCCGCGACGCCCGCGCTCGCGAAGGAACTGGCGAGCACCCTGCGCCGGGAGAGCCTCCCGCGCAGGTACTCGTGCTGCTCGGGCATGCTCATCGTCCGCGCGAGCGGCTCGGGAATGCCGACGTTGGGGGTGTCCATGACGAAGGAACTTCCCAGTAACTTCCAACTCCCGCCCTGCGCCGAGGTGAAGAGAGGGTGTCCGTGTGGTGGCGTACGCGCGGAGAGACGAGAGCTGTCCGCATCGCGGACAGCCCGTGTCAACGCGTGGGACGAGGAGTAGGGTGCCGACATGTCTCGCAGCATCAATCTCGCAGTGATCCCCGGAGATGGAATCGGCCAGGAAGTCGTGGCCCAGGGGCTCAAGGTCCTCAATGCCGTCCTCCCGCAGGATGTGAAGCTGGAGACCAAGGAGTACGACTTCGGCGCCCGGCGCTACCACGCCACGGGGGAGACCCTCACCGACGCCGACCTCGACGCCCTCAAGCGGCACGACGCGATCCTCCTCGGCGCCATCGGCGACCCGTCGGTGCCCTCCGGCGTCCTGGAGCGCGGCTTCCTGCTCAAGCTCCGCTTCGCCTTCGACCACCACGTCAACCTGCGCCCGAGCAAGCTGCTCCCGGGCGTGGCCACGCCGCTCGCGGGCCAGCCCGAGATCGACTTCGTCGTCGTCCGCGAGGGCACCGAGGGCCCCTACACCGGCAACGGCGGCACCATCCGCAAGGGCACCGAGCACGAGGTCGCCACCGAGGTCTCGGTGAACACCGCCTTCGGCGTGGAGCGCGTGGTCCGCGACGCCTTCGCCCGCGCCCAGGCCCGCCCGCGCAAGAAGCTCGCGCTGATCCACAAGAACAACGTGCTCGCCTTCGCCGGGCACCTGTGGACGGACGTGTTCAACCGGGTGGCCGCGGAGTTCCCGGACGTCACCACCGAGTACATGCACGTGGACGCGGCGACGATCTACCTCGTCACGCAGCCCGAGCGGTTCGACGTGATCGTCACCGACAACCTCTTCGGCGACATCATCACCGACCTCGCCGCGGCCGTCTCCGGCGGCATCGGCGTCGCCGCCTCCGGCAACATCAACCCCGCCCGCGCCTTCCCGTCGATGTTCGAGCCGGTGCACGGCTCGGCGCCCGACATCGCGGGCCAGGGCAAGGCCGACCCGACCGCCACGGTCCTGTCCGTCGCCCTGCTCCTGCGCCACCTCGGGTACGACGCCGAGGCCAGCCGGGTCGAGGAGGCCGTCGCGGTCGACCTCGGCGCCCGGGGGACCACCACTCGTACCACCGACGAGATCGGCGACGCGCTCGCCGTACGCGTGGCGGGCTGATCCGTCCGCACGGCCCTCCGCCGTCCGTGCAGCCGCCGGGTCGCCTCGCGCGCCCGGCGGCTTCTCGTATCCCGCCGCCGGGTGTCACCATCGGATGCCAGGGGCCGTGAATCCCGCCGTTTCGTCCAGGGAACCTCACGAGCGATAATCGGACGTGGGGCCGCGAAGCGGCGTACGCCCGTACGCCGCGAGAGGTGCGCGCGTACGGCCTGAGCGCGGTCCGTCACACACGATGAACCGGTGAAGGACACGCAATCATGACGACGCCCACGATCGAGCTGAAGCCCTCCTCGACCCCGGCCCAGGCCGCGGAGCGCGCGGCCGTCCTGGCCAACCCCGGGTTCGGCCGCCACTTCACCGACCACATGGTGACGATCCGCTGGACGGAGGGGCGCGGCTGGCACGACGGCCAGCTCGTCCCGTACGGCCCCCTCTCGCTCGACCCGGCGACGAACGTCCTGCACTACGCGCAGGAGATCTTCGAGGGCATGAAGGCCTACCGCCAGCCCGACGGCTCGGTCGCCCTGTTCCGCCCCGAGGCCAACGCGCGCCGCTTCCAGTACTCCGCGCGCCGCCTCGCCATGCCGGAGCTGCCCGTCGAGACCTTCATCGAGGCCTGTGACGCGCTCGTGCGCCAGGACGTCGACTGGGTGCCCGCGCACGGCGGCGAGGAGTCCCTCTACCTGCGCCCCTTCATGATCGGCACGGAGGTGGGCCTGGGCGTGAAGCCCGCCAACGAGTACCTCTTCGTCGTCATCGCGTCCCCCGCGGGGGCGTACTTCCCGGGCGGCGTGAAGCCCGTCTCGATCTGGCTCTCGGAGAACCGCGTGCGCGCCGTGCCCGGCGGCATGGGCGACGCCAAGACCGGCGGCAACTACGCGGCCTCGCTCCTCGCGCAGGCCGAGGCCGCCGAGCAGGGCTGCGACCAGGTCGCCTACCTCGACGCCGTCGAGCACAAGTGGGTCGAGGAACTGGGCGGCATGAACCTGTACTTCGTGTACGGGAACAAGATCGTCACCCCCGCGCTCTCCGGCTCCATCCTGGAGGGCATCACCCGCGACTCCCTGCTCACCGTCGCCCGCGACCTCGGCTACGAGTCCGAGGAGGCCCGCGTCTCCGTCGACCAGTGGCAGGCCGACACCGCGAACGGCACCCTGACCGAGGTCTTCGCCTGCGGCACCGCCGCCGTGATCACGCCGGTCGGCACGGTGAAGGCTGCGAGCCGCGAGTGGGTGCACGGCGATGGGCGTCCCGGTGAGGTGACCACGAAGCTGCGCGAGACGCTGCTTGACATTCAGCGGGGGGTCGCCGAGGACAAGCACGGCTGGATGCACCGCCTGGGCTGATCCGTTCCCCCGCTCACCACCATTGGCGCTGGCGCGCCGCGTCCTCAAACGCCGGACGGGCTGGAAGATCCAGCCCGTCCGGCGTTTGAGGACGAGGCGCGCCAGCGCCGTTTCTTTGAGTGGCACTCAATACATCCGCAGCAAACCTTCCGGATCTGTGAGCCCAAAGATTAGAGTGCTGCTCAAACATCCCGAAGGGACCGGTATGCGACTGACCCCCACGGAACGCGACCGGCTGCTGCTCTACGGCGCCGCCGAGCTCGCCCGCGCCCGCAGGGCGCGCGGCCTGCGGCTCAACGTGCCCGAGGCGACCGCGCTGATCGCGGACACCGTGTGCGAGGCGGCCCGCGACGGCGCCCGCCTCGCCGAGGCCATCGAGCGCGCCCGCGCCGTCCTCGGCCCGGACGACGTGCTGCCGGGCGTCGCCGACGTCGTCACCGAGGTGCACGTGGAGGCCGTCTTCGACGACGGGTCCCGGCTCGCCGTGGTCGCCCGGCCGATCGGCGGCGAGAGCGAGGGCGAGCGCGCGCCGGGGGCTCTGCTTCCGGGGCCCGCGCACGCCGACCCGGCGCCCGTCGCGGCGCTCACCGTGCACAACACCGCCACCGTGCCCGTCTCCGTGACCTCGCACTTCCACTTCTTCGAGGCCAACCCCCGGCTCGACTTCGACCGGGCGGCGGCCTACGGCACGCGTCTCGCGGTGCCCGCGGGCTCGTCCGTGCGGTTCGGGCCCGGCGAGCGCGTCGAGGTCGGGCTCGTACCGATCGGCGGCGACCGCGTCGCGATCGGCTTCGCCGGTCTCGTCGACGGCCCGCTGGACGCGCCCGGCGCCAAGGAAGAGGCCCTGCGCAGGGCCGCCGCCTGCGGATATCTGGGAGCGAGCACATGAGCGTCGATCCATACGCCTACGCCGTGGCGCACGGCCCCCGCGCCGGGGACCGGGTCCGCCTCGGTGACTCAGGACTGACCGTGCGCGTCGAGTCCGACGCGCAGAAGTACGGCGACGAATTCCTCGCCGGGTTCGGCAAGACGGCCCGCGACGGACTGCACCTCAAGGCCGCCGCCGTCCGTGACACCTGCGACGTCGTCATCAGCAACGTCCTGGTCATCGACGCCGTGCAGGGCATCCGCAAGGTGTCCATCGGCATCCGCGAGGGCCGGATCGCCGCCATCGGGCGGGCCGGGAACCCCGACACCCTCGACGGCGTCGACGTGGTCGTCGGCACCGGCACCTCCATCGTCTCCGGCGAGGGGCTCATCGCCACCGCCGGAGCCGTGGACACCCACGTCCACCTCCTGTCGCCGCGCATCATGGAGGCCTCGCTCGCCTCCGGGGTGACCACGGTCATCGGGCAGGAGTTCGGGCCCGTGTGGGGCGTCGGCGTCAACTCGCCCTGGGCGCTGCGGCACGCCTTCAACGCCTTCGACGCCTGGCCCGTCAACATCGGCTTCCTCGGCCGGGGCTCGTCCTCGCACGAGGCCCCGCTGATCGAGGCGCTCGCCGAGGGCGGCGCGAGCGGCTTCAAGGTGCACGAGGACATGGGCGCCCACACCCGCGCCCTGGACACCGCGCTGCGCGTCGCCGAGGAACACGACGTCCAAGTCGCCCTGCACAGCGACGGGTTGAACGAGTGCCTGTCGGTGGAGGACACCCTGAAGGTCCTCGAAGGGCGGACCATCCACGCCTTCCACATCGAGGGCTGCGGCGGCGGCCACGTACCGAACGTCCTGAAGATGGCGGGCGTGCCGAACGTCATCGGGTCCTCCACCAACCCGACTCTGCCCTTCGGGCGCGACGCCGTCGCCGAGCACTACGGGATGATCGTCTCCGTCCACGACCTGAAGACCGACCTGCCCGGCGACGCCGCCATGGCCCGCGACCGCATCCGCGCCGGGACCATGGGCGCCGAGGACGTGCTGCACGACCTCGGCGCCATCGGCATCACCTCGTCCGACGCGCAGGGCATGGGCCGCGCCGGGGAGACCGTGCGCCGCACCTTCGCCATGGCCGGGAAGATGAAGGCCGAGCTCGGCCCGATGGACGGCGACGGCCCCGGCGACGACAACGCGCGCGTCCTGCGCTACCTTGCCAAGCTCACCCTCAACCCCGCCATCGCGCACGGCCTCGCCCACGAGGTCGGGTCGATCGAGACCGGGAAGCTCGCCGACATCGTGCTGTGGCGGCCCGAGTTCTTCGGCGCCAAGCCACAGCTCGTCCTGAAGGCCGGATTCCCCGCCTACGGCGTCGTCGGCGATCCGAACGCCGCCACCGACACCTGCGAACCGCTCGTCCTCGGGCCGCAGTTCGGGGCGTACGGGGCGACCGCCGCCGACCTCTCCGTGGCCTTCGTCGCCCAGGCCGCCGTGGACCTGGGCCGCGACCAGATGCCCACGCGCCGCCGCCGCGTCGCCGTGCGCGGCACCCGTGGCATCGGCCCCGCCGACCTGCGCCTGAACTCCCGCACCGGCGCCGTCGACGTGGACCAGCGCACCGGCCTCGTCACCCTCGACGGCGACCCGCTGCGCTCCGAGCCCGCCGACTCGGTCTCCCTCAACCGCCTGTACTTCCTCTGACGCCGCCCACCCCTCAAGGACGAGACCATGACCCTGTACATGCCCCCGGAGTGGGCCCCGCACGACCGCACCTGGATGGCGTGGCCCGGCCCCAACCCCACCTTCGCCACCCCCGACGACCTCGACGAGGCGCGCCAGGCGTGGGCGGCCGTCGCCCGCGCCGTACGCCGCTTCGAGCCCGTCACCATGGTGTGCGGCCCCGGCCAGGCGGACTCGGCCCGCGCGCTCCTCGGGCCCGGCGTGGACCTGGTGGAGCGGGAGCTGGACGACGCCTGGATGCGGGACATCGGGCCCACCTTCGTGCGCGACACCGGCACCGGCGGCCTCGCCGCCGTCGACTGGACGTTCAACGGCTGGGGCGCCCAGGAGTGGGCCCGCTGGGAGCACGACGCGAAGATCGCCCGGCACGTCGCGGACCTCGCGGGCGTCCCCGTGCACTCCACGCCCCTGGTCAACGAGGGCGGCGGCATCCACGTCGACGGCGAGGGCACCGTGCTGCTCACCGAGACCGTGCAGCTCGGCCCCGAGCGCAACCCCGGCTGGAGCAGGGAGCGCGTCGAGGCGGAGGTACACGCCCACCTCGGCACCAGCGAGGCGATCTGGCTGCCGCGCGGCCTCACCGCCGACTACCCAGGCCACGGCTTCGGCACCCTCGGCCACGTCGACATCGTCGCCGCCTTCGCCGCCCCCGGCGTCGTCCTCGTGCACAGCCAGCGCGACCCCGCGCACCCCGACTTCGAGGTCAGCAAGGAGGTCGCGGGCCTCCTTCGCGGGCGCGCCGACGCGCGCGGCCGGGCGCTTGAGGTCGTCGAGGTCCCCGCCCCGACCGCCCTCGCCGACGACGACGGCTGGGTCGACCACTCGTATATCAACCACTACCTGTGCAACGGCGGCGTCGTCCTGTGCGGCTTCGACGACCCCAACGACGAGGTCGCCGCCGGCATCTTCCGCCGGCTGTTCCCGGAACGGTCGGTCACCCTCGTCGACGCCCGTACGATCTTTTCCGGGGGCGGCGGCATCCACTGCGTCACCCAGCAGCAGCCAAGGATCTGACACACGGGAGCACCACGTGGCCGAGGCCGGTCCCGCGCGCGGCGCACGCCGGAAGAACGCGCCGCCGCGCGAGGACGTCCTCGCCGCCGCCATGGAGATGATCGCCGAACGCGGCCTGGAGGAGCTCACCATGGCCGCGCTCGGCCGCGCGGTCGGCATGAGCAGCGGCCACCTCCTGTACTACTTCGGCTCCAAGGACGAGCTGCTCCTGCGCACCCTGGAGTGGAGCGAGGGCCGTCTCGGCGCCGAGCGGCGGCGGCTGCTCGCCCGCGAGAGCACGGCCCGCGAGCGCCTGGACGCCTACGTCGACCTGTATGTGCCAAGGGGCCACCGCGACCCGCACTGGACGCTCTGGCTCGAGGTGTGGAACCGCTCGCTCGACGCGGACGCGGGCGGCCGCGACCGGCAGGCCGCCATCGAGGGCGCCTGGCACCGCGACCTGGTCGCGCTGCTCGCCGAGGGCGTCTCGCACGGCGAGTTCCGCGCCGTCGACCCCGACCGCGTCGCCACGCGTCTACGCGCCCTCCTGGACGGCCTGAGCATCCACCTGACGATCGGCCTTCGCGGCACCGACCGGGCCCAAGTCCTCGGCCACGCACGGGAGTTCAGCGACCAGACGCTCGGCGCGGCGCCGGACGCGGACGTTTGAGACAGCGTCTGGGTTGTACGCGATACGGCTGATTGACCCTCGCGCCCGGCGTGCGCTTGCATCCCCGATGGGCCCTTGGCACCGGGCCGGGGGCACGTGCCTTCTGGGGGGAACGCATGGCCAGAGCCCAACGGAAGAAGAGATCCAGCAGAGCCGCGCGAACGGCGGGCGCGAGCGCCCTCGCCGTCTTACTCGCGGCCGCGGCGCTGCCCGCGGCCGCCGCCGCACCGGCCGGTGGGACCGCACCGGCGCCGCACGCACCGGCGGGGGCCGCCGGGGCCACGCGGCTGATCAGCGTCGCCGTCGACGGCGGCGCGGCGAACGGCCCCTCGACGAACCCGGTGCTGAGCGCCGACGGCCGCGTCGTCGCCTTCACCTCACAGGCCAGCAACCTCGTCCGCGGCGACACCAACGACCGGGCCGACCTGTTCGTACGCGATCCGCGCCACGGCGGCATCCAGCGGATCGTGGACCCCGGCGGCGAGCTCTCCTCGCCGTCGCTCAGCGCGAACGGCCGGTACCTCGCCTACACGGCACAGGACGGCGACACGACCGCCGTCATGGTGCGCGACCTGCGCACGGGCAGCGCCGAGCGCGCCGACGTCGACCTGCCGATGGTGTTCGAGAACGGCCACGCGCCCGCGCTCTCCGCCGACGGCCGCACCGTCGCCTTCGCCGTCGAGGACAACGACCCCACCACCTCCGGGGCCCGCGCCGTCTACGTACGCGACCTGCGCGCCCAGCGCACCGAACGCGTCAGCTTCCCCGCCGAGCCCGACGAGGGCTTCCTCGGCTTCCGCGCCCCGACGATCAGCGGCGACGGCCGGACGGTGGCCTATCAGTACGTGCACGGCACCCCGCCGCGCGGCGACTGGTCCGACCTCTACGTCCACGACCGCGACACCGGCGGCGAGACCCAGGCCGACACCACCCACGACGGGGCCCCCGCGAACGGCGCCGCCACCGGCCCGCTGCTCAGCGCGGACGGCTCCACGCTCGCCTTCGACTCCGGCGCCTCCAACCTGGTCCCGGGCGAGGACCCCAACGACAGCGTCAACCCGTTCGTGCGCGACCTGCGCACCGGGAAGGTCACCCGCGTCGACGCGGTCCTGCCCGGGCCCGAGGGAGTCCTGTCCGTCGACGGGGTCTCCGCCGACGGGTCGCGACTGCTGCTCGACACCTGGCCGGTCCTGACCGTCGACGACGCGGAGTTCGTCCGCGACCTGCGCACCGGCGCCAACGTCCTGGTGTCACCGGACAAGGACGGCAGGCCCGCGAACGCCGTCGACGCGCGGATGGACGCCCGCGCGCGGACCGTCGTCTTCAGCGGCTTCGACGAGGAGAACTTCGTGGCGGGCGACACCAACGGCGTCCAGGACGTGTTCGTCCGCACGGTGCGCAAGTGAGGCGGCCCATGAGCGACGACAGGAGGCAGAGGATGACCAGCAGTACGACGCGCCGGGCCGCCCCGCACCGGGCCGCCCTCACGGCCGCGCTCACCGCCCTGCTCACCACGGGCGGTCTGACGGCGGCGCACGCGGCCCCCGACCGGGCGGCCGCGCCGCACGTGGACCGCGTCTCGGTCGCCGCCGACGGCACCGAGGCCAACGGCGGCTCCTCGGGCGGCAGGCTCTCGCGCGACGGCGCCTTCACGGTCTTCAGCAGCGCCGCCACCAACCTCACCCAGGAGCCCACGCCCCGCCCGCCGGGCGCCCTGCACGTCCGCGACAACACGACCGGCGAGGTCACGCGGATCAGGGAGGGCCTCCAGGAGCCGTCCGTCAGTGACGACGGCCGGTACGTCACCTACCTCGGCTGGGGCACCCACACGGTCAAGGCGAAACTCATCGACCTGGCGACCGGCCAGGTCAAGACGCTCACCACCGGCTCATCCAAGGCCGGTTCGAGCGGCGCCGAGATGAGCGCCGACGGCCGCTACATCGCCTTCACCCAGGTCGCCGAGCACCCCTCGATCCCGGACCGCGTCGAGGTCTACGACCGCGTCAACGGCACCTACGAGACCGTCAGCGCGGGCCCGCCGGACTCCACCCGGGACATGCGGCACCCGTCCATCAGCGCCGACGGCCGCTACGTCGCCTACCGCGACGCGGGCACCGGCGACATCTGGCGCGCCGACCGCGAGACGGGCACCCGCGTCCGCGTCGACGACGGCGGCTCCAAGGAGCTCGTCCAGCTCAGCGGCAACGGCCACGCCATCGCCGTGAACACCGCCGACGGCGCCTACGTCCGCGACATCACCACCGGCACGACCACGCGCCTGCCGGGCGAGCGGGCCGACGCCCTCAGCCCGAACGGCCACCAGCTCCTCTACCAGAGGGACGACCCCGTGGCGTACTCCGCGCTCCGCCTGCGCCACCTGCCGAGCGGCCGCGACACCCTCGTGCACGGCAACGCCCGCGGCGTCCCCGGCGCCTTCGCCGACGAGGAGCGGCTCGTCTTCGACAGCCCCGACGCGGGCATCGTCCCCGGCGACACCAACGGCACGTCCGACGTCTTCCTGCGGAGCGCCGGGTGAGGCGCCGCGCTGCCACCACCCTGCTGAGCGCGGCCCTCGCGGCCGCGCTCAGCGCCGCCGCCTGGGCCCCCGCGCAGGCGCGGGCGCACGAGCCCCGCACCGAGCGCGTCAGCACCGCCAGCGACGGCACCCAGCTGGATGGGCCCTCCGGGGACGCCGCGCTCAGCGCCGACGGCCGCCGCGTCGCCTTCGTGACCCGGGCGGCGCGCCTGGGCTGCGCGCCGTTCCTGCCGTGCCTGGCGGTCAAGGACCTGACCACCGGCGCGCTGACCGGCATCGACCTCGGCGCCGGCCACCTCTACTCCTCGCCCCTGCTCAGCGCCGACGGCACCCGCGTCGCCTTCACGGCGGGCAAGCGCTTCCCGGCGCCCTACCTCCACGACACCGCCACCGGCACCACCGAGCGCCTGTGGCCCAAGGACCCGCCCGGCTCCAACGAACTGGGCGCCGTGCTGTCCCTGAGCCCCGACGGCACGCACATCGCGTACACCATCGGCAACCGCCACGGCCCCCAGGGCTCCCGGCTGCTGTACGTCCGCTCCACCGCCACCGGCACCGACGAGCTGATCTCGCCCCCGGAGGAGGGCTTCAAGGGCGGCGCGTCGGTGAACGGCGACGGCACCCGCGTCGCCTACCAGACCGGCGGCTACAGCGAGGGCCCCGAGGACACCGCGGACGTGTTCCTCAGGGAGCGCGGCACGGGGGAGCGGACCCAGCTCGACGCGGGCCTCGGCACGGCCGAACTCGTGCGGATCAGCGCCGAAGGACGCCGGGTCGTGTTCAACGCCCAGGGCGGCGTGTACGTCCACGACACCCGGACCGGCACGGCGGCGCGCGTCGCCGAGGGCCGCGCCAGGGCGGCCACCGCGGGCGTCCGGCACGTCCTGGTGGCCAGGGCCGACGGACCGCACCTGCTCGACCTGCGCACCGGCCGGAGCACGGCCGTCGGCCCGCCCGACGCCCAGGCGGGCCCCGGCGCGCTCGCCGCCAAGGGCCGCGCCCTTGCCTTCACTTCCGCGGCGCCCGACCTCGTGGGGAACGACACCAACGGCGAGGCCGACGTCTTCGTACGGCACACCCGGTGAACCGCACCGGACAAGGCACCGAACAAGGGGGAGCGGACAGCATGACCGGACAGACGACACGCGCCTTACTCGCGGCGGCACTCGCCGCCGCGCTCAGCGCCGTGACCCTGTCGGCCGCGGCGGCCGACCAGGGGCCGGGGAAGCCGCGCACGGAGCGCGTGAGCACGGCGAGCGACGGCGCCCAGCTCGACCGCCAGTCGCTGCACGCGGCCCTCAGCGACGACGGACGCTACGTCGCGTTCTCGACCAAGGCCTCCGTGCTGCGGGGCTGCGAGCTGCAGACGTATGTGTGCCTGGCGGTGAAGGACCGGGTCACGGGCCGGCTCACCCGGATCGAGAACGGCGGCGGTTTCGACTGGGGGCCGCCCGTGCTCAGCGGCGACGGCCGCCGCGTCGGCTACACCGAGGGCACCAAGGGCCCCTCGGCCTGGGTCCACGACCTGGACACGGGACGGAGCACCCGCGTGGAGTCGGCCGCCCAGATCCAGGCGCTCACACCCGACGGCCGGTACGTCCTCTACACCTCGGGCGACGACCGCTTCGTCACCGACCGCTATGTGTCCGTACGGGACCTCACCACGGGCACCACCGAACGCGTCGAGGGCGACGCGACGAACACCCGCTTCGGCGCGGCCTCCCTGAGCGCGGACGGCAGGTTCGTGGCCTATGTGAAGCGGAGCGCGGGGCCCGAGGGCGATGACGTCTACGTCAAGGACCGCGTCACCGGCGAGACCGTGCGCGCCGACGGCGGACTCGGCGCCGCCGACCGGGAGTTCGTCCAGATCAGCGGGGACGGCCGCCGCGTCCTGTTCGTCGCCGATGGCCGGACGTACGAGTACGACCTGCGCCGGGGCGCCGCCCGGAAGGTCGCCGAGGCGCCCGCGAGGTCCGCGAGCAGGAACGCGCGGTACGCCGCCCTCGCCGAGGGCGGCCCCGGCGCCGAGCGCGTCGTCCTGCTCGACGTGCGCACCGGCCGCCGCACCGCGCTCGCCCCCGGCGAGACCCGCGCGGGCACGGTCTCCGTCACCGCCCGGGGCCGCGAGGCGGTGTTCACGTCCAGCGCCCCCGACCTGGTGCCCGACGACACCAACGGCACGCTCGACGTGTTCGTACGCCGCGTCCGCTGAACCCGGTACGGGGGACGCCCACGGCGTGTCGGACGGGACGTCAGGCGCCGCGCCGCGCACCGTGAGGGGCGAACAGATGACCTGGCAACCACGAGTGCCCCCAACGCACTCCTTACCGGCACAGGGCACCGCACCTCACCACCACCCACGGGGGAACCACCCATGCGTCTCACCACCCGCGCGGCTCTGGCCACCGCGCTCGTCGCCGCCGTCACGGGAGCCGCGCTCCCGGCGGCGGCCGCACCCGGCTCCCGCGCGGCGGCCCCGCGCACGGAGCGGATCAGCGTCGCCGCCGACGGCACCCAGGCGCGCGGCGCCTCCGACGCCCCGGCCATCAGCGCCGACGGCCGCTATGTGGCCTTCCAGACCGAGGCGGCGAACCTGCTGCCCGGCGACACCAACGACCGCACCGACATCTACCTCCGCGACCTGCGCACCAAGAAGCTGGAGCGGATCAGCCTGCGCGCGGGCGGCAGGCAGTACGACTCGCACGCCCTCGACCCGTCGATCAGCGCCGACGGACGGTACGTCACCTACTCCGCGCAGGTGCCGCGGCAGGGCGGCGGCCTGTACAGCGGCACGTTCCTGAAGGACCGCAAGACCGGCCGCACCGAGGTCGTCAGCCTCTCCGACGACGACAAGCCGGTGTTCGGGGACTACGTCACCGGCGCGCGCGTGAGCGCCAACGGCCGGTACGTGGCGTTCGTGTCCGCCCTGAAGGACCACGGCGACCCGCAGAGCGACGCCATGTGGACCGGCGTGTACCTGCGCGACCGCGAGAACGGCACCACGCGCCGGGTCAGCGAGATCGCCACCGGCCTGCCCACGTGGACCGTCACCGCCGTCCACCTCAGCCCGGACGGCCGCCACGTCGGCTACGGCCTCGGCCAGGTCCGGCCGGGGCACGGCAGCAAGGTGTACACGTACGACACGACGACCGGCACCTCCAAGAGGCTCGACGTGCTGCCCTCGGGCCAGCAGGTCCGCGTGGGCGTGCCGTCGCTGAGCGAGAACGGCCGGTACGCGGCGTTCACCAGCCCGGCGCCGCTCGTGCCCGGCGACACCAACGGCAAGCAGGACGTCTTCCGGCTCGACACCCGCACCGGCAAGCTCAAGAAGGTGACGGTCACCGCGCGCGGCGGCCAGACCGACGCCGACTCCCACGAGCCCCGGATCAGCCCCGACGGCCGGCACGTCGCCTTCGTCTCCGGCGCCTCCGGGCTCACCGCGGGCGACCGCGCCAAGGGCCCGCTGTACGTGCGCGACCTGAAGACCGGCGTCAACCGGCGCGTCAGCGTGCCCCGGGGCGGCGGCGAGAGCGAGGACCAGGGCTGGCCCGCGTACGGACTGAGCGCGGACGCCCGGACGTTCGCGTTCACCTCGGACGCGGCCACCATGGTCCCGGGCGACACCAACGGCGCGAGGGACGTCTTCGTCCGCCGCCACGTGCGCTGACAGGGGCGGGACGAGAGGCCCGGCGCCCGGCCGCCGGGTCACTCGTTCGGTCCAGCGAGGGGCCCGCATAGTGAGACAGCCGTTCCGGCGCGGCACCTCGTATGGCAGGCTGCGTCCATGCTCATGTTCGCCATGATTATTGGCAGCACGCGCGCCGGTCCGCAGTGACCGTTTCCCGCGACCACGTCACGCGGGGAACGGCCCCGTCGTCCTACGACCCGCGCGCAGGCCTCTCGCACCCGCGAGGGGTTTTTTCGTTTTCCGGCCCACCCGCAGCCGGAAGACGGACCGCGAGGGAACATGAGGGTGGCGGAGCCGGTCATTCCGTTAGACCGAGATCCGACCCAGGGGGCAGAACAGATGACGGAAACCAGCAAACCCGACGAATCGCTCCACTCCCTCCGCACCGACGAGGAGAGTGCCTCCTTCTCCGTGGACGACTCCTTCCACGTGTTCGACACCACGCTGCGTGACGGCGCACAGCGCGAGGGCATCAACCTCACCGTCGCGGACAAGCTGGCCATCGCCCGGCACCTGGACGACTTCGGCGTGGGCTTCATCGAGGGCGGCTGGCCCGGCGCCAACCCGCGCGACACCGAGTTCTTCGCCCGCGCCCAGGACGAGATCGCCTTCAAGAACGCCCAGCTCGTCGCGTTCGGCGCCACCCGCCGCGCGGGCGCCAAGGCCGCCGAGGACCCGCAGGTCAAGGCGCTCCTGGAGTCCGGCGCCCCGGTGATCACGCTGGTCGCCAAGTCCCATGACCGGCACGTCGAGCTCGCGCTGCGCACCACCCTCGACGAGAACGTGGAGATGATCCGCGACACCGTCTCCTACCTGCGCGAGCAGGGCCGCCGCGTCTTCGTCGACTGCGAGCACTTCTTCGACGGCTACCGCGCCAACCCCGCCTACGCGAAGCGGGTCGTGCGCACCGCCCACGAGGCGGGCGCGGACGTCGTGGTCCTGTGCGACACCAACGGCGGCATGCTGCCCGCGCAGGTCCAGGCCACCGTCGCCACCGTCGCCGCCGACACCGGCGCCCGGCTCGGCATCCACGCCCAGGACGACACCGGCTGCGCCGTCGCCAACACCCTCGCGGCCGTCGACGCGGGCGCCACCCACGTCCAGTGCACCGCCAACGGCTACGGCGAGCGCGTCGGCAACGCCAACCTCTTCCCGGTCGTCGCGGCCCTGGAGCTGAAGTACGGCAAGAAGGTCCTTCCCGAGGGCGCGCTGCGCGAGATGACCCGCGTCTCGCACGCCATCGCCGAGGTCGTGAACCTCACCCCGGCGACCCACCAGCCCTACGTCGGCGTCTCCGCCTTCGCCCACAAGGCGGGCCTGCACGCCTCCGCGATCAAGGTCGACCCGGACCTGTACCAGCACATCGACCCCGAGCTCGTCGGCAACCGCATCCGCATGCTGGTCTCCGACATGGCGGGCCGCGCCTCCATCGAGCTCAAGGGCAAGGAGCTCGGCGTCGACCTCGGCGGCGACCGCGAGCTGATCGGCCGCGTCGTGGAGCGCGTCAAGGAGCGCGAGCTCAAGGGCTATACGTACGAAGCCGCCGACGCCTCCTTCGAGCTGCTGCTCCGGGAGGAGCTGCGCGGTCCTGGCGGCGAAGGGCGCTCCGGACGCTACTTCCGCACCGAGTCCTGGCGCGCGATCGTCGAGGACCGCCCCGACGGCTCCCACGCCAACGAGGCCACCGTGAAGGTGTGGGCCAAGGGCGAGCGCGTCGTGGCGACGTCGGAGGGCAACGGCCCCGTCAACGCCCTGGACCGGGCGCTGCGCGTCGCCCTGGAGCGGGTCTACCCCGAGCTCGCCAAGCTGGAGCTCGTCGACTACAAGGTCCGCATCCTGGAGGGCAAGCACGGCACGTCCTCCACGACCCGCGTGCTGATCTCCACCACGGACGGCGCGGGGGAGTGGTCCACGGTCGGCGTCGCGGACAACGTGATCGCCGCGTCCTGGCAGGCCCTGGAGGACGCCGTGACGTACGGCCTGCTCAAGGCGGGGGTCGAGCCCGTGGAGTGAACACGGGCGGCACGAATCGGCCGGGCCTGGGTTAGCGTGAAGTATGAGGCCCACCAGGCAGGCGGCGTCCCAGCTGACCGTCATCCTGTCCGGACTGCTCCTGGCCGTGGGCGCCGCCTTCGCGGCGGCGCCCGCGGCCCGGGCCGCCACGGATGTCCAGACGGTGGCCGACGCCTTGCGGAAGAACCCCGTGTACGTCGACGAGGCGGCGGCGTCCCAGCTGCCCAAGGCCGCCGCCGACGCCCTCTCCGAGAAGATCGAGAAGGCCGACAAGCCGGTCTTCGTGGCCGTGCTCCCGGCGACGTTCCCCGAGAAGGACCTGTTCCGCAACCTGCGGACGGCCACGGGCGTCACCGGTGTGTACGCGATCAGGCTCGGCGACAAGTTCAACGCCCAGGCCGACGGCGCGGCCCTGTCGAGGAACGCCGTGACCAACCTCTCGGCCCTCGCTCAGAGCGAAGGCCAGAACGCCGACAAGCAGCTCAACGCCTTCGTGGACCGCGCGCTCACCCAGACGTCCGGCACCGCCCCCGCCTCCTGGGGCGGCACGGGCGGCGACGGCGGCGCCCCCGTCGGCGCGCTGATCGGCGTCGGCGCGGTGGCCGCCGCGGGCGGCGCGGGCGCCTACGCCGTGGTCCGGCACCGCCGCCGCAAGCGCGCGGACGAAGAGCGCGCGGCCCTGGAGAAGCTGCGCGTCGTCGTCGACGAGGACATCACCGCCTTCGGTGAGGAGCTGGACCGGCTCGACTTCCACCCGGCGGAGGCCGGGGCCGACGACGCCATGCGCGCCGACTACGAGCGCGCCCTGGACGCGTACGAGAAGGCCAAGGGGTTCATGGCCGCCGCCGAGCGGCCCGAACAGGTCCGTGCCGTCACCCAGTCCCTGGACGACGGCCGCTTCAGCCTCGCCCTGCTCGCCGCGCGCCGCGAGGGCCGCCCGCTGCCCGAGCGGCGGCCGCCGTGCTTCTTCGACCCCCGGCACGGCCCCTCGGTCAAGGACGCCGAGTGGACCCCGGCGGGCGGCGCCCCGCGCGAGGTGCCGGTGTGCACGGCCGACGCGGTCCGCCTCGCCGACGGCGACGACCCGCTCGCCCGCACCGTCACCACCGAATCCGGCGAGCGGCGCCCCTACTGGGAGGCGGGTCCGGCCTACGGCCCCTGGGCGGGCGGCTACTTCGGCGGCGGCCTGCTCCCCGGCCTCCTCGTCGGCACGATGCTGGGCTCGGCCCTGTCGTCCCCGGCGTACGCGGCGTCGGCCGGGGTGCCGATGGCCGACGGCGGCGACGTGACCGGGGCCGACTTCGACGCCGGGGACTTCGGCGGCGGCTTCGGAGGCGGCGACTTCGGGGGCGGTGGGGACTTCGGCGGCGGGTTCTAGCAGCGGGTTCTAGCGGCGGGTTCTAGTAGCGCTCGGGTTCCGGGAGAGAAGGGCTTGACGCCGCCGCGACTAAACAAGACGATACGTATCGTCTAATGATGCGCGCCCGTGCGCCTGCGCACCCGAATCCCCGGAGATCCCCATGCGTCCCCCCGTCACCGAGCAGTACGTCACCCCCGCCCCCGGCGTGCGGCTGTGGACCGAGCGGCGCGGCGACCCCGCCGCCCCGCCGCTGCTCCTCGTCATGGGCGCGGCCGCCTCCGGGATCGCCTGGCCGGAGCCGCTGGTGGACGCGCTGGCCGAGCACCACCACGTGATCCGCTACGACCACCGGGACACGGGCCGCTCCACGACCGCCTTCGATGAGCACCCTTACCGGATCCTGGACCTGGCGCGGGACGTGGTCGCCGTCCTGGACGGTCTGCACATCCCCCGCGCCCACGTGGTCGGGCTCTCGCTGGGCGCCCTGCTGACCCAGCTCGTCCTCGCCGACCACCCCGACCGCCTCCTGAGTGCCACGGTCATCGGCACGGCCGCCCTGAGCGCCACGCCGTACGAGGCCCCGGACGGCACGGTCACGGCCCCCGAGGACCTGCCCCCGATCGCGCCGGAGGTCCTGGAGATCTGGGAGCACTTCGGGGACGACCGCGACCCCGCGGCCGAGCTGGACTGGCGCGTGGCGCACTGGCGGGCCCTCGCGGGCGATCGGCTCCCGTTCGACGAGGACTTCTTCCGGGACCAGGAGCGCCGCGTCATCGCGCACGCGGGCACGCACGTCAGCTCGACGGCACACGCCCGGGCGGACGACTCCGGCCTGCCGCGCACGGCGGAGCTGGCCCGCAACGAGGTGCCGACCCTGGTGGTCTGCGGCCCCGCCGAGCCCGTCTTCCCGCCGCCGCACCCGCAGCACCTGGCGCAGGTCATCGGCAACGCCCGCCTGGTGGAGATCCCGGGCCTCGGCCACGCCCTGCCTCCGGCGGTGCACGGGCCGCTGGCCGAGGCGCTCCTCGGGCACACGGGGGGCGCCGGGGCGTAGCCCTCGCGGGCGCCCCAGGCGCTCAAAGATGTTGGCGCTCCGCGCCTCGTCCTCAAACGCCGGACGGGCTGGAATCGCTCCTCCAGTGGCCGGTGTGGCCGGGCGGCAGCCCCAGGTCCTCGCGGACGGCGGCGTAGTAGGCGCCGCGGGCGAGCCGCTGGCGCGAGATCAGCGCGGACCACGCTCCGGGCGCCCGCTCGCCCGCGCGCAGGAAGGCCTCCATCTCCAGCACGACGAGCACCCACGCCCGGGCCCGCTCCACCACGGCGGGGGCGCCGAGCAGCAGGATCGCCTCGCCCGCCGGGTCCCGGGCGTCGGCCGCCTCGGCCAGCTGGGCCTCCGCCTCCTCGGCGGACAGGGGGTGCGGATGCGGATCGTTGCCCTGGTGCGCGGCGATGCGGTAGGCCAGCGTGACGGTCTGCTTCAGCACGCGCGCGTAGTCGGTGTAGACGGCCAGCCGCCGCTCGTCCCACCGAGCCGCCTGCTCACGCCGGAAGCGCACCTGCTCCCCGCGCTGGACAGCGACGTACGACCCGAGAGCACCGATCACCACACCGATGAGCGCGGGCAACTGAGACAGAAACGCGGACATCGGCGCACCGTACCGCGCAGATTCAAGCCCGTCCGGCGCTTGAGGACAAGCGCGCAAGCGCGGGCATTTCAGCCCGTCCGGCGTTTGAGGACGAGCGCGCAAGCGCGGGTATTTCAGCCCGTCCGGCGTTTGAGGACGAGCGCGCAGCGCGACAACCCGGACCGGAAGCCGCCGATTCAAGCCCGTCCGGCGCTTGAGGACGAGCGCGCAGCGCGAAAAAGCGGCACGCGAAGCCCAGGGAGAGGGAGGGGGGGCGCCAAGCCCCCTAGCCGCAAGCTCGCGGCAGCGGTCACGCGTTCTTGATGGCAGAGATGTCGAAGTTCAGCTTGATCTTGTCCGAGACCAGAACCCCCCCGGTCTCCAGCGCCGCGTTCCAGGTCAGCCCCCACTCCGAGCGCAGCAGCTCCGCCTTGCCCTCGAAGCCGACGCGCTCGTTGCCGAAGGGGTCCTTGGCGGCGCCGTTGAACTCCAGGGCGATGGTGATCGGCCTGGTGGTGCCGAGGATCGTCAGATCGCCGGTGACGCGGTAGTCGTCGCCGCCCGCGGCCTCGACCTTCGTGGAGCGGAACGTCATCTGGGGGAACTCGTCCGTCTTGAAGAAGTCCGCGCTCTTGAGGTGGCCGTCGCGGTCCGCGTTGCCGGTGTCGATGCTGTCCATCGTGACGTCGATGGACGCCGTCGACGCGGACGGGTCGGCCCCGTCGAGGTGCAGCGAGCCGCTGAAGTCGAGGAAGGAGCCCTTGACGTTCGTGACCATCGCGTGCCGGGCGACGAAGCCGATCGACGAGTGCGAGGGGTCCAGCGTGTACTCACCGGTCACGGCGGCGAGCTCCGGGCTGACCGGGGCGGGCGCGGCGGTGGCGGCGGGGCTGTCGTTCTTGCGGCCGAAGAATCCCATGACGTGCTCCTTGGGGACGGGCTGCGCGCTACGGGAGCCGTAGCCACGAGCCGTTGAATGTTCAACGACTTCGACTGTAGCGCGATTAAGTTCAATCTTCAACAGAAGCGGTGGCGGGTCGGCGGGAATGGCGCAAGAAGGACGTACGGGCCGTGCGCCGAGGGGCCGATCTCACCTTCGCAGGGCGCCCGGAAGCGTGCGACTTCAAGACCTCCAGTGGGGCGTGCGGCCCCCTCGCGCAAGCCGCCGGGGCCCGGGCGGCCGGGGCGCGGCCGTCGGCGCCCTCGGCATACCCGCGGGGGAGCGGGTTGTCGGCCCTCACCAATTCGGCAGTACGGTGCCGGGGCGCGCCCCCCTCGGCGAACCGCCCCAGGCCGCGCCGGAGGCGCTCGTTCCCACGTCGTACCCGCACGTACGCGAGCCCTGGGTGTGAGGTGAGTCTCATTGCGCGCCTTGTGGAACCCCTACAGCCGGATGGGGCCCTGAGCAGTGGCTTTGGCTGCACCGGACGGCACTTCTGTCTGGGGGTGCCAGGAAAACGGTCCGGAGACTGTGCAGAGTCGACGGTCCGTTTTCGCGCGTGTCCTTCGTAAGGTCGAGAGCATGACCGTTTTGGACGAGGCTGGATCTTCAGCGGGCGAGCCCGCGGACGCGCGGGGCCGAGTGGCCGAATTGGCCGGGATCCGTGCGCAGGCGCTTGCGGGGCCGAGCGAGAAGGCGACCGAGGCGCAGCACGCCAAGGGCAAGCTGACGGCGCGGGAGCGGATCGCGCTGCTTCTCGACGAGGGGTCGTTCCAGGAGGTCGAGCAGCTGCGGCGGCACCGGGCGACCGGCTTCGGCCTGGAGGCGAAGAAGCCTTATACGGACGGTGTGATCACCGGCTGGGGCACGGTCGAGGGCCGTACGGTCTTCGTGTACGCCCACGACTTCCGGATCTTCGGAGGCGCCCTCGGCGAGGCGCACGCCACGAAGATCCACAAGATCATGGACATGGCCATCGCCGCGGGCGCGCCGCTGGTCTCCCTGAACGACGGCGCGGGCGCCCGCATCCAGGAGGGCGTCTCCGCCCTCGCCGGGTACGGCGGCATCTTCCAGCGCAACACCAAGGCCTCCGGCGTCATCCCGCAGATCTCCGTGATGCTCGGCCCGTGCGCGGGCGGCGCCGCCTACAGCCCCGCCCTCACCGACTTCGTCTTCATGGTCCGCGACACCTCCCAGATGTTCATCACCGGGCCCGACGTGGTCCGCGCGGTGACCGGTGAGGAGATCTCGCAGAACGGACTCGGCGGCGCCGACGTGCACGCCGAGACCTCCGGCGTCTGCCACTTCGCGTACGACGACGAGGAGACCTGCCTCGCCGAGGTCCGCTACCTCCTCGCGATGCTGCCGCAGAACAACCGCGAGAACCCGCCCGTCGCCCCCAGCGACGACCCGGCCGAGCGCCGCTCCGACGTCCTGCTCGACCTCGTCCCCGCCGACGGCAACCGTCCGTACGACATGACGAAGGTCATCGAGGAGCTCGTCGACGACGGCGACTACCTGGAGATCCACGAGCGCTGGGCGCGCAACATCATCTGCGCCCTGGCCCGGCTCGACGGCCAGGTCGTCGGCATCGTCGCCAACCAGCCGCAGACCCTCGCGGGCGTCCTCGACATCGAGGCCTCGGAAAAGGCCGCGCGCTTCGTCCAGATGTGCGACGCCTTCAACATCCCCATCGTCACCCTGCTCGACGTGCCCGGCTTCCTGCCCGGCGTCGACCAGGAGCACGGCGGCATCATCCGCCACGGCGCCAAGCTCCTGTACGCGTACTGCAACGCGACCGTGCCGCGCATCTCCCTCATCCTGCGCAAGGCCTACGGCGGCGCCTACATCGTCATGGACTCCCAGTCCATCGGCGCCGACCTCACCTACGCCTGGCCGACGAACGAGATCGCGGTCATGGGCGCGGAGGGCGCGGCCAACGTGATCTTCCGCCGCCAGATCGCCGCCGCCGAGGACCCCGAGGCCATGCGCGCCCGCATGGTCAAGGAGTACAAGGCCGAACTCATGCACCCGTACTACGCCGCCGAGCGCGGACTCGTCGACGACGTGATCGACCCGGCCGAGACCCGGTCCGTGCTGATCAGCTCGCTGGCGATGCTGCGCAACAAGCACGCCGACCTGCCCTCGCGCAAGCACGGCAACCCGCCGCAGTAGCGGCGCGCCCCCTCAGAGCCTCTGTCCCGCCCCGCGGTACCCACAAGGAGAACGCTGCGATGACCACTGCCGACATCCGCGTCGAGAAGGGCCACGCCGAGCCCGAGGAAGTCGCGGCCATCACCGCGATCCTGCTGGCCCGCGCCTCGGCTCAGCCCGCCGCCGCGCCCACCGCCCGCCGCGGCCGCGACAAGGCCGGCTGGCGCCGCCTGGAGCGCACCCCGGGCTTCCGCGCCCCGCACAGCTGGCAGGGCTGAGCCCCGCCACCCTCTGAACGCGCCTGTGGGCCCCGTACTCAACACGAGTACGGGGCCCACAGGCGTTGAACGGTGCCCGGCGGCTGTGGGCTGTGCCCACCCGTTCCGCCCTCTGGGCGGACCAGCTGCCCACAGCAGGTAGGGGGGTGGGAGAAACCCGCCGCGGTAGCGGCGGGAAACCACCCACCCACGCGCACCCGAAGGGCTACCGCAGCCGGGCCATCAGCGCATGCTCCACGAGAGTGATCAGCGCGGACTTGGCATCGGCCCGATGCCGCGCGTCCGTCGTGATGATGGGCGTGTCAGGCCCGATCTGCAGGGCCTCCCGGACCTCGTCCGGGGTGTACGGCTGGTGCCCGTCGAAGCCGTTGAGGGCGATGACGAACGGAAGCCCGGAGTTCTCGAAGTAGTCGACGGCGGGGAAGCAGTCGGCGAGCCGCCTCGTGTCGACCAGAACGACCGCTCCGATGGCGCCGCGCACCAGGTCGTCCCACATGAACCAGAAGCGGTCCTGTCCCGGCGTACCGAACAGGTACAGGATCAGGTCCTGGTCCAGGGTGATGCGTCCGAAGTCCATGGCGACCGTCGTGGTCGTCTTGTCGCCCGTGTGGGTCAGGTCGTCGATGCCCGCCGACGCGGATGTCATCACGGCTTCGGTGCGCAGCGGGTTGATCTCCGAGACGGCCCCGACGAACGTGGTCTTGCCCACGCCGAAGCCGCCCGCCACCACGATTTTCGCGCTGGTGGTGGAGCGGGCTGTTGCTCCGCCGCTAGAGCTTGCGAAGTCCACTGAGCACCCTTTCGAGCAGTGTCACGTCTGGCTGACCGCCGGCGGACTCGTCACCGCCGGGCTGATGGATGGCGACGAGGCCGGCCTCCGCCAGGTCGGCGACGAGGATCCGGGCTACGCCAAGGGGGATGGAGAGCAGTGCCGAGATCTCGGCGACTGACTTGATCTCGCGGCACAGGTTGCAGATGCGCTGATGCTCGGGCAACTGGCCCTGCAACTGATGCGGTTGTGCGGTGGTGTGCACCAGTGCCTCGATGGCGAGCTGGTAGCGCGGCCTGGTGCGGCCGCCCGTCATGGCGTACGGGCGCACCAGGGGATTGCTGGCGGGCGGCGGCGCGGGCTCGGGCGCGCGGTGCTGCTGCGGCTGGACGCGCGGCGCGTACGGCTGCTGCTGGTCGTATCCGCCCGGGCCGTGGTGGTACGGGCCCGGGGCGGGCGCCTGCGGTCCTGGCTGCCGGTACTGCGGCGTGCGGCGGTGGCTGGGCGCGGAGGGGAAGTTGTACCGGTTCTGCGAACCGTCACCCTGACCCTGGCCGTGGCCTGAAGGCCAGTTGGCCGAAGACGAACCGTCTGGGGGTGTTGCAGCCACGTACTCCTCCTCCGAAACTGTGCTCGGCACCATCGCTGTGGAGCCGCGTCCCGAAACCTTACGGCCCCGGGACGCGAATACGCACCGTCTGTCTGTTAGTTGAGCAGGCTCCCCTGGAGCTCCGCCCGCAGGTCCGGCGTGAGCACGGTCCCGGCGCGGTCGACGAGAAGTGCCATCTCGTACCCAATGAGACCGATGTCCGCCTCTGGGTGGGCGAGTACGGCAAGCGACGACCCGTCGGAGATGGACATGATGAAGAGAAATCCTCGCTCCATCTCCACAACGGTCTGGGTCACGGAACCGCCCTCGAAGATCCGGGAGGCCCCGGCCGTCAGGGAGGTCAGACCCGACGCGACGGCCGCGAGCTGATCGGCTCGGTCGCGCGGGAAACCTTCGGACATCGCCAGAAGGAGTCCGTCGGCGGAGACCACCACGGTGTGGGACACCCCGGGGGTGTTCTCCACGAAGTTGGTGATCAACCAGTTCAGGTTCTGCGCCGCCTGGCTCATCGGGCTCACACTAACGCTCCTGGTTGTAGGTGCTGTCAGGGCTGAAGCCCTGGCCATTCGTGTCGCTGTTCGCGCTGCGGCCCCGCTGGACGCCGCGGCGCAGGTTGCTGAGCCTGCCCCGGACCTCGTCGGGGTCGCGGGAGACCTGGGGGCCGCCCTGCGGGGTCTGCTCCGCCGTGCCCTCGACCAGATTGGCCTTGGGCACCCGGCGGGGAAGACCGGACGAGGTGACTCCGCCCGCCTTGGGCTCCTTCAGCTGCTCGGCGCGGCGCCAGCGCTCGTCGTTGGCCGAGCGCCAGCTCTCCGGGCCGCCGCCGTGGCTCTCGCCGTCGTGGTTCTGCTCGTCCTGCTCGGCGGGGGCGCTTCCGTTGCCGTTCGCCGCGGTACCGCCGCGGCGCGGAAGACCCGCGTCGGTCAGCTCGTGGGCGGCCGGAGAAGGTGCCGAGGGCGCCGTCGCCGCAGGTTCCGGACGCTCGAAGCCTACGCGCTCGCGCTCCTCGGCGTCAGTCGCCGGGGCGGCTTCCGCTTCGGGAGCGTACTCGCCCTGGTAGGTGTCCTGGTAACCGTCACGCAGCGGCCAGTCGTCCTGGTGGGAACGTTCCGGATAGGCGGTGAACGACTCCTGCGTGGAACCGCTCGCGCTGCCGTGGCCGTCCTGGACAGGCTCCGCATAGGCGCCGTCCTGGTAGCCGTCCGGCGTCGGGTAGTACGACTCCTCGTACGCGGGCTGCCCCTGGTCGTACGTCAGTTGCGGGTCGTAGCCGCCCTGCCCCTGGCCGTAGCCGGAGGTCTGGCCGTCGTCGTAGGCGCCCTGCTGGGGGTCGTACGCCGTCTGCTGCGGGTCGTACGCCGCCTGCTGGGGGTCGTAGGAGCCCTGCTGCGGGTCGTACGCGCCCTGCTGGGGCTCGTACGCGGCGCTCTCGCCGTGCTGCTGGGCGTGCGGGTCCTCGTACGGGGCCTGCTCGTACGTCCCGGAGGTGGCCCCCAGCTCGTCCCGGAAGAGCGGACGATCGGCTTCCGGCTGCTGGCCTGAGTGTGCCTGCGCCTCCAGGGCCGCGCGGCGCTCCTCGCGCATCAACGAGCGGCCCACCGGGTCGAGTTGACCGCCGTTCGCGCCCGCGTCCTGGCCGTCGCCGGGGTAGCGGGTGTCGTCGAAGCCGAGCTCGGCGGCCGTGCGCAGCGGCTCGGTGGGCGAGGCCTGCTGCTCGGGGATGATCGAGGAGACCGTGAACTCCGACGGCTCGCCGAACTCGCCGCCCGGGGCGTGCTGCGCGCCGCCGCCACCGTGCGTGATGACCTCCGGCAGCATGACGAGCGAGGTGGTGCCCGCCTGCTCGCCCGAGGGGCGCAGCTGGACGCGGATGCCGTGCCGGTCGGAGAGGCGGCCGACCACGAACAGGCCCATGCGCTGGGAGATCGCGGCGTCCACCGTCGGCGGGTTGGCGAGCCGGTGGTTGATGTCCGCGAAGTCCTCGGCGGTCAGGCCGATGCCCTTGTCGTGGATCTCGATCATCACGCGGCCGTCGGGGAGACGGGTCGCGGTGACCCTGACCTTGGTCTGCGGCGAGGAGAACGTCGTGGCGTTCTCCAGGAGCTCGGCGAGCAGGTGCACGAGGTCGGTCACGGCCAGGCCGTGGATCTCGGCCTCCGGCACGCCCGAGAGCTCGACGCGCTCGTACTGCTCCACCTCGGAGGAGGCGGCGCGCAGCACGTCCACGAGCGGCACCGGCTGGTCCCAGCGGCGGCCCGGCTCCTCCCCGGACAGGACCAGGAGGTTCTCGCCGTTGCGGCGCATGCGGGTCGCCAGGTGGTCCAGGCGGAAGAGGCTCTCCAGCTGGTCCGGGTCGGCCTCGTTGTTCTCCAGGTCGGTGATGAGGGTCAGCTGGCCCTCGATCAGCGACTGGTTGCGGCGCGAGAGGTTGGTGAAGATCGCGTTGATGTTGCCGCGGAGCAGGGCCTGCTCGGAGGCGAGCCGGACCGCCTCGCGGTGCACCTGGTCGAAGGCGCGGGCGACCTCGCCGATCTCGTCCGTGGTGGTGATCGGGATGGGCTGGACGCGGGTGTCGACGCGGCCGGGGTCGGTGCGCGAGAGCTGGTCGACCAGCATCGGCAGGCGCTGCTCGGCGATGCCGAAGGCGGCGGTGCGCAGGCTGCGCATCGAGCGGCTCATCTGGCGGGCCATGAGCCCGGCGATGACGAAGGCGGCGAGCAGCGCGACCACGACGGCGGCACCGGTGATGAACGCGTCGGTCTTGGCGTTGTCGGCGATGCCCGAGGCCTCGTCCACGGCCTTGTCGGCGAGGTCGGACTCGATCGTGCGGTACTCGTCGAACTTGGCGGTGTTGGCCGCCCACAGCGCCTTGCTGGTGACGCCGCGGCCCGCGAGGGCGACCCGGGCGCTCGGCTGGGTGCTCTCCAGGCCGACGATGAGCTCGATGGTCTTGGTGGCGCTGGGCGGCGGGACGAACTTCTTGCCCTGGGCGCGGGCGTCGGCGGCGCCCTGCTCGGCCTGCTTCTTGGCCGCGGCGGTAAGACGCTGCCCGGCCTCGTCGAGCTTCCTGACGTCGGAGGGCGTGCCGCCGCCCCGGTACTCCTCGATGGCGATGCGCTCGAGGTAGGCGTACGAGGAGAAGGAGACCTTCTGCTGGGCGAAGTCGCCCTTGGCCGGGCCCGGCTTCTCCAGGAGGTGGGTGCCGATGGAGCGCTGCAGGGAGAGCGCCGCCTTGGCGAGCGACACGGCGTAGACGGTGCGGCCGTAGGAGGTGATGTTGCCGGTGCCGAGGCCGAGCTCGTTGGCGAACTCCATCAGCGGGTGCTGGATGGCGACGTACGCCTCTTCGGTCCGCACGCCGGGCAGCTTGGTGGTGTACGCGGCCTCGCGCAGCCCCGGGAGCTTCGGCTCGACCTTGTGGAAGGCCGCGAGACGGCGTTCGAGGCCTTCCTTGGCCGGCATGTCCTTGACGGCGTCGTCGAAGGCGTCGGCGGCCGCGTCCGTGGCCTTGCGGGCCTTGGCGACGGCCGGGCTGTTCTTCTCGCCCTTCAGGAGCGGCGCGGCGGAGATGTCGCGCTCCTCGATGAGGCGGTTGCCGTAGTCGAGGGAGGCGCGCACCAGACGGGCGGTGGCCTCGGCGTCGCGGGCCTCGTCCCAGGTGTCGATGGCGCCCTTCACCTGGAAGCCGCCCATGACGAGACCGACGAGCACGGGTATCAGCAGGATCGCGTTCAGGCGGGTCGGTACGCGCCAGTTCCGGGGCGAGAGCCGCCCGCCGGAGGCGGCCTGCGGCTCGCTGACCGGAACGTCCACGGACGGCGCGGCCGCCCGCGGGGGCGGGGTGAAGTTGCCCCGCGTGTCCCGTTCCGGGGGTGCGGGGCTCGTCTTGCTTCGCCTCACTCGACCAACAACCTCTCGGCGGCGGCTCCCGCGCTGGTGCCGCTGTCGTCTCCAAAGGCCCGTGCTACTGGGCAGTTCAGCGCATTCCAGCACGTCAGGTGGTGCTCGTCCAAACACTAGGAGGGAAGCGCTCCGAGTGGTGTAAGCCTCAGATAAATCGGTCATAAAGAGCGAGCCCCGCCAAAAAGCGGGGCCCATGTGAGCACAGTGATACCGGCCGACCGCGATGTGTGGCGGGGTCGGCGGAATTCTCTGTCGAAACGTTATGAACACGGCGGCCGTCCGTGTCAAAGGACACAGATCGTTCCGTGCGATGTACGGCAACTTCCGTATGACCCCGCCTACTTGAGTCGTGCCATCAGCGCGTGCTCGACCAGCGTGATCAGGCCACTCTTTGCTTCCGCACGCTGGCGGGCATCGGTCGTGATGATCGGCGCGTCCGGGCCGAGCTGCAGCGCCTCGCGCACCTCGTCCGGGGTGTAGGGCTGCTGGCCGTCGAAGCCGTTGAGGGCGATGACGAAGGGCAGGCCGGAGTTCTCGAAGTAGTCCACAGCGGGGAAACAGTCGGCCAGACGCCGGGTGTCCACCAGGACGATGGCGCCGATCGCGCCGCGCACCAGGTCGTCCCACATGAACCAGAAGCGGTCCTGGCCCGGCGTGCCGAACAGGTACAGGATCAGATCCTGGTCCAGCGTGATGCGGCCGAAATCCATCGCCACCGTGGTGGTCGTCTTATCACCGGTGTGGGTGAGGTCGTCAATACCCGCGGACGCCGAAGTCATCACCGCTTCGGTACGCAGCGGGTTGATCTCGGACACCGCGCCGACGAACGTGGTCTTGCCCACGCCGAAGCCACCGGCCACCACGATCTTGGCGGACGTGGTGGACCGGGCACCCGCGGCGGAATCGGCGAAGCCGCCGCCTCCGCTAGAGCTTGCGAAGTCCACTGAGCACCCTTTCGAGCAGAGTCACGTCAGGCTGGCCGCCGGTGTTCTCGTCACCGCCGGGCTGGTGGATGGCGACGAGCCCGGCCTCGGCCAGGTCGGCGACGAGGATGCGGGCGACGCCGAGCGGCATCGAGAGCAGCGCGGACACCTCGGCCACCGACTTGACCTCGCGGCACAGGTGGCAGATCCGCTGGTGCTCGGGGAGCAGCCCCATCAGCTGGGCCGGGTCGGCCGTCGTGCTCACCAGCGCCTCGATGGCGAGCTGGTAGCGGGGCCGGGTCCGGCCACCCGTCATCGCGTACGGACGCACCAGCGGCTGGTCGCCCTCGATGCCGTATCCGGCTTGAGCGCCGTACGGGTCATGAGAGGCGGTGGGCGGGTTCATGGATCCTCCGAGCGGGACAGCAGTTGTCTGCGTTCCGTCTGACGTCAGCCGGGGTGGGGGCGGGAGTTGGCGGCCGGACGGTGGGCGGTTGCGTTCGGTCTCCCGCACCCGGCCAGTGGGGCGGCCGGGTACGGCTGCGGCGGGGGCGGCCCGCGCGCCGGCTAGTGCAGCAGGCTGCCCTGCAGCTCGGCGCGCAGATCCGGGGTGAGGACGGTGCCCGCTCGGTCGACGAGCAGCGCCATCTCGTACCCGACGAGGCCGATGTCGCACTCGGGGTGCGCGAGCACCGCGAGCGACGAGCCGTCGGAGATGGACATGAGGAACAGGAAGCCGCGCTCCATCTCCACCACGGTCTGCGTGACCGCACCGCCCTCGAAGATCCGGGAGGCCCCGGCGGTGAGGGAGGTCAGGCCGGAGGCGACGGCCGCGAGCTGGTCGGCGCGGTCGCGCGGGAAGCCCTCGGACATCGCGAGAAGCAGGCCGTCGGCGGAGACCACGACCGTGTGGGACACCCCGGGGGTGTTGTCCACGAAGTTGGTGATCAACCAGTTCAGGTTCTGTGCCGCCTGGCTCATCGGACTCAACTAACGCTCCTGCTGGTGAGTGGGGAAACTGCCGGTCTGGCCGGTGCCGGCCTGACGACCCTGCTGAATGCCCCGACGGAGATTGGTCAGCCGGCCGCGCACGTCGTCGGGCGCGCGCGAGACCTGCGGACCGGTGCCTTCCTGCGCCTGCTGCGCGGTGCCTGCCACGAGGTTCGCCCGTGGCACGCGGCGCGGCAGGCCGGACGTGGTGACGCCGCCCGCGGAGGGCTGCCGGACGCGCTCGGCCTGGCGGCCCAGCTCGTCGTTCGGCGAGGTGCGCCAAGCGGTGTTGCCGGTGCTGTTGTTCGGGTTCTGCTGCTGGGGGGCGCCGTGGGCGGGGGCGCTGTGCTGCGGGGCGCCATGGCCCGGAGCGCCGTTGCCCGGGGCGCCGTTGCCCGGGGCGCCGTTGCCCGGGGCGCCGTTGCCGCCGCGCTGGGGCAGCGGCGGAGTGCCGCCGGGCTGCGGCGGGCGCACGCCCTGGGGGCCGCCCGCGCCGAGCGGCCGCTGCGGCGGCTGCTGCTCGCGCTGCGGCGGTCGCGCCTCACGACGCGGCGGCTGCGACTGCTGCGGGGCCTGGCGAGGGGCCTGTCCTTGGCGGCGCGCCGGCTCCGGGGTGTGCGGGGGCCGCTGCGCACCCGGCCGCTGCGGCAGCTCGGGGCGCTGGCCCGTGGCCTGCTGCTGCTCGGGCTGCTGCGGCTGCTGCTGGCGTTCGGCCTGCTGGCGTTCGGCCTGCTGACGCTCGCGCAGGGCCTGCGCCTCGCGCTCCTCCTGCGCCCGCCGCTCCTGCTCGGCCTGCGCCTGCGCCTGCTGCGAGAACCAGTTGGTCTCCAGCGTGTCGTACAGCGGCGTCCGGCCGTCGAGCGGTCCCGACGCGGGCGGCAGGTCATCCCGCTCAGCCTGCTGCGGCTGCGGCTGCTGCTCCGGCGTCTGCGGCCGCTGCGGAACGCCCTGGTCCAGGTCCGCGCGCGGCGCCTGCCCACGGCGCGGCGCGGGCGGGCGCGGCACGTGGAACTCGCCGGTGGTGTGCGCGGGCTGATCGGGGCCCTGGCCCTGGTGCGGGGCCTGGGGCGCCTGCGGGGCCGCGGCGGGGCCGCCGCCGAAGACGTCGGACCGGACGAACTCCCCGGTGCCGCCGCTCTGGGCGTCGCCCTGCGTGCCGGGCGGAGGCCCGTCGAAGTCGGGGCGGTCGAACTGCGCGGTGGAGCCGGGGCCCTGACGCTCGTCGGCGAGGCCGGTGGGGTGCGCGGTGGGGTGCGGGAACTGGCCGGTGGTCTCGGGCTCCTCGTGGCCCCGGGGGGCGTCGAAGGACTCGCGGGCGACCTGCGGCTGCGCGTTCTCGTCGCTCCAGCTGGGCACGCGCGGCTGCGGGCTGCCGCCGGGCAGCTCGGCGCGCGGACCCCCGCGCGGCGGCAGCTGCGGCCTGCGCCCCTGCTCACCGGAGCCGGAGCCGGAGCCAGCGCCGGAGCCCATGGCCTGACCGGCGTCGTTCGTACGCTGCTGGGGCACCGGAGGCTGCGGCATGCCGCCCGAGCGGCCGCCGCCCTGCCCGAAGGCACCGGCGCCGCGGTCGTCCCGCGCACCGGGGGCCTGGGGGGCCTGGGGGGCCTGGGGGTTCTGAGCGTTCTGCGGAAGCTGTGCCTGCGGCCGCTGCCCGCCGGGAGCGCCACCGGGACGGCCCTGACCGCCCTGGCCGCCCGGACCCGCGCCGCCGGGAGCGCCCGCGAGCCCGCCCGGAGCCACCGGGGCCCCGGCCGAGGGACCCTGCTGGCCGCGCGCGGGCAGCGCCGCCCGCGGACCGGAGCCCGCGACCTGGCCGCGCTGCGCGCCGGGCCCTGCGCCGACCTGGTTGTTCTGGCGGGCGCGGGCCGCGCCGCTCAGACCGGCGGCCACACCGCCGCCGCGGCGCGCGGTGGCGCCCGCTCCGCCCTGGCCCGCGGCCGGACCGCCGACGGACGCGGGGGCACCCGGCTTGCCGGGGGCCTTCTTGCCCTGGGCGACGTCGACGGGAAGCATGACGAGCGCCGTCGTGCCGCCGGAGTCGGAGGGCCGCAGCTGGATGCGGATGCCGTGGCGCTGCGAGAGGCGGCCGACCACGAACAGACCCATGCGGCGCGATACGGAGACGTCCACGGTGGGCGGCGACGCGAGCCGCTCGTTGATCGCGGCGAGGTCCTCGGGGGAGAGGCCGATGCCGGTGTCGTGGATCTCGATGAGGACGCGGCCGTCGGGCAGCGCGTGACCGGTGACCTTGACCTTGGTCTGCGGCGAGGAGAACGAGGTGGCGTTCTCAAGCAGCTCGGCGAGCAGGTGCACGAGGTCGTTGACGACGCGGCCCGCGACGTCGGTGGCGGGCACCGAGGCCAGCTCGATGCGCTCGTACTGCTCCACCTCGGAGGCGGCGGCACGGAGCACGTCGACGAGCGGCACGGGCCGGGTCCAGCGGCGGCCGGGCTCTTCACCGGCGAGCACCAGGAGGTTCTCGCCGTTACGGCGCATGCGGGTCGCGAGGTGGTCGAGCTTGAACAGCGAGGACAGCTGGTCCGGGTCGGCCTCGCGGGACTCCAGTTCGGAGATGAGCGAGAGCTGACGCTGGATGAGGCCCTGGGAGCGGCGCGAGAGGTTGGTGAACATCGCGTTGACGTTGCCCCGGAGCAGGGCCTGCTCGGCGGCGAGGCGGACGGCCTCGCGGTGCACGTCGTCGAAGGCCGCGGCGACCTGGCCGATCTCGTCCCGGGAGTGCACACCGACCGACTCCACGGACGTGTCGACGTCCTGCGGGTCGGACTCGGAGAGCTGCTTGACCAGCTCGGGCAGGCGGTCCTGGGCGACCTTGGTGGCGGTGTCCTGGAGCCGCCGCAGCGAGCGGATCATGGACCGGGCCACGACGAAGGCGCCGACGAGGGAGACGCCGAGCACCAGCAGGATCAGCGCACCGTTGAGGATCGCCTGCTGCTCGGACTCGTTCCGCAGCGAGCGGGCCTTCTGCTCCATCTCGTCGAGCAGCGTGAGCTCGATCTTCGCCATCTCCGAGATCTTGGTGGAGTCGGCGTCCACCCAGTCCTTGTAGGAGCGCTTGCCGCGGAGCTTGATGCCGCCTTCCTGCTCCAGGACGCGCTTGGCGTAGGCGTTGGCGGACTCGATGGAGGCGTTGCCCTCGCTGATGGGCTTCAGGAGCTTCTCGGAGTCGCCCGAGTAGATCCGGTTGAAGGCCTGGAGCTCGCCGTTCTCCTTCTCGTTCGCGGAGAGGGCGTAGCGCCGGTCGCTCTCGGAGAGCTCGCCGAAGTCGCGCTTGTTCGCGGGCAGGGCGGCCGCGATGATGGCGCGCTGGACGGAGGCGTACTCCTTGGAGGAGGAGAAGGCCGCGAGCGCACGCGTGCGCTGGATCATGTCCGGGTTGCTGGTCGCCTGCGCCATGTCCTCGGAGAGCGCGAGGAGCTGCTCGATGAGCTGGCTGTAGCCGTCGACCGTCTGGGAGTGCGAGCCCTTGTCCTGGTACGCGCTCTTGCGTACGTCGCTGATCTTCTGCAGCTGCTGCGTGATCTGGAGGGTGCTCTGCCGGATGCCGCGGAGGCCCTTGTCGCCGTCCTTGTTCTCCAGGCCCTGGGTGCCCTGGAGGAAGTTGCGGTAGGCCCGGTCGGTCTTCTGGCGGGTGCCCTTGACGGTGAAGTCGGAGTCCTTGGCGCCGTGGGCGAGGGGACCTGCCGACTGGTCGCGCTCCTCCTGGAGCGCGGCGGCCAGCTCCGTGGCCTGCTTGGTCATGTCGGTCAGCAGCTTCATGTTGTCGAGCTGCTGGATGTCGTCCATCGACTCGTTGATGCGCAGGGCGCCCAGCGAGGTGGCCGTGATGACGGGGAGGGCGAGGAGCGAGACGAGTCGGGTCGAGATGCGCCAGTTGCGCAGGGCTATTCGGGGACCGGGACCGGGGGTGGTCGTCTTGGCGCCCTTGGACTTGGCCGATTTGCCGGCCTTGGCCGACTTGCCCGCCTTGGCGCCCTTCCCCTTGGTGTCACCCGTGGGCGCCACCGCGCCCGGCGCGTCCGCGCGAGCGGCGCCGGGGCCGCCGTCACCGGTCTGCACCTGTCCGGGGTTCTGGGCGTGCTGGGCCGAGGAGCCGCGGACACTCCCGCCGCGCTCCGGCTCCGCCGCAGCGCTGCCATCCCTCTTGAAACGTCCCTGCACTAGCGTCGCAACCTCTGGACCAGGCGTCCCTCCGCGTGGACGGCGGGACGGTGTCGGCGTCGTGGGGCGCGTGGCGCCCCATGGTGGTCGTGAGACCGGCGCTCTCTCCCCCTTCCCGCCGCTCTCGGCGCTGCGTCGCGCCCTTCGCGCCGGTTCGATCCCGCGGCGGTCCCGGGAATTCCAGCACAGTGCAGGATCTCCAACAAGGCCCGTGGGCCAGGCCCCGATATCCGTGACAGCACGTGAGTAACGCGTTACGAGACGTAGAAAGTGAAGTCTCCCATATCGGACTTTCCCGTACGAGACGTCCAGGTCGAGCGGGTGTCCCAGTCTTCATGATCAGGAGCGGAATGGGAGCTTCAGGTGGGCAATGTCCGTTTTCAAAGGCCCCACCACCAGTCTGAATTGACCCTTTTGCCCGCACCTCAGTGAGCAAACTCACATGAAGATCATGGCCTCTTCTCGACATTGATCGGGAATTGCATGTTTAGCCTGACGCTTTACAGGGATGGGGAATCCGACAACTGACGTCCATCGAACGACGTCCCGATCGACAGGATCACAACAGCAGATGAAGTCCACCCTGATGTTCCGCAACATAGCCAACCCGCGCCGCACCACCCTCGCGCACCTCAAGGACGCCGAAGACCTCCAGGCGGCGCAGGAGCGGCCGGAACACGCTGTCGAGCTCCCCACCCAGACCGCCAACCCCAAGCGCACGATCCTGATGGAAGCCCCCGTAGCCCCGTAGCCGGGAAGAGCCCGTCCGGCGCTCGCGGACGAGCCGCGAAGCGGCGAAAAGGGGGAGTGGGGCGAAGCCCCATAGACTGGGGTCACCCAGATCCCCCGTACAAGCAAAGGGCACCGTCCACGTGCGTATCGCCAGGTTCTCCATCGACGGGAACGTCGCCTTCGGCGCGGTCGAGGGCGACAAGCAGGACGAGCTCGTCGTCGACATCATCAAGGGCAGCCCGTACGCCGACTTCGAGCTGAGCGGTGTGAAGGTCCCGCTGAGCAAGGTCCGGCTGCTCGCCCCGGTCATCGGCCACAAGATCGTGGCCTTCGGGCGGAACTACGCGGCGCACGCCAAGGAGCTGGGCCACGAGGTGCCCGACGCCCCGTTCGCCTTCTTCAAGCCCGCCACGTCGATGATCGGCTCCGGCGACGCGATCCAGTACCCCTCGTTCTCCGAGGACGTGCACCACGAGGCGGAGCTGGCCGTCGTCATCGGCCGCATGTGCCGCGAGGTCCCGCGCGAGCGCGTCAAGGACGTCATCTTCGGCTACACCTGCGCCAACGACGTCACCGCCCGCGACGTGCAGAAGCGCGAGAAGCAGTGGGCCCGGGCCAAGGGCTTCGACACGGCCTGCCCGCTCGGCCCCTGGGTGGAGACGGAGCTCGACCCGAGCGACCTGACGATCCAGTGCACGGTCAACGGCCAGCAGCGCCAGCTCGGCCGCACCTCCGACATGGTCCACTCCATCGAGGATCTGATCGTCAACATCTCCGAGGCCATGACGCTGCTCCCCGGCGACGTCATCCTCACCGGCACCCCCGAGGGGGTCGGCCCCCTCAACGTCGGCGACGAGGTCGCCGTCACCATCGAAGGCATCGGCACTCTCACCAACAAGGTGATCAAGCGTGGCTAACGCGACGAACGTACGCGTACGTTTCTGTCCCTCCCCGACCGGCAACCCCCACGTGGGCCTGGTCCGCACCGCCCTGTTCAACTGGGCCTTCGCCCGGCACAACGAGGGCACCCTGGTCTTCCGCATCGAGGACACGGACGCCGCCCGCGACTCCGAGGAGTCCTACGAGCAGCTCCTGGACTCCATGCGCTGGCTGGGCTTCGACTGGGACGAGGGCCCCGAGGTCGGCGGCCCGCACGCGCCGTACCGCCAGTCGCAGCGCATGGACATCTACCAGGACGTCGCCGCCAAGCTCATCGACGGCGGCTACGCCTACCCCTGCTACTGCACCACCGAGGAGCTGGACGCCCGCCGCGAGGCGGCCCGCGCCGCGGGCAAGCCGTCGGGCTACGACGGCACGTGCCGCGACCTCACCGCCGAGCGGAAGCAGGCGTACGAGGCCGAGGGCCGCAGCCACATCGTGCGCTTCCGGATGCCCGACGAGGCCACCACCTTCACCGACCTGGTCCGCGGCGAGATCACCGTCCAGGCCGAGAACGTGACGGACTACGGGATCGTCCGAGCCAACGGAGCCCCGCTCTACACGCTCGTGAACCCCGTCGACGACGCCCTGATGGAGATCACCCACGTCCTGCGCGGCGAGGACCTGCTCTCCTCGACCCCGCGCCAGATCGCGCTCTACAAGGCGCTGATCGAGCTTGGCGTCGCGAAGTCGATCCCCGAGTTCGGCCACCTGCCGTACGTCATGGGCGAGGGCAACAAGAAGCTGAGCAAGCGCGACCCCCAGGCGTCGCTCAACCTCTACCGCGAGCGCGGCTTCCTGCCCGAGGGCCTGCTCAACTACCTCTCCCTGCTCGGCTGGTCCTTCTCCGCCGACCAGGACGTCTTCTCCATCGAGCAGATGGTCGCGAAGTTCGACCTCGCGGACGTGAACGCCAACCCGGCCCGCTTCGACCTGAAGAAGGCCGAGGCGATCAACGCCGACCACATCCGCATGCTGGACGTGAAGGCGTTCGCGGCGGCCTGCGAGCCGTGGCTGAAGGCCCCGCACGCCCCCTGGGCGCCCGAGGACTTCGACGCGAAGGTCTGGGAGGCCATCGCGCCGCACGCCCAGACCCGCCTGAAGGTCCTCTCCGAGATCACGGACAACGTCGACTTCCTGTTCCTGCCGGAGCCGGTCTTCGACGAGGCCTCCTGGACCAAGGCGATGAAGGAGGGCTCCGACGCGCTCCTCACCACCGCCCGCGCCAAGCTGGAGGCGGCCGACTGGTCGTCCCCGGAGTCCCTCAAGGAGGCCGTCCTGGCCGCCGGTGAGGAGCACGGCCTGAAGCTCGGCAAGGCCCAGGCCCCCGTCCGCGTCGCCGTCACCGGCCGCACGGTCGGCCTGCCCCTCTTCGAGTCCCTGGAGATCCTCGGCAAGGACCGCGCCCTGGCGCGCGTCGACGCGGCCCTGGCCAGGCTCACCGCGTAGCACCGCGCACGAAGGGCCCGGAAGCCGTATCGGCTCCCGGGCCCTTCGTCGTAGATTCGCCTCATGCCGATCAAAGCCGTGGTCTGGGACATCGATGACACGATCTTCGACTACGCCAAGGCCGACACCGTCGGCTTCCGCGCGCACCTCGTCGCCGAGGGCGCCCTCGCCAGCTACGGCACGGCCGAGCGCGCCCTGGCCTTGTGGAAGGAGCTCACCCTGCGCCACTGGGCCCGCTTCGGCTCCGGCGAGGTCGACTTCGATGGGCAGCGCCGCGACCGCGTACGCGACTTCGTGGGCGCCCCGCTCGACGACGCCGAGGCCGACGCCTGGTTCCACCGCTACCGGGCCCACTACGAGGCCGCCTGGACCCTGTTCCCGGACGCCCTGCCGGTCATCGACGCCCTCGCCGGGGACTTCCGGCAGGCGGTCTTGTCGAACTCCGCCCTCGTGGTGCAGGACCAGAAGCTGCGCGCCCTCGGCGTCCGCGACCGCTTCGAGGCCGTCCTGTGCGCCGCCGACCTCGGCGTCTCCAAGCCCGCCCCGGAGGCCTTCCACGCCGCGTGCGCGGCGCTCGCCCTGCCGCCCGAGGAGATCGCGTACGTCGGCGACCAGCCGGAGATCGACGCGCGCGGCGCCCGCGACGCGGGCCTGCTCGGCATCTGGCTGGACCGCAACGCCGCGCCCCAGGAAGGGCCGTCGGGCGTCCACCGCATCACGCGCCTCACGGAGCTGCCCGCGTTGCTGCGCTCGGATACCCGTTTTGGAGCGCCGTCCACCTTCGGGTAATGTTCTTCCTGCGCCGCCCGAGAGGGCCGAAAGGTCCGGCCGGAAAGCGTAAACCGGAACAGAAGCCCTCCAGGGGGTTGCGTTCCAGTGGCCTATGGTGTAATTGGCAGCACGACTGATTCTGGTTCAGTTAGTCTTGGTTCGAGTCCAGGTAGGCCAGCTCGCAGAGCTCATCTGCAACCGCGGTTGTCGTTGGTACAACATCATCCGCAAAGCCCCCGTTGTGTAGCGGCCTAGCACGCTGCCCTCTCAAGGCAGTAGCGCCGGTTCGAATCCGGTCGGGGGTACAGATCCTTCCCGCGAGGACGGTACGGGTAGCTCCCGCCGACCACGATGCAGGATCGCTAGGGCCCCCGTTGTGTAGCGGCCTAGCACGCCGCCCTCTCAAGGCGGTAGCGCCGGTTCGAATCCGGTCGGGGGTACTGTGGTCTGGTCTAGACCGCCCATGGGCTATGGTGTAATTGGCAACACGAAGGTTTCTGGTTCCTTTGTTCTAGGTTCGAGTCCTGGTAGCCCAGCGCAGTAACAGCAGCATCTGCTAGCCCCCGTTGTGTAGCGGCCTAGCACGCCGCCCTCTCAAGGCGGTAGCGCCGGTTCGAATCCGGTCGGGGGTACGAGACCGAAGGGCCTCCACCACGGTGGAGGCCCTTCGGCGTTCCCGTGGGCCCGCCGCCGGGCGGCGCCTACTCGATGCCGTAGCGCCGCGCCGACTCCTCCTCCTGCGCGAGCCGGTGCAGCGCCCGCAGCACCGGCTCGAAGAGCACCGCGGCCGCCACCGCCGTCTCGACCCGCTCCGCCTCCGAGGCGTGCGTCTCCAGAAAGTCGAGATCCCGCCGCGCCACCGCGTGCATCAACTCCGCGTACGGCGCCATGTGTTCGGCGTCCCAGCCGTAGCCGAGCCGGTTCAGCGTCGCCACCGCCGCCACCAGGGAGCGGTGCACGGGGGACAGGGCGGCGAGATCGCGCGCGGTGTCCCAGCCGAGGCGCTCCAGCAACTGGTCCACCTCGGCGCGCGCACCCGTCACGGCCGGATCCCCCTCATCGGGCTCGGGCCCCTGCGGCAGCGCCCACAGGGCCGCGCCCAGACGGATCGTGCGCCCCAGGGAGTCGTCGTCGACGTGCCCGAGCACCTCCTTGGCGGTGGCCACCGGCACCTTGCCCACCTGGATCAGCGCCCGCACCAGGCGCAGCCGCCGCAGATGCCCCTCGTCGTACTCCGCCGTCGTCGCGTTGACCTGGCGCCCCGGAGCCAACAGGCCCTCGCGCAAGTAGTACTTGATCGTCGCGGTGGACACACCGCTGCGCTCACTCAGCTCGGCCAGCCGCATCTCTTGCGCCTTCCTGTCGGGTAGTGCCACTATCCAATTATGGCGGTCGGATAGCGCCGCTCACCAATGAAAGGTCTCACGAGGGGTCTGGGGGAGCCATGTTCGGGAAGCCCGTCACCGGCGGCCGTACGACAGCGGCCGCGCGGGGTGAGGTCGTGGTGCTGCTGATCGGCGTGCGCATCAACCGCTTCTGGGCCGTGCACCACTGGGGTCCGGTGTTCCTCGCGATGCCGCGCATGCTGCGGGAGTTGGCGAAGGACCCCGGCCGGGGGCTGCTCGGGCACGTGCTGCTCACGGCGTCCCCGCGCACGTACTACGTCGTGCAGTACTGGGAGTCGAAGGAGAAGCTGTACGCGTACGCGCACTCGCCGGAGATGTTCCACCACAAGGCGTGGGCGATCCTCAACCGCAAGGAGCGGGCGGGCAAGGCGCGCGGGCACGTCGGCCTGTGGCACGAGGCGTACGTCGTGCCGGAGGGGGCGTACGAGTCGATCTACGCGGACATGCCCCCCTTCGGCCTCGCGGCGGCCCACGGCCAGATCCCCCTGACCCAACGCGGCCGCCGAGCCCAGGACCGCTTCGCGTACCGCTCGAACCACCTGAAAACTCCCGCCGACACCTAGCCCGTCCGGCGCTTGAGGACGAGCGTCACGCGCGGATATCCAGCCGGTCTGGCGCTTGAGGACAAGCGGGTGTTTCAGCCCGTCCGGCGTTTGAGGACGAGCGCGAAGCGCGATGAAGGGGCGGGTGGGCGGGGGAGAAAGAGCCCCCACACCGAACCCGGAAGAGCGGATGCGGCCGAAGGGCCTAGCTGGGGCGGCGCAGCGCCTCGGACAGGCGCCCCGCGGCATCGATGACGGCCTGCGCATGCATCCGCCCCGGATGCCGCGTAAGCCGCTCGATGGGCCCGGACACCGACACCGCGGCCACCACCCGGTTCGAGGGCCCGCGCACCGGCGCCGACACCGAGGCCACGCCCGGCTCCCGCTCGCCGATCGACTGGGCCCAGCCCCGACGGCGCACCCCGGACAGGGCCGTCGCCGTGAACCGCGCCCCCTGCAGGCCCCGGTGCAGCCGCTCCGGCTCCTCCCAGGCCATCAGGATCTGCGCGGAGGAGCCCGCCTTCATGGTGAGCGTGGAGCCGACGGGGACCGTGTCCCTGAGGCCCGAAAGGCGCTCCGCCGCGGCCACGCAGATGCGCATATCGCCCTGGCGGCGATACAGCTGGGCGCTCTCGCCCGTGACGTCCCGCAGATGCGTGAGCACCGGGCCCGCCGTCGCGAGCAGCCGGTCCTCGCCCGCCGCCGCGGCCAGCTCGGCCAGGCGCGGGCCGAGGATGAAACGGCCCTGCATGTCCCGCGCCACCATCCGGTGGTGTTCCAAGGCCACGGCGAGGCGATGTGCCGTGGGTCGTGCGAGCCCGGTGGCCGCGACCAGTCCCGCGAGGGTGGCCGGACCGGACTCCAGGGCGCTCAGGACAAGGGCTGCCTTGTCCAGAACGCCGACGCCGCTACTGTTGTCCATGCAACGATACTCGCGTCTCACTCTGTGAAACGCAAGTTCAAAAATCCCAGGAACCCGCCACTCTGTAGGGGCGGTCCGCGGACCAACGGACCCGCGGCCGGCGTCCGGCATGTGCACGAGGGGTGCGGCGGCGGCGAACTGATTCTCTAGTTGGGCCGGCGCACGACGCCGGCCGGAGGGAAAGCGATGGGTAGGACACTCGCGGAGAAGGTCTGGGACGACCACGTCGTCCGGCGCGCCGAGGGCGAGCCCGACCTCCTCTTCATCGATCTGCATCTGCTGCACGAGGTGACCAGCCCCCAGGCGTTCGACGGCCTGCGGCAGGCGGGCCGACAGGTGCGCAGGCTCGACCTCACCATCGCGACCGAGGACCACAACACCCCCACCCTCGACATCGACAAGCCCATCGCGGACCCCGTCTCGCGGGCCCAGCTGGAGACGCTGCGCAAGAACTGCGCCGAGTTCGGCGTCCGGCTGCACCCTCTCGGCGACGTCGAGCAGGGCGTCGTCCACGTGGTGGGACCCCAGCTGGGACTGACCCAGCCGGGCACCACCGTGGTCTGCGGCGACTCCCACACCTCCACGCACGGCGCGTTCGGCGCCCTCGCGTTCGGCATCGGCACCTCCCAGGTGGAGCATGTCCTGGCCACCCAGACGCTGCCCATGGCGCGCCCGAAGACCATGGCCATCACCATCGACGGCGAACTGCCCGACGGCGTCACGGCCAAGGACCTGATCCTCGCCATCATCGCGAAGATCGGCACCGGCGGCGGCCAGGGCTACGTCCTGGAGTACCGCGGCCCCGCCATCGAGAAGCTGTCGATGGAAGCCCGCATGACCATCTGCAACATGTCCATCGAAGCCGGGGCCCGCGCCGGGATGATCGCCCCGGACGAGACCACGTTCGCGTACATCAAGGGCCGCGCCCACGCCCCCCAGGGCGAGGACTGGGACGCCGCCGTGGCGTACTGGAAGACCCTGCGGACCGACGACGACGCCGTCTTCGACGCCGAGGTGTACATCGACGCCGCCTCCCTGTCGCCGTTCGTCACCTGGGGCACCAACCCCGGCCAGGGCCTGCCCCTGTCGGCCTCGGTCCCCGACCTGGCTTCGTACGAGGACGCTTCGGAGCGCCTGGCCGCCGAAAAGGCCCTTGAGTACATGGGGTTGAGCGCCGGGCAGCCGCTGCGCGAGATCAAGGTGGACACCGTCTTCGTAGGCTCGTGCACCAACGGGCGCATCGAGGACCTGCGCTCGGCCGCCGCCGTCCTCCAGGGCCGCAAAGTCGCCGACGGCGTACGGATGCTGGTCGTGCCCGGCTCGGTGCGGGTCGCGCTCCAGGCCGTGGAGGAGGGCCTGGACAAGGTGTTCACCGCGGCGGGCGCCGAATGGCGGCACGCGGGCTGCTCGATGTGCCTGGGCATGAACCCCGACCAACTCGCTCCCGGCGAGCGCTCCGCCTCCACCTCCAACCGCAACTTCGAGGGCCGGCAGGGCAAGGGCGGCCGCACCCACCTGGTGTCGCCCCAGGTGGCCGCCGCCACCGCGGTGACCGGCCAGCTGGCCTCGCCCGCCGACCTCACCGACACCCCCGCGACCGCCGGAGTCTGATCAGCCATGGAAGCCTTCACCGCACACACCGGCCGGGCCGTCCCGCTGCGCCGCAGCAACGTGGACACCGACCAGATCATCCCCGCCCACTGGCTGAAGAAGGTCACCCGCGACGGCTTCGAGGACGGGCTCTTCGAGGCCTGGCGCAAGGACCCGGAGTTCGTGCTCAACAAGCCCGAGCGCCAGGGGGCCACCGTCCTGGTCGCGGGCCCCGACTTCGGCACCGGCTCCTCGCGCGAGCACGCCGTCTGGGCCCTGCAGAACTACGGCTTCAAGACCGTCATCTCCGCCCGCTTCGCCGACATCTTCCGCGGCAACTCGCTCAAGAACGGCCTGCTCACCGTGGTTCTGGAGCAGGAGACCGTGGACAAGCTGTGGGCCCTCACGGAGGCCGATCCTACCGCCGAGATCACCGTTGACCTGCACGATCGCCAAGTCCGCGCCCAGGGCGTGACGGCCGCCTTCGAGCTCGACGAGAACGCCCGCTGGCGGCTGCTCAACGGCCTGGACGACATCAGCATCACGCTCAGGAACGAGGGCGACATCGCCGCGTACGAGACGCGCCGCCCCGCCCACAAGCCGAGCACCGCGCGCGTCTGACCCCCCCCTCGCCGGGCGGATCGGCCTTCGCCCCGCACCCGATGTACCCCCAATCGTGGACGGTTGGGGGTACATCTGTGTCTGCCTCCGGAATGACCCCCGATGCCCTGAACGGGTGGTCCCGGCCGCCCCCAACTGCCTTGATCTGAAGGGAAGAAGAGGCCGGAAATCCCCTTGCACGGGGTGGGTGTGGTTATCCTCAGGAGAGCGCCGGAGGAGGGTAGTTACCCCCTGCGGAGGCGACAACTCGCCCCAGATGGCACAATCGGTGCATGGGACGCGACGACCAACTCGAGCTCTATGGGCTCGTCGCGGACCGGCTGAAGGAAGCGCACTCCCGAGTGCGCGCACTGCAAGTCCCGGAGGGCGTACGGATGGCGCTGACCCGGAAGCTGCTGGTCATTACGGCCGCGGCCAAACACGATCTCGCCGATGCGGCAAGGCGTCTGGAGCGATTGATGGCGGACCTCGACGAGGGCGACGAGGGCCGAATCCCCGAAGGCGACTGAGCGCCACGCCTCAACGGGCCTTCGAGGAACTCGTCGAGGGTCCAGAACGTTGCGGCACAAGGGTGATTAGCCCGTTTCGTGTTTGATTTGCGGTATATATCTGCCTAACGTGCGAAAAAGCCTGGTGCATTCGCTCAGGCAATGTCTCCGAAGGGGAAGACGTGAACAAGGCGCAGCTCGTAGAAGCGATTGCCGACAAGGTCGGTGGCCGGCAGCAGGCCGCCGACGCCGTGGACGCGGTTCTGGACGCCATCGTCCGTGCCGTCGTCGGCGGGGACCGGGTTTCGGTCACCGGCTTCGGCTCGTTCGAGAAGGTCGACCGCCCGGCGCGGTACGCCCGCAACCCGCAGACCGGGGAGCGCGTGCGGGTCAAGAAGACCTCGGTGCCGCGCTTCCGCGCGGGCCAGGGCTTCAAGGACCTGGTGAGCGGCTCGAAGAAGCTCCCGAAGAACGACGTCGCGGTCAAGAAGGCCCCGAAGGGCAGCCTGACCGGCGGTTCTTCGGCGACGGTCAAGAAGGCGGCGGCCAAGAAGGCCACCACCGCCAAGAAGGCGGCGGCCAAGAAGGCGACCGCCACGGCGAAGAAGACCACCGCCAAGAAGACCACGGCGAAGAAGGCCACCGCCACGGCCAAGAAGACGACGGCGAAGAAGACCACCGCCGCCGCCAAGAAGACCACGGCGAAGAAGGCGGCCCCGGCGGCCAAGAAGGCGGCCCCCGCCAAGAAGGCCACCACCGCCAAGAAGGCCGCCGCGAAGAAGGCCCCGGCCAAGAAGGCCACGGCGAAGAAGGCGCCCGCGAAGAAGTCCACGGCGCGCAAGACCACCGCCAAGAAGACCACTGCCCGCAAGCGCTAAGGGCACTGGGCACTCACGCACCGGGCCGGGCTCCCCTCGGGGAGCCCGGCCCGCGGCGTGTCCGCGGGGGCGGACGTATACGGCCAGGTGCCGCGCGCGCCCCGGGTGCCGGGCGGGTGTTTCAGAACGTCTGCAGCGTCACCAGCGTGATCTCGCGGGCCTCGCCCTCGCCGGTCACCTCGATGCGCACGCGCTGGCCGGGGCGCAGCAGGTGCAGCCCGCCCGCGTCGAACGCCGCGGCGCCGAAGGGCACCGGCGTGCCGTCGTCGAGCAGCACGCTGCCGGTGCGGGTGTCGGAGTCGTACGTGTACGCGGTCGCCTGCATGAGCAGAAGCGTACTCAGTCCGCGATGAGCAGCCCGGCGGTCGCGGCCGCCGTGTGCGGCCCCACGCCGAGCGCGAGCGCGGCCCGCAGATCGCCGCCGGTGTCCACGTCCTGGCGTACGGAATCCAGGCCGGCCACCGCGAGTTCCGCGGCGCCGGAATCCGTGTGCCGGGCGCGGGAGGCGGGGCCGAATCGGGGCCGCAATTCCGTGCCGGGCGCCACGGACAACAAGGTGGTGCCGATTCCGGCGGCATCCGGGAGAAACGCGCGGGGAAATGCGGCGGCGCGGTCGAGGGCCGCGGCCAATTCCGCGGGGCGCAGCGCGGGCAGATCGGCGTTGAGGGCCGCCACCGGTGCCCGCGGCCGCACCGCGCGCACCTCGGCCGTGCCGTGCGCGAGGGCGGCGTTGAGCCCGCGCGCCGGGGTGTCGGGCAGGACCCGGGCGCCGAGCGCGGCCAGTTCACGGCCCGCCCGCTGATCGTCCGTGACGACCACCACATCCCGCACCGCGGCGGCGGCGAGCGCCGCCGCGACCGTGTCCTTGGCGAAGGCCAGGGCGAGGGCGGGCCGCAGCCCCTCGCCCGCGGCGGGCGCGAGCCTGCTCTTGGCCCGCGCCAGGGGTTTGAGCGGTATCACCAGGGTCCAGTGCACGGGCGCTCCGTCCTTCGCTTCGGGGCCATTGTGGCGCGCGGGGACCGGGCCTCGGAGCGCCGGGGTCCGGGAAACGGCCGGTCAGACGGCTGCCGGGGCGGCGCACGGGCGGTGGCCGCGGGTGGGTGGGCGTACGGTGTTCTCGACAGGACGGCAGCCGGGGGCGACACTTGTGCGGCCGACCAGGCTCATGGAGGAAGGTGTCCGAGTGTCCCGCCGCAGAATCGGCTTCTGGTACCGCCTGGCGGCGGTGATCGCAAAACCGCCGCTGTTGGTTCTGTTCAAGCGGGACTGGCGGGGAATGGAGAACATTCCGGCCGACGGCGGCTTTATCACCGCCGTGAACCACAATTCACATCTCGATCCGTTGGTCTACGCCCACTTTCAGTACAACACCGGGCGGGTGCCGCGTTTCCTCGCCAAGCACGGCCTCTTCAAGAAGGGCTTCGTCGGCGCGGTCATGCGGGGCACGGGCCAGATCCCGGTCTACCGCGAGACCACCAACGCGCTCAGCGCGTTCCGGGCCGCCATCGACGCCGTGGAGCGCGGCGAGTGCGTCGCCTTCTACCCCGAGGGCACCCTCACCCGCGACCCGGACCTGTGGCCCATGACGGGCAAGACGGGTGTCGCGCGGGTCGCGCTGCAGACCAAGCGCCCGGTGATTCCCGTCGCCCAGTGGGGCGCCAACCACGTCCTGCCGCCGTACGCGAAGAAGCCGCAGCTCCTGCCGCGCAAGACGCACCACGTCCTGGTCGGCGAGCCGGTGGACCTGGAGCGCTTCTACGACAAGGAGATGACCCCCGAGCTCCTGAAGGACGCCACGGAGGCCATCATGGCGGCCATCACCGAGCTCCTTGAGGAGCTGCGCGGCGAGAAGGCCCCGCACAAGCGCTACGACCCGCGCGAGGCGCGCATCGCGCAGCGCCGCAAGGCCGCGCTCAGCCGGGCGCCTCAGGGCGCCGCCGCCGACGAGGCCCCCAGCGGCCTTGCGGAGCAGGCGAGTTCGGAACAGCAGGGACGTCCGGAGGAGAGCAAGTGACCCGATCCCTTAAGGCCGCCGTCTTCGGCACCGGCTCCTGGGGGACGGCCTTCGGCATGGTCCTCGCCGACGCCGGCTGCGACGTCACGCTGTGGGCCCGCCGCGCCGGGCTCGCGGACGCGGTCAACTCCACCCGCACCAACCCGGACTACCTGCCCGGCGTCGAACTGCCGCGCACCCTGCGCGCCACCACCGACCCGGCCGAGGCCGCCGACGGCGCCGACTTCACCGTGCTCGCCGTGCCCTCGCAGACGCTGCGCGAGAACCTCGCCGCGTGGACGCCGCTGCTCGCCCCCCACACCGTCCTGGTGTCGCTGATGAAGGGCGTGGAGCTCGGCTCCGCCATGCGGATGAGCGAGGTCATCGAGGACGTCACCAAGGCCGCCGCCGAGCGCGTCGCGGTCGTCACCGGGCCCAACCTGGCCCGGGAGATCGCCGCCCGCCAGCCCGCCGCGTCCGTGGTCGCCTGCCGCGACGAGTCCGTCGCCCAGCGCCTCCAGGCCGCCTGCCACACCCCGTACTTCCGCCCGTACACGAACACGGACGTGGTCGGCTGCGAGCTCGGTGGCGCCGTGAAGAACGTCATCGGGCTCGCCGTCGGCATCGCGGACGGCATGGGGCTCGGCGACAACACCAAGGGCTCGCTCATCACGCGCGGGCTCGCCGAGACCACCCGGCTCGGGCTCGCGATGGGCGCCGACCCGCTGACGTTCTCGGGGCTCGCGGGCCTCGGCGACCTGGTGGCCACCTGCTCCTCGCCGCTCTCGCGCAACCACACCTTCGGCACCAACCTCGGCAAGGGCATGACCCTGGCGGAGACCATCGCGGTCACCAAGCAGACCGCGGAGGGCGTGAAGTCCTGCGAGTCCGTGCTCGACCTGGCCCGCAGGCACGGCGTCGACATGCCGATCACGGAGACGGTCGTGGGCATCGTGCACGAGGGCACGCCGCCGATGGTCGCGCTCAAGGAGCTGATGGCACGCAGCGCGAAGCCCGAACGCTGAGCGGCGCGCTGACCTTGCCTGGGGCACCGGGTACGCTCAACGCGATATGAGCAGCGAGAACCTCCCCCAGAGCCCCCGCAAGCCGCGTGTGGCCGTCGTCTTCGGCGGCCGCAGCTCGGAGCACGGCATCTCCGTCGTCACCGCCGGCGCCGTCCTGCGTGCCATCGACCGGACCAAGTACGACGTGCTGCCGATCGGCATCACGACGGACGGGCGCTGGGCCCTGACCGCGGACGACCCCGACCGGATGGCCATCGCCGACCGCAAGGTGCCGAACGTCTCCGAGCTCGCCGAGTCCACCGGCGGCGTCGTCCTGCCCGTCGACCCGGGCAACCGCGAGGTCGTCTACAGCGAGCCCGGCGCGGTGCCCAAGGCGCTCGGCGAGGTCGACGTGGTCTTCCCGATGCTGCACGGCCCCTACGGAGAGGACGGCACCCTCCAAGGGCTCCTGGAGCTGTCGGGCGTGCCCTACGTGGGCGCGGGCGTGCTCGCCTCGGCCGTCGGCCAGGACAAGGAGTACATGAAGCGGGTCTTCACCTCCTTCGGGCTGCCCGTCGGCCCGTACCTGGTGATCCGGCCCCGCGAGTGGCAGCGCGAGGAGAAGAACGCCCGGCAGCGCGTCGCGGACTTCGCGGGCGAGCACGGCTGGCCGCTGTTCATCAAGCCCGCGCGCGCGGGCTCCTCGATCGGCATCACCAAGGTCGACTCCTTCGAAGGCCTCGACGAGGCCATCGCGGAGGCACAGCGCCACGACCCGAAGGTCATCGTGGAGGCGCTCCTGCGCGGCCGCGAGATCGAGTGCGGCGTCCTGGAGTTCGAGGACGGACCGCGCGCGAGCGTGCCCGCCGAGATCCCGCCGGTGCAGGCGCACGACTACTACGACTTCGAGGCGAAGTACATCGACTCGACGCCCGGCATCGTGCCCGCCCCGCTCACGCCCGAGGAGACCGCCGAGGTCCAGCGGCTCGCGGTCGAGGCCTTCGAGGCCACGTCCTGCGAGGGCCTGGTGCGCGCGGACTTCTTCCTCACGGAGGACGGGCGGTTCGTGATCAACGAGATCAACACGATGCCCGGGTTCACGCCGATCTCTATGTACCCGCAGATGTGGGAGAAGAGCGGTGTTGGTTACGCGGAGTTGGTGGACCGGTTGATCCAGGCGGCGTTGCGGCGCTCTACGGGGCTTCGGTAGCGCCTTTGGGCTCGGGGGGTGCGGCTGTTTGGCGACTGCGGGCCGTTTGTGGCTTGTCGCGCCCACGCGGCGGAGCCGCACATCGACACAGCCCCGCGCCCCTTCAGGGCGCTACGCGATGCCCTCCGGGATCGCCTTCTTGATGGGGGCGGCGAAGTCCGTCAGCGGGCCCACCCCGTCTGCCCTTCGCTCCTTGGGGAGCGTCACCTCCACGTACGCCTTGCGCAGCGTCGTGGTGAAGCGGAACGAACCGTCCGGGCGCTCCCGCAGCAGCCACCCCACGCCGTTCACGCTCACCCCGTCGGCCTGGGGGTCGTTCATCCGCGCCGGTCGCGGCACCCCGCAGCGCAGTATGATCGCCGGGTCTCCCCACCCCGCGGTGAGCCGTGAGGCGGGCTCGGGGTCCCGACGGGTCAGGCCGCTCACCTTCTGTGGCAGCCGCGCGTCCAGGTCCCGGCACCAATCGGCGGCCTCGGCGCCCGGTGAGGGAACCGTGGCCGCCGCGCTGTCGTCCGTTGAGGAGCAGCCCGCGCACGCGATCAGCAGTGCGAGGGAACACGGGATCAGCGGGGAGCGGAGCCGGCGGGGAACGTTCACCGGCCAAGGGTAGACGGGGGCTACAAGTGCACGACCGGGCAGGTCAGGGTGCGGGTGATGCCGTCCACTTGCTGGACCTTGGCGACCACCATGCGGCCGAGTTCGTCGACCGTGTCCGCCTGGGCGCGCACGATGACATCGTAGGGACCGGTCACGTCCTCGGCCTGGATCACTCCCGGGATCTTGCCGATCAGCTCGGCGACGGTCGACGCCTTGCCGACCTCGGTCTGGATCAGGATGTACGCCTGTACCACGGAACCTCCAGGGCGGCCACGAGGATCATGTGGGGAGAAGGGACGCCACGGTACCGCGTCGCCGCTCGCCACGGGGAGACCCGGGGGAGCCGCGCCGCACACATCGCGGTGGACGGACAACAGAGGTTGACGGTCACGTCGACCGTACCGACGACAGGGACGGCTCGCGACCGCAAGCGGACCGCGCCCATCGTGGCAATAGGGGCAATCGTGGCAGAAGGAGCAGCACGCGCATGAAGGGCACCGTCGGCGAGTTGGGGGAGTTCGGGCTCATCAGGGAGCTCACCTCGCGGCTCACCTCCACTCCGGCCGTACGCGTCGGTCCCGGCGACGACGCCGCCGTCGTGGCCGCCCCTGACCGCAGGGTCGTGGCGAGCACCGACATCCTCCTGGAGGGCCGGCACTTCCGCCGCGACTGGTCGACGGCGTACGACGTGGGCCGCAAGGCCGCCGCGCAGAACCTCGCCGACATCGCCGCCATGGGCGCCGTGCCGACCGCGATCCTGCTCGGCCTCGTCGTCCCCGCGGAACTGCCCGCGAGCTGGCCCACCGAGCTCATGGACGGCCTTCGGGACGAGTGCCAGGTGGCGGGCGCCGCCGTCGTCGGCGGCGACGTCGTGCGCGGCGACACCATCACCGTGTCGATCACCGCGCTCGGCGACCTGCGCAACCACGAGCCCGTCACGCGCGCGGGCGCGCAGCCCGGCGACGTCGTCGCCGTCACGGGCTGGCTCGGCTGGTCCGCGGCCGGGCACGCGGTGCTCTCCCGTGGCTTCCGCTCGCCGCGCGCCTTCGTGGAGGCCCACCGCAGGCCCGAACCGCCGTACCACGCGGGCCCCGCGGCCGCCGGGCTCGGCGCGACCGCCATGACGGACGTCAGCGACGGCCTGATCGCCGACCTCGGGCACATCGCCGACGCCAGCAAGGTGCGCATCGACGTCCGCTCCGGCGATGTGGACGTGCCCTCCCAGATGAACGACATCGCGCAGGCCGTCGGCATCGACCCGCTGCAGTGGGTGCTCAACGGCGGCGAGGACCACGCGATCGTCGCCACCTTCCCCGCGGACGTGAAGCTGCCCGCCCGCTGGAAGGTCATCGGCGAGGTCCTCAACCCCTCCGCGATGCCCCAGGTGACCGTGGACGGCGCGCCCTGGACGAGCAAGGGCTGGGACCACTTCGGGGACAACGGGGGCCACGACTGATGGCGCCGGGCCCCCAGGCACGTACCGCGCCGCCCCGGGTCCTGACCGTCGCGGGCTCCGACTCCGGCGGCGGCGCCGGGATCCAGGCCGACCTGAAGACCATGCTCGCCCTCGGCACGCACGGCATGAGCGTCCTCACCGCCGTCACCGCGCAGAACTCCCTGGGCGTGCAGGGCGCCTGGGAGCTGCCCGTGGCGGCCGTGCGCGCCCAGTACCGCAGCGTCGTCGACGACATCGGCGTCCAGGCCGTGAAGACCGGCATGCTGTCCTCGGCCGAACTGGTCGAGGCGGTCGCCGAGTTGCTCGCGGGCACCGAAGCGCCCGTCGTCGTCGACCCCGTCGGCGTCTCCAAGCACGGCGACGCGCTGCTCGCCGCCTCCGCCCTGGACTCCGTGCGCACGAAGCTCCTTCCGGTCGCCACCGTCGCCACCCCGAACCTGGACGAGGTCGCCCAACTCACCGGGCTTCGCGTCGAGTCCGAGGACGGCATGCGGCGCGCGGCGGCCGCCGTCCTCGCGCACGGGCCTCGGTGGGTGGTCATCAAGGGCGGCCATCTGCCGGGCGGCCACGAGGCCGTGGACCTGCTCACCGACGGCTCCGAAGAGCACTGGCTGCGCATGACGCCCCCGGGGCGCTACGACAACCGCCATACCCACGGCACCGGCTGCACGCTGGCCAGCGCGATCGCCGCGCAGCTGGCGAAGGGGCAGTCGGTGCCCGAGGCCGCGCACGCCGCCAAGGAGTACGTCTCCGGGGCCATCGCCGCCGGGTTCGCGCTCGGCGGCGGCATCGGCCCCGTCGATCACGGCTGGCGGTTCAGGGACGGCATGGGCCCCTCGGGGACCGGGGAGCCGAACGCCGGGTAGTCCTTGAGCTCGATGTCGTTGGCCGCCTTCTCCGTGAGGCGCTTGAAGAAGCCCGCGAGGAAGCGGGAGCTCAGCATCCGGTACGCCCGGTCACGGTTGCGGATCTCCCTCTGTGTCGGCGGCGCGAGGAAAGGACCCGCGTTGCCCGAGAGCTTCTGGCAGCCCTTCGCGAAGCCGGTGATCTCCGCCTCGTACGCGGCGAAGGCGGCCCGGTGGTCGCCGCCGGCCAGGGCCAGCTCACCGGCCAGGACGTAGGCGCCCACCAGGGCGGTGCCCGTGCCCATGCCGCCCATCGTGGCGCCGTACCCGGCGTCTCCTAGGAGCACGACACGCCCCTGGGAGAGCCGGTCGACATGGACCTGGGCGATCGCGTCGAAGTACAGGTCGTCCGCGCTCTCCAGGGCCTCAAGGATCCGCGGCGCGTGCTTCCAGCGGACGCCGGCGAACCGCTCGGCGATGAGCCGCTTCTGCTGGGCCACGTCGTGCCGGTCGTAGGCGAGCTCATCGGACTGGAACACCAGGAACGCGCCCGCGCTGTCCGCGACGCCGTCGTAGTTGGCGACGCCGAGCAGCAGGCCTGGCACGCTGCACAGCCGTGACGTGCGGTTCAGGCCCAGGTGGTTGGGCATGTCGAAGCCCGCCACGTAGTAGCGCAGGAAGCGGACGTACCGCGCCTCGTCGCCGAAGGCCAGGCGGCGGGTGTGCGAGTGCAGGCCGTCCGCGCCGACGACGATGTCGAAGCGGCGGGGAGCGCCGCGCTCGAAGGTGACGTCGACGCCGTCGGCGTCCTCGCTCAGGCGCGTGACGGAGTCCCCGAAGACGTACTCCACACGGTCCCGCGTCCGCTCGTACATGATCTTGGCGAGGTCGCCGCGGAAGATCTCCACCTCGCCGCTCATCAGGAACGCGGGCAGGTCCACCCGCTCACGGTCGTCGACGTCGACGACCGTCTGGCGGCCCATGTGGGTCTGGCGGCCCCGCACCTCGTCCCAGATGCCCATGCGCCGCAGCACCGTGCGGTGCGCGTGGCCGCGGAAGTCGACCGCGAAGCCGCCCTCGCGCAGCGCGGGTGCCTTCTCGACGACGGTGACGCGGGCGCCGTACCGGGCGAGCCACAGGGCGAGCGCGGGGCCAGCGACGCTGGCGCCGGAGATCAGGACGTCGAGGTGGGCGAGGGGGAGGGCCTGGTGGGCGGGCTCCTGTGAGTACGTCGGGTTCGTCATGCCCCGAGCGTCGGGGGCGCCGCTTACCGGGGGCTGACCGGCGGCTGACCGCGCCGTGCCGCAGGCTGACCAGGTCTCGCCGCTGGCTGACCGGAGCGCAGCGCCGCCTCCCGCTCCGCGCGTCCCGCCGCGAAGGCCCGCTCGTACGCCGCCGCGCCGAGCCGTCCACGGGCGGCCGCCACCAGTGGGGCCACGTCCGGATCGTCCGCGACCAGGGTGCCCCGCAGCCCGGCGGCCGCGCCCAGGAGCCGGGCGGTCTCCTCCGGGGCGCGTGCGACGGCCGCCAAGGCCTCGGCTGTCTCGGCTAGTTCCTGGCCGCCCCTGAAGTCGAGGGCGAGCTGCCGGGCCTGCTCGTACCAGTCGCGGGCCTCGTCCGGGCGGGATTCGGCGAGCGCCGTGCGGCCCATGCCGATGAAGATCCGGGCCGTCTCGGTCTCGCTGAACCAGTTGGCGGCGCACGCCCGCAGGGCCTCTTCGTAGTGGCCGCGTGCCTGTGCCGTGTCTCCGGAGAGGCGGGCCACATCGCCGAGACCTCGTAGCGTCGTCGCCACCTTGTCGCGTACGCCGATGCTCCGGGCCAGCTCCCCGGCCTGCCGGAAATGCTCGGCCGCCGCCTCCAAGGCGCCCTGGAGCAGCAGGACCGTGGCGCGCTGGTGCAGCAGGTCGCTGGTCTCCTCCGGGGAGGCGAGTTCCCGTACGTGGGTGAGGCCCTCGTCGATCAGGTCCAGGGCGTGGGCGTGTTCGCCGCGCCATCCGGCGAACATCGCGAGCGGGTCGAGGCAGTTGGCCATGCCCCAGCGGTCGCCGTTGTCCCGGAAGGCCGCGAGGGCGCGGGTGAAGGACGCCTCGGCGGCGCCGGTCCGCCCCGCGAACAGGTCCTGGAACCCAAGGCCGAGGTCCAGCAGGGCCCGCCCCCACGGGCTGCCGCCGACCTGCGCCCGCACCTGCTCCTCCACGGCCGTGCGCGGCCCGCCCGCGAGCGACCACAGCACGATCAGGAACGGCAGCCTCAGCGGGCCCTCCAGGGAGGCCAGCAGGGTGTCCACGCGCGCGAGCCGGTGCGGTTCCCCCGGGTCGTCGCCCTCGCCCGCGACCGTGGTGATCAGACACAGGACGTACTCCTCCACCAGGCCGTCCGGCGCGTCCTCGCCCACGGCCGCCAGGAGGTCGGCGGCGACCCGGACCCGCTCTCCGTAGAGGCCGCGCAGCCGCCAGAACCAGGACAGGGCGGCCATCAGGCGCAGGCCCGCACGCGGGTCGGTGCGCGTGAGGCGGCGCAGGGCCGCGTCCAGGTTGCCGTGGTCGGCGGCGAGGCGGGCGAGCCAGGACACCTGCCCGCGCCCGTACAGCCGTGGCGCGCCCTCCTCGGCGAAGCGCAGGAAGTACGCGGCGTACGCGTCCCGCAGCCGGTCCTCCTCGCCCGCGTCCGCGAGCCGCTCCGCGCAGAAGGCGCGGATGGTCTCCAGCATCCGGTACCGCCCGTCGGCCCTCTCCACGAACGACTTCTCCACGAGCGAGGCCAGCGGGTCCTCCGGATACGGCACCGCGCACACCGCGTCGACCGCGTCGAGCGTGGCCCCCGAAGGGAACACGGTGAGCCGCCGGGCCAGCTCCCGCTCCTCGTCGTCGAGCAGGTCCCAGCTCCATTCGACGACCGCGTGCAGGGTGCGGTGGCGCGGCGCCTTCGTGCGGTCCCCGCGCGACAGGAGCCGGAAGCGGTCGCCCAGGCGCGCGGCGAGCTCGTCGAGGGTGAGGGTGCGAAGGCGGGCCGCGGCCAGCTCGATGGCCAGGGGCAGGCCGTCGAGGGCGGCGCAGACGGAGCCGACGAGGGCGTCGTCCGCCCGGGGCGCGGCGTCCGGGCGCACGGCGGCGGCCCGCTCCACGAAGAGCCGGGCCGCGGGGGCGGCGGCCAGGGGCGGCACCGGGACGTGCGTCTCGCCGGTGATCCCGAGCGCCTCCCTGCTGGTGGCGAGGACGCGCACTCCGGGGCAGGCGCCGAGCAGCAGCCCGGCGACGCGGGCCGCGTCGTCCACCACGTGCTCGCAGTTGTCCAGGACGAGCAGCAGGGGCCCGCGGTCCTCCAGGGCGGCCAGGAGCCGTTCGGTGGCATCGCCCCCGCGCGCGTGGAAGCCGTCGCGCACGCCGAGGGCGCCGAGGACGGCGTAGGTCACACGGGACCCGTCGGAGAGCGGCGCCAGCTCCACGAAGCACACCTCCCGCGTCCCCGCGAGCTCCCGGGCGGCCTCCACCGCGAGCCGCGTCTTGCCCGCGCCGCCCGGCCCGGTCAGCGTCACCAGGCGGGAGCGGGCGAGGTGGTCACGGACGCGGGCCAGTTCGTCGGCGCGGCCCACGAGCGGCGTCAGGGGCGCGGGGACGCGCGCGCGGCGGCCCGGTCCCGCGCCCCGCAGCAGCTCCAGGTGGAGCGCGGACAGCTCCGCCGACGGGTCGGCGCCCAGCTCCCGCGCGAGCGTGCCCCGCGCCTCCTCGAACACCGTGAGCGCCTCGGCCGCGCGTCCGCTCGCGTGCAGGGCCCGCATCAGCTGTCCGTACAGCCGCTCGCTCAGCGGATGGGCGGCGAGCAGCTCGCGCAGCTCCGGTACGAGGCCGGGGCCGCCGCCGGTCGCCAGGCCCGCGTCGATCCGGTCCTGGGCGGCGGCGAGCCGGAGCTCCTCCAGGCGCGCGACGGAGGCGTGCGCGCCGGGCAGATCGGGGAGCGCCGGGCCGCGCCACAGCCCGAGGGCCTCGTCGAGGAGGGCGGCGGCCCGCGCGGGGTCCCCGGCTGCCAGAGCCGTGCGGCCCGCGCGCGCGAGGGCTTCGAAGCGGTGGGCGTCGACGTCGTCGGGGGAGACCGCCAGGCGGTATCCGGCGGCGGTGGCCTCGATGGGCACGCCCAGGCGCTTGCGCAGCCGCGACACCTGGGACTGCAGCGCGTTCGCGGTCCCCGCGGGCGGCCGCTCGCCGTACAGGCCGTCGGTCAGCCGCTCGACGGGCACGGTACGGCCCGCGTCCAGGAGCAGCAGGGTGAGCAGGGCCCGGGGCCGGGGGCCGCCCGGGTCGACGGGGTCGTCGCCGGGGGTGCGTATGTCGAGGGGGCCGAGGATGCCGAACCGCATCCGCCTGATTCTGGCAGGGCGGGACGGGCACGCGAAAAAGCCGGCCCCCGAGGGGACCGGCTTTTTCGGTAACCGGCCAGGTGGCCGCGCAGAACTACGTCAGCGCGAGACCTTGCCGGCCTTGATGCACGAGGTGCAGGCGTTGAGCCGCTTCGGCGTCCCGCCGACCACGGCACGCACGCGCTGGATGTTCGGGTTCCAGCGACGGGGCGTACGGCGGTGCGAGTGCGAGATGTTGTTGCCGAAGCCCGGCCCCTTGCCGCAGACGTCGCAGTTGGCAGCCACGGGTCACTCCAAAGACTTCAGATGCTCTTACGGTTAAACCCGGCATGCCGGGATCAGAGCGATGATCTGGGTGGCGTTGCCAGGGGAATGGCCCGATGGGTATCGGGCAACCGGAGCAGCATACAACGACTGCTTCGGTACAACGAAACTACCATGCTTCCCCCGGGGGCCGCCCCGGCCACCCCTCCCGCCCCCACCCGCCCATCGGTCTACGCTGCGTCCCATTCCGCAGTCCCGGCCGTCCGGACGCTATCTAGGAGGCGACAGTTGCCGCAGAACCTCGACGCGGTCGCGATCCGCGCGTGGAGCGCACTGGCTCTGGACGCGCTGGGACAGGCCCGCGAGGAGATCGACGCGATCAACGTCTACCCGGTCGCGGACGCGGACACCGGAACGAACCTCTACTTGACGATGGAGTCGGCGGCCCAGGCCGTCGACGCGGTGTTCACGGGCCTGGAGCCGTCCCGGCCCGCCCTGGCCGAGGCGGTGCGCGCGCTCGCGCACGGAGCGCTGATCGGGGCCCGCGGCAATTCGGGCACGATCCTCGCGCAGCTGCTGCGGGGGATGGCGCAGGTGCTCGCCGAGCGGCCCGGCGGTGGCGCACTTCACACGGAACCAGGCCCGGAGTCGGAGGGCGAGCGCCTGGCGTCGGCCCTGCGGCACGCGGCCCGGTCCGCGTACACGGCGGTCGCGCACCCGGTGGAGGGCACGGTCCTGACGGTCGCCGGGGCCGCCGCCGACGCCGCCGAGGCCGTGGGGGCGACGGACGACTGCGGCGCGGTGGCCCGCGCGGCCTACGGCGGCGCCTGCGCGGCCCTCGACGCGACCCCCGGCCAGCTGGCCGTGCTCGGCCGCGCGGGCGTGGTGGACGCCGGGGGACGCGGGCTCGTGGCGGTGCTCGGCGCGCTCGTGGGGGCGCTGTCCGGCGAAACCGTCACCCCCTGGAGCCGGGGGAGCGCCCACGCGCGCGTGGACGACGACGGGAGCACGGCGCCCGCGGCCTTCGGCGACGGGCCGGTGGCCGCGGCCGTCCCCCAGGAGTGCGCGGACACCCCCGCCGACGGCTCCGGCCCCGCCTTCGAGGTGATCTACCTCCTGGAGGCGGGCGACGACGCCGTGGCCCGGCTGCGGACCCGGCTCGACGCGCTCGGCGACTCCCTCGTCGTGGTCGGCGGCGACGGGCTGTGGAACGTCCACGTCCACGTGGACGACGCGGGCGCGGCCGTGGAGGCCGGGGTCGAGGCGGGCCGCCCGTACCGCATCCGCATCACCCACTTCGGCGTCGGCGACGCCCACGCCGCGCGCGCCGCGCGCCGCCCCCGCGAGCGCGTGCAGCGCGGGATCGTGGCGGTCGTACGGGGTCAGGGCCTCGCGGAGCTCTACGGCGAGGCCGGGGCGACCACCGTGCCCGCCCGCGCGGGGGAGCCGCCCGCCAGCGGCGAGCTCGTGGAGGCCGTGCGGCGCGCCCACGCGCGCGAGGTGGTGCTCCTGCCCAACGACGCCGAGCTGCGCCACACCGCGGCGGCCGCCGCCGAACAGGCCCGCTCCGAAGGCGTACGGGTCGCCCTGATCCCCACGCGCTCCGCGGTCCAGGGCATCGCCGCGCTCGCCGTGCACGAGCCGGACCGCCGCTTCGACGAGGACGTCGTCGCGATGACGGCGGCCGCCGGGGCCACCCGGTACGCGGAACTGGCCGTCGCCGAGCGGCAGTCCTGGACGACGGCGGGCATCTGCCAGGCCGGGGACGTCCTCGGCCTCATCGACGGCGACGTCGCGGTCATCGGCTCCGAGACCGCGGCCACCGCCGCGGCGGTCCTCGACCGGATGCTGGCCGCGGGCGGCGAGATGGTGACGCTGGTCCTGGGCGACGAGGTGCCGGACGCGGTGGCGGAAACCCTCCAGAAGCACGTACGCGACGGCCACCTGGCCGTGGACACGATCCTCTACCGGGGCGGGCCCCATGCCCCCCTGCTGCTCATCGGCGTGGAGTAGCCCTCTTCCCCGCCGAAGGTTTCAGCCCGTCCGGCGTTTGAGGACGAGGCGCGGAGCGCCAATGCGGTTGAGCGGGGGGCCGGGGGCGGCCAGCACCCGGTTCGGGAAGGGGCGGGCCTGGGGCGCGCCGCGAGGCCCCCGCAGCAGGATGTCAGTCCCGTGGTGTGCAATGGACCACGTGCCCGCGCTCCAAGAACCGCTGAAGAACGCCCTAGGCCAGGCCACCGCGAAGGTCATGGCCGAACACCTCGCCCTGCACACGGTCGGCGACCTCCTCCACCACTACCCCCGCCGCTACGCGGAGCGGGGCGAGCTCACCACCCTCGCCGACCTCCCCCTGGACGAGCACGTCACGGTCGTGGCCCAGGTCGCGACCGCCCGCGTCCTGACGTTCAACGGCGGCCGGGGCCAGCGCCTGGAAGTCACGATCACCGACGGCAGCGGCCAGCTCCAGCTGGTCTTCTTCGGCCGCGGCATCCACAAGCCGCACAAGGACCTGCTGCCCGGCACCCGCGCGATGTTCGCGGGCAAGGTCTCCGTCTTCAACCGCAAGACACAGCTCGCCCACCCCGCGTATCAGCTGCTGCACGCCGACGGCGACTCCGCGGCCGAGGCCGTGGACTCCTGGGCGGGTGCCCTCATCCCGATCTATCCGGCCACCGCCAAGCTGGAGTCCTGGAAGATCGCCAAGTCCGTGGACGCGGTGCTGCCCAGCGCCCAGGAGGCCCAGGACCCGCTGCCGCACACGCTGCGCGAGGGCCGGGGCCTGATCCCGCTCCCCGAAGCCCTCCTGAAAATCCACCGGCCGCACACGAAGGCGGACATCGCCACCGCCCGCGACCGCCTGAAGTGGGACGAGGCCTTCGTCCTCCAGGTCGCCCTGGCCCGGCGCCGGTTCGCGGACTCCCAGCTGCCCGCCGTGGCCCGCAGGCCCCGCCCGGACGGCCTCCTGGACGCCTTCGACGCCAAGCTGCCCTTCGAGCTCACGGACGGCCAGCGCCGCGTCTCCGGGGAGATCTTCACCGACCTGGCGACGGAGCACCCCATGCACCGCCTCCTCCAGGGCGAGGTCGGCTCCGGCAAGGCGCAGCCGCTCGACGCGCTGGTCCTGACGCCTGAGGGGTTTCGGCCGATGGGTGACATGAGGCCGGGAGACTCAGTCGTCGTGCCCACGGGGGAGATCGCTGTGGTCGACGGAGTGTTCCCGCAGGGCGAGCGTGACGTCTGGCGCCTGACGTTGTCGGACGGCAGTTCCGTCGAGTGCGACGACGAGCACCTGTGGATCGTCGGCACGAGCGGCGGGTGGCACCGCGGTCAAGCCCCCGAGGTCCTGACGACCAGAGAGATCCGGCTCGATCTCGTCCAGGCGGACGGATCGTCGAAGTGGTATCTCCCCGCTGCGACCCCCGTGGACCTGGGAGGCGATGAAGGGCTGCCCCTCGACCCCTACTTCTTCGGGCTTCTGCTGGGCGGCGGGTCGTTCCGGCACGATCTTCGGCTGTCCACCGTCGATGCCGAGATCCATGACGCCGCGGCGGCCGCTGTGGCGCCGGACTGCCGCTTGGCTCCCGTCGCGGGCTCTGCCTGCGACTACACGATCCAGCTCGCCCAGCGCGCCGGAGGCGTTCGCCACCCCGTCATTCAGGCTCTGCGGGACGTGGAGCTGTGGGGTGTCACATCCCACGGCACGTTCATCCCCGACGTGTTCAAGAACACGTCGGTCAAGAACCGACTGGCTCTGTTGCAGGGTCTTCTGGACACGGACGGCACGGTCGAATCGGACGGTGTGAGCATCTCGCTGTGCTCGGCCTCCCGGAGGCTCGCGGAAGACGTCGCCTGGTTCGTTCGCTCCCTGGGCGGCCGGGCACGCGTCCTGCCGAAGGAGGCGGCGTTCGACGTGTCGGTCGCCTTGCCCGCTGAGTACGCCCCTTTCCGGCTGACCCGCAAGGCCGAACGCGTCCGCGAGCGCCCGAAGTACGACACCTTCCGTCGCGCCGTCCGCAGCGTGGACTTCGTCGGACGCGAGCCGGTCCAGTGCATCAGCGTCGCGCACCCGACGCGGGCGTACATCACCGACAACTTCACGGTGACGCACAACACGATGGTGGCCCTGCGCGCCATGCTCGCCGTGGTGGACGCGGGCGGCCAGGCCGCGATGCTCGCGCCCACGGAGGTCCTCGCCCAGCAGCACCACCGCTCGATCACCGAGATGATGGGCGAGCTCGCCGAGGGCGGCATGCTCGGCGGCTCCGAGCACGCCACGAAGGTCACGCTGCTCACCGGCTCCATGGGCACGCCCGCCCGCCGCCAGGCCCTGCTCGACCTGGTCACCGGCGAGGCCGGCATCGTCATCGGCACCCACGCGCTGATCGAGGACAAGGTGCAGTTCCACGACCTGGGCCTGGTCGTCGTCGACGAGCAGCACCGCTTCGGCGTGGAGCAGCGCGACGCCCTGCGCGGCAAGGGCCAGCAGCCGCCGCACCTGCTCGTGATGACGGCCACACCCATCCCGCGCACGGTCGCGATGACGGTCTTCGGCGACCTGGAGACCTCCGTCCTCGACCAGCTGCCCGCGGGCCGCTCCCCGATCTCCACCCACGTCGTCCCGGCCCAGGACAAGCCGCACTTCCTCGCCCGCGCCTGGGAGCGCGTCCGCGAGGAGGTGGAGAACGGCCACCAGGCGTACGTGGTCTGCCCCCGCATCGGCGACACCGAGGACGGCGCCGAGACGGCCGGGGCGGCCAAGAAGGGCGCGAAGAAGAAGCCCGCCGAGGCCGCGGACGAGGCGGAGAAGCGCCCGCCGCTCGCCGTCCTCGACGTCGCCGAGCAGCTCGCGCACGGCCCCCTGAAGGGGCTGCGGGTCGAGGTCCTGCACGGCCGCATGCAGCCGGACGACAAGGACGCGGTGATGCGCCGCTTCGCCGCGGGCGAGACCCACGTCCTGGTCGCCACCACGGTCATCGAGGTCGGCGTGAACGTGCCGAACGCCACCGCGATGGTGATCATGGACGCGGACCGCTTCGGCGTCTCCCAGCTGCACCAGCTCCGCGGCCGCGTCGGCCGCGGCTCCGCCCCCGGCCTGTGCCTGCTCGTCACCGACATGCCCGAGGCGAGCCCGGCCCGCGCCCGCCTCGGCGCGGTGGCCGCCACGCTCGACGGCTTCGAGCTCTCCCGCATCGACCTGGAGCAGCGCCGCGAGGGCGACGTGCTCGGCCAGGCCCAGTCCGGCGTCCGCTCCTCGCTGCGGATGCTCGCCGTCATCGACGACGAGGAGATCATCGCCGCGGCCCGCGAGGAGGCCACCGCGGTGGTGTCCCGCGACCCCGGTCTGGAGCACCTGCCCGCGCTCCGCACGGCCCTGGACGCGCTCCTGGACGAGGAGCGCGAGCAGTACCTCGACAAGGGCTGAAGCCCCCGCACGACATATCGTGAGGGCAAGCCCCACCCCCAGCCGAAGGACGCAGAGACCCTATGACCCGCGTGATCGCCGGCGTGGCCGGCGGGCGCCGCCTGTCCGTCCCGCCGGGAGGCGGCACCCGGCCCACGTCGGACCGCGCCCGCGAAGGCCTGTTCTCCACCTGGCAGGCCCTCCAGGGCCCGCTCGACGGCACCCGCGTCCTCGACCTGTACGCGGGCTCGGGAGCCGTCGGCCTGGAGGCCCTGTCCCGGGGCTCCGCGCACACCCTGCTCGTGGACGCCGACGCCCGCGCGGTGCGCACCATCCGCGAGAACGTGAAGGCGCTCGGCCTGCCCGGCGCCGAGGTGCGAGCGGGCAAAGCCGCTCAGGTCATCCGGGACGCGGCCCCTACCGCCCCCTACGACCTGGTGTTCCTGGACCCCCCCTACGCCGTCAGCGATGACGATCTTCGGGAGATCCTGCTCACACTCCGCTCGACGGGCTGGCTCACGGACGACGCGCTCGTCACCGTTGAACGCGGTACGAGAGGCGGACCCTTCGGCTGGCCCGAGGGATTCGAGGGCCTGAGGTCCCGTCGCTACGGCGAAGGGACGTTTTGGTACGGTCGCGCCGCCTCTACGTACGACGAACAACAAGACGAACAAGAGATCGCGCCATGACCCGACCGGAGAGCGAGGGACTTCCGTTGCGCCGCGCCGTCTGTCCGGGGTCGTTCGACCCCATCACCAATGGGCACCTCGACATCATCGCCCGCGCCTCCAAGCTGTATGACGTCGTGCACGTCGCGGTGATGATCAACAAGTCGAAGAAGGGCCTCTTCGAGATCGAGGAGCGCATCGACCTGATCCGCCAGGTCACCGCCGAGTTCGGCAACGTGGAAGTCGAGTCCTTCCACGGCCTGTTGGTGGACTTCTGCAAGGAGCGCGACATCCCGGCCATCGTCAAGGGCCTGCGCGCGGTCAGCGACTTCGACTACGAGCTGCAGATGGCCCAGATGAACAACGGCCTGTCCGGCGTCGAGACGCTGTTCGTGCCCACCAACCCCGCCTACAGCTTCCTGTCCTCCTCGCTGGTCAAGGAGGTCGCCTCCTGGGGCGGCGACATCGCGCACCTGGTTCCCCCGGTCGTGCTCGAAGCCCTCAACAAGCGCCTCGCGAAGGGCTGATCAAGGGCTACAGTCGTCCCGTCCGTCTCCTCAATCCCTGTAGAGAGTGGCGAGCCAGCGGTGGACGTGCAGAAGAAGATCGACGAGATCGTCGAGGCGGTCGGCAGCGCCAAGTCCATGCCCATGTCCGCCTCGTGCGTGGTCAACCGCGCGCAGCTCCTGTCGATGCTCGAAGAGGTGCGCCAGGCTCTGCCTGGCTCGCTCGCCCAGGCCCAGGAGCTGATCGGCGGCCGCGAGCAGCTCGTCGAGCAGGCCCACCGCGAGGCCGAGAGGATCATCGAGTCCGCGCACGCCGAGCGCGGCTCGCTGATCTCCGACACGGAGGTCGCCCGCCGCTCCCAGAACGAGGCCGACCGCATCCTCGGCGAGGCCCGCGGCCAGGCCGAGGAGATCCGCGCCGAGGCCGATGACTACGTCGACTCCAAGCTCGCCAACTTCGAGGTCGTCCTCACCAAGACCCTCGGCTCCGTCGGCCGCGGCCGCGCGAAGCTCCTCGGCACCGGCCCGGGCCTCGACGGACAGGGCTACGGGGACGCCGAAGACGACGACGCCCCCGAGCGCAGCCACGACCCGGAGACGCTGCGCCGCGACGCCGACGCCTACGTCGACGCCAAGCTCGGCGCCTTCGAGGCCGTCCTCGCCAAGACCCTGGACGCCGTCGGCCGCGGCCGCCAGACGCTGCACGGCCGCGCCCCCGCCGACGAGCTGAGCGAGCTCGGCGCCCACACCGGCGCCGAGCGCACCTCGGACACCGACTTCCTCGCCGACCTCGCAGACCCGGCCAAGGCCGCCGAGCCGCCACGGCCCGCCGCCACCCCCCGCGTCCCCGCCCAGGAGCCGTACGCGCCCCCGCGCCCCGACCACCAGCCGGATCCGTACGCGTACGACCAGCAGGCGGCCTACGGCCAGCAGGCGCAGTACGGCCAGCCGGACCCGTACGCCTACCAGCAGCCCTACGGCCAGCAGGATCCGTACGGCTACCCCCAGGACCCGTACGCCTACCAGCAGCAGGGATACGGCCAGGCGCCGCAGCAGCAGGCGTACGGCCAGCACGTTCAGGAAGGCCAGCCGAGCCCCGCGCCCGCCGTGCTCGACGAGACCAGCCTCTTCGACACGACGATGATCAGCGCGGAGCAGCTGCGCCAGTACGAACAGGGGCGCTAGCCGGTCGGAAGCCGGAGCGGCCGGTTCGCTCGGCCCGGATTGGGCCGATGGCGAAAGGTCCAGTATCCTGGCTCTTCGGTCGCGCGTATGTCCGCGATCAGTGCTGCCCGCTCAGGCCTCAGTCGTGAGGCGTCCGCGTGGCGGCCCCCTTGCCTCACCCTCGGATCTCGAAAGCAGGAAACGCCCTGAGTACGCGCCTCGACCACCGCAACCCCCTCGTGTTCGACACGCACGAGCTGGGCCGGCGTCCCGGTGCCATGCAGCGGCTGACCCGGACCATCGACGCCCCCGGTGCCCCGGCGCCGTTCGGCGTCGAAGGTGTCGTCGGAGTGCCCGAGGGCGCTCCGGTGGAGCTGGAGATCCGCCTGGAGTCGGTCATGGAAGGGGTGCTTGTCACAGGCACCGCCCGTGCATCGGCCGAGGGGGAGTGCGTAAGGTGTCTGGAGCCGCTCGAGCTGGAGCTCGACGCGGACTTCCAGGAGATGTTCTCGTACCCTGACGCCGACGACCGGGGCCGCAGCGCGGAACCGGCCGACGACGCCGAGGAAGACGAGGGCAGGCTCTTTCTCGAGGACGGCATGTTCGACCTCGAGCCGGTGCTGCGTGACGCGGTGGTGCTCGCACTGCCGCTGCAGCCGGTGTGCCAGGAAGACTGTCAGGGACTGTGCTCCGACTGCGGAGCGCGGCTCGCGGACGACCCGGACCACCACCACGATGCCGTCGACATCCGTTGGGCGGCACTGCAGGGACTCGCCGAATCCGTCAAGGGCGGCGAGAAGGACAAGATGAGCGGCGAAGCGCCTCGTTCAGCACGCGCCGCCGAGAAGCAGGAGAAGTAGCCGTGGCTGTTCCGAAGCGGAAGATGTCGCGCAGCAACACGCGCCACCGCCGGTCGCAGTGGAAGGCTGCGGTCCCCAACCTGGTGTCGTGCGAGCGCTGCCAGGAGCCGAAGCTGCAGCACATCGCGTGCCCCGCTTGCGGCACCTACAACAAGCGCCAGGTCCTCGAGGTCTGAGCGGCTGGTGAGAGGCGCTGTGTCTAGCCCGAAGAAGGCGGAAGACGCCAAGATGGCAGACAGTAACAACGCGGCCTCGTCCCACACGCTTCTGGAAGGGCGGCTCGGGTATCAGCTCGAGTCCGCCCTTCTGGTGCGCGCGCTCACCCACCGTTCGTACGCGTACGAGAACGGCGGCCTGCCGACGAACGAGCGGCTGGAGTTCCTCGGGGACTCCGTGCTCGGCCTCGTCGTCACGGACACGCTCTATCGCACCCACCCCGACCTGCCCGAAGGCCAGCTGGCCAAGCTGCGGGCCGCGGTGGTCAACTCGCGTGCGCTGGCGGAGGTGGGCCGTGGCCTCGACCTCGGCTCCTTCATCCGGCTCGGCCGGGGCGAAGAGGGCACGGGCGGCCGGGACAAGGCGTCCATCCTCGCCGACACCCTGGAAGCGGTGATCGGCGCGGTGTATCTGGACCGCGGTCTGGACGCGGCGAGTGAGCTGGTGCACCGGCTCTTCGACCCGTTGATCGAGAAGTCCTCGAACCTCGGTGCGGGCCTGGACTGGAAGACCAGTCTCCAGGAGCTCACCGCGATGGAGAGCCTCGGCGTGCCCGAGTACCTCGTCACGGAGAGCGGCCCCGACCACGAGAAGACCTTCACTGCTGCCGCCCGCGTCGGAGGCGTCTCGTACGGCACCGGCACCGGCCGCAGCAAGAAGGAAGCGGAGCAGCAGGCCGCGGAGTCCGCCTGGCGGGCCATTCGCGCCGCCGCGGACGAGCGGGCCAAGGCTGACGAGGCCGCCGCCTCGTCCGCTCCCGACGCGGCTTCCGCCTGACGTTGCGTTTCCCCTGGCGCCCGCCCGGTCGTTCGTCGACCGCGGCGGGCGCTTCGGTTTGTTTCTCCCGCCCGCTCACCCGTGGCCGCGCACCGGTAACGTAGGGCCGTCGCCCACCGCGCCCCCGGAGGAACCCGCATGCCCGAGCTGCCCGAAGTCGAGGTCGTGCGGCGCGGGCTCGCCCGCTGGGTGGCGGAGCGGACCGTCGCCGACGTGGAGGTCCTGCACCCCCGCGCCGTCCGGCGGCACCTCGCGGGCCCCGACGACTTCACGCACCGCCTCAAAGGCCACCGCATCGGCGAGCCGAGCCGCCGCGGCAAATACCTGTGGCTGCCCGTCGAGGACACCGGCAGCGCCGTGCTCGCCCACCTCGGCATGAGCGGGCAGCTGCTCGTAAAGACCCAACAGGCCCCGGACGAGAAGCACTTGCGCGTCCGCGTGCGCTTCGACGACGCGCTCGGCACCGAGCTGCGCTTCGTCGACCAGCGCACCTTCGGCGGTCTCTCCGTGCACGACACCACCCCGGACGGCCTGCCCGACGTCATCGGGCACATCGCCCGCGACCCGCTGGACGAGCGGTTCGACCCCGAGGCCTTCCACCAGGCGCTGCGCCGCGGCCGCAGCACCATCAAGCGCGCGCTCCTGAACCAGTCGCTGATCAGCGGCGTCGGCAACATCTACGCCGACGAGGCGCTGTGGCGCGCCCGGCTCCACTACGAGCGCCCCACCGCCGCCTTCACCCGCCCGCGCACCATGGAACTCCTCGGTCATGTGCGGGACGTGATGAACGCCGCGCTCGCCGTCGGCGGCACCAGCTTCGACAGCCTGTACGTGAACGTGAACGGCGAATCCGGGTACTTCGACCGCTCCCTGGACGCCTATGGCCGCGAGGGCGAGCCCTGCCGCCGCTGCGGAACGCCCGTGCGGCGGCGGCCCTGGATGAACCGCTCCAGCTACTTCTGCCCGCGCTGTCAGCGCCCGCCGCGGCTGTCGTAGCCCGCCTGTGCCGCCAGGACGTCGTCCTGGCGGCTCTCCACGAAGCGGATGAGGGCAAGCAGCCGCTCGGCGACCTCCTGGCCGAGGGCAGTGAGCCGGTAGTCGACGCGCGGCGGGTTGGTGGGCTGCGCCGCGCGGTCCACCAGGCCGTCGCGCTCCAGCGCGTGCAGCGTCTGGGACAGCATCTTCTCGCTCACGCCGTCCACGCGGCGGCGCAGTTCGTTGAACCGGAACGTGCCGTCGTGCAGCGCGCCAAGGGTGAGCGCGCCCCAGCGCCCGGTGACGTGCTCCAGCGTGGTCCGCGAGGGACAGTTGCGCGCGAACACGTCGTACGCCAGGTCCTGGTCGGCGGCGTTGTCGGCGGGTGTTACGGAGTCCATGCCTAGAGCCTACTCCGGCACAGCGCTATCTGTCGGGTTGCGCTTCCTAAAAGTTAGTGCTTTCCTTTCGTGTGTCAGCCCGGCCGCCGTGCCGCGAGCACACCCGTCCCCAAGGAGCGCCCCCATGCCCAGCCCTGTTGTCGCCATCGCCTACCACTCCGGCTTCGGCCACACCACCGTCGTCGCCGAGGCCGTGCGCGCCGGTGCCGCCGAGGCCGGCGCCACCACCCACCTGATCAAGGTCGACGAGATCACCGAGGCCCAGTGGGAGATCCTGGACGGCGCCGACGCGATCGTCTTCGGCTCGCCCACCTACATGGGCACCGCGTCGGGCGCCTTCCACGTCTTCGCCGAGGCCTCCTCCAAGCGCTGGTTCACCCGCGCCTGGCAGGACAAGCTCGCCGCGGGCTTCACCAACTCCGCCTCCAAGAGCGGCGACAAGCTGCACACCCTGCAGTACTTCCAGACGCTGGCCGCGCAGCAGGGCATGCACTGGGTGAACCTCGGCCTCTTCCCGGGCTGGAACTCCACCGAGGGCTCCGAGAACGACCTCAACCGCCTCGGCTTCTTCTCCGGCGCCGCCGCCCAGACCAACTCCGACGAGGGCCCCGAGGCCGTCCACAAGGCCGACATCGCCACGGCCGAGCACCTTGGCCGCCGCGTCACCGAGACCGCGCGCGCCTTCGCCGCGGGCCGCGCGGCCGTCGCCGCCTGAGCCCCGGCCCGCGGCTTCCTCAGAAGCCGAAGTCCTGCGTCCACCAGGGGCCGCCGGGCGCGAAGTGCGCGCCGACGCCCAGGGTCTTGTAGTCGCAGTTGAGGATATTCGCCCGGTGGCCCGGGCTGTCCATCCAGGCGTCCATCACGGCCTGGGCGTCGGCCTGGCCACGGGCGATGTTCTCGCCGCCGAGGTCCTTGATCCCGGCCTTCTCGGCGCGGTCCCAGGGGGTCGCCCCGTCCGGGTCGGTGTGCGCGAAGAAGCCGCGCGCGGCCATGTCCGCGCTGAACGTCTCGGCCAGCGAGGCGAGCCGGTCGTCCGCGCGCACGGGACGGCACCCCACCTTGGCGCGCTCCTCGTTCACCAGCGCGAGGACCTGGGCCTCGGGGGAGGCGTCACCGGCGGACGGCTTCGGCCGCGTGGCCGGAGGCGTGGGCTTGGGGGTCTCGGTGCGCGGCGGGGCGGAGGCCGGCTGCTCGTCCTTGACGTCGTCGCGGTCGGCCCGGTCGCCGTCCCCGCCGCCGTCCCGCTCCTCGGGCTTCGACCGCGAAGGACCGGACGACGGCTTGCCCTCGGGCTTCTCCGAGGGGCGCGCGCTCGGCTTCGAGGGCGCCGGTGCCGGGGCGGGGCCGTCCGCGCGGCCGGGCTCCGGCGTGGCCGAAGGGCCGCCGTCGGCGGCGCCGGACTGGCCGCCTTGCGGGTCCAGGCCCGAGGGGGAGCTCGTGGAGCGGATCGCTCCGGTGTCGTCGCTCCCGCCGAAGGAGTAGGTGTCGCCACCGGGGAAGAGCCCCGAAGCGACCGCGACGGCCCCCATCGCGACCGCCGCCGAGACCCCGAGCAGACCGGTGCGCACCGGCGTGGCCGCGCGTCCCTTGCGGCGGTGCGAGCGCGCGCGAGAGCGGCCCGTGGCACCGAAATCGGCATCCGAGGGCGCTGCCGGGGCGCCGGGGTCAGTCCCGGCGGCAGGGCCGTAAGAAGCAGGGTCGTAAGAAGGGGCGGAAGGGGCGGACGGGTTCGCGTGATCGGCTCGGCCGGTGGCGGCGCGGCCGGCGGCGGAGCGTCGGTGGCGTCCCATCTCCTGGCCTTTCGTCGAGACGCCCGGTCGTGTGCCCCGGCGTCGTCCTGACGGTCCACGTGGCTCGCCCATACGGGTGAGGCGCGTCGAGTCGCGACTGTACGCGATGGCGCAAGGGGGCGAAGTGCCCCAAGAGTATTTGGCCGGTTAGCGTGCACCTTATGAACGAAGAAGTCCGGCTCACCGCATGGGTGCGGGGCCGTGTGCAGAACGTGGGATTCCGCTGGTTCACGCGGGCCAGGGCGCTGGAGATCGGGGACCTGAGTGGTTTTGCTCTCAATCTCGACGACGGCCGGGTGCAGGTCGTCGCCGAGGGGCCCCGAGCCGGGTGCCAGGCGCTGCTCGACTGGCTGCGCACGGGCGACACGCCCGGCAGGGTCGACGGCGTGACTGAGATCTGGGACACGCCGCGCGGCGGCTACGACTCGTTCGCGATTCGCTGAGGCGCCCCCGCTTCCCCGGGCCGGGACGGGTGGTCCCGCTGGGGCCCCGGCGCTCGCCCGGGACGGGAAACGCCTGGTGGTTGCCAAGAAGAGCTTGCCGTGGCAGGCTCCCGGGGTAAGGATGATCTCCACGCCCCCAGGGCCCCGCAGGAGAGACGCGACCGCGGTTCCGACCGCCGTGCGCCCCCGGGATGCCCGTCAATACGGGGCGTGATCGTGTTGACCGTCAAACTTTTTGGTGAGACGCTGGAAGCCCCGCGCATCCTCGCTGTTTGGCATGTGAGAACGGCCAAGTAAGACCCAGCAAGAACGCAGTGTGCCAAGCGCCGCGGGTGCGATTCCCTCACGACCCACACCGATTCGGTCGGTCACTCAGTGTGGAGGACCATCCATCATGGCAAAGGCGCTTCTCGGTTACGTCGGCGGCAGCGACCCGCGACTTCTCGCCGAGATGCGACGGCTCCAGCAGCGCGTCCAGGACCTGGAATCCGAGCTGGTCAGGATCCAGGCGGAGAACGACGCGCTGACGGCTGCCGCTTCTCACGAATCGCTCCTCGAGAGCCTCGACGTACCCCAGGCGGAGCCTGCGCTCACCTGACCCACGCCACGCCGGGCCCGGCACCTCGTGCGTCACCCCGACACACCCCCGCGTACCGCTCAGTACGCGGGACGTCAGCACGGCCGGACGCTCGGCACGACATGGTCAGGCTGCCCGTATCAGCCGCTTGACCCTAGAGATCTGCAAGGGACGCTTCGGCGTCCCTTTTTCTTGCCCGGACCGGCCTTCCCGCCCGGAGCCGTCCTGACCCGCCCGGACCCGCCGGGAAAACCGCTTCCGCCCGGCCCTGAACCCGTACCCAGAACGTTCCCGCCCGGACCCGGGAACGGGGCCGTTCCTTAACTCTGATGTGCCCTGCACCTTCCTCGGTGAAACAGCGCGCACGTTCCCTCCGTGAAACAGCCCGCACCTTCCTCGGTGAACTCACGGCGAAAGGTAGAGTCCAGCGGCGTGCACCTCAAGGCCCTGACACTGCGCGGCTTCAAGTCCTTCGCGTCCGCCACGACGCTGAGGTTCGAGCCGGGCATCACCTGCGTCGTCGGACCCAACGGCTCCGGAAAGTCCAACGTCGTGGACGCGCTCAGCTGGGTCATGGGCGAGCAGGGCGCCAAGTCGCTGCGCGGCGGCAAGATGGAGGACGTCATCTTCGCGGGCACCACCGGGCGCCCGCCGCTCGGCCGCGCCGAGGTCTCCCTCACCATCGACAACTCCGACGGCGCGCTGCCCATCGAGTACGCCGAGGTCACCATCACGCGGATCATGTTCCGCAACGGCGGCAGCGAGTACCAGATCAACGGCGAGACCTGCCGCCTGCTCGACATCCAGGAGCTGCTCTCCGACTCCGGCATCGGGCGCGAGATGCACGTCATCGTCGGGCAGGGCCAGCTCGACTCCGTGCTGCACGCCGACCCCATGGGCCGCCGCGCCTTCATCGAGGAGGCCGCGGGCGTCCTCAAGCACCGCAAGCGCAAGGAGAAGGCGCTGCGGAAGCTGGACGCGATGCGGGCCAACCTCGCCCGCGTGCAGGACCTCACCGACGAACTGCGCCGTCAGCTCAAGCCGCTGGGGCGGCAGGCCGCGGTCGCGCGCCGTGCCGCCGTGATCCAGGCCGACCTGCGCGACGCCCGCCTCCGGCTGCTCGCCGACGACCTCGTGCGGCTGACCGAGGCCCTCAGGACCGAGGTCGCCGACGAGGCGGCGCTCAAGGCCCGCAGGGACGCCGCCGAGGCCGAGCTGAAGGCGGCCACGGCGCGCGAGGCCCAGCTGGAGGACGAGGTGCGCCGCCTCACGCCGCGCCTGCAACGCGCCCAGCAGACCTGGTACGAGCTCTCGCAGCTGGCCGAGCGGGTGCGCGGCACCGTCTCGCTCGCCGACGCCCGGGTCACCAGCGCCACCTCCGCGCCCACCGAGGAGCGGCGCGGCCGCGACCCGGAGGACATGGAGCGCGAGGCCGCCCGCGTCCGCGAGCAGGAGGCCGAGCTCGCCGCCGCCCTGGAGGCCGCCGAGCACGCCCTGGACGACACCGTCGGGCACCGGGCCGAACTGGAGCGCGATCTTGCCGCCGAGGAGCGCCGCCTGAAGGACGCGGCACGGGCCATCGCCGACCGGCGCGAAGGGCTCGCCCGGCTCGGCGGCCAGGTCAACGCCGCCCGCTCGCGGGCCGCGTCCGCGCAGGCCGAGATCGACCGGCTCGCCCTGGCCCGCGACGAGGCACGGCAGCGGGCGGTCGCGGCGCAGGAGGAGTACGAGCAGCTCAAGGCGGAGGTCGACGGGCTCGACGCGGGCGACGCGGAGCTCGCCGAGCGGCACGAGGAGGCGCGGCGCTCGCTCGCCGACGCCGAGGCCGCCCTCAGCGCCGCCAGGGAAGCGGCCACCGCGGCCGAGCGGAAGCGGGCGGCCGTGGCCGCGCGGCACGACGCCCTCGCGCTCGGCCTGCGCCGCAAGGACGGCTCGGGCGCGCTGCTCGCGGCCCGAGACCGGCTCTCCGGAGTCCTCGGCCCCGCCGCCGAACTCCTCTCGGTGGCGCCGGGCTTCGAGGTGCCCCTCGCCGCCGCGTTCGGCGCGGCCGCGGACGCCATCGCCGTGACGACGCCCGCCTCCGCCGCGGAAGCGATCCGCCTGCTGCGCAAGCAGGACGCCGGGCGGGCGGCGCTGCTCCTCGCGCACGGCGCCGGGCAGGAGCCGGAGCAGCATGAGCCCGGAGCGCCCGGAGCGCCCGGCGGCGACGGCCCCCCGCGCGCGGCCGACCTCGTGCGCGGCCCCGCCGAGCTGCTGCCCGCCGTGCGCCGGCTGCTGCGCGGGATCGTGGTCGTCGGCACCCTGGAGGACGCCGAGGACCTGGTGTACGCGCACCCCGAGCTCACCGCCGTCACCGCCGAGGGCGACCTGCTCGGCGCGCACTTCGCGCAGGGCGGCTCCGCGGGCGCGCCCAGCCTCCTCGAGGTGCAGGCCTCGGTCGACGAGGCCGCGGCCGAGCTGGAGGAACTCGGGGCGCGCTGCGAGGAGCTCGCGCGGGAGCAGCGGGGCGCCGAGGAGCGGCGCCGGGAGTGCGCCGCGCTCGTCGAGGAGCTGGGGGAGCGGCGCCGCGCCGCCGACCGGGAGAAGTCCGCCGTCGCGCAGCGGCTCGGCGGTCTCGCGGGCCAGGCGCGGGGCGCCGCCGGTGAGGCAGAACGTTCCGCCACCGCCGCCGCCAAGGCCCAGGAGGCCCTGGAGAAGGCGCGCGAAGAGGTCGAGGAGCTGGCCGAGCGGCTCGCCGTCGCCGAGGAGATGCCCGCCGACGAGGAGCCGGACACCGGCGTGCGCGACCGGCTCGCCGCCGACGGCGCCAACGCGCGGCAGACCGAGATGGAGGCCAGGCTCCAGGTGCGGACGCACGAGGAGCGGGTGAAGGGGCTCGCCGGGCGCGCGGACTCCCTGGACCGGGCCGCGCGCGCCGAGCGCGACACCCGCGCGCGGGCCGAGCGCCGCCGGGCGAGGCTCCGGTACGAGGCCGCCGTCGCCGAGGCCGTCGCCTCCGGCGCCCGTCAGCTGCTCGCCCACGTCGAGCTCTCCCTCGGCCGGGCCGAGGCGGAGCGGGCCGCCGCCGAGCGGGCCAGGGAGGCGCGCGAGCGGGAGCTGGCCGGGGCGCGGAACGAGGGGCGCGACCTCAAGGCGGAGCTGGACAAGCTGACGGATTCGGTCCACCGGGGCGAGGTACTCGGCGCGGAGAAACGGCTGCGGATCGAGCAGCTGGAGACCAAGGCGCTGGAGGAACTCGGTGTGGAACCCGCGGGGCTCGTCACGGAGTACGGGCCCGACCAGCTCGTGCCGCCCTCGCTCCCCGCCGAGGGCGAGGAGCTGCCCGAAGACCCCGCGCACCCGCGCCATCAGCCGCGGCCCTACGTCCGCGCCGAGCAGGAGAAGCGGCTGCGGTCGGCGGAACGGGCGTACCAGCAGCTCGGCAAGGTCAACCCGCTGGCCCTCGAGGAGTTCGCGGCACTGGAGGAACGCCATAAGTTCCTCAGCGAGCAGCTCGAAGACCTGAAGAAGACCCGCGCGGATCTGCTCCTGGTCGTGAAGGAGGTCGACGAGCGCGTCGAGCAGGTCTTCACCGAGGCCTACCGGGACACGGCACGGGAGTTCGAGGGGGTCTTCAGCAGGCTCTTCCCGGGCGGTGAGGGACGGCTGATCCTGACCGATCCCGACAACATGCTCGCCACGGGCGTCGACGTCGAGGCCCGCCCGCCCGGCAAGAAGGTCAAGCGGCTCTCGCTGCTCTCGGGCGGCGAGCGGTCACTGACCGCGGTGGCGCTGCTCGTGTCGATCTTCAAGGCCCGGCCGAGCCCGTTCTATGTGATGGACGAGGTCGAGGCGGCGCTCGACGACACCAACCTCCAGCGGCTCATCCGCATCATGCAGGAGCTCCAGGAGGCCTCGCAGCTCATCGTGATCACGCACCAGAAGCGCACGATGGAGGTCGCCGACGCGCTGTACGGCGTGTCCATGCAGGGCGACGGCGTCTCGAAGGTGATCAGTCAGCGGCTCCGCTAGCCGCGCGGCCGCCGATCCCGTATCCCTTGATCAACTTTCCTTGATCGACTCTCTATAGCTTCAAGTCATGAAGCCAAGCCGTGATCGATGGGGTTCTCTTTCGTTCCTAACGAACTATTGACTTCGAAACTTGAAGGCATAGTCTCTGCAACGTTGCTTTTACCTTCAGGTGGTGGGCGGCGTGAAGTTGTGCGCCACTTGAAGAGCTCGCCCCCACCCCGGCAGCGACGCCGGTGGCCCGAGGAGTACACGTGACCAGCACAGCGGCACCCGATTCCGGCGCCCGAGACGCCCAGCCCGATCACCTCGGGCACGTCATCTTCATCACGGCCGCCGCCGCGATGGGCGGCTTCCTGTTCGGCTACGACAGTTCCGTGATCAACGGGGCGACCGTGGCCATCAAGGACCGGTTCGACGTGGACGCCAACCTGCTCGGCTGGATCATCGCGACCGCGCTGCTCGGCTGCGCGGTCGGCGCGGCCGTCGCCGGACGCATCGCCGACCGCATCGGCCGCATCCGCTGCATGCAGATCGCCTCGGTCCTCTTCGCCGCCAGCGCCGTCGGCTCGGCCCTGCCGTTCGCCGCCTGGGACCTGACGGTGTGGCGCCTGATCGGCGGCGTCGGCATCGGCATGGCCTCGGTCATCGGCCCGGCCTACATCGCCGAGGTCGCGCCGCCCGCCTACCGGGGCCGCCTCGCCTCCTTCCAGCAGGCCGCCATCGTCATCGGCATCGCCGTCTCCCAGCTGGTCAACTGGGGCATCCTGAACATGGCCGACGGCGACCAGCGCGGCAAGCTCGCCGGCCTGGAGGCCTGGCAGTGGATGCTCGGCGTCATGGTCGTCCCGGCGGTCCTCTACGGCCTGCTGTCCCTGGCGATCCCCGAGTCGCCGCGCTTCCTCATCTCCGCCGGGCGCTCCACCGAGGCCCGCACGGTGCTCGCCGAGGTCGAGGGCACGGACGTCGACCTGGACGCCCGCGTCGCCGAGATCGAGCAGGGCATGCGCAGGGAGCACAAGTCGTCGTTCAAGGACCTGCTCGGCGGCAAGTTCGGCTTCCTGCCGATCATCTGGATCGGCATCGGGCTCTCCGTCTTCCAGCAGCTCGTCGGCATCAACGTGATCTTCTACTACTCGAACCAGCTGTGGCAGTCGATCGGCAAGGACCCGTCCAGCTCGTTCCTGTACTCCTTCGAGACCTCGATCGTGAACATCGTCGGTACGGTCATCGCGATGGTCCTGGTCGACCGCATCGGCCGCAAGCCGCTGGCCCTGATCGGCTCCGCGGGCATGGCCGCGGCCCTGTTCACCATGGCCTGGGCGTTCTCGTACCGGACCGGCTCCGGTGACGACGTCTCGCTGCCGCACGCCCAGGGCCTGACCGCGATCATCGCCGCCAACGCCTTCGTGCTCTTCTTCGCGCTCTCCTGGGGCGTGGTGGTCTGGGTGCTGCTCGGCGAGATCTTCCCCAACCGCATCCGCGCCGCCGCGCTCGGCGTGGCCGCCTCCGCGCAGTGGCTCGCCAACTTCGCGATCACCAAGACCTTCCCGAGCATGTCCGAGTGGAGCCTGACCGGCTCGTACGTCATCTACGGCGCCTTCGCGACCCTCTCGATCCCCTTCGTCATGAAGTTCGTCAAGGAGACGAAGGGCAAGGCCCTGGAGGAGATGGGCTAAACCCCGCTGCCCCCTCCTCCCGCGGGAAGCTGCCCCGGCCCAAGGCGTCAGTCCTTGAGCCGGGGCAGTACCTTTTCGCCGAACAGGCGCAGGCCGCGCCACCCCTCGTCCAGCGGCATGCCACCCGCCAGCGGATGCAGTACGAGGCTGGGGGCGCCGCCGCGCGCGTACGCCACACACTCGTCCGGCGTGAGGATCCGGTACACGCCCTCCGCGCGCAGCTCCGCCACCGTCGTGGCCGCCGACCGCACCGCCGAGCGGACGCCACCGGACTGCCAGGAGGCGTAGGTGCGGGCCTCGTGCAGGAAGTGCTCGCCGCACACCGCCCAGGCGCGGTCCGGGTCCTCGGCGATGTGCAGCAGCGGGGTCTCAGCCGCTGGCATCGTCGTCCAGCCCTCGGTGCCGTACTCCGCGAGTCGGCTCCGGTAGTAGGCCTCGAGATCCGGCAGGTGCGCGCTCGGGAAGAACGGCAGGCCGAGCCGCGCGGCACGCCGGGCCGCCGCCTTCGACGAGCCGCCCACCAGGAGCGGCGGATGCGGCCGGGTGCCCGGGCGCGGCGTGACGCGCACGCTGCGGCCGCGGAAGGTGAACTCCTCGCCGGTCCAGGCCTTCAGGAGGGTCTCCAGGAGCTCGTCCTGCAGCGCGCCGCGCCGCGACCAGTCGACGCCGAACGCCGCGTACTCCTCGGGCCGGTAGCCGATCCCCGCGACGGTGACCAGGCGGCCGCCGCTCAGCAGGTCGAGGACGGCGATCTCCTCGGCCAGGCGCAGCGGGTCGTGCAGCGGCCCGATCACCGCGGACACGGTGACCGCGATCCGCCGGGTGGCGCCGAACACCGCGCCCGCGAAGGTCAGCGGCGCGGGCAGCCAGTTGTTGGCGGCGCCGTGGTGCTCCTCGGTCTGCACGGTGGTGACGCCGTGGTCGTCGGCGTACGCGGCCATCTCCAGGGCGGTGCGATAGCGCGCGCCGAGGGCCGAACCCTCGGGGTCGACGAGGTTGAAGCGGACGACTGTGACGGGCATGGAAACGTCCCCCTTCACCGGGACGGCGGACCGTGAACGGCGAAGGGGGACGTTAGTTGACGATGCGTCAGATGAACAGGGGCAGGCGGCGGGCCGCCGCCCTCACGCCTTGGCGGCGGCGGGCTCGGCCTCGGCGACGCGGGCCGCCGACGCGGCCTCGGGGAGCGGCTGCCGCGGCAGGAAGGCGTACAGCGCGGCGGCGACCAGGATGGTGACGAGCCAGCCGAGGCCGTTGCGCCCGATCCAGGAGGTCGCGAGCGGGCCGCTGAACCAGTCGACCTTGGTGAACAGCAGACCCACGACGAGCGCGACGCCCCAGGAGGCCATGGCCTGCCAGGCGAAGCCCGCCTTGTACCAGTAGGCGCTGGTGCGGGTGGTGTCCATCAGGGCCACGCCGTCGTACGTCTTGCGGCGCAACATGTCGATGCCGAAGACACCGATCCAGGCGGAGAAGGCGACCGCGAGCAGCGTCAGGAAGGAGATGAAGGAGCCCATGAAGCTGGTGGCCACGTTCATCAGGAGGTAGCCGAAGATCAGGCTGATGATCGCGTTCACGCTGACCGCCCACGCGCGCGGGACCTTGATGCCGAGCGTCATGGCGGTGAAACCGGCCGAGTACATCGACATCGAGTTGATCAGGAGCATGCCGATCAGGGCCATGATCAGGTACGGCACCGCGATCCAGGTCGGCAGCAGGTCGCCGAGGAAGGCGACCGGGTCCTGGGCGGAGGACAGGCCCGGCGTGGAGACGGCCATGACGGCGCCCATCAGGACCATCGGGACCACCACGATGGCGGCGCCGCCCACGGCGTGGCCGACCAGCGGCTTGTTCGGCGCCGTGCGCGGCAGATAGCGGGTGAAGTCCGGCCCGGTCGGCACCCAGCTGATGCCGCCCGCGGCGATCGTGCCGATGCCCGCGATCATCATCGCGGTGGAGCCCGCGGGCTGGTCGAAGACCTTGGACCAGTCGGTGTTCGTCAGGAGGTAGGCCAGGACCAGGATGCTGAACGCGCCGAAGAGATACGTCGACCACTGGCTGCACACGTGCAGCACCTTGCGGCCGAGGCCCGAGATGAGGAACGTGGCGGCGACGAAGGCGAGGAGCGTGATGACCTTCAGGGCCGTGTTCGACTTCACGCCGAAGCAGATGTCGAGCACCGTGAGGATCGCGTACGCGCCCGTGACCGCGTTGATCGTCTCCCAGCCCCAGCGCGCGACCCAGATCAGCGAGCCGGGGAAGAGGTTGCCGCGCTGGCCGAAGACCGCGCGCGAGAGCGTCATGCCCGGCGAGCCGCCGCGCTTGCCCGCGATGGAGACCAGGCCCACCAGGCCGTAGCTCAGCACGGGGGAGACCAGGGCGACGACCAGGACCTGCCAGAAGTTCAGCTCGTTCGAGACGATGAGGCCCGCGCCCATCGTGAGCAGCAGGACGCTGATGTTCGCGGCCACCCAGGTGGGGAACAGCTCACGGGTCCTGCCGTGGCGCTCCGCGTCGGGGACCGGTTCCAGGCCCCGGGTTTCCAGGGCGCCTTCGTGCTCGGAGGTTTCGGCGGTGGTGCTCATGAGGGGTGGTTCCGTGCCTCTCGCTCGGCGTGCGTCGACGTTGTCGCAGCCGGTGGGGGTTTTCTTCGGATGGGACTCTACGCGCGTTGACGCAGCCTCTTCCATCGTACTTTAGTCCGAGTAATCCCGGCTAGTGGCCTATGTCTTTTGGGGGATCGCACAAAACAGGGTGTGCACGGCCCACACCAATGGGCCGTGCACACCCTGGGTACGTCCTCTGCGTACCGACGCCCTCTCGCCGCATACTGGGGGCGTTGTGACTCCGCCCTACGGGGCTTCCCGCCGACACAAATGGCCGACGGCGGACCAGCCCGGCCCGCAGGGCTAGGCCCTGTAGAGGCAACGCGCTAGCCGGCCTGAGGTCACGTCATACTTGGGGCGTTATGGAAATCCTCATCCTCGCTGTAGTCATCGCCGTGGTCGTCGTCGGCGCCATCGGCGGGCTCGTCGTCGGCAGCCGCAAGAAGCAGCGGCTGCCCGGTGGCCAGGCCCCGTCGAGCACGCCCACCATCACCGCGCCCCCCGCCGAGCCGCACGTCGGCGACGAGGCCGAGGCGCCGCGCGACGAAGCGCGCCGCACGGTCGAGGAGGTGGACCTGCCGGACGCCGAGCCGTCGGCGTCCGCACCCGTCGCGGTCGAGGAGCCCCCGGCTCCCGAGGCCCCACAAGCTCCCGAGGTCGAGACCCCCGAGCCCACCGCGGGCCGCCTGGTGCGCCTGCGCGCCCGCCTCTCGCGCTCCCAGAACGCGCTCGGCAAGGGCCTGCTCACCCTGCTGTCCCGCGAGCACCTGGACGAGGACACCTGGGAGGAGATCGAGGACACCCTCCTCACCGCCGACGTCGGCGTCGCCCCCACCCAGGAGCTCGTCGAGCGGCTGCGCGAGCGCGTGCGGGTGCTCGGCACCCGCACGCCGGACGAGCTGCGCGCGCTGCTGCGCGAGGAGCTCCTGACGCTGGTCGGCACGGACTTCGACCGCGCCGTGAAGACCGAGTCCGGCCTGGAGACCCCGGGCATCGTGATGGTCGTCGGCGTGAACGGCACCGGCAAGACCACCACTACCGGCAAGCTCGCCCGCGTCCTCGTCGCCGACGGCCGCTCCGTGGTCCTCGGTGCCGCCGACACCTTCCGCGCCGCCGCCGCCGACCAGCTCCAGACGTGGGGCGACCGCGTCGGCGCCCGCACCGTGCGCGGGCCCGAGGGCGGCGACCCCGCCTCGATCGCCTACGACGCCGTCAAGGAGGGCATCTCCGAGGGCGCCGACGTCGTGCTCATCGACACCGCGGGCCGCCTGCACACCAAGGCGGGCCTGATGGACGAGCTCGGCAAGGTCAAGCGCGTCGTCGAGAAGCACGCCCCGCTGGACGAGGTCCTGCTCGTCCTGGACGCCACCACCGGCCAGAACGGCCTGGTGCAGGCCCGCGTCTTCGCCGAGGTCGTGGACATCACCGGCATCGTCCTCACCAAGCTCGACGGCACCGCCAAGGGCGGCATCGTCGTCGCCGTCCAGCGCGAGCTGGGCGTGCCGGTGAAGCTGGTCGGCCTGGGCGAGGGCGCGGACGACCTCGCGCCGTTCGAGCCCGAGGCGTTCGTGGACGCGCTCATCGGCGACTGAGCCCCCGAGCCCGCCGGGTGCGTCGAGCGCCGGACGGCGCGGGCGTACGCCCGCGTGGACGTGCCGTGCGCTCGCGTGCGTGCCCCGGCCCCGCAGAAGTGCCCCGACCCCAGGGTGCAGCTGGGGCCGGGGCACTTCCGTATCCGGAGCCCCGGGGCCGGGCCGTGTCCGGCGGCCCCGGGGCCTTCGCGCTCCCGGCTTCGGCCCGGCTCACGCCGGTGAGCGGTGGGCCACGTACGCCAGGATGCCGAGCAGGAGACGGGCGTGCGGCGGGTTCGTCGCCGAGTCCGGGTCGGGGGCGCGCAGCCAGCGCACCGGGCCGAGGCCGCCGCGGTCCGACGGCGGGGCGGTGATGTGGCTGCCGGGGCCGAGGGCGCCCAGGTCGAGCGCCGCGTCGTCCCAGCCCATGCGGTAGAGCAGCTGGGGGAGTTCGGTGGCGGCGCCGGGGGCGACCAGGAAGTGCGTGCGCCCGTCCGGCGTGGCCGACACCGGGCCAAGCGGCAGGCCCATCCGCTCCAGGCGGACGAGCGCCCTGCGCCCCGCGGTCTCCGCGACCTCGATGACGTCGAACGCGCGGCCCACCGGCAGCATCACCGCGGCCCCGGGGAACTGCCCCCAGGCGTCGGTGACCTCGTCCAGGGTGGCCCCGGCCGGGACCTCGGGGGCGAAGTCGAGGGGGTGGGCGCCGGGTGCCGGGCAGGCGCTCGCGCCGCAGGAGCAGCGGCCGTCCTGGGCGCGGGCGCCTGGCACCGCGGCCCAGCCCCACAGGCCCGTGTACTCGGCGACCGCGGTGCACTCCGAGGCCGCCGCGCCGCGGCCGCGCCGCCGGGGCGCGGGCCGGGTGTCCTTGGCGTCTTTGGCGTCCTTGGTGTCCCTGGGCTGCTTCGCGCGGCCGCTGTCCCGGTCGGCGGCCCCGCGCTCCGCCCCGGCCGGTTCCGCCTCCCCCCGGATCGCGGGGTCCCTTGCCCCGCGGACACCGGAACGGGGCTCTTTGGTCCCCCGGATGCCGCCGATCGTGAAGCCCATGCCCCCTCCAACGGGTCGAGTGCGCCGTGGTTACGTGGCGGATTCGGATCGTGACGCTCTGCCGTAAGCTCTGTCCTGAGCTGCCGTGAGGGCCGCTCTGCCGCGAGAGCCGGTGGGACCGCCTTGGGCCGACTTGGACCGTCCGGACGCCCCAAACTGACTCTCGCTGACTTTTGCCGACTTCCGCCGCCAGGTGTGGGCGGCGCTCGGGGGATTCGGGGGTGGTGCACCCCGCGTCCCGCGCCCCTGTGTGCTTCGCTCCGCCCGCTCGCGGTTGTTCTGTGTCAAGTGAATCGCGTGCGGCGGGCCGGGAGTTCATTCGAAGGGGTGGCGAATGGTGGCGTTTCCGGGATCGCCCTCGCCGGAGGGGTGATCGTAGGATTACTTTCAGTGCATGAGGTCCGGAGGAATGTGCGCTTGCGGGTATGCCGGAGGCAAGTCGGCTTCCCGTTCGATGGGTGACATTCCCGGGACGCGCGGCCGCGAGACGCGGCATTCTGTTAGGGCTTGACGAGGACCGCGTACAAGTGTCTTGAGGGATGGGGGCGTTCCAGTGGGCGGCAGTAGCGGTGGCGGTGCGAACGCCGAGAAGCGCCCGAATGAGATGCTCAGCTCCTGGTTCGTGCGCAGCGGCTGGTCGAAGGGCGAGCTGGCGCGCCAAGTGAACCGCAGAGCCAGGCAGTTGGGCGCACACCACATCTCCACGGACACCTCGCGCGTGCGCCGCTGGCTCGACGGGGAGAACCCGCGCGAGCCCATCCCGCGCATCCTCTCGGACCTGTTCTCCGAGCGCTTCGGCTGCGTCGTCGCCGTCGAGGACCTCGGCCTGCGCGCCGCGCACCAGTCGCCCTCGGTCTCCGGCGTCGACCTGCCGTGGACGGGCCCGCAAACGGTCGCGCTCATCAGCGAGTTCAGCCGCAGCGACCTGATGCTGGCCCGGCGCGGCTTCCTCGGCACCTCGCTCGCCCTCTCCGCGGGCCCCTCCCTGATCGAGCCCATGCAGCGCTGGCTGGTGCCGGGGACGTCCGCCGCGCCCGCCGCCGCGCCCGAGCCCGCGCAGCAGCTCGCCGCCCGCCGCCCCGGCCGCCTGTCCGTGCCGGAGATGGACCTGCTCGAGTCCACCACGGTGATGTTCCGCCAGTGGGACGCCCAGTGCGGCGGCGGCCTGCGCCGCAAGGCCGTCGTCGGCCAGCTGCACGAGGTCACCGACCTGCTCCAGGAGCCCCAGCCCGAGGCCACCTCCAAACGCCTGTTCAAGGTCGCGGGCGAACTCGCCGAACTCGCCGGGTGGATGAGCTACGACGTGGGCCTCCAGCCCACCGCCCAGAAGTACTTCGTCCTCGCCCTGCACGCCGCCAAGGAAGCCGGCGAGAAGTCCCTCGGCTCGTACGTCCTGTCCAGCATGAGCCGCCAGATGATCCACCTCGGCCGCCCCGACGACGCCCTGGAGCTCATCCACCTCGCGCAGTACGGCAGCCGCGACTGCGCGAGCCCCCGCACCCAGGCGATGCTGTATGCGATGGAGGCCCGCGCCTACGCCGGAATGGGGCAGCCGGGCCGCTGCAAACGGGCGGTCCGCATGGCCGAGGACACCTTCGCCGACGCGGACGACTGGGACGAGCCCGAGCCCGACTGGATCCGCTTCTTCTCCGAGGCCGAGCTCAACGGCGAGAACGCCCACTCCTACCGCGACCTCGCCTATGTGGCGGGCCGCAGCCCCACCTACGCCTCCCTGGCCGAGCCGGTCATGGAGCGCGCCGTCGAGCTCTTCGGCAAGGACCCCGAGCACCAGCGGTCCTACGCCCTCAACCTGATCGGCATGGCCACCGTCCACCTGCTCCAGAAGGAACCCGAGCAGAGCACCGAGCTCGCCAGGGAAGCCCTGGGCATCGCCAAGAAGGTGCGCTCCGAGCGGGTCAACACCCGCCTGCGCAAGACCGTCGACACCGCGGTCCGCGACTTCGGCGACGTGGCGGAGGTCGTCCACCTCACCGAACAGCTCGTCCAGGAGATGCCGGAAACCGTGGAGGCCGTCTGACGGCCCCCGGCGCAGCCGGTCCGCCGCCCCGGACCCCCGTCCGGAGCCCCCAGGACTCCGGCCGCGGCAGCCCATCCGGAACAGTCCGACTCGGCTCCCCCACGCCAGGTCATCCGGATGGCTCCGCGGCCGGTCACCTGCCGCCGCGGCCCGTGCTGCCGCCGTATTCCCGCCGCGTCGCGCCACCCCGTCGGCGCGGGAATTCGGGAGGATATGTCTCCCCGGCCGCCCGCCCCGTCGAATTCATGCACGCGTAACACGCGCGACGTCTTCGTCACTGCCGCGAAACATCGGGCGGCACTGGCCGAAACCGCGCTGCGCCAACCTCGTGCCGCATAACCGGCCCACCGTCCTCGCACCGCCGAGGCACCGCCCGCACGGGCCGGATCCGACGACGAGGAGACTGCGATGCCCCCAGGCATCACGCTTGCCGCAGACGCCCCGGAGCTGTCTGCCGCCAACACCGGGTTCATGCTCATCTGCTCCGCCCTGGTGATGCTCATGACGCCGGGGCTCGCCTTCTTCTACGGAGGCATGGTCCGCGTCAAGTCCACCCTGAACATGCTGATGATGAGCTTCATCAGCCTAGGGATCGTCACCGTCCTGTGGGTGCTCTACGGCTTCTCCGTCGCCTTCGGCACCGACCACGGCAGCCTCATCGCCTGGGACTCCGACTACGTCGGCCTCAGCGGCATCGGCCTCACCCAGCTGTGGGACGGCTACACGATCCCCGTCTACGTCTTCGCCGTGTTCCAGCTGATGTTCGCGATCATCACGCCCGCCCTGATCAGCGGCGCCCTCGCGGACCGCGTGAAGTTCACCGCCTGGGCACTGTTCGTCACGCTCTGGGCGACGGTCGTGTACTTCCCCGTCGCCCACTGGGTCTGGGGCACCGGCGGCTGGGCCTTCGAACTCGGCGTGATCGACTTCGCGGGCGGCACGGCCGTGCACATCAACGCCGGTGCCGCGGCGCTCGGCGTGATCCTCGTCATCGGCAAGCGCGTGGGCTTCAAGAAGGACCCCATGCGGCCGCACAGCCTGCCCCTTGTCATGCTCGGCGCGGGCCTGCTGTGGTTCGGCTGGTTCGGCTTCAACGCCGGTTCCTGGCTCGGCAACGACGACGGCGTCGGCGCGCTGATGTTCGTCAACACCCAGGTCGCCACCGCCGCCGCCATGCTCGCCTGGCTGGTCTACGAGAAGCTGCGGCACGGCGCGTTCACCACCCTGGGCGCCGCTTCGGGCGCCGTCGCCGGACTCGTCGCCATCACCCCCTCCGGCGGCTCCTGCTCCCCGCTCGGCGCCATCGCCATCGGCGCGATCGCCGGACTGCTGTGCGCCATGGCCGTCGGCCTGAAGTTCCGGTTCGGCTACGACGACTCGCTCGACGTCGTCGGCGTCCACCTCGTCGGCGGCATCGCGGGCTCCCTCCTCGTCGGCCTCTTCGCGACCGGCGGCGGCCAGTCCACGGCCCAGGGCCTGTTCTACGGTGGCGGCCTCGGACAGCTCGGCAAGCAGGCCGCGGGTGTCGGCGCCGTCCTCGCGTACTCCTTCCTCGTCTCCGCCCTGCTCGCCCTCCTCGTGGACAAGACGATCGGGATGCGGGTCCCCGAGGACGAGGAGGTCGGCGGCATCGACCAGGTGCAGCACGCCGAGACGGCGTACGACTTCAGCGGCGCCGGCGGCGGCACCGCCCCGCGCACCGCCGTGCCGGGCCCGGTCCTGGACACCGCCTCCGCGGGATCCCCGACGAAGGCGCAGACCAAGAAGGTGGACGCATGAAGCTCATCACCGCGGTCGTCAAGCCGCACCGGCTCGACGAGATCAAGGAAGCCCTCCAGGCCTTCGGCGTACAGGGCCTGACCATCACCGAGGCCAGCGGCTACGGCCGCCAGCGCGGCCACACCGAGGTCTACCGCGGCGCCGAGTACACCGTCGACCTGGTGCCGAAGGTCCGCATCGAGGTCCTCGTCGAGGACGACGACGCCGACCCGGTCGTCGACCTCGTCGTCAAGGCCGCCCGCACCGGCAAGATCGGCGACGGCAAGGTGTGGACCGTCCCCGTCGAGTCCGCCGTGCGGGTGCGCACCGGCGAACGCGGGCCCGACGCGCTGTAGCCGCGGAACATCGACGAGACGCCCAGACAGGAGCCGCCGGGTGACGAGCGTGGACGTGACTGGCAACAGCGAGCACACCGAGCACAGCGAACACACTGAGCACACCGAGAACACCGGACCCGGCGGCTACGCGGCGGCCCGGCTGCGCCTCCTCCAGGACGAGGCGCGGTCCGGGCCGCCGCGCCGCACCGCCCTCGCCGCGCTCACCGACACCTGGCTCGGCGGCCTGTTCGCCGCGGCCGCCGCCGACCTGAAGGCCCCGCACGGCACCGCCCTCGTCGCCGTCGGCGGCTACGGCCGCGGCGCTCTCTCCCCGCGCAGCGACCTGGACCTGCTGCTCCTGCACGACGGCGGCGCGGACCCCGGCGCCGTCGCCTCGCTCGCCGACCGCGTCTGGTACCCGGTGTGGGACCTCGGGCTCGCCCTGGACCACTCGGTGCGCACCCCCGCCGAGGCCCGCAAGACCGCAGGGGACGACCTGAAGGTCCAGCTCGGCCTCCTCGACGCCCGGCACATCGCCGGGGACCGCGGCCTCACCACCGCCCTGCGCGCCACCGTCCTCGCCGACTGGCGCAACCAGGCCCCCAAACGGCTGCCCGAACTCCGCGAGCTGTGCGCCGAACGGGCCAGCCGCCAGGGCGAGTTGAGCCACCTCCTGGAACCCGATCTGAAAGAGGCGCGCGGCGGCCTGAGGGACGCCACCGCCCTGCGCGCCGTCGCCGCCTCCTGGCTCGCCGACGCGCCCCGCGAGGGCCTCGCCGACGCCTGCCGGGCCCTGCTCGACGTACGCGACGCCCTGCACCTGGCCACCGGCCGGGCCACCGACCGGCTCGCCCTCCAGGAACAGGACCAGGTCGCCGCCGCCCTCGGCCTCCTCGACGCCGACACGCTCCTGCGGCAGGTGTACGAGGCCGGGCGCACCGTCGCCTACGCCAGCGACGTCACCTGGCGCGAGGTCTCGCGCGTGCTGCGGGCCCGCGGCGCGCGGCCCCGGCTGCGCGGACTGCTCGGCGGCGCCAAGGCCGCGGCGGCCGCCGAGCGGGCCCCGCTCGCCGAGGGCGTCGTCGAACAGGACGGCGAGGTCGTCCTCGCGCGGGCCGCCCGCCCCGAGCGCGACCCGGCGCTGCCGCTGCGCGTCGCCGCGGCCGCCGCGCAGGCGGGCCTGCCGCTGTCCCGGCACGCCGTGCGCCGCCTGGCCGAGGCGGCAAGGCCGCTGCCCACGCCCTGGCCCGCCGAGGCCCGCGAGCAGCTGGTGACGCTGCTCGGCGCCGGGCGGCCGACCGTGCAGGTGTGGGAGGCGCTGGAGGCGGAAGGCCTGGTCACCCGGCTGCTCCCGGACTGGGAGCGGGTGCGCTGCAGGCCGCAGCGCAACGCCGTGCACACCTGGACCGTGGACCGGCACCTGGTGGAGACCGCCGTGCGCGCCTCCGCCCTGACCCGCCGCGTGGGGCGGCCCGACCTGCTCCTGATGGCCGCCCTGCTGCACGACATCGGCAAGGGCTGGCCCGGCGACCACTCCATCTCCGGGGAGATCATCGCGCGGGACGTCGCCGCCCGCGTCGGCTTCGCCCCCGCCGACGCCGCCGTGCTCGCCACTCTCGTACGCAACCACCTGCTCCTCGTCGAGACCGCCACCCGCAGGGACCTCGACGACCCGGCCACCGTGAAGACGGTCGCCGAGGCCGTGGGCTCCCAGGGCACCCTGGAGCTGCTGCACGCGCTGACCGAGGCGGACGCGCTCGCCACCGGGCCCGCCGCCTGGTCCTCGTGGCGCGACGCGCTGGTCACCGACCTGGTCCGCAGGGTGGCCGCCGTGCTCGCGGGCAACGAGCCGAGCGAGCGGGCCGAGCCTCCGGCGTCGGCGGCGCACGAACGGCTCGCTGTCGAGGCGTACCGCACCGGCGGGCCCGTCGTGTCCCTGCGCTCCCAGGCCGAGGAGCCCTCCGAGGGGCTCGGCGTGGAACTGGTCATCGCGCTGCCGGAGCGGCCCGGGGTGCTCGCGGCGGCGGCCGGGGTGCTCGCCCTGCACCGCCTGACCGTGCGCACCGCCGAGCTGCGCGTACACGAACTGCCCGAGGAACTCGGGGACGCCGGGCGCCCGGGGGGCGCGGTGCTGCTGCTCGACTGGAGGGTGGCCGCCGAGTACGGCTCGCTGCCGCAGGCGGCCCGGCTGCGCGCCGACCTCGTCCGCGCCCTCGACGGCTCCCTGGACATCGCGACGCGCCTCGCCGAGCGGGACGCGGCCTACCCCCGGCGGCGCGGGGTGCTCGCCCCGCCGCCGCGCGTCGCCGTCGCCTCGGCGGGCTCCCGCCGCGCCACGGTCATCGAGGTCCGCGCCCAGGACGCGCCGGGCCTGCTCCACCGCATCGGGCTCGCCCTCGAGGCGGCGGGGGTGCGGGTGCGCAGCGCGCACGTGTCGACGCTGGGGGCGAACGCGGTGGACGCGTTCTATGTGACCGGGGCGGGCGGGGGGCCGCTGGCGGGGGAGGAGGGGGCCGCGGTGGCCCGGAAGGTGGAGGGGGCGCTGCTTTCAAGCCCGTCCGGCGTTTGAGGACGAGGCGCGAAGCGCCAAGCAACGGGGGTCCGGGGGCCGAGCCCCCGGTTTCGGGAAGGGGCGGGCTTGGGGAGCCCCCGGCGCAGGACCGCCCCCCGGGCCGAACCGGCTGCCGACGGGCGGGGACGCTGGGCTTGCCGGTCCGGATACCCTGGGGGCGACGCAAACCTGCTCCCGACTTCGAGGACCGACGCCGCCGTGTTCGACACTCTCTCCGATCGCCTCGCAGCCACCTTCAAAACCCTCCGGGGCAAGGGCAGGCTGTCCGAGGCGGACATCGACGCCACGGCGCGCGAGATCCGTATCGCCCTCCTTGAAGCGGACGTGGCGCTGCCGGTCGTCCGCGCGTTCATCAAGCAGGTCAAGGAGCGCGCGGCCGGCGTAGAGGTCTCGCAGGCCCTGAATCCCGCGCAGCAGGTCATCAAGATCGTCAACGAGGAGCTCATCGGCATCCTCGGCGGCGAGACCCGTCGCCTCCGCTTCGCCAAGACCGCGCCGACCGTCATCATGCTCGCCGGTCTCCAGGGTGCCGGTAAGACCACGCTCGCCGGAAAGCTCGGCCACTGGCTGAAGGCGCAGGGGCACTCGCCGCTGCTCGTGGCCTGTGACCTCCAGCGCCCGAACGCGGTCAACCAGCTCTCCGTGGTCGCCGAGCGCGCGGGCGTCGGCGTGTACGCGCCGCAGCCGGGCAACGGCGTGGGCGACCCGGTCCAGGTCGCCAAGGACTCGATCGAGTACGCGCGGACGAAACAGTACGACCTCGTCATCGTCGACACCGCCGGTCGCCTCGGCATCGACCAGGAGCTGATGCGGCAGGCCGCGGACATCCGCGACGCGGTAAGCCCGGACGAGGTCCTGTTCGTCGTCGACGCGATGATCGGTCAGGACGCGGTCAACACGGCCGAGGCCTTCCGCGACGGCGTCGGCTTCGACGGCGTGGTGCTCTCCAAGCTCGACGGCGACGCCCGCGGTGGTGCCGCCCTGTCGATCGCGCACGTCACCGGCCGCCAGGTCATGTTCGCGTCGAACGGCGAGAAGCTGGACGACTTCGACGCGTTCCACCCGGACCGGATGGCGTCCCGCATCCTCGGCATGGGCGACATGCTCACGCTGATCGAGAAGGCCGAGCAGACCTTCTCGCAGCAGGAGGCCGAGAAGATGGCCTCCAAGCTGGCCTCCAAGAAGGGCCAGGACTTCACGCTCGATGACTTCCTGGCCCAGATGGAGCAGGTCAGGAAGATGGGGTCGATCTCCAAGCTCCTCGGCATGCTCCCCGGCATGGGTCAGATCAAGGACCAGATCAACAACCTCGACGAGCGGGACGTCGACCGCACGGCCGCGATCATCAAGTCGATGACGCCGGTCGAGCGCCAGGACCCGACGATCATCAACGGCTCGCGCCGCGCCCGTATCGCCAAGGGCTCCGGTGTCGAGGTCAGTGCGGTGAAGAACCTGGTGGAGCGGTTCTTCGAGGCGCGCAAGATGATGTCCCGGATGGCCCAGGGCGGCGGCATGCCGGGGATGCCCGGGATGCCGGGCATGGGCGGTGGCCCGGGCCGGCAGAAGAAGAAGCAGAAGCAGGCCAAGGGCAAGCAGCGCTCCGGCAACCCGATGAAGCGCAAGCAGCAGGAGCAGGAGGCCGCCGACCGGCGTGCCGCCGTCGAGGAGGGCGCGGCGGGCGGCGCGTTCGGGCTGCCCGCCGGTCAGGGTGGCAAGGACTTCGAGCTGCCGGACGAGTTCAAGAAGTTCATGGGCTGAGCTTCAAGAAGTTCATGGGCTGAGCTTCGAGAAGGTCATGGGCTGAGCCTGACTGGCTGTGTTTGTGCGCTGGGGCGCCTCTCCGTGAGGAGGGGCGCCCCAGGCGCGTTCGGCGGGAATGCCATGCTGGTTTTTGTGACGTAACGTCCGGATATGAGCAACCCCGTGCCGCCGCGCGACAAGCCCGACCAGCCGTGGCGCTCCGAAGGCGCGCCCGAGCCCGAGCCGGGGCCGCCGCCGAAGCGGAAGATGCCCGGCGGCTGGATGGGGCTCATCCTCACCGCCCTGATCGTGTATCTGATCGCCAACATCGTCCTGTCCTTCTTCAATGAGGGCGACGAGCCGACGATCTCGTACACCGAGTTCAGCAGGCAGGTCGACGACGGCAACGTGTCGAAGCTGTACTCCAAGGGCGACGCGATCCAGGGGCAGCTGAAGAAGGAGCAGAAGGACCCCGACGGCGACGGGAACTACACGAAGTTCAAGACCCAGCGGCCCGCCTTCGCCGACGACAAGCTGTGGGAGGACCTGACCAAGAACAAGGTCACGGTCACTGCGGAGCCGGTGGTGCAGGAGCGCAGCTTCCTGTCGAACCTGCTGATCTCGCTGGCGCCGATGCTGCTCCTGGTCGTGCTGTGGATCTTCATCGCGCGGCGGATGGCGTCGGGGATGGGCGGGGCGGGCGGGATGCTCGGGCGCAAGCAGCCGCCGAAGCCGGTGGAGCTCGAACCGGGCAAGAAGCGGACGACGTTCGCGGACGTGGCGGGGATCGACGAGGTCGAGGGCGAGCTGAACGACGTCGTCGACTTCCTGCGGAACCCGGAGGAGTACCGGAAGATGGGTGCCCGGATGCCCGGTGGTGTGCTGCTCGCGGGACCTCCGGGCACGGGCAAGACACTCCTCGCGCGGGCGGTGGCGGGGGAGGCGGGGGTGCCGTTCTTCTCGGCGTCGGCCTCGGAGTTCATCGAGATGATCGTGGGGGTCGGCGCCTCGCGGGTGCGGGAGCTGTTCGCCGAGGCCCGCAAGGTGGCGCCCGCGATCATCTTCATCGACGAGATCGACACGATCGGCCGGGCGCGCGGCGGCGGCAGTGGCATGGGCGGCCACGACGAGCGCGAGCAGACCCTCAACCAGATCCTCACCGAGATGGACGGCTTCTCCGGTTCGGAGGGCGTCATCGTCATCGCGGCGACGAACCGGGCCGACATCCTGGACCCGGCCCTGACGCGGCCGGGCCGCTTCGACCGGGTGGTGCACGTCTCGCCGCCCGACCGGGGCGGCCGCGAGGCCATCCTCACGATCCACACCCGGGCGATCCCGCTGGCGGACGACGTCGACCTCGCGCAGGTCGCGCGTACCACGCCGGGCATGACCGGCGCCGACCTCGCGAACCTGGCCAACGAGGCGGCCCTGCTCGCGGTCAAGCGCAAGCAGTCGGCCGTCACCCAGGCCGACCTCTCCGAAGCCCTGGAGAAGGTCCAGCTGGGCGCCGAGCGGCCGCTGGTGATGCCCGACGAGGAGCGGCGCCGCACGGCGTACCACGAGAGCGGGCACGCGCTGCTCGGCATGCTGCAGCCGGGCGCCGACCCCGTCCGCAAGATCACCATCGTGCCGCGCGGCCGCGCCCTCGGCGTCACGCTCTCCACCCCGGACTCCGACAAATACGCGTACACCGAGGAGTATCTGCGCGGCCGCATCATCGGCGCGCTCGGCGGCATGGCGGCCGAACACGTCGTCTACGGGGTCATCACCACGGGCGCCGAGAACGACCTGGAGCAGGTCACCAACATCGCGCGCGGGATGGTCGCCCGCTGGGGCATGAGCGAGCGGGTCGGCCGTCTGTCGGCCCTGCCGAACGACGCCCAGCAGGCCTACGGCCTCGCCGCGGCCCCGGGGACCCTCGACACCATCGACGGCGAGATGCGCCGGATCGTCGACGAGTGCTACGAGAGTGCCTGCCGCCAACTCCGCGACCACCGCGCCCAGCTGGACGCCCTGGCCGCGGCCCTCCTGGAGAGCGAGACGCTGGAGGAAGCGGACGCCTATCGGGTGGCCGGGATCACGCGGCTGCACAAGGACGGCTGACACCTAGGCGCACGGTTCGCGCGCTACGGAACCCAGGGAGCCGCCCGCTGTCTACGTAGTCGTACGGCCCCTACGGAGAGGGGTGTCAGGGCGTCCGCGCGATCAAGTAGCGGAAGACGTTCGGCATCCACACCGTGCCGTCCCCGCGTCGGTGCGGGTGCAGGGCCTCGGTGAGCTCCTTGTCGACCTGCGCCTGGTCCGTCGCGCCGATCGCCGCGTCGAACAGGCCCGTGGACAGCAGCCCGCGGACGGCGCTCTCCATGTCGGCGTACCCGAAGGGGCACGCCACGCGGCCCGAGCCGTCGGGCCTGAGGCCCGCGCGCTGCGCGACCTCCTCCAGGTCGTCCCGGCACGCCGCGCGCCAGCCGCCCGTGCCGCGCAGGGGGTCGGCGAGCCGCGTGGCCACCCGGAGCACCGCCGACGTCGTGCACCGCTCCGGCGGGCCCCATCCGGCGAGGACCACCGGCGCCCCGCGCGCGGCCAGCGGCGCCCCCGCGCGGAGCAACTCCGACAGGTCGTCGCAGTCGCCCGCGGCGCAGCCGATCGGCTGGAAGGCGGTCACCAGGGTGTACGCGGGCGTGTCCGGGCCGCCGACGTCCCTGGGGGAGCCGTCGACGAGCCGCGTGCCCGTGCGGGCGCCCAACCCCCCGTCCGGCGTGAGGCGTTCCCGGGCCAGGGCGAGCCGCTCGGGTGCCGACGGCTCCACTCCGGTCACCGCGGCCCCGCGCGAGGCGGCCATCAGCAGCGCGAGCCCGGAGCCGCAGCCGAGGTCGAGCAGCCGGGTGCCGGCGCCCACTTCGAGCCGGTCGTACACCGCTTCCATGAGCGGGACCAGCATCCTCTCCTGGATCTCCGCCCAGTCACGCGCGCGTGCGCACCGGTCCACACGAGGGCGTGCACCCGCGCGCGGGAGGTGTGAGTGCACGAGCGTAGGTGTCATCGAAAGCGCCCCAATCCGCCGAGTTGTCGAGCTGGTTCCTGCGGTTCGTCCGCCCCCACGACGTGCGGTCGCTCTTCCCCCGTATGCCAGAGAACTCCGCTTCCGTCGTGGCGTCCAGGGGTTGTCCGGCAATGCTTGCGTGCCACCGTCGTGCGCCCCCTGAAGGCGGTGGTGCCCGGCACTCCAGGCGCCCCGGACGTACCATGCGCGCCATGGCAAAGGCACCCGTACTCACGCCCCGCGCGGACGACTTCCCCCGCTGGTACCAGGACCTGATCACCAAGGCCGAGCTGGCCGACAACGGCCCGGTGCGCGGCACCATGGTGATCCGGCCGTACGGGTACGGCCTGTGGGAGCGGATGCAGCGGGACATGGACGCGCGCATCAAGGAGACGGGGACGCAGAACGCGTACTTCCCGCTCCTCATCCCGCAGTCGTACCTGACGCGGGAGGCCGAGCACGTGGAGGGCTTCGCCCCGGAGCTCGCGGTCGTCACGCACGGCGGCGGCAAGCAGCTGGAGGAGCCGGTCGTGGTCCGGCCGACGTCGGAGACCATCGTCAACGAGTACTTCTCGAAGTGGGTGCAGAGCTACCGCGACCTGCCGCTGCTGATCAACCAGTGGGCCAACGTGGTGCGCTGGGAGCTGCGGCCCCGGCTCTTCCTGCGCACCTCGGAGTTCCTGTGGCAGGAGGGCCACACCGCGCACGCGACGTACGAGGACGCGCGGGACTTCGCCGCCCGGATCCACCGGGACGTGTACGGCGCCTTCATGCGGGACTTCCTCGCCATGGACTTCGTCCTGGGCCGCAAGACCGCCAAGGAGCGCTTCGCCGGAGCCATCAACACCCTCACGCTCGAAGGGATGATGGGCGACGGCAAGGCCCTCCAGCTCGGCACCAGCCACGAACTCGGCCAGAACTTCGCGCGCGCCTTCCACACCCGGTACCTGTCCAAGGAGGGCACCCAGGAACTGGTCTGGCAGACCTCCTGGGGTGCCACGACGCGTCTGGTCGGCGCCCTGGTGATGACGCACGGCGACGACCACGGCCTGCGCCTGCCGCCGCGTCTCGCGCCGGTGCAGGCCGTGGTGCTCGCCGTGAAGGACGACGACGCGGTGCTCGCCGAGGTCCGCGCGGTCGGCGAGCGGCTCGCGGCGGCGGGCGTGCGCGTCCAGGTCGACGACCGTACGGACGTGCCCTTCGGGAGGCGAGCGGTCGACTGGGAGCTCAAGGGGGTGCCGGTGCGCGTGGAGATCGGCCCGCGCGACCTGGCGAACGGCACCGCGACGCTCGTGCGCCGCGTCGCGGGCGGCAAGGAGCCGGTGCGTCTCGACGCGCTCGAAGCGCTGCTGCCCGCCGCCCTGGAGGCCGACCAGGAGCTGCTCCTCACCCAGGCCCGGGAGCGGCGGCTTTCCCGTACGAGCGAGGTGAGCGGCGTGGCGGAGGCCGTGGAGGTGGCGGCGGCGGGCGGCTGGGCGCGGGTTCCGTGGGCGGCGCTCGGCGCGGCGGGCGAGGCCAGGCTCGCCGAGCACGGCGTGACCGTACGGTGTCTGGTCACGGAGGACGGGGCGGTGCCGGACGCCGAGGACGCACCGGGTAACGTCGCTCTCGTGGCACGCGCGTACTGAGATCCGGCATTCCGGTCGGAGCGGCTCGGCGGCGTGCCCGGGCGCCTTCACGAGGTGTTCGCTGACGCCCCGGCAACAGGGGTCCCGGCGCGAGGAGTTGACCTAAGCGCCGGGGCGTACGCGCCGCTACGTACCGGCTTGATGCGAGCTGTGAGGCTTCTCCGCAGATCAGCGCACCCGCCCTCGTCCGGACGCATCAACGGCAACTGACGGGTAAGTGCAAAATATTTGAGATGCCCCGGAATGGAACCCGGAGGCACCTCGGCTCGTTGTCACGACGTGAGCACGACACCACCTGTTCTCGCCGCAGAGCTGGCACAGGCGTGGGCCGATATTCAGCGGCACCACCCTGAGCTGCCGGACCTAGCCGCGCCCGAATCCCTGATCGGAGAGTCGTCGTCCGCCTGTGGCGCCGAGCTCTCCTTCGAGCGACTGCTGCATGAAGCAGTCCACGGCATCGCCGCGGCCCGCGGCGTACGCGACACCTCGCGCGCGGGCCGCTACCACAACCGCAGATTCCTAGCGATCGCCGAGGAGCTGGGCCTGGACCACCCCGAGGAGCCACATCCGAGCAGCGGCTTCTCCCTGGTCACACTCAACCCCGAGGCCAAGAAGCGTTACCGCCCCACCATGGACCGGCTGCACCGCGCCCTGAAGGCGCACACGGCCGCGACCACGGCGGACACCTCACGCACCTTCCGCGGCCCGGCCGCCCGGCACGGCTCGTCGGGAGGCGGCGTGCGCGTCAAGGCCGTCTGCGACTGCGGGCGCAACGTCCGCGTCGTGCCGTCCGTGCTCGCCCAGGCCCCCATCATGTGCGGCGGCTGCGGCAAGCCCTTCCGCATCCCGGAGGTCGTGGGCGTGGGAGCGGCGGCGGGATAGCGCCCCCTCGACGAGAGCGGGCCCGCCGCGACCCCGTGAGGCGGCGGGCCCGCCCGTCGTGAGCTGGTGGGGGCACGGCTCCGGATTCGGCCGCCCCGGTGGCGTGTGGCACAATGGCAAGCTGTACTCGACAGCCGCACAGGACCCCTCTCTCCTCCGGCTGACGCGTCCATCGGGCCACTCGGGTACCGCAACCCCACGCGGCATCTCAGCTGTGTCCCACCACGTCAAAACCAGGAGAGTCCACTCCCGTGGCAGTCAAGATCAAGCTGAAGCGTCTGGGCAAGATCCGTTCGCCTCACTACCGCATCGTCGTCGCCGACTCCCGTACCCGCCGTGACGGCCGGGCCATCGAGGAGATCGGTCTGTACCACCCGGTGCAGAACCCGTCGCGCATGGAGGTCAACGCCGAGCGCGTCGCGTACTGGCTCTCCGTCGGCGCCCAGCCGACCGAGCCCGTTCTCGCCATCCTGAAGAAGACCGGCGACTGGCAGAAGTTCAAGGGCGAGCCCGCCCCGGCGCCGCTGCTGCAGCCCGAGGTCAAGGCCACCCGCCCGACCTTCGAGGCCGTCAGCGCCGAGGACGAGCCCAAGGGCGAGGCCATCACGCAGAAGGCCAAGAAGGCTGACAAGAAGGCGGACGAGGCCAAGGCTGACACCTCGGCCGCCGCCGAGTCGACCGAGGCCTGAGCATGCTCGAGGAGGCTCTCGAGCACCTCGTGAAAGGCATCGTCGACAACCCCGACGACGTACAGGTCGCCTCGCGCAACCTGCGCCGCGGGCGCGTCCTGGAAGTCCGGGTCCACCCGGATGACCTGGGCAAGGTGATCGGCCGCAACGGCCGCACCGCGCGCGCCCTGCGCACCGTCGTCGGTGCCATCGGCGGCCGTGGCGTCCGCGTCGACCTCGTCGACGTCGACCAGGTTCACTGAACCACAGGCAGCACCGGCTCGGGCCGGGGAGGGCTTCAGAGCCGTCCCCGGCCCGAGCTCGTTTTGGGGCCGAGACCCCGTCGCAGGCAGGGACAGGAGAGACAGCAGTGCAGCTCGTAGTCGCGCGGATCGGCCGCGCCCACGGCATCAAGGGCGAGGTCACCGTCGAGGTGCGCACCGACGAGCCGGAGCTGAGGCTCGGCCCCGGCGCCGTGCTCGCCACCGACCCCGCCGGGCGGGGACCGCTGACCATCGAGACCGGCCGGGTGCACAGCGGCCGTCTCCTGCTGCGCTTTGCGGGCGTACGCGACCGCACGGGCGCCGAGGCGCTGCGCAACACCCTGCTGATCGCCGAGGTCGACCCGAGCAGGCTGCCCGAGGACGAGGACGAGTTCTACGACCACCAGCTGATGGACCTCGACGTCGTCACCCAGGACGGCACCGAGGTCGGCCGGATCACGGAGATCTCGCACCTGCCTTCGCAGGACCTGTTCATCGTGGAGCGCCCCGACGGCAGCGAGGTGCTGATCCCCTTCGTCGAGGAGATCGTCACCGAGATCGACCTGGAGGAGCAGCGGGCGGTCATCGACCCGCCCCCGGGCCTCATCGACGACCAGGCCGAGATCGCCTCGACCCGGGACGCCGAGACCTCCCCGGAGGGCGACGCCTGATGCGGCTCGACGTCGTCACGATCTTCCCCGAGTACCTGGACCCCCTGAACGTCTCGCTCGTCGGCAAGGCACGCGCGCGTGGCAGCCTGGACGTCCACGTGCACGACCTGAGGGAGTGGACGTACGACCGGCACAACACGGTCGACGACACCCCCTACGGCGGCGGCCCCGGCATGGTCATGAAGACCGACCCCTGGGGCGCCGCCCTCGACGAGGTCCTCGCCGACGGGTACGAGGCGGGCCGGGGCGCCCCCGCCCTGGTCGTCCCGACGCCGAGCGGGCGCCCCTTCACGCAGGAGCTCGCCGTCGAGCTCTCCGAGCGCCCCTGGCTGGTCTTCACGCCCGCGCGCTACGAGGGCATCGACCGCCGGGTCATCGACGAGTACGCGACCCGGATGCCCGTCTACGAGGTCTCCATCGGCGACTACGTCCTCGCGGGCGGCGAGGCCGCCGTACTCGTCGTCACGGAGGCCGTGGCCCGGCTCCTTCCGGGCGTGCTCGGCAACGCCGAGTCCCACCGCGATGACTCCTTCGCGCCCGGCGCCATGGCCAACCTCCTGGAGGGCCCGGTCTACACCAAGCCCCCCGAGTGGCGCGGCCGCGGCATCCCGGACGTCCTGCTCAGCGGCCATCACGGCAAGATCGCCCGCTGGCGCCGGGACGAGGCGCTGCGCCGTACGACCGCCCACCGGCCGGACCTGATCGAGCGCTGCGACCCGGCCGCGTTCGACAAGAAGGACCGCGAGATGCTCTCCATCCTGGGCTGGGCGCCCGAGCCCGGCGGCCGATTTTGGCGCAGGCTGGAAGACGTGGAAGAATAAGCAGCTGCTGTGCGTCCAGCGTGCGCCCCTGCCACAGGGGGACACGACGTCCGCCCGACGCGACCAGCGGCCTCCGTACCGCGAATCCCTCGCGTACGGAAGCATCCGAACCTCATCCCGACATACCGCTGATGACCTGTGGCATCAGCGAGGAAGCAGACGATCATGTCTCACCTGCTCGACTCCGTCGACTCCGCATCGCTGCGCAGCGACATCCCGGCCTTCCGCCCGGGTGACACCGTCAACGTCCACGTCCGCGTCATCGAGGGCAACCGCTCCCGTGTGCAGCAGTTCAAGGGCGTAGTCATCCGCCGCCAGGGCGCCGGTGTCCGCGAGACCTTCACGGTCCGCAAGGTCTCCTTCTCCGTCGGCGTCGAGCGCACCTTCCCGGTGCACACCCCGATCGTCGAGAAGATCGAGCTCGTCACCCGTGGTGACGTGCGCCGCGCCAAGCTGTACTACCTGCGCGACCTGCGCGGCAAGGCCGCGAAGATCAAGGAGAAGCGCGACAGCTGATCGCGCGCTCGGCCCTCGGGCCGAGCTCCCGCAGGGGTCCACAGCCGGGCCGGATAGCATCTGGCCCCGATGGACACCGAAGCACAGCACACGGAGCGCGACCGCTCCTCCTCCCCTTGTGAACCCGACTCCCCGCGCGCGGACGAGCCGGACGCCGAGGGTGCGGAGGAGGAGCGGTCGCGCTCCGTTTTCGCGTCCTTCGTAGCCTGGCTGCCCGGCGGCCGCCTCACCCTGAGCGCCCTGCTGACCGTGGGCGCCCTGCTGCTCGTCAGCACCTTCGTGATGCAGCCCTACGAGATCCCGAGCGGCTCCATGGAGCCCACGTTCCGGGTCGGGGACCGGATACTCGTCAACAAATTGGCGTACCGTTTCGGATCCGAGCCACAGCGCGGGGACGCGGTCGTCTTCGACGGCAGCGGGTACTTCGGCGACGCGGACTACGTGAAGCGGGTCGCGGGCGTCGGGGGTGACCGCGTGGTCTGCTGCGACAAGCGGGGGAGGATCACGGTGAACGGCCAAGCGGTCGACGAGCCCTACCTCTTCCCCGGCGACAAGCCCTCCACCGTCCCCTTCGACGTCGTCGTGCCCGACGGCACGCTCTTCGTCCTCGGCGACCACCGCAGCGACTCCAGCGACTCCCGTGACCACCTGGGCTCCCCGGGCGGCGGCATGATCCCCGTGGACGACGTCATCGGCAGGGCCGACTGGATCGCCTGGCCGCTCAGCCGCTGGACCTCCCTGAAGCGCCCCGACGTGTACGCGCGCGTGCCCGCGCCCGGCGGCGCCCATGGGTAACCGAGGCCGTGCGAAGACCCCGCACCGGGCCGACGCCCCGCTGCCCACCGGCACCCGGCCGACGACAGGGCCCGTGCTGCCCGGCCGGGCCGACCGGCGCAAGCTCGCGCGGAAGGTCAAGCGCCGCAGGCGCCGCTCCGCGATCAAGGAGATACCTCTCCTCATACTCGTCGCCCTGCTCATAGCCCTGGTCCTGAAGACCTTCCTGGTGCAGGCCTTCGTGATCCCCTCGGGCTCCATGGAGCAGACGATCCGCGTCGGGGACCGGGTCCTGGTCGACAAGCTCACGCCGTGGTTCGGCAACAAGCCCGAGCGCGGCGACGTCGTCGTCTTCAAGGACCCCGGCAACTGGCTGGAAGAGGAGCGGGGCGAGAAGAAGGCCGACCCCGTGGTGATCAAGCAGGTCAAACAGGGCCTGACCTTCATCGGGCTGCTGCCGTCCGACGACGAGCGCGACCTGATCAAGCGCGTCGTGGGCGTCGGGGGCGACACCGTGAAGTGCTGTGACAAGAACGACAAGGTCACCGTCAACGGCGTACCGCTCGACGAGCCGTATCTGCACCCGGGAAACAAGCCCTCCGAGTTCGCGTTCGAGGTGAAGGTCCCCCAGGGCAGGCTCTTCGTCATGGGCGACCACCGCGCGGACTCCGCGGACTCGCGCTTCCACCGGAACGAGAAGTTCAGCGGCACCGTCTCCGAGGAGGAGGTCGTCGGACGGGCGCTCGTCATCGCCTGGCCGTTCGGTCACTGGCGCGAACTGGACGCTCCCGGCACCTTCGCGTCCGTACCCGACGCGCCCGGCGGGTCGGACGCGTCCACAGGTGCGTCGCATAGGGTGGCCCCCGGCGATCGCAATGCTATGACCGGGCTCCCGACCCCTGCGGAACTCCCGCTCGTTATGGGAGTAGTGGGCCTGCGTCGCGTACGGGGCAGGCAGCGGCACGGACTGAGGAGTGGATGTGGGGGATGTGGCGGTCGGCGCACGATCCGGACACGAGGGGCCCGAGGAGCGGCCCGGGCACTCCGAGGAGCCCGCGCCCGCGCCGTCGGTGGGCGGCGTGAGCGCCGCTTCTGACGCCCCGACCACCGGGGACGCCAGAACGCCCGGCGAGCCCGGCACACCGGTCCAGGCGCCCGGCGAGACGGGCGGCGAGCCGCCCGAGCCTCCCAAGCCGGCGAAGGCCAAGAAGCCCAAGTCGTTCTGGAAGGAGCTGCCGCTCCTCATCGGCATCGCGCTTGTCCTGGCCCTGATCATCAAGACGTTCCTGGTCCAGGCCTTCTCGATCCCGTCGGACTCGATGCAGAACACGCTCCAGAAGGGCGACCGGGTCCTGGTCGACAAGCTGACGCCGTGGTTCGGCTCCGAACCCGAGCGCGGCGAAGTCGTCGTCTTCAAGGACCCCGGCCACTGGCTGGACGGCGAGCCCACTCCGGAGCCGAACGCGGTCCAGAAGGTGCTCGGCTGGATCGGCCTGATGCCGTCGGCCGACGAGAAGGACCTCATCAAGCGCGTCATCGGCGTCGGCGGCGACACCGTGGAGTGCAAGGGCACGGGCCCGGTGACGGTCAACGGCAAGGCGCTCAACGAGCCGTACGTCTACCCGGGCAACACCCCCTGCACCGACGACGACCAGGGCGGCCAGTTCAAGATCAAGGTGCCCAAGGGCAAAATCTGGGTCATGGGCGACCACCGGCAGAACTCGCTGGACTCCCGCTACCACCAGAACCAGCCCGGTGGCGGCGCCGTGCCCGTCGACAACGTCGTGGGCCGCGCGTTCGTGATCGCCTGGCCTCCCACCCGCTGGTCGACGCTGCCGGTCCCGGACACCTTCGACCAGCCGGGCATCAGCCAGGCGATGAGCGCGGCACCGGCCGCGCTCGGCCTCGCGGGCGCCGTGCCGCTGGTGCTGTGGCGCCGCCGCCGCGCGGCCGCGGCCGTGGAGTCCCCGGGCGCCAGCAGGGTTTCTGGCGGGGGTACCGCCGGGTAGTCTGCCGTCCCAGATCGCCGATCATCCGCGGTCCGGCCCGCCCGGGCGTCCGCCGATCCCGCCCTTCGGCCCGCCGCCGGGCGGCCGGAGCCGCGGGATCGTCTCTGAGCCGGGGGAGCACTGGGAATGAGCGCAACAGGTCGTACGGACGAGGGCCACGGACACCTCGGCAGCGTGCTGTCGGGAGTCGCCGTGGCCCTCGGCTGTGTCCTCTTCCTCGGCGGATTCGTCTGGGGCGCCTTCGTCTACCAGCCGTACACCGTCCCCACCGGCTCGATGACGCCGACCATCGACGCGGGCGACCGGGTGCTCGCCCAGCGGATCGACGGCGACGACGTGCGCCGCGGTGACGTCGTCGTCTTTAGGCAGAAGAGCTGGGGCGACCTGCCGATGGTGAAACGGGTCGTCGGCGTCGGCGGCGACCGGGTCGCCTGCTGTACGGACGGCAGGCTGACCGTCAACGGCAAACAGATCGAAGAACCGTATCTCCCCAAGGGGGAAGGCGCCGCGGTCACCGGCATCCCGTCCCTCACGGTCCCCAAGGGGCGGCTGTTCCTGCTCGGTGACGAGCGCGGCGGCTCCCTGGACTCCACCGCGCACCTGGACGAGGTCGGCCGCGGCTCTGTGCCGCGGAGCGCCGTGAAGGGCCGCGTCGACGCCGTCGCCTGGCCGCTGGACGGCATGATCGGCCGCGCCACGGGCTTCGACGACCTGCCGGGCGGCACCTCCGAGCCCGGACCGCTGCCCCTGATGGTCACGGCGGTCGTGGCGGGGGCGGTCCTTGTGCTCGGCGGGGCCGCGTACGGGCCGATCGCCAAGCGGGTGCGCGGGCGCGGCCGCGGCCCGAGCGCGGCCCCGGAGGCGGCCGGTGTCGGCTGAGGGAGCGGTGGCGGGCGGCGGCCCCGGCGAGGGCCATGGCGCGGCGCGCGCCGACGCGCTGGCGGGACGGCCGCTGCGCAGGGTGGCCCGGGTCGTGCTGCTCGACCCCCAGGACCGGATCCTGCTGATCCACGGCCATGAGCCGGACGACCCGGCGGACGACTGGTGGTTCACGCCGGGCGGCGGCCTGGAGGGCGACGAGACGCGCGAGCAGGCCGCGCTGCGCGAGCTCGCCGAGGAGACCGGCATCACAGACGTCGTACTCGGCCCGGTGCTGTGGCGGCGGGTGTGCTCCTTCCCGTTCGCAGGGAGCCGCTGGGACCAGGACGAGTGGTACTACCTAGCACGTACGTCCGAGACGGCGACGCGCGCGGTGGGCCTGACCGACCTGGAGCGGCGCAGTGTCTCCGGAGCGCGTTGGTGGACGTGCCGGGAACTGGCCCTGGCGCATGAGACGGTGTATCCGACCAGGCTCGCCGAGCTGCTCCGCAAGCTGCTCGACGAGGGTCCTCCGGCCCGGCCCGAGACCCTGGACACGGAAATCGTGTAGGGGCTGCCGGGGCTGTCGCACAATAGGGGGACGCACGGCTGAAGGGGAACATGCCATGAGCGCCGAGGACCTCGAAAAGTACGAGACCGAGATGGAGCTGAAGCTCTACCGGGAGTACCGCGACGTCGTCGGTCTGTTCAAATACGTGATCGAGACCGAGCGGCGTTTCTACCTCACGAACGACTATGAGATGCAGGTGCACTCCGTCCAGGGTGAGGTGTTCTTCGAGGTCTCCATGGCGGACGCATGGGTCTGGGACATGTACCGGCCGGCGCGGTTCGTCAAGCAGGTGCGGGTGCTCACGTTCAAGGACGTGAACATCGAGGAGCTTAATAAGAGCGATCTGGAGCTTCCGGGCGGCTGAGGCCGTGAGGCCGGGGGTGGGGGTGGGGGCGGGGGCGGCTGAGTCGGTGCAGGCGGTCGGCCTGGTGCGGGTGTTCGGACTCGTGTGGGCGTTCGGCCTCATGCGGGTGTTCGGCCTCATGTGGGCGTTCAGACTCGTGTGGGTGATGGAGTTGTCCACAACCGGTCGGTAACGCACCAAGATCCACAACGTTCGGCCCGCCTCGCGACCGTGGGTGTCGGAGGTGGTGCCGACATGAACGCACGAGGCGCACTCGGCAAGTACGGCGAACAGCTGGCCGCCCGGCGGCTCGCCGAAGCCGGTATGACGGTCCTGGAGCGCAACTGGCGCTGCGGCAGGACGGGAGAGATCGACATCGTCGCCCGGGACGGCGACGCCCTGGTCGTCTGCGAGGTGAAGACCCGCAGGGCCGCGGCCTTCGAACACCCGATGGCGGCGGTCACGCCCGCCAAGGCTGAGCGGCTGCGCGGCCTCGCCGAGCGCTGGGTCCAGGAACACGGCGGCGCCCCACCGGGCGGCGTGCGGATCGACATCGTGGGTGTCCTGCTGCCGGAGCGCGGCGCACCCCTGGTCGAGCACGTGCGGGGGGTGGCCTGATGGGATTCGCGCGTACGTGCTCGGTGGCGCTCGTCGGCGTCGAGGGCGTCGTCGTCGAGGTGCAGGCCGACCTGGAGCCGGGCGTCGCCGCGTTCACACTGGTGGGCCTGCCCGACAAGAGCCTCACGGAGAGCCGCGACCGAGTCCGGGCCGCCGTGGTGAACTCGGGCGGCGAGTGGCCCCAGAAGAAGCTCACCGTGGGCCTGAGCCCCGCGTCCGTGCCGAAGGGCGGCAGCGGCTTCGACCTGGCGGTGGCCTGCGCGGTCCTCGGCGCCTCGGAGCGCATCGACCCCCGGGTCCTCGCCGACATCGTCATGATCGGCGAGCTGGGCCTCGACGGCCGGGTGCGCCCGGTGTGCGGCGTGCTGCCCGCCGTCCTCGCGGCGGCCGACGCCGGGTACGAACAGGTGGTGGTCCCCGAGTGCACGGCGGCCGAGGCCGCCCTGGTGCCGGGGGTCTCCGTGCTCGGCGTGCGCAGCCTGCGCCAGCTGATCGCGGTGCTGACCGACGAGCCCGTGCCGGAGGAGCCGCCGGACCACGGCGGCCGCCCCGACTCCCTGCTCGCGGGCCTCGGCCTGGCGGGAGCCGTGCTCGGCGTGGACATGGGCGGCGTCGGCGCGGCGGACCCGGGTCACGACCTGGCGGACGTGGTGGGCCAGCTCTCGGCGCGCACGGCGATGGAGGTGGCCGCCGCCGGGGGACACCACGTCTTTCTCCAGGGCCCGCCGGGCGCGGGCAAGACGATGCTCGCCGAGCGGCTGCCCGCGCTCATGCCCCGCCTCACCAGGGAGGAGTCGCTGGAGGTGACGGCGGTCCACTCGGTCGCCGGCCTGCTGCCACCGGGCAAGCCCCTGGTGGACACCCCGCCGTTCTGCGCGCCTCACCACTCCTCGACGATGCAGTCGCTCGTCGGCGGCGGCCGCGGCATCGCCCGCCCCGGGGCGGTGTCGCTGGCCCACCGGGGTGTGCTGTTCCTGGACGAGGCGCCGGAGTTCAGCGGGCACGCGCTCGACGCGCTGCGGCAGCCGCTGGAGTCGGGGCACGTCGTGATCGCCCGGAGCGCGGGCGTGGTGCGGCTGCCCTCGAAGTTCCTGATGCTCCTGGCGGCCAACCCCTGCCCGTGCGGCCGCTTCAGCCTGACGAGCGACGCGTGCGACTGCTCGCCCAACAGCGTCCGGCGCTATCAGGCCCGCCTCTCCGGCCCCCTGCTCGACCGGGTGGACCTGCGGGTCTTGGTGGATCCGGTGACACGCTCCGAGCTGACGGCACAAGGGGCGCGCGGCGAGAGCACGCGCGTGGTGGCGGCGCGAGTGTGGGAGGCCCGCGAGCGGGCGGCCAGGCGCTTCACGGGCACCCCCTGGCGCGCCAACGGCGACGTGCCCGGCCATGAGCTGCGCACCCGCTGGCCCGCGCTGCCCGGCGCGATGGTGGAGGCGGAGCGCTGCCTGGAGCGGGGCCTGCTGACGGCCCGGGGCCTGGACCGGGTGCTGCGGGTCGCGTGGACCATCGCGGACCTGGCGGGCCACGACCGCCCCGACGAGCACGATGTGGGCCTCGCCCTGCAACTGCGCACGGGGGTGCCCCGTGGGGCGCCCATGGTGGTGGGGGCACAGCCATGAGGGGCGGCCCGGACCACGCGAACGACCCACCACCGGCCACCGCGCCGGGCGCCTTGCCTCCGGCTGCCGTGCCGGGGAACCCGGCTTCGGCTTCAGGGCTGGGTGCCCCGGCTTCGGCTTCCTGGTCGGATGCCCCGGCTTCGGGCACTGTGCCGGGCGCCGCGCCCTCGGCTGCCGTGCCGGGCGCCCCGCCACCGGCCACCGTGCCGGGCGCCTCGCCTTCGGGCACCGCGCCAGGCCCCCCGTCCCTGGCCGCCGGATCGGGCGGCGCCCCACCCCCGGCCGCTGAACCAAACGCGGTGCCCCCGGCCGCTGAACCCGGCGCCCCGTCCCCGGCCGCTGAACCCGGCGCCCCGTCCCCGCCCGCCGAACCCGGCCCCCCGCCCCCGCCCGCCGAACCTGGCGCCCCGCCCCCGCCCACCGATCCCCTCCCCCCGCCCCCAGCCGCCGAACCCCACGCCGTCCCCCCGCCCGTCGCCCCCGACGAGGAGTGGCTCGCGCGGGTCGCTCTGACGCGGGTGATCGAGCCGGGGGACACCGTGGGGGGCTGGTGGTTGCGGGAGTGGGGCGCGGCGGCGGTGCTGCGGCGGCTCGTGGGCGGTGAGGCGATGCTGCCGGGGGTGAGCCCCCAGCGGTGGGAAGGGCTGCGGGCGCGGGCCGCGCGGGCGCGGGCGCCGCGGGATCTGGAGGTGGCCGCGGCGGCCGGGGCCCGGTTCGTGGCGCCCGCGGACACCGAGTGGCCCGCGCAGCTGGACGACCTGGGGGACGCGCGGCCCGTGGGGCTCTGGGTGCGAGGGCGGCCCTCGCTGCGGATCTGGGCCCTGCGGTCGGTGGCGGTCGTGGGCGCGCGGGCGTGCACGGAGTACGGGGCGCACATGGCGGCGAGCCTCGGCGCGGAACTCGCCGAGCGCGGGTGGGTCGTGGTGTCGGGCGGCGCGTACGGCGTGGACGGCGCCGCGCACCGGGGTGCCCTGGGCGCCGGGGGCGCGACCGTGGCGGTGCTCGCCTGCGGAGTCGACCGGCCCTATCCGCGGGGGCACGCGCGGTTGATCGGGCGGATCGCGGAACAGGGGCTCGTCGTGGGGGAGTTGCCGCCGGGCGACCATCCGACGCCGAGCAGATTCATCCTGCGGAACCGAGTGATCGCCGCCCTCACCCGCGGCACGGTCGTCGTGGAGGCCGCCTATCGCAGCGGTGCGCTGGTCACGGCGCGCAGCGCGCGGGAGCTCGGGCGGTTCACGATGGGGGTGCCGGGCCCGGCCACGAGTGGTCTGTCGGCCGGGGTGCACGAACTGCTGCGCGGGGAGGCGGTCCTGGTCACCGACGCCGCCGAAGTCGTGGAGCTGGTCGGTGACATGGGGGAGCTGGCCCCGCGGCGGCGCGGCCCTGTCGTGCCGCGCGATCTGCTCGACCCCGGCGCGGCCAGGGTGCTCGCCGCGCTCCCGGCCCGCGGCGGCACGCCGGTCCACGACATCGCGCGCGCCGCGGGCACCAGCGCGGACGACGCGGTCGCCAGGTTGTACGAACTTCGCTCACTGGGCTTTGTCGAACGACAGGGCGACGGCTGGCAGTTGACACGCCAGGCGATTCAGCCGGTCTTTAAGGAGGGGGGTGATACGTGACTGTGCGTGTTCCGCCGTATGGATGACGGCCCGTCTCGCGCCTGACACCCCAGGGAATCCGCGCAGTTGGCGCCGTAGATCCATTACGGAGAGCGACGGTAGCGGACCGGTCGGAGGTAAAGCGGAACGTATCTGCGTACGCGCGATCCCATACTCTTCGCTCACCGCGACACTTCAGTCACGCTACGCTCACGACGAATCCGGTGCAGACAGGCAATCAGACGGACAACCTCATTCACTTCACGCAAACCCACAACCGCACTAGTTCCGGCAACCTCCCAGGTTCACGGCAGAACGGCTCAAGGCGACGCATGCCCCAGCACACCTCCGGGTCCGACCGGGCGGCAGCTCCCCCCGCCGCCCGTAGCGGCGAGCAGGAGCGGCCCCCCGCGCCCTCGTCGCTGGACGAGCTGTGGCGGTCGTACAAGGCGACCGGTGACGGACGGCTGCGCGAGCAGCTGATCCTGCACTACTCACCGCTGGTCAAGTACGTCGCGGGCCGAGTCAGCGTGGGCCTGCCGCCCAACGTCGAACAGGCGGACTTCGTCTCCTCGGGGGTCTTCGGGCTCATCGACGCGATCGAGAAGTTCGACATCGAGCGCTCGATCAAGTTCGAGACGTACGCGATCACCCGCATCCGCGGGGCGATGATCGACGAGCTGCGGGCGCTCGACTGGATTCCCCGGTCGGTGCGGCAGAAGGCCCGCAACGTCGAGCGGGCCTACGCGACCCTCGAGGCGCGCTTCAGGCGCACGCCCTCCGAGGGCGAGGTCGCCGCCGAGATGGGCATCGCGGTGGAGGAACTGCACGCGGTCTTCAGCCAGTTGTCGCTCGCCAATGTCGTCGCCCTGGAGGAGCTGCTGCACGTCGGCGGCGAGGGCGGCGACCGGCTGAGCCTGATGGACACCCTTGAGGACACCGCCGCCGACAACCCGGTGGAGGTCGCGGAGGACCGCGAGCTGCGACGGCTGCTCGCCCGCGCCATCAACACGCTGCCCGAGCGCGAGAAGACCGTGGTGACGCTGTACTACTACGAGGGCCTCACGCTCGCCGAGATCGGCCATGTGCTCGGTGTCACCGAGAGCAGGGTCAGTCAGATCCACACCAAATCCGTGCTCCAGTTGCGGGCGAAGCTGGCCAGTTTTGGGCGCTGAACGCGCTGAATCGTCCCTCCCTCGCGCCCTTCTCCCGCCTCGCCGCGCCCTCGCTGCCAGGCCGAACGCCTGCCTGGCGGGCTCCCCTGGCGCGGACCGCGTCCGTAAAGTGGAGGCGTGCCAAGGATTCGAGCGGCCTCTGTGGCCGAGCACCGGTCGATGCAGCGCGGCGCCCTGCTGGACGCCGCGCGCACCCTGCTGTCCGAAGGCGGGACGGAGGCGCTGACGTTCCCCGCGCTCGCCGAGCGCACGGGGCTCGCGCGGTCGTCCGTCTACGAGTACTTCCGCTCGCGCGCGGCGGTCGTGGAAGAGCTCTGCGAGGTCGACTTCCCCGTCTGGGCGGCGGAGGTCTCGGCGGCGATGGAGCGGGCCACGACGCCCGAGGCGCAAGTCGAGGCCTATGTCCGCCAGCAGCTCGCGCTGGTGGGGGACCGGCGGCACCGGGCCGTGGTCGCCATCTCCGCGAGCGAGCTGGACGCCGGGGCGCGGGAGAAGATCCGGGCCGCGCACGGCGGCCTCGTGGCCATGATCGTGGAAGCCCTTGAGGCCCTCGGGCACCAGGAGCCGAGGCTGGCCGCCATGCTGCTCCAGGGCGTCGTCGACGCCGCCGTGCGGCGCATCGAGCTCGGCGTCGCCGAGGATCCCGCCGCGATCACGGAGGCGGCGGTCGCCATGGCGCTGGGAGGAGTGCGGGGCTGAGCCCCGGCCCCGGCCCCAGCCCCGGCCCTGGCCGCAGCTCCAGCCCCAGCCCTGGCCCCAGTCCTCGCAGGAGCGGCGGCAGCGGCGCCCGGGCCACCGGCAGCAGCCGGGACGGCCCCCGGCCAAGGAGCCACGGTGGCAGCAGGCTCAGAGGGTTCAGATAGGCGTCCGCCCTGCGCAGGCCCCAGTGGAGGCACGCCGTGGGGCAGTGGTAGCGGGCCGCCGCCTCCACGGTGCCTAGGACCTCGCCCGCCGCGACGCGGGCGCCCTTGCGCACCGTCGCCCTGACCGGCTCGTACGTCGTCCGCAGAGGTGGGTCGCCGGTGCCGTCCAGCTCCACCGCGAGCACGCCCCGGCCCGCCACCCGGCCCGCGAAGGACACCCGGCCCGGCGCCGCCGCCCGCACCGGGGCGCCCGGGGGCGCGGCCAGATCGACACCGCGGTGGCCCGGGCCGTAGGCCGACGCGGGAGGCTCCCAGCCGCGCACCACCACCGGGCGCGGCCCCAGTGGCCAGGAGCCGCCCACGGCGGGCACGGGATCGGCCGCCCGGGCGGCCAGGGGCGCCGCCAGGAGCAGGGCCGCCACCAGCGCGGCCGTCGTCATGATTCGTCGCACGCAAGACATGCGAGAACGGTCCCGCACCGCCCCGGGCCGTGCGGATCATGGCCGGGAACTGTGGACTACCAGCCGGTTGTGGACAGCGGCGTCACCCGGCACCCCGCGGGTCCCGTACACTTCATGTGGCGATCCGGGTCACCGGGTCGACTTCGCACGCCCCGGCACCGAGCTCTCGCAGCCACCGGTGTCAGCGCCTTTCGGTCCCGCACGCGAGTGCGTGGCACGGCGCGCGGCTGGGCGTCAGGACACAACCGAGAACACCAAGGAGTACGGCCATGGCCGTCGTCACGATGCGGGAGCTGCTGGAAAGCGGCGTCCACTTCGGTCACCAGACCCGTCGTTGGAACCCGAAGATGAAGCGCTTCATCTTCACGGAGCGCAACGGCATCTACATCATCGACCTTCTCCAGTCGCTGTCGTACATCGACCGCGCCTACGAGTTCGTCAAGGAGACCGTCGCCCACGGCGGCACGGTCATGTTCGTGGGTACGAAGAAGCAGGCGCAAGAGGCCATCGCCGAGCAGGCCACCCGCGTCGGCATGCCCTTCGTCAACCAGCGCTGGCTGGGCGGCATGCTCACCAACTTCTCGACCGTCTACAAGCGCCTGCAGCGCCTCAAGGAGCTTGAGGCCATCGACTTCGAGGACGTGGCCGCCTCCGGCCTCACCAAGAAGGAGCTGCTCGTCCTCTCCCGCGAGAAGGCCAAGCTGGAGAAGACCCTCGGCGGTATCCGCGAGATGTCCAAGGTGCCCAGCGCCGTCTGGATCGTGGACACCAAGAAGGAGCACATCGCGGTCGGCGAGGCCCGGAAGCTCAACATCCCGGTCGTCGCCATCCTCGACACCAACTGCGACCCCGACGAGGTCGACTACAAGATCCCGGGCAACGACGACGCGATCCGCTCCGTCACCCTGCTCACCCGCGTGATCGCCGACGCCGTCGCCGAGGGCCTCATCGCCCGTTCCGGCGTCGCCACCGGTGACTCCAAGCCGGGCGAGAAGGCCGCGGGCGAGCCGCTCGCCGAGTGGGAGCGCGACCTGCTCGAGGGCGAGAAGAAGGCCGACGAGGCCCCCAAGGCTGACGAGGCCAAGGCCGAAGAGGCCCCCAAGGCCGACGAGGTCAAGGCTGACGAGGCCCCCAAGGCCGAGGACAAGCCCGCCGAGGCCCCGGCCGCGGACGCCGAGCAGGCCTGACGCGTAAGCGTGGGCAGCACCTGCTGCTGCTGACGGCGGGGGCCCGTGCCACGAGCGCGGCCCCCGCCGTTCACCCGTAGATCTTCGACTGCGAGAAAGACTTTCGAGAATCATGGCGAACTACACCGCCGCTGACGTCAAGAAGCTCCGTGAGCTCACGGGCGCCGGCATGATGGACTGCAAGAAGGCGCTGGACGAGGCCGACGGCAACGTCGACAAGGCCGTCGAGGCGCTGCGCATCAAGGGCCAGAAGGGCGTCGCCAAGCGCGAGGGCCGCTCCGCCGAGAACGGCGCGATCGTCTCCGTCATCGCCGACGACAACTCCACCGGTGTCATCGTCGAGCTGAAGTGCGAGACGGACTTCGTCGCCAAGGGTGAGAAGTTCCAGGCCGTCGCGGGCGCGATCGCCGCCCACGTCGCCAAGACGAACCCGGCCGACATCGAGGCCCTGCTGGCCTCCGAGATCGAGGCCGGCAAGACCGTCCAGGCGTACGTCGACGAGGCCAACGCCAACCTCGGCGAGAAGATCGTCCTGGACCGCTTCGCGCAGTTCTCCGGCGGCTACGTCACCGCGTACATGCACCGCACGATGCCCGACCTGCCCCCGCAGATCGGTGTTCTCGTCGAGCTCGACAAGCCGAACGCCGAGATCGCCAAGGGCGTCGCCCAGCACATCGCCGCCTTCGCGCCGAAGTACCTCACCCGTGAGGACGTTCCGGCCGAGGTCGTCGAGACCGAGCGTCGCGTCGCCGAGGAGACCACCCGCGCCGAGGGCAAGCCCGAGGCCGCGCTCCCGAAGATCGTTGAGGGTCGTGTCAACGGCTTCTTCAAGGACGCCACTCTTCTGGGTCAGCCGTACGCCCTCGACAACAAGAAGTCCGTCGAGAAGGTCCTGCAGGAGGCCGGTGTCACCCTGAAGCGCTTCTCGCGCATCAAGGTCGGCATCTGAGTCCGTACCACGATCGACGGTGGACACCGCTAGGGTCTACCGCGGTCGCCCGCGTACGCAGCGGCGTACGCGATGGGCGTGACGTCGCGCGCGGGGCCCGTGCCGGGAACGGGACCACGGGATCCTCGTACGCGACGGACGACCGCAAGATCTGACGAGGAGGCCATTGCCGCGCATGGGATGAACACCACCCACCGGCAATGGCCTCTTCGTATGTGCACCACAAGGAGAACTCCATGACCAAGGCCGACACCAAGACTGACGACGGCAAAGTAGCCGGGCGCTTCCTGCTGAAGCTCTCCGGCGAGGCGTTCGCCGGAGGCGGCGGCCTCGGCGTCGACCCCGATGTGGTGCACAAGATCGCCCGGGAGATCGCGGCCGTCGTGCGTGACGGCGCCCAGATCGCCATCGTCATCGGCGGTGGCAACTTCTTCCGCGGCGCCGAGCTCCAGCAGCGCGGCATGGACCGGGCCCGCTCCGACTACATGGGCATGCTCGGCACGGTCATGAACTGCCTCGCCCTCCAGGACTTCCTGGAGAAGGAGGGCATCGACTGCCGCGTGCAGACCGCCATCACCATGGGGCAGGTCGCCGAGCCGTACATCCCGCTGCGCGCCGTGCGCCACCTGGAGAAGGGGCGCGTGGTCATCTTCGGCGCCGGTATGGGCATGCCGTACTTCTCCACCGACACCACCGCCGCCCAGCGCGCTCTGGAGATCGACGCCGAGGCCCTGCTCATGGGCAAGAACGGCGTCGACGGGGTCTACGACTCCGACCCCAAGAAGAACCCGGACGCGGTGAAGTTCGACTCCCTCGGCTACGGCGAGGTCATCACCCGCGACCTGAAGGTCGCCGACGCCACCGCCGTGACCCTGTGCCGGGACAACAAGCTGCCCATCCTGGTCTTCGAACTGCTCGCCGAGGGCAATATCGCCCGGGCGGTCAAGGGTGAGAAGATCGGCACGCTGGTCGGCGACCAGGACTCCCGGGCCTGAGCCGAGGACGCCCCCGCTGAGGCGCCCGGGCGGGCTCCGTGGGGCTCCGCGGGGGCTCTGTGGGGGCTCCGTGGGGGCTCCGTGGGGATAGACAAAGCCCTGCCGGTCGGACACCGTGCAGGAAAGAGACGCGACGCAGCCGGCCGATCCGTGGAAGCCGGGCCTACTCAAGACACGCAGGAGCAAGTGGTGATCGAAGAGACCCTCCTCGAGGCCGAGGAGAAGATGGAGAAGGCCGTCGTGGTCGCCAAGGAGGACTTCGCCGCGATCCGCACCGGCCGTGCGCACCCGGCGATGTTCAACAAGATCGTGGCCGACTACTACGGCGCGCTGACGCCGATCAACCAGCTGGCCTCGTTCTCGGTGCCCGAGCCGCGCATGGCGGTGGTGACCCCGTTCGACAAGAGCGCGCTGCGCAACATCGAGCAGGCCATCCGCGACTCCGACCTCGGCGTCAACCCGAGCAACGACGGCAACATCATCCGGGTGACGTTCCCCGAGCTCACCGAGGAGCGCCGCCGCGACTACATCAAGGTCGCCAAGGCCAAGGCCGAGGACTCGAAGGTGTCGATCCGCTCCGTGCGCCGCAAGGCCAAGGACCTCCTCGACAAGGCGATCAAGGACGGTGACATCGGCGAGGACGAGGGCCGCCGCGCCGAGAAGGAACTCGACGACCTCACCTCCAAGTACGTCGCCCAGGTCGACGAGCTGCTCAAGCACAAGGAAGCCGAGCTGCTCGAGGTCTGACCCCGTGGGGTCCGACCGAGTCGAGCGACGTCTGATCTAGGTCTGAGGAATCCGATTCCGTGAACGACACTTCCTGGGGGGCGCCGTCCAGAGCCGGGTACTGGGGGGCGCCTGACCAGGGGCCGGTCCAGGGTGCTGCCCCGCTGGGTCCCGCACACGATGCGCACGCGCTGAATCCGTCAGAGACTCAGCCCATGCCCATCGTTCCCGACGTAGCCGCGAGCGGCGGACACCAGGACGACGACCGGGGGGCTGCTCAGCCGAGCGGCCCCCTGTTCCGTGACGAGCCGCAGCCCGCGCAGAAGCCGCAGGAGCCCATGACCGGCGCACCACAGCCCGCCCCCGCCCCGCAGAAGAAGAGCGCGGGCCGCGACCTCGGGGCGGCCATAGGGGTGGGCGTGGGCCTCGGTGCGGTGATCCTGGCGTCCCTGTTCATCCAGAAGGCCGTGTTCGTCGGCGTCATAGCGGTCGCCGTCGTGGTGGGCCTGTGGGAGCTCACCTCGCGCCTGCAGGAGCGCAAGGGCATCAAGGCCCCCCTCGTGCCGCTCGCGGTCGGCGGGGCGGCGATGGTCGTCGCCGGGTACGTGCGCGGCGCCGAGGGCGCCTGGGTGGCCATGTCGCTCACCGCGCTCGCGGTGCTCGTCTGGCGCATGACGGAGCCGCCCGAGGGCTATCTGAAGGACGTCACGGCGGGGGTCTTCGCCGCCTTCTACGTGCCCTTCCTGGCCACGTTCGTCGCCCTGATGCTCACGGCGGACGACGGCCCGCAGCGGGTGCTCACCTTCCTGATCCTGACCGTGGTCAGCGACACCGGCGCGTACGCGGTCGGCTGGCGGTTCGGCAGGCACAAGCTGGCGCCGCGCATCAGCCCCGGCAAGACCCGCGAGGGCCTGCTCGGCGCGATCGCCTTCGCCATGGCGGCGGGCGCGCTCTGCGTGCACTTCATGATCGACGACGGCACCTGGTGGCAGGGCCTGGTCCTCGGCCTCGCGGTGGCGGCCAGCGCGACCCTCGGCGACCTCGGCGAGTCCATGATCAAGCGCGACCTCGGCATCAAGGACATGGGCACGCTCCTTCCGGGCCACGGCGGCATCATGGACCGCCTCGACTCGCTGCTGCCGACGGCGCCGGTGGTGTGGTTGCTGCTTGTGGTGTTCGTCGGGTCGGGGTGACCCGGTCGGCTCCATGTGATCCCGGCTGAGCTGGGGTTTTGTCGGTGAGGGGTCCGTTGTCCACAGGCGGCGGGCCCTTCGTCGTATCTCTGGGAGAATGGACGCATCATGCCCAAGCCCGGAGAACTCACGTTTGTCGCGCCGCGCGGAGCCAAGAAGCCACCGCGGCACCTCGCCGACCTCACGCCCGCCGAGCGCAAGGAAGCCGTCGCCGCCATCGGCGAGAAGCCGTTCCGCGCCAAGCAGCTCTCGCAGCACTACTTCGCGCGGTACGCCCACGACCCCGAGCAGTGGACGGACATCCCCGCCGGTGCCCGCGGCAAGCTCCAGGAGTCGCTGCTTCCGGAGCTGATGTCGGTCGTGCGGCACATCAGCTGCGATGACGACACCACCCGCAAGACGCTGTGGCGGCTGTTCGACGGCACGCTGGTCGAGTCGGTGCTCATGCGGTATCCCGACCGGGTCACCATGTGCATCAGCTCCCAGGCGGGCTGCGGCATGAACTGCCCGTTCTGCGCCACCGGCCAGGCGGGCCTCGACCGGAACCTGTCCACCGCCGAGATCGTGCACCAGATCGTGGACGGCATGCGGGCCCTGCGCGACGGCGAGATCCCGGGCGGCCCCGCGCGCCTCAGCAACATCGTCTTCATGGGCATGGGCGAGCCGCTGGCCAACTACAACCGCGTGGTGGGCGCGATCCGCCGCCTCACCGACCCCGAGCCGGACGGCGTGGGCCTCTCCCAGCGCGGCATCACCGTGTCGACGGTCGGCCTGGTGCCCGCCATCCACCGGTTCGCCGACGAGGGCTTCAAGTGCCGCCTCGCGATCTCCCTGCACGCGCCGGACGACGAGCTGCGCGACACCCTCGTCCCGGTGAACACGCGCTGGAAGGTCCGCGAGGTCCTGGACGCCGGCTGGGAGTACGCGGCGAAGTCGGGCCGCCGCCTGTCCATCGAGTACGCGCTGATCCGGGACATCAACGACCACGCGTGGCGCGGCGACCGCCTCGGGCGGCTGCTCAAGGGCAAGCCGGTGCACGTGAACCTGATCCCGCTCAACCCCACCCCGGGCTCGAAGTGGACGGCGTCGCGCCCCGAGGACGAGAAGGCGTTCGTCGAGGCCATCGCCGCCCACGGGGTGCCGGTGACCGTCCGCGACACCCGCGGCCAGGAGATCGACGGGGCCTGCGGCCAGCTCGCGGCGGCCGAGCGGTAGAGCGGTACGCTGACCGAAAGACAACCGCATATTCCACACATGCAGGCACCTGCATGTGCCGACAGGGGAGCGCCACAGCGCTGAGAGTGCGGCATCCGGCACCGGACGGCCGCAGACCCTCTGAACCTCGCCCAGGTCATTCTGGGTAGGAAGTTCGGTCACCACTCAAGCTGTTGCGCCCTGCCCGGGACCCGGTCGACGGTCCCGGGCGGGGCCGCGTCTCTTCCTGGTCATCTCCAGGAGGAATGAACTCACGTGAGCATCACCAAGAAGGTCACCGTCACCGCGGCCGCGGTGGGCCTCGGGCTCGTGGCGGTCACCGCGTGCGGATCGGACGACGGGGACTCCGCGAAGGACTCCAAGGACGTCACGCTCGTCACCCACGAGTCCTTCAACGTCTCCAAGGACGTCCTCAAGGACTTCGAGAAGGCTTCCGGCTACAAGGTCCGCCTGCTCAAGGACGGCGACGCGGGCGCCGCCGTGAACAAGGCGATCCTCTCCAAGGGCAACCCGCAGGGCGACGTGTTCTTCGGCGTCGACAACACCCTGCTGTCCCGCGCCCTCGACAACGGCCTCTTCCAGCCGTACGAGGCCAAGGGCGCGGACCAGGTCCTGCCCGCCTACCGGGCCGACGAGGGCAAGCACCGCGTGACCCCGGTCGACAGCGGCGACATCTGCGTCAACTACGACAAGAAGTACTTCGCCGACAAGAAGCTGGCCCCGCCGAAGACCCTCGACGACCTGGTCAAGCCCGCGTACAAGAACCTCCTTGTCACCGAGAACGCCTCGACCTCGTCCCCCGGCCTCGGCTTCCTGCTCGGCACCGCCGCGAAGTACGGCGACGACGGCTGGCAGGACTACTGGAAGAAGCTCAAGGACAACGGCGTCAAGGTCGTCGACGGCTGGACGCAGGCCTACGACCAGGAGTTCTCCGGCTCCGCGGGCGGCAAGAAGGCGGGCGGCGACCGTCCGCTCGTGGTGTCGTACGCCTCCTCGCCGCCCGTGGAGGTCCTGTACGCCAAGCCGCAGCCGAAGACCGCCCCGACCGGCGTCGCCACCGGCACCTGCTTCCGTCAGGTCGAGTACGCCGGGCTGCTCACCGGTGCCAAGAACGCCGAGGGCGGCAAGGCGCTCCTCGACTTCCTGCTGACCAAGCGGTTCCAGGAGGACATGCCGCTGAACATGTTCGTGAACCCGGTGCGCGAAGGCGCCAAGGTGCCCGAGCTGTTCACGAAGCACGGCGTCGAGGTCGACAAGCCGTACACCATGGACCCGAAGAAGATCGCCGACAACCGCGAGCCGTGGGTCAAGTCGTGGACCTCGCTCGTTCTGAAGTGACCGAGGCCCCGGCCCGCCGGGGCCGGTGGCTCACCCGGGGAGGCGCGGCGCGGCTCGGCCTGATGGCCCTGCCCGTCGCGTTCTTCGCCGTCTTCTTCGCCTACCCGGTCGCCATGATCGTCGCGCGCGGCCTGAAGGCGGACGGCGCCTGGCAGTTCGGGCGGTTCACCGAGGTGCTCGGCCAGTCCGACATCCAGCACGTCCTGTGGTTCACCACCTGGCAGGCGCTCGCGTCGACCGGGCTCACGCTGCTGCTCGCGCTCCCCGGCGCGTATGTCTTCGCGCGCTTCCACTTCCCCGGCAAGCAGCTCCTCCGGGCCGTCGTCACCGTGCCGTTCGTGCTGCCGACCGTCGTCGTGGGCACGGCCTTCCTCGCGGTCCTCGGGCGCGGCGGGCTCCTCGACGAGCTGTGGGGCGTGCGCCTGGACACCACGGTGTGGGCGATCCTGCTCGCGCACGTCTTCTTCAACTACGCCGTCGTCGTCCGCACGGTCGGCGGCCTGTGGGCCCAGCTCGACCCGCGCCAGGAGGAGGCCGCCCGTGTGCTCGGCGCCTCCCGGGCGCGCGCCTGGCGGACGGTGACGCTGCCCGCGCTCACGCCCGCCGTGGCCGCCGCCGCGCTCATGGTCTTCCTGTTCACCTTCACCTCCTTCGGCGTCGTACAGATCCTCGGCGGCCCCACGTACGCGACGCTCGAAGTGGAGATCTACCGGCAGACGGCCAACCTGCTCGACCTGCCGACCGCCGCCGTGCTGACGCTCGTGCAGTTCGTTGCGGTCGGCGCGGTGCTCGCCGTGCACGCCTGGACCGTGCGCCGGCGCGAGAGCGCGCTGCGCCTCGTCGACCCGGCGGTGACGGCGCGCAGGCCGCGCGGGGCCGGGCAGTGGGGCCTGCTCGGCTTCGTCCTGCTGACCGTGGCGGCGCTGGTCCTGCTGCCGCTCGGCGTCCTGGTGCAGCGCTCCCTCGACGCCCCCGGCGGCTACGGCTTCGCGTACTACCGGCAGCTCACCTCCACCGAGGGCGGCGCCTTCCTGGTCCCGCCGGTCGACGCGATCGGGAACTCGCTGCGGTACGCGGCCGTCGCCACGCTCATCGCGCTGGTCGTCGGCGGGCTCGCGGCCACCGCCCTGACCCGGCGCGCGGGCCGGTTCGTACGCGGGTTCGACGCGCTGCTCATGCTGCCGCTCGGCGTGTCCGCGGTGACCGTGGGCTTCGGGTTCCTGATCGCCCTCGACGAGCCGCCGCTCGACCTGCGGGCGTCGTGGTTCCTGGTGCCGCTCGCGCAGGCCCTCGTGGGCGTTCCCTTCGTGGTGCGCACGATGCTGCCCGTCCTGCGGGCGGTGGACGGACGGCTGCGCGAGGCGGCCGCCGTGCTCGGCGCGTCCCCGCTGCGGGCCTGGCGGGAGGTGGACCTGCCGCTGGTGCGGCGCGCGCTGCTCATCGCGGCCGGGTTCGCGTTCGCGGTGTCGCTCGGCGAGTTCGGCGCGACGGTGTTCATCGCGCGGCCCGACAACCCGACCCTGCCCGTCGCCGTGGCCCGGCTCTTCGGGCGCCCAGGCGACCTCAACTACGGCCAGGCGATGGCCCTTTCCACGATTCTGATGGTGGTGTGCGCGGTGTCGCTCCTGCTCCTGGAACGGCTGCGCACCACCCGCACGACGGGAGAGTTCTGATGACCGCCACGGCTGCCGCCACGGCCACCGCCACGGACGGGGCCGACGCGCTGCTGCGGCTCGAGGAGGCCACCGTGCGCTTCGGCGGGCGCGCCGTGCTCGACGGCGTCGGCCTCGACGTCGCCGAGCACGAGACCGTGTGCGTGCTCGGGCCGAGCGGCAGCGGCAAGTCCACCCTCCTGCGGGCCGTCGCCGGGCTCCAGCGCCTGGACGCCGGGCGGGTCCTGCTCGGCGGGCGCGACCAGGGCGGGGTGCCCACGCACAAGCGGGGCGTCGGCCTCATGTTCCAGGACCACCAGCTGTTCCCGCAGCGGGACGTGGCGGGCAACGTCGCCTTCGGGCTGCGCATGCGCGGCGCGCCGCGCGCCGAGCAGGCCCTGCGGGTCGCGGAACTCCTCGACCTGGTGGGCCTGCCGGGCGCCCAGAAGCGGGCCGTCGCCTCCCTGTCCGGCGGTGAGCAGCAGCGGGTGGCGCTCGCGCGGGCCCTCGCGCCCCGGCCCCGGCTGCTGATGCTCGACGAGCCGCTCGGCCAGCTCGACCGCTCGCTGCGCGAGCGCCTGGTCGCCGAACTCCGGGAGCTGTTCCAGGAGTTGGGCACGACCGTGCTCGCGGTCACGCACGACCAGGGGGAGGCGTTCGCGCTCGCCGACCGGGTCGTGGTGATGCGGGACGGCCGGATCGCCCAGTCCGGCACGCCCCTTGAGGTCTGGCGCAGGCCCGCCGACGAGTTCGTGGCGCGCTTCCTCGGCTTCGACAACGTGGTCGACGCGAGTGTCACCGGCGGGTCCGCCGAGACCGCCTGGGGCAAGGTCCCGGTGCCGGACGGCACGGCGGACGGCCGCTGCCGACTGCTCGTACGGCCCGCGGGCGTACGGCTCGTGGCGGCGGACGCGGGGCTCGCGTGCGTGGTGACGGGGCGGACGTTCCGGGGCACGCACGTCGCCGTGCGCCTGGAGCCCGTCGACGGTGAGGGCGTGCCGCGCATCGAGGCGGCGTGCGGGCTGCGGGAGGCGCCGGAGCCGGGCGCGCGGGTGGGCGTGCGCTTCGCCGCGGAGGAAATCGTCGTACTACGGAGGAAAACGTCGTACTGAGGCGGGCGGCCAGCCTTAGTGTCGAGGGATGACCACTCTCGCGTACGAGCGCTACTGCGCCGAGGTCGCCGTGCAGCTGCGGAGCCTGCGGGCGGCGCTGCACGGGGCCGACCTGTCCGTGACGGTGCCGACCTGCCCCGACTGGACCCTCGACCAGCTGGTGCGGCACGCGGGCGGCGCGGTGCGCTGGGTCGAACTGCACGTGCGCACCCGGGCGAAGGCGAACATCCCGAGCGAGGACGTGCCCGGCTTCGAGGGCCCGGAGGGCACAGGACCGGCCGCGCTCGACGCCTGGCTCGCCGAGACCGCCGAGCGGTTCGGCGAGACCATGCGGGGCGCCCAGGCCGACACCCCGGTGTGGACCTGGGCGGGCGAGGGCACCGCCGGGTTCTGGGCGCGGCGGATGACGCACGAGGTGGCGATCCACCGGGCGGACGCGGAGATCGCCGCGGGCGTGGAGTACGCGCTCGCGCCGGAGGTCGCCGTGGACGCGATCGACGAGTGGCTAGAGATCGTGCGGTACGCGCAGCGCTCCAAGATGGGCAAGCGGGCGGGTGAGCTGCGCGGCGAGGGCCGCACCCTGCATCTGCACGCGACGGACGCGGGGCCCGAACTGGGCGCCGAGTGGACCATCACGCTCGGCCCGGACGGGGTCGCCTGGGAGCACGGGCACACGAAGGCGGACGTCGCGCTGCGCGGGCCGCTGACGGAGGTGCTGCTCGCCTTCTACCGGCGGCGGTCGCTGGACTCGGGGCGGGTCGAGGTGCTGGGGGACCGGGGGCTGCTGGAGTTCTGGCTGGAGCGGGCTTCGTTTGGGTGAGGGTGGAGGTGGGGCGTGGTCCGCTGGTTTCAGCCGGTCTGTCGGGTCAGCGACGCCAGTGTCTCCGCGGCCTCGTCCACGTCGTCCACCAGCGCGATCCGCGGGGCCATCGGGCGGCCCTCGGCCAGGGCCCGCAGCAGGGGCCACGCCGGGAGCCGGGCCGTCCAGTGGTCCCGGCCCACGAGGACCATCGGGGTGGGCTCGCCGCGCGACTCGTAGTAGTTGGGCGTCGCGTTGTCGAAGATCTCCTGGACGGTCCCTGCGGCTCCGGGCAGGAAGATGACGCCTGCGGTCGAGCGGGTGAGCAGCCCGTCCTCGCGGGTGGCGTTGGCGAAGTACTTCGCGAGGTGCGCGGCGAAGGCGTTCGGCGGCTCGTGGCCGTAGAACCAGGTGGGGATGCCCACGGAGGGACCGCCGTCCGGCCACCGCTCGCGCACGGCGAACGCGGCCCTCGCCCACGCGGTGACCGACGGCGTGAACGACGGCGCCTTGGCGAGCAGTTCGAGCGATGCGTCCAGCATGGCGTCGTCGTACGCGGCGGCGTACCCGCCGAGGTTCGCCGCCTCCATGGCGCCCGGGCCGCCGCCCGTCGCCACCGTGAACCCGGCGCGCGCCAGGGCGCGCCCGAGCCGGGCCGCGCCCGCGTACGCGTCCGTGCCGCGGGCCAGCGCGTGGCCGCCCATGACGCCCACCACGCGGGCGCCGCGCAGCAGTTCGTCGAGCGCGTCGGAGATGGCGTCGTCGTGGACCGCGCGCAGCATCGAGGCGAAGACGTCGCCGTCGGCCTTCGTCCGCTGGAACCAGGCGTGGGCGCGGGCGTCCGGAGTCGCCTCGTAGCCCCCGTCGGCCAGGCCCGCGTACAGGTCGCCGGGCGGGTAGAGCCGGGCGCGGTACGGGTCGAAGGGCAGCCCCGGCACGGGCGGGAAGACCAGTGCCCCTGAGGCCCGCACATGGGCCGCCGCGTCCTGGCGCATGGGGCAGCCCAGGAAGACGGCGTCCGTGGTGTCGGCCGTGAGCAGGGCCTTCGTACGGTCCGTCAGGTCGACGGCCTGGACGCGGCAGCCGGTGAGCGAGCCGTGGTCCGCGATGACCGCGTCGAACTGGGCCAGCGTTTCGATCTCGCGGGCGCGGCCACGCGCTGGCCCGGGGCGGGCCGGTCCGCTCAGCCCTCGGCCTGCGCCGGGTCCATCCACATGATCTCCCAGGTGTGGCCGTCCAGGTCGTCGAACGACCGGCCGTACATGAAGCCGTAGTCCTGCGTCCGGCCCGCCGTGCCGCCCGCCGAGACGGCCTTGTCGACCAGGGTGTCGACCGCGGCGCGGCTCTCGGCGCTCAGACACAGCAGGACCTCGCTGGTCTTCTTGGAGTCCGCGATCTCCTTGGTCGTGAAGTCCTGGTAGCGCGGCTTGCTCAGGAGCATCGCGACGATCGTGTCGCTGATGACGACGCAGGCGCAGTCGTCCGAGGAGAACTGGGGGTTGAGGGTGTAGCCGAGCTCCGTGAAGAACTTCTGGGAGGCGGTGACGTCGGCGACGGCCAGGTTCACGAAGATCATCTGCTGGGTCATGGGGTGTCTCCCGAGGGGTGTGAGGTGGGGTGGGTGGGTTGTGCTCCTTACGAAGAGGTAGACGGGTGGGTGGGGCGGGACTCATCGATCGGGGGAAAGTTTTTTCGGGTGGGTGTGGGTGTGGGTGTGGGTGTGGGTGCGGGTGCGGGTGGGTGGTCCTCGCGGTGCGCCCCAGGCCCGCCCCTTCCCGAAACCGGGGCTGCCGCCCCGGGCCCCGCCCACAAGCATTGGCGCTTCGCGCCTCGTCCTCAAACGCCGGACGGGCTTGATGTTCAGCTCGTGAGGGGCATGGCCGCAAGTTCCGCCACTGTCCAGGTCAGGGGGATGAAGACCGCTGCCAGCGCGGCTGTTCTCAGGGCCGCTGAGGCGCGGAGGAGGGTGGCGGGGGCGCCTAGGCGGTGGAGGGCCGCCTGGGTGGGGGCGCGGGTGTGGCGGGCCTGGGTCGCGGCGGTGGCGAGGGTGAGGACCGTGCAGCCCGCGATGAGGAGGGAGCCCAGGGTGGTGAGGGGGCCGATGTCCGCGTGGCCCGTGGCGGCGTGGAGGGTGCCCGCCGCGTACGCCGCCGACGCCACCGCGCACACCACGCCCAGGGGCTGGCCGATCCGCCGGGCCTCGCGCATCAGGACGCGCCCGGCGAGCAGCCGAAGGGCGCCGGGCCGCACCGCCTGGAGCAGCCTGCCGCACAGATGGGTGAGGCCGGGCCCGGCGACGGCGAGGCCGGTCGCGGTGAGCGCCCATCCGGCGAGCACCTCGGCGGGGCTGCCGCCGAGGTTGCCGGGCATGCGGAGACCGCCGCCGCCGTCGGCCCCGCTCGCGTACGTCTCGACGGCGAGCCCGGCGGCGAGCAGCGCGACGCCCCAGGGCAGCCCGCCGGGCGCGGGGGCGGGCGCGTCGGGGTCGGGCGGCTCCTCGCCGGGCTTCGTGCGGCGCGGACGCAGCGCGAGCGCGGCGGCGACCGACGCGGCGACCGGTACGAGCGCGAGCAGGGTGAGGGCGGCGGCGAGCGGCAGCGGCCGGTCGGCGGCGAGGAGTTCACCGGCGGCGCCGTCGAAGGGCAGGCCGGTCAGGTCGCCGCGCAGATGCAGGAAGAACAGCAGCGCGACCATGGAGCCGAGCGCGCAGGCCACGGCGGTGGTCATGGCGGAGACGACCATGAGCCGCCCGGGGCCGAGGCCGACCGAGGCCAGGCCGGGGCGGGGCTTGGTGCCCGGGTCGGTGCGGGCCACGGCGACGGCGAAGTACACGGTGGCGGCGAGCGGCAGGGCGCACCAGGCGAGGCGCAGCGCGGAGCCGGTGGACCCCGGGTGGCTAAGGGCGTGGCCGAGCGCGCACAGGAGCAGGAACCCGGTCCCGGCGGCGGCGGTGGCGACGAGCAGCCGGCGCAGCAGGACCAGCGGGTGGGCGCCGCGGGCTAGACGGAGAGCGAGCACGCGGCCCGGCCTTCCGCGGGGGAGGAGACGGCGGCGAGGGTGTCGTCCGGCAGGTGGACCGTGTGGACGCGCCGCCCGTCGAGCAGCGCGACCGTGCGGTCGGCGAGGGTGGCGACCTCCGCGTCGTGCGTGGCGAGGACGACAGTGATGCCGTGCGAGCGGGCGGCGGTGGTGAGGGTGCGCAGCACGTGCGCGCGGTCGGCGCGGTGCAGGGGCGCCGTGGGTTCGTCGGCGAAGAGCACGGCGGGCGTGGCGGCCAGGGCGCGGGCGACGGACACGCGCTGGCACTCGGCGCGGGTGAGCGCGTGCGGGCGCTTGCGGGCGCAGTCACCGGCGTCGAGGCGCTCCAGCCACTCCAGGGCGGCGCGTTTGGCGGTGCGGTGCGGGGCGCCGCGCAGGAGCAGCGCGAGCGCGGCGTTCTCCCAGCCGGTCAGCTCGGGCACGAGCTGGGGTTCGGGGTCGATCCAGCCGAACCGGTCGCGGCGCAGCCGTTCGCGCGCGAGGGGGCTCATGGTGTGCACCGGCACGGAGTTGAACCAGACCTCGCCCTGCCCCGGCGGCAGTTGGGCGGACAGGCAGCGCAGCAGGGTGGTCTTGCCGCTGCCGCGCGGGCCGCCGACGGCGAGGATCTCGCCCTCGCGGACACCGAGCGAGACGCCGGTGAGCGCGGGAGAGCCGTTGAGCGTGACGTGCAGGGCGCGTGCCCACAGCACGTCGTTGTCCGGCGGGGCCACCATCGCGTACACCTCGGTTCAGATCAGATTGCCTCCCCCGTACGGGGGAACGAAGGCTGGGCCGATCGGTCACTGGGCACGCTAGGGATTCGGCGCCGGGCGCCGGACAAGGACGCGGCCCGGGTGCGCCCATCCCACTCGGATGGGCGCACCCGGGCCGTGCCGGGGTGACGGGTCAGATCTTGGTCCAGGCCTCGGTGAGGACCTGGCGGACGATCGACTCGATCTCGTCGAAGGTGGACTGGTCCGAGATCAGCGGCGGCGACAGCTGGATGACGGGGTCGCCGCGGTCGTCGGCGCGGCAGTACAGGCCGTACTCGAAGAGCTTCTTGGAGACGAAGCCGTACAGGATCCGCTCGGACTCCTCGTCCGTGAAGGACTCCTTGGTGGCCTTGTCCTTCACCAGCTCGATGCCGTAGAAGAAGCCGTTGCCGCGGACGTCGCCGACGATCGGCAGGTCGTGCAGCTTCTGGAGGGTGCTCAGGAACGCGCCCTCGTTGTCGAGCACGTGCTGGTTGAGGCCCTCGCGCTCGAAGAGGTCGAGGTTGGCGAGGCCGACGGCCGCGGAGACCGGGTGGCCGCCGAAGGTGTAGCCGTGCAGGAAGGTGTTGTCGCCCTTGTAGAACGGCTCGGCGATGCGGTCGGAGACGATCGCGGCGCCGATCGGGGAGTAGCCCGAGGTCATGCCCTTGGCGCAGGTGATGATGTCGGGGACGTAGCCGAACTTGTCGCAGGCGAACATCGTGCCGAGGCGGCCGAAGGCGCAGATGACCTCGTCCGAGACGAGAAGCACGCCGTACTTGTCGCAGATCTCGCGCACCCGCTGGAAGTAGCCGGGCGGGGGCGGGAAGCAGCCGCCCGCGTTCTGCACCGGCTCAAGGAAGACCGCGGCGACGGTCTCGGGGCCCTCGAAGAGGATCTCCTGCTCGATCTGGTCGGCGGCCCAGCGGCCGAAGGCCTCGGGGTCGTCGCCGTGGATCGGGGCGCGGTAGATGTTGGTGTTGGGGACCTTGTGGGCGCCGGGCACGAGCGGCTCGAAGGGGGCCTTCAGGGCGGGCAGGCCGGTGATGGCGAGGGCGCCCTGCGGGGTGCCGTGGTAGGCGACCGCGCGCGAGATGACCTTGTACTTCGTGGGGTTGCCGGTGAGCTTGTGGTACTGCTTCGCCAGCTTCCAGGCGGTCTCGACGGCCTCGCCGCCGCCGGTGGTGAAGAAGACCTTGTTCAGGTCGCCGGGCGCGTAGTGGGCGAGGCGTTCCGCCAGTTCCACGGCGCTCGGGTGGGCGTACGACCAGATGGGGAAGAAGGCGAGGTCGGCGGCCTGCTTGGCGGCGACTTCGGCGAGCTCCCTGCGGCCGTGCCCGGCCTGGACCACGAACAGGCCCGCGAGACCGTCGAGGTACTTCTTTCCCTTGTCGTCGTAGATGTAGGTGCCTTCACCGCGGACGATGGTGGGCACCGGCGCGTTCTCGTACGACGACATGCGCGTGAAGTGCATCCACAGGTGGTCGTACGCGGTTTTGCTGAGGTCCTTGCTCACGGCTATCGGGTTCCCCACATGTAGGTCTGCTTCTTCAGCTTGAGGTAGACGAAGCTCTCGGTGGAGCGCACGCCGGGGAGCGCGCGGATCCGCTTGTTGATGACGTCGAGCAGATGGTCGTCGTCCTCGCAGACGATCTCCACGAGCAGGTCGTGCGAGCCCGCGGTCATCACCACGTACTCCGCCTCGGGCATCGCGGCGACCGCGTCGGCGACCGGGTCCACATCGCCCTCCACGTTGATGCCGACCATCGCCTGCCGCCGGAAGCCCACGGTGAGCGGGTCCGTGACGGCGACGATCTGCATCACACCCTGGTCGAGGAGCTTCTGGACGCGCTGGCGCACGGCCGCCTCGGACAGGCCGACGGCCTTGCCGATGGCGGCGTACGGACGGCGGCCGTCCTCCTGGAGCTGCTCGATGATCGCCAGGGAGACGGCGTCGATCGTCGGGGATCCGCTCGGGCCGCGGGGGCTGGGGTCTGCGCTTCGACTGGCCACGACTTCACTGTGCACGACGTCTCGACAGTTCCGCAAGCCCGGATCAATGAAATTCGTTGTGGATGGTGCGTGGAAGCACGGATTTCGCAGTGATGGGCAGCTGGGTATGTTGAAAGCGTCGGTGTACGGACTAGGGTGGTGTCTCATCCACTGGACACTGACTGGAGGGCCGGAAGTGAGCACCGAGCTGCGGCGTCTGCGCAACTACATCGACGGAGAATTCCGGGACGCGGCCGACGGGCGGACCACCGAGGTGATCAACCCGGCGACCGGTGAGGCGTACGCCGAGGCGCCGCTGTCCGGCCAGGCCGACGTCGACGCGGCCATGAAGGCCGCCGCCGACGCCTTCCCCGCCTGGCGCGACCTCGTGCCCGCGGAGCGGCAGAAGGCCCTGCTGAAGATCGCGGACGCCTTCGAGGAGCGCGCCGAGGAGCTCATCGCCGCCGAGGTCGAGAACACGGGCAAGCCGATCGGCCTGACCCGCTCCGAAGAGATCCCGCCGATGGTCGACCAGATCCGCTTCTTCGCGGGCGCGGCCCGGATGCTGGAGGGCCGCGCCGCCGGTGAGTACATGGAGGGCCTGACCTCCATCATCCGCCGCGAGCCGGTCGGCGTCTGCGCGCAGGTCGCGCCGTGGAACTACCCGATGATGATGGCCGTGTGGAAGTTCGCCCCGGCCCTCGCCGCGGGCAACACGGTCGTCCTGAAGCCCTCGGACACCACCCCGGCGTCGACCGTCCTGATGGCCGAGATCATCGGCTCGATCGTGCCGAAGGGCGTCTTCAACGTCATCACCGGCGACCGCGACACCGGCCGCATGATGGTCGAGCACTCCACCCCGGCGATGGCCTCCATCACCGGTTCGGTGCGCGCGGGCATGCAGGTCGCCGAGTCCGCCGCCAAGGACCTCAAGCGCGTGCACCTGGAGCTCGGCGGCAAGGCGCCCGTCGTGGTCTTCGAGGACACCGACATCGCCAAGGCCGTCGAGGGCATCTCGGCGGCGGGCTTCTTCAACGCGGGCCAGGACTGTACGGCCGCGACCCGCGTCCTGGTCCACGAGTCCATCCACGACGAGTTCGTGACCGCCCTCGCCAAGGCCGCCGCCGACACCAAGACGGGCCAGCCGGACGACGAGGACGTGCTGTACGGGCCGCTGAACAACGCCAACCAGCTGAAGCAGGTCTCCGGCTTCATCGAGCGCCTTCCCGCGCACGCCAAGGTCGAGGCGGGCGGCCACCGGGTCGGCGAGAAGGGCTACTTCTACGCGCCGACCGTCGTCTCCGGGCTCAAGCAGGACGACGAGATCATCCAGAACGAGGTCTTCGGCCCGGTCATCACCGTCCAGCCCTTCGCCGACGAGGCCGAGGCCGTCGCCCACGCCAACGGCGTCGACTACGCCCTCGCCTCCTCGGTGTGGACCAAGGACCACGCCCGCGCGATGCGCCTGTCCAAGGCCCTCGACTTCGGCTGCGTCTGGATCAACACGCACATCCCGCTGGTCGCGGAGATGCCGCACGGCGGCTTCAAGAAGTCCGGCTACGGCAAGGACCTGTCGGCGTACGGCTTCGACGACTACACCCGCATCAAGCACGTGATGACGTCGCTCGACTGACGTCGTTCGCCCCGCGCGGCCGACTCCGCGCGGGGCTGACGTTCTGAGTCGTCTTCGGGGCGGGCGGTGGACACCTTGTCCATTGCCCGCCCCGTGTGCGTGAAGTGAGGGTGGGGGCATGACAGTTGCCGCACGTCGTGCGTTCCTCAAGGGCATCGGCGCGGCCGGAGCCCTCGGCGCCCTCGCGGGCTGCGGGGTGCCCGCCGCGTACATCGAGCCGTCCGACCGCGCCGCGCAGGACCTCTCGGGCCGGGACAAGAAGCTGACGTTCGCCAACTGGCCGCTGTACATCGACACCGACGACAAGGACAAGACCAGACGGCCCACCCTGGACGCCTTCGAGAAGCGGACCGGCATCGACGTCCGCTACACCGAGGAGATCAACGACAACGACGAGTTCTTCGGCAAGATCAGCCCGTCCCTGATGAACCACCAGGAGACAGGCCGGGACCTCATCGTCACCAGCGACTGGATGTGCGCGCGCTTCGTGCGCCTCGGTTGGGTCCAGGAGATGGACCGCTCCCGCCAGCCCCACGTGGCCGAGAACCTGGACCCGCTGCTGCGCTCGCCGCACTTCGACAAGGGCCGCGCGTTCACTGTGCCCTGGCAGTCCGGCATCACCGGCATCGCGTACAACAAGCGCAGGCTCGGCCGGGAGATCCGGCGGGTGTCGGACCTGTGGGCGAGCGACCTGAAGGGCCGCGTCACGCTCCTGTCCGGCCTGGACGAGGCGTTCGCGCTGCTGATGCAGGGCGACGGCGTCGACGTCACGCGGTGGACCGGCGACGACTTCCACCGCATGTGCGACCAGGTGGAGAAGCGCGTCCGCGGCCACCACATCCGGCGCTTCACCGGCAACGACTACATCAAGGACCTCGCCAGCGGCGACGTCCTCGCCTGCCAGGCCTACAGCGGCGACGTCATCCAGCTCCAGGCCGACGACCCGGACATCGTGTTCGTCGTGCCCGAGGAGGGCGCGGAGCTGTGGGCCGAGTCCCTGATGATCCCCAACCTCGCCCGCCACAAGCGCAACGCCGAGCGCCTCATCGACCACTACTACGTCCCCGAGGTCGCCGCGGAGCTCGCCGCCTGGGTCAACTACGTCTGCCCGGTGCCCGCCGCCCGCGACGTCCTCGCCGACTCCGGGGACAAGGAGCGCGCCGCGCTCGCCGAGGACCCGCTGGTCTTCCCCGACGGCGCGCTGCGCGAACGGCTCGCGATCGCACGGGACATCACGGCCAGCGAGCGCCCGGAGTTCGCCAAGCGGTGGAACTCCATGGTGGGCCTGTAGCCGGGTCCAGGGGTCCAGGGGCCCTCAGGCGGGCGGCATGACCACCACGTCCCAGGCCGCCATCGCCCGGTCCACCGTCTTGTGCAGGTCCGCGGCCGTCGCGCCGTCGCGGGCCTGCACCGACATGCCCTGGACGACGGTGGTGTAGAAGTCCGCCGCGGCCCGGGTGTCGGTGGCCGCGGGGAGTTCGCCCTCCGCGACGGCGCGGTCCAGGCGCTCGGCCATCAGGTCGGCGCCCGCCCTGCGCCACGTCGCCAGGTGCTCCCGCACCGGCTCGTTCGCCGCCGAGCAGTTCGTGGCGGCCAGCACGATCATGCAGCCGCTCGGTCTGCCCTGCTCGGCGTAGACGCGCGCGTTCTCACGCAGGACGGCCTCGACCGCGGCGCGCGCGGTGGGCTCCTCGGTGAACGCGCGCGTCATGGCCGCGCCCTCCGTGGCGTTGTACAGCGCCACGGCCTCCTGGAACAGCCGCTCCTTGGAGCCGAACGCGGCGTACAGGCTGGGCGAGGCGATGCCCATGGCGGAGGTGAGGTCGGTCATCGACGTCGCCTCGTACCCCCGCAGCCAGAACACCTCCATGGCCCGCCGCAGCGCCGTGGCCCGGTCGAAGCTCCGCGGGCGTCCGCGTCCCGCCATGGCCCGCACCTCCTTCTCACCGCTCCCGCTGTTTTCTGTAGTGACCGACAAATATAAGCCTTGACGTGGCGGAACGCCTGTGTGAAAGTTTCTGTGTCGATCGGCACAGAAATACGGCGAGCGACATCCGACGAGCGACCGCTCATGAGCGACACCTCATGAGTGACACATCGAGACATTTGGGGCTGGGATGAAGGACCTCCAGGGCAAGGCGGCGCTGGTCACGGGCGGCAGCCGGGGTATCGGGGCGGCGATCGTGAAGCGGCTCGCACGGGACGGCGCCGACGTGGCGTTCACCTATGTGAGCCCGGCGGGCAAGGCGAAGGCCGAGGCCGTGGTCGCCGAGGTGGAGGCCCTGGGGCGGCGGGCGGTGGCCATCCAGGCCGACGCGGCGGACGCCGACGCGGTGGTCGACGCCGTCGCCGGGGCCGCGCGCGAGCTTGGTCGCCTCGACATCCTCGTGAACAACGCGGGCGTCTACCCGCACGGGCCGTTCGAGGAGGTCACCCTCGAAGAGCTGGACCGCACGCTCGCGATCCACGCCCGCGCCGCCTTCGTCGGCGCGCAGGCCGCGCTCGCGCACCTGCCCGAGGGCGGGCGCATCGTCAGCATCGGCAGCAACCTCGTGGACCGCGTGCCGTTCCCCGGCATCGTCCTGTACTCGATGAGCAAGTCCGCCCTGATCGGCTTCACCAAGGGCCTCGCCCGCGAGCTCGGACCGCGCGGGATCACCGTCAACCTGGTCAACCCCGGCTCGACGGACACCGACATGAACCCGGCCGACGGCGCCGCCGCCGACTTCCAGCGCGGCCTCTCCGCCCTCGGCCGCTTCAACGAGGCCGAGGACATCGCGGCGACGGTCGCCCACCTGGTGGGCCCCGGCGGTCGCGCCATCACGGGCGCGGAGTTCACCGTGGACGGCGGGACGAACGTCTGAGCACGGCGGGAACGGGGGCACCGCCGCGGTGCCCCCGTCCGAGTGCGGGGGGCGGTGCGCGGGGTGCGGGGTCAGCGGGCGTCGCCCGCGTTCCTGAGCGCCGCCGCGATGATCCGCTGGATGACGGGGTTGGTCCCCTCGCTCTTGGCGTCGGTGGAGTTGACGGAGTAGACGAGCGTGACGTCCAGGTCGCGGGTGGCGGCGATGACCGAGCTGTAGCCGTGGCGGCTGCCGGTCTTCAGCCAGACGACCCGCTTGTCGGGCGTCTCGTACCGGGTCAGGCCCGCGCTCATCGAGGCGCCCTCGATGCCGGCGGGGACCGTGAACATCTCCTCCAGCTGCGGCTTCGGCACGAGCCCGCCGCTGAACAGGGCCACCGTCAGGCGCTCCAGGTCGGCGGTCGTCGAGATCAAGTCGCCGCCCGCGAACCGGTCCCGCTGGTTCCACTCGGTCACGTCGACGAACCGGGTGCCGCCGTCCGGCTGCCGCACGGCCTGGTAGCCGCGCTGGTGGGGGCCGCGGACGCGCGGGTCGGTGCCGGGGAAGGACGAGTGCCGCATCCCCGCCGCCCTGAGCACGCGCCGGGTGGCCTCGCGCTCGTACGAACGTCCCGTGACCTTCTCCACGAGGAGGCCGAGCAGCGTGTAGTTGACGCCCAGGTACTCCTGCCGCACCCCCGGGTCGTGCGCGGGGCCCTTGGCGATCGACGTGGCCGCGACCTCCTGGGGCGTGAGCGTCTCGAACCGGCGGGCGTACAGCTCGTCGAAGGTCTCGCCGAGGGCGCGTCCCGGCCGCAGGCCGCTGGTGTGGTTGAGGAGCTGCCGCACGGAGATGGGCTTGGTGAACGCGTCCGCGTTCGGCGCGAAGACCTCGGGGAGGTAGCGCTGGACGGGCGCGTTCAGGTCGACCTCGCCCTCGCTCGCGAGCTGGAGTACGACGGCCGCCGTGACCACCTTGGTGACGGACCCGGCGCGGAAGCGCGCGTGCGGGTCGGCGTCGCGGCGCGTCACCAGGTCCCGGACGCCCGAACTCCCCTGCCAGGCACCCCTCTTACCGCCGACGCGGACCAGGGCGGCGGTCGCGTCCGCGTTCGGGAGCCCGGCGAGCGCGGCCCGCAGGGCCTTGGCGTCGGGGCCCTGCGCGCGGGTCGCGGCGGCGGGCGCGTCGGCCAGGGCGGGGGCCGTGGCGGCGGCGGTCAGGCCGAGGGCCAGGACGACGGTGAGCGCGGCGGCGGTGCGGGAACGTCTGCGCATGGGCTGCTCCGGGGTGAGTGGCTGCTGTGCGCCTCATCCTTCGCGAGCCGCAGGCGCCACGGATCCTCACCTAGGAGGGCGGCGACCCTGCCCTGACGTCCGGGGCAACTGCCTGGTAGGTCAGGGGTGTTGGCGGGGTGATCCCTTAGGGGGCTGGGGCGCGCCACAGGGATGCGCTTCAACGGGCGGCGCGGCGGCCTCCGCCCGGTCCTGGGCCGCGAGCACCTCGTCCCCGTGCTGAGCCGCCCACAGTCCGAACGCCTTGATCGGCGGCAGCAGCGACTCGCCGAGCGCGGTCAGGCCGTACTCGACGCGCGGCGGTGACCCGGCGTACGCCCGCCGGTCCACCAGGCCGTTGTACTCCAGGCGGCGCAGCGTCTCGGTGAGCACCTTGGCGCTGATGCCGCCGATGCGCCCGCGGAGCTCGCCGGGGCGGCGCGGGCCGCCCCGCAGCGCCCACAGCACCACGGCGTTCCAGGTGTGGGAGAGCAGGTCGAAGGTCAGCCGGGCCCGGCAGTCGGCCAGGAAGTCATGGGGCTCGCTCACATCGTTCACGTACCGCATGGTGCCTGAGGTCCTTCCTACTGTCGTGCCGTGCCCCTGACCTGGGGCGCGACAGCAGGGAGGAACAGGCATGCGGATCGGTGTCATTGGTACGGGGAACATGGCGGACGCGCTCGGCGGGCAGTGGGCGCGGGCCGGACACGAGGTCTTCGTCGGCGGACGCGACCGGGGCGGGGCGGCGGCGCTCGCGGCGCGGATCGGGGCCGTGGGGCACGGCTCGCCGCGCGAGGCCGCGGAGTTCGGGGACGGCGCGGTCCTGTGCGCGCTGCCGTACGCGGTGGGCGAGGAGGTGGCCGCCGGGCTCGCGGACGCGCTGGCCGGACGGGTCCTGGTGGACTGCTGCAACCCCGTGGGGGAGGGCTTCTCCTTGCGCACCGGCGGGGGTCCGGCCGCCGCCGAGCGGCTCGCGGCCGCCTCGGGCGCGCGCGTGGTCAAGGCCTTCAACCTGTGCCACGAGAGCGTGTGGCGGCTGACGCCGCCGGTGTTCGACGGGCGGCCGCTCGGAGTGCCGCTGTGCGGGGACGACGCCGAAGCGCTCGCTGTCGTACGGGAGTTGGTCCGCGACCTGGGCTGCGCGCCCTACGACGCGGGCGGGCTCGACCGGGCGGGGCTCGTGGAGGCCACGGCGGCCCTGCTGATCGGCCTGTGGGTGGGGGAGGGCGTGGACGCCCAGGCGATCGCGCCGCCGCTGGAGCGGGCCGGGGGCGAAGGGGCCTGACGCGGCTGGGTCTTGAACCCGGACCTCGCTACGCCTTGAACCCGACCGCGCCGAACTGCGGCACGGCGGCCGCGCTCGGGAACCGCCAGCGCGAACAGGACTCGACGCCGGGTTCGAGCAGGTCGAGGCCCTCGAAGAAGGCCAGGAACTCCGCGCGGGTGCGGCCCCGGATCGGCGGGGTCGCGTTCGCGTTCCAGAAGTCCATCGCGGGCTGGTTGTCCGCGCCGCCGACGTCGGCGTCCAGGGTGGGGTGGGTCATCACGAGAAAGCTCCCCGACGGCACGCCCGCCATGAGGGTCCGCACGATGCCGAGGCAGTCCTCGGTGTCCGGGATGAAGTTCAGGATGCCCAGGAGCAGCACGGCGACCGGGCGCGAGAGGTCCAGGGTGCGGGCCGCGGTGTCGAGGATCGAGCGGGCGTTGCGGGCGTCCTCGTCGATGTACGTGGTGACGCCCTCGGGGGAGCTGGTGAGCAGCGCCTGGGCGTGGGTGAGGACGATCGGGTCGTTGTCGACGTACACGACGCGCGCGTCCGGCGCGTGGCGCTGGGCCACCTCGTGGGTGTTCTCGCCGGTGGGCAGGCCGGTGCCGATGTCGAGTAACTGGCGGACGTCCCGGTCGGCCACCAGGTGGGCGACCGCGCGGCCGAGGAACGCCCGGTCCGCGCGCGCCACTTCGCCGATGCCGGGGAACATCTCGGTGACCTGGTCGCCGACGGCCCGGTCCACCTGGTAGTTGTCCTTGCCGCCCAGCCAGTAGTTCCACACCCGGGCGTTGTGCGCGATGTCCGTGCGGATCCTGCCGATGCCCTCTGCTGCGCTCACGCGTGCGGTTCCTTCCCGGTGCCCTGGCTGGTGCCCTGGCCGTGTCGCCGCAGGACGTCGGCGAGCGCGTCCACGCGGTTGGTCGTGATCGAGTCCACTCCGTGGGAGAGGAGCTTACGCATGGTGCGGGGGGTGTCGGCGGTCCAGGCGGAGATCAGCAGACCGCGGGCGTGGACGTGGTCGACGAGCTCTGGACTCACCAGGCCGAAACGGTAGTTGAGCCAGCGCGGGGCGAGGGCGTCCAGCAGGACGGGCCGGGGCGGCGCGAGCGACTTCCAGGTCAGCGCGATCTCCGCGGCGGGGTCGGCGGCGCGCACCGCGAGCATCGCGTCGGGCCCCGCGCAGTAGTACACGCGGCTCTCCGCGCCGCAGTCGGCGACGGTGCCGACGACCGCGCGGGCCGTTTCGGGCGTCGCCTCGGGCAGGTCCACGAGGACGCGGTGGCCCTCGGTCTCCTTGAGGGCCCGGGCCAGCGTGGGCACGCCGCCCGCGGTGACGCCCCGCACCTCGTCGGAGGAGAGGGCGGCGAGCGGGCGGTCGTGCTCCCACAGCCGCTTCAGGGACGCGTCGTGCAGCAGCACGGGCACGCCGTCGGCGGTCAGGCGGACGTCGATCTCCACCGCGTCCGCGCCCCGGTCGTACGCGGAGCGCAGCGAGGGCAGGGTGTTCTCGCGGACGCGGTAGGGATCGCCTCGGTGGGCCACGGCGGTGACGGTGCGCATGGGCCCATTGTGACGTGGGGTGCGGCGGTCAGCGGGCCAGCCACGACTCGGTGTAGGCGTCGATCTCGGTGGTGATCCGCCGCTTGCCCGCCTCGTCCAGGAACGACACCTCGACGGCGTTCTTCGCGAGCGCCGCGATGCCGCGCTCGTCGAGGTCGAGGAGGCGGGCGGCGACCGCGTACTCGTTGTTGAGGTCGGTGCCGAACATCGGCGGGTCGTCGGAGTTGATCGTCACCACCACCCCGGCGTCCACGAACTGCTTCAGGGGGTGCTCGTCGAGCGTGGCGACGGCGCGCGTCGCTATGTTCGACGTCGGGCAGACCTCCAGCGGGATGCGGTGCTCGGCGAGGTGCGCGAGGAGCTCCGAGTCCTGGGCGGAGCTGGTGCCGTGGCCGATGCGCTCGGCGCGCAGGTGCGTCAGGGCGTCCCACACCGTCTGCGGGCCCGTGGTCTCGCCCGCGTGCGGCACCGAGCGCAGGCCCGCGGCGATCGCGCGGTCGAAGTACGGCTTGAACTGCGGGCGCGGCACGCCGATCTCGGGGCCGCCGAGGCCGAAGGAGACCAGGCCCTCGGGGCGGATGCCGTCGGTCGTGGCCAGGCGCAGGGTCTCCTCGGCGGAGACGAGCCCGGCCTCGCCCGGGATGTCGAAGCACCACCTGAGCACGACACCGAGCTCCGACTCGGCCGTCTTGCGGGCGTCCTCGATGGCGGCCATGAAGGCGCGCTCGTCGATGCCGCGGCGGGTGGAGGAGTACGGGGTGATGGTCAGCTCCGCGTAGCGCACGTTCTGGCGGGCCAGCTCGCGGGCGACCTCGAAGGTGAGCAGCCGCACGTCGTCCGGGGTGCGGATGAGGTCGACGACCGACAGATAGACGTCGATGAAGTGCGCGAAGTCCGTGAACGAGAAGTACTCCGCGAGCGCCTCGACGTCCCTCGGCACCTTGGAGTCGGGGTGGCGGGCGGCGAGGGCGGACACAATGCGCGGGGAGGCCGAGCCGACGTGGTGGACGTGCAGTTCCGCCTTGGGCAGCCCTGCGATGAAGGTGGTGTGCGTGCTCTCGGTCACGGCGGTTCCTCCCCGGAACGGTTTGATCGGCTGATCGGGCGACCCCAAGGGGTCCGGATCATCGTAGGCGCGCGCCGCTCGGGCCTTCGCGGGGCGCCCCAGGCCCGCCCCTTCCCGAACCATGGGGCTCCGCCCCCTGTCACCCCCGAAAAGCATTGGCGCTTCGCGCCTCGTCCTCAAACGCCGGACGGGCTGAAGATCCCCGGCCGTGGCTGAGACGGATTTCAGCCCGTCCGGCGTTTGAGGACGAGGCCGAAGGCCGATTGCTGTGAGCGGGGGAACGGGGGCAGCCGCACCCGGAGCGGGAAGGGGCGGGTCTGGGGCGCGCCGCGAGCGCCGCGTGCTTCGCCGTCACGGCCGCCGAGCGAATCCCGGCCGTATGCGCCCCCGCGATCTAGGTCATGCACGCCACCCCGGCACGGACCACGGACACTCCGTCCCCCCTTTCCCGGGCCGACTCGACACCTGGTCGACAGATTCCGTCGCGTAACCAAAAGGCAACTACGGAATCACTTGTTGGACTATCGGCCCTCTGTCAGGATCGGCACTCAAATCGATCTGGAGCTACGCCGTCCCCCTCGGTCGAGGGCGGTGGCGGAGGAGAGCGGTATGCACACAGCCCAGGCGCGCGACGGCCTCTTCCCGGCGCGGGAGCGCTTCGCGAACGGCGCGCAGTACATCGCGGGGCGGCTCACCCGCGGCACCTCGGGGCGGCGCCACGCCGTGGTGGACCCGGCCACCGGCGCGGAGGTCCTCGACTACGAGCTCGCGGGGGCCGCGGACGTGGACGCCGCCGTCGCCGCCGCGGCGCACGCGTTCCCCGGCTGGGCGGGCGCGAGCCCCGGCGAGCGCTCCGACGCCATGCACCGGTTCGCCGCCGAGCTCGCGGCCCGCGCCGAGGACCTGGCGCGCGCGGAGTCCCTCCAGTGCGGCAAGCCCATCAAGCTCAGCCGCGAGTTCGACGTCCCCGGCACCCTCGACAACACGGCCTTCTTCGCGGGCGCAGCCCGGCACCTGGCGGGCCAGTCCGCGGGCGAGTACGACGGCGGCGACCACACCTCGTACGTACGCCGTGAACCCATCGGCGTCGTCGGCTCCATCGCGCCCTGGAACTATCCGCTCCAGATGGCGGCCTGGAAGGTGCTCCCGGCCATCGCCGCCGGGAACACCATCGTGCTCAAGCCCTCCGAGCTGACGCCGTTCACCTCGCTGATGTTCGCCGAGGCCGCCACGGCTGCCGGGATTCCCGACGGGGTCGTCAACGTCGTTACCGGCGCGGGCCGTGACGCCGGGGAGCGCCTCGTCGGCCACCCGGGCGTCGCCATGACCTCCTTCACCGGGTCCACCGGCGTCGGCAAGCGCGTCGCGGAGATCGCCACCGCCACCGTCAAGCGCCTGCACCTGGAGCTCGGCGGCAAGGCGCCCTTCGTCGTCTTCGACGACGCCGACCTGGAGGCCGCCGTGCACGGCGCCGTCGCGGGCGCCCTCATCAACAGCGGCCAGGACTGCACGGCCGCGACCCGCGCCTATGTGCAGCGCCCCCTGTACGACGCCTTCGTCGACGGGGTCGCCGAGCTCATGGGGCAGGTGCGGCTCGGGGACCCCTTCGACCCCGCCACCGACCTCGGCCCCCTCATCTCGGGCGCCCACCGCGACCGCGTCGCGGGCTTCGTCGAGCGGGCCAGGGTCTACGCCCGCGTCGTCACCGGCGGCGCGGCGCCCGAGCACCCGGGCGCGTACTACAAGCCCACGCTCATCGCGGACGCGGCGCAGGACAGCGAGGTGGTCCAGGCCGAGATCTTCGGCCCCGTGCTCGTCGTGCTGCCCTTCGACGGCGACGACGAGGGGCTCCGGCTCGCCAACGACACGCCCTACGGCCTCGCCGCCTCCGCCTGGACCCGCGACGTCTTCCGCGCGAACCGCGCGACGCGCGAGATCAAGGCCGGGTGCGTCTGGGTCAACGACCACATCCCGATCCTCAGCGAGATGCCGCACGGCGGCTACAAGGCCTCCGGCTACGGCAAGGACATGTCCGCGTACTCGTTCGAGGAGTACACCCAGATCAAGCACGTCATGTTCGACAACACCGCGGTCGCGAGGAAGGACTGGCACCGCACGATCTTCGGGGACAGATAGCCAGCACGGGCCGGGGCGCCGCGAGACCGGGCGGCGCCCGCCCTCAACCCTCCCGCAAGGGACCCTCCCGAAAGGGCAGACCAGCGCATGGAGCAGTACGAGCCGGACCGTCTCTCCCCGGCCCAGCGGGCCGCCCTGCGGCGCGGCCTGACCAGCGGCCGGGCCGCGCTCACCCGCCGCTCCCTCCTCCGCGCCACCGGCGGCGGCGCCCTCGCCGCGGGCGGGCTCGGCGCCCTGAGCGCCTGCGGCATCCCCGCCGCGGGCAAGGGCACGGGCGGCATCGCCGCCGAGGACCGCTCGGCCAAGGAGAAGCGCGTGCACTTCTCCAACTGGACCGAGTACATGGACGTCGACGACGACAAGCGGCGGCCGACCCTGGAGGCGTTCACCAAGCGCACCGGCATCTCGGTCAAGTACACCGAGGACATCAACGACAACAACGAGTTCTTCGGGAAGGTCAAGCCGCAGCTCGCCGCGGGGCAGGACACCGGCCGCGACCTCATCTGCGTCACCGACTGGCTCGCCGCCCGCCTGATCCGCTTCGGCTGGGTGCAGCGGCTCGACGCCTCCCAGCTGCCGCACGCCTACGCCAACCTGTCCGCCCAGTTCCGCTCGCCGGACTGGGACCCCGGACGCGCCTACTCCTACCCCTGGACCGGCATCTCCGCCGTCATCGCGTACAACAAGAAGGCGACCGACGGCAAGGAGATCACCTCCGTCTCGCAGCTGCTCGACGAGCCGAAGCTGAAGGGGCGCGTCGGGTTCCTCTCCGAGATGCGCGACACCGTCGGCATGACGCTGCTCGACATGGGCAAGGACCCGTCCGACTTCAAGGACGACGACTTCGACGCGGCCATCGCCCGCCTCCAGAAGGCCGTCGACAAGCGGCAGATCCGCCGCTTCACCGGCAACGACTACACCGCCGACCTCGACAAGGGCGACATCGCCGCCTGCGTGGCCTGGGCCGGTGACGTCGTCCAGCTGAAACTGTCCAACCCCGACATCGAGTTCGCGATCCCCGACAGCGGCTACGTCACCTCCACGGACAACCTGCTGATCCCCAACAAGGCGCGCCACAAGCGCAACGCCGAACGGCTCATCGACTACTACTACGAGCCACAGCCCGCGGCCCGCCTGGCCGCGTACATCAACTACGTGTGCCCGGTCGACGGCGTCCGCGACGCCCTCGCCGAGATCGACCCCAAGGCGGCCCGCAACCCGCTGATCCTGCCCGACAAGGAGATGGCGGCGAAGTCCCGCGCCTTCCGGTCGCTCACGCCGAAGGAAGAGACCGCGTACGAGGGGAAGTTCGCCCGGCTCACCGGGTCCTGAACACCCTCTCCCGACCGCCGCCTTGACCGCTCACCACTTGGGAAGAACTCATGACCGACACCAGCGGCGACGTCCGCCTGACGGGGATCAGCAAGACGTACGGCTCCTTCACGGCCGTGCATCCGCTCGACCTCACCGTGCCCCAGGGCTCGTTCTACGCGCTGCTCGGCGCGTCCGGCTGCGGCAAGACCACCACCCTGCGCATGATCGCGGGCCTGGAGGAGCCGAGCACAGGGACCGTGTGCCTCGGCGAGCAGGACGTGACCGCGCTGCCGCCGTACAAGCGCCCCGTGAACACGGTCTTCCAGTCGTACGCGCTCTTCCCGCACCTCGACATCTTCGAGAACGTCGCCTTCGGTCTGCGCCGGCGCGGCATCAAGTCGGTGAAGAAGCAGGTCGGCGACATGCTCGACCTGGTCCAACTGGGCGAGCAGGCCCGCAAGAAGCCGCACCAGCTCTCCGGCGGCCAGCAGCAGCGCGTCGCCGTGGCCCGCGCCCTCATCAACCACCCCAAGGTGCTGCTCCTCGACGAGCCGCTCGGCGCCCTCGACCTCAAGCTGCGCCGCACGATGCAGCTGGAGCTCAAGCGCATCCAGACCGAGGTCGGGATCACCTTCGTGCACGTCACGCACGACCAGGAGGAGGCCATGACCATGGCCGACACCGTCGCCGTGATGAACGGGGGCCGCGTCGAACAGCAGGGCGCGCCCGCCGACCTGTACGAGAACCCGGGCACTACGTTCGTCGCCAACTTCCTCGGCACCTCCAACTTCATCGAGGCCGAGGTCGGCTCCGCCAGCGGCGGCGATCTCGTCCTGCGCGCGGGCGGCGGCAAGCTGACCCTGCCCAAGGCCCGCTGCCACGCCCCGCACGGCACCGGCGTCAAGGTTTACGTCGGCATCCGGCCCGAGAAGATCAGCCTCACCCACGCCGACGACGCGGGCACCGTCCCCGACGGCCGCAACCGCGTCACCGGCCGCATCGTCCACTCCAGCTTCATCGGCGTGTCCACCCAGTACGTGGTGGACACCCCCGTCTGCGCGGGCTTCCAGGTGTACGCGCAGAACATCGAGCGCGACCCGCGCCTGACCCCCGGCGCCGATGTCGTCCTGCACTGGAACCCCGCGCACACCTTCGGCCTCGACGCGGCGCAGGACGCCGAGGCGGGCATGGAGCAGACGGAGACAGCGAAGGCGGGGGAAGACGCGTGACCGCCCCCACCACGGCCCCGGCGGCCGAGGAGGCCCAGGACCCGGCGCCCTCCCCGCGTCGCAGGCGCGGCCGACTCGTCCCGTACTGGCTGCTGCTGCCCGGCATCCTGTGGCTGCTCGTCTTCTTCGCGCTGCCGCTGGTCTACCAGGCCTCCACGTCCGTCCAGACCGGCTCCCTCGAAGAGGGCTACAAGGTCACCTGGCACTTCGCCACCTACTGGGACGCGCTCGGCGACTACTGGCCGCAGTTCCTGCGGTCGGTGCTCTACGCGGGCGTCGCCACGGTCCTTTGCCTGCTGCTCGGCTATCCGCTGGCGTACCTCATCGCCTTTCGCGCGGGACGCTGGCGCAATCTGATCCTCGTCCTGGTCATCGCGCCGTTCTTCACCAGCTTCCTCATCCGGACGCTGGCGTGGAAGACGATCCTCGCGGACGGCGGGCCCGTCGTCGGCGCGCTGAACTCGCTGCACCTGCTCGACGTCACCAACTGGCTCGGCGCCACCGACGGCGACCGCGTGCTCGCCACGCCGCTGGCCGTGGTCTGCGGACTCACGTACAACTTCCTGCCGTTCATGATCCTGCCGCTGTACACGTCCCTGGAGCGGATCGACCCGCGCCTGCACGAGGCGGCGGGCGACCTCTACGCGCGGCCGTCCACGACCTTCCGCAAGGTCACCTTCCCGCTGTCGATGCCGGGCGTCGTCTCGGGCACGCTGCTCACCTTCATCCCGGCCGCCGGTGACTACGTGAACGCCGATCTGCTCGGCTCCACCGACACGCGCATGGTCGGCAACGTCATCCAGACGCAGTTCCTGCGCATTCTGGATTACCCCACGGCGGCCGCGCTCTCCTTCATCCTCATGGCCGCCATCTTGTTCATGGTGACCTTCTACATCCGCAAGTCCGGGACGGAGGACCTCGTCTGATGGCCGCATTCTTGCGCTGGCTGCGCAGAAACCTCGTCGTCATAGCGGGCTTGCTGACGCTCGCCTATCTGCTGCTGCCCAATGTCGTCGTCACGGTCTTCTCCTTCAACAAGCCCAAAGGCCGTTTCAACTACTCCTGGCAGGAGTTCTCGCTGGACGCGTGGAAGGAGCCGTGCGGCGTCGCCGACATGTGCGGCTCGCTGTCGCTGAGCCTGCGGATCGCCTTCTGGGCGACGCTCGGCGCCACCGTGCTCGGCACCATGATCGCCTTCGCCCTGGTGCGCTACCGCTTCCGGGCGCGCGGCGCGGTGAACTCGCTGATCTTCCTGCCGATGGCCATGCCCGAGGTGGTGATGGCGGCCTCGCTGCTCACCCTGTTCCTCAACATGGGGGCGCAGCTCGGCTTCTGGACCGTCCTGATCGCGCACATCATGTTCTGCCTGAGCTTCGTGGTGACGGCCGTGAAGGCGCGCGTCATGTCCATGGACCCGCGCCTGGAGCAGGCCGCGCAGGACCTCTACGCCGGGCCCGTGCAGACCTTCCTGCGGGTCACGCTGCCCATCGCGGCGCCGGGCATCGCGGCGGGCGCGCTGCTCGCCTTCGCCCTGTCGTTCGACGATTTCATCATCACGAACTTCAACGCCGGTTCGACTGTGACCTTCCCCATGTTCGTCTGGGGATCCGCGCAGCGCGGCACGCCCGTTCAGATCAATGTGATCGGTACGGCGATGTTCCTCATCGCCGTCATTCTCGTCCTGGCCGGAATGTTCGTCGGCAGGCGCCGCGACAAGAAGGCTCTCTGAGAATTCTGAAGGAGTTGGAAATCATGGCCCCACGTGCCATGAACCGCTGGACCGCCGCTCTCGCCGAAGCCAAGCCGGTCGCGTACTGGCTCGACGACCCCGGCAGGCCCGCCCCCGAACCCGCCCTCGTCGGCGACGAGCGCTGCGACCTGCTCGTCGTCGGCGGCGGCTACAGCGGCCTGTGGACCGCCCTGATCGCCAAGGAGCGCGACCCCCAGCGCGACGTCGTCCTCGTCGAGGGCCGCGAGATCGGCTGGGCCGCCTCCGGGCGCAACGGCGGCTTCTGCGCCGCGTCCCTCACCCACGGCGTGCCCAACGGCCTGGCCCGCTGGCCGGACGAGATCGCCGACCTTGAGCGGCTCGGCGCCCGCAACCTCGACGAGATCGAGGCCGCCGTCAAGCACTACGCCATCGACTGCGACTTCGAGCGCACCGGCGAGATCGACGTCGCGACGCAGCCGCACCAGCTCGCCGAACTCCACGAGATGTACGAGGAGATGGCCGCCCACGGCCTGACCGGCACCGCCGAGATGCTCGACGCGGACGAGGTGCGCGCACAGGTCGACTCGCCGACCTTCCTCGGCGGCTTCTGGGACCGCGAGGGCGTCGCCATGCTGCACCCGGCGAAGCTGGCCTGGGGCCTCAAGCGCGTCTGCCGCGAGCTCGGCGTGCGCGTCTACGAACACACCCCGGCGCTCGACCTCGCCTCCTCCGGCGCGGGCATGGCGATCCGCACGCCCTACGGCCGGGTCTTCTCGCGCCAGGTCGCGCTCGGGACCAACGTCTTCCCCTCGCTGGTCAAGCGGGCGCGCGCGTACACCGTCCCGGTGTACGACTACGCGCTCATGACCGAGCCGCTCACCCCCGAGCAACTGGCCTCGATCGGCTGGCAGGGCCGCCAGGGCCTCGGCGACGCGGCCAACCAGTTCCACTACTTCCGGCTCTCCGCGGACAACCGCATCCTGTGGGGCGGGTACGACGCGATCTACCCCTTCGGCGGCAAGGTGCGCGCCGAGTACGACCAGCGCCCCGAGACGTTCGCGAGGCTGGCCCGGCACTTCTTCACCTGCTTCCCGCAGCTGGAGGGGGTGCGCTTCACGCACGCGTGGGGCGGGGCGATCGACACGTGCACGCGGTTCTCGGCGTTCTTCGGCACGGCGCACGGGGGCCGGGTCGCCTACGCGGCGGGGTACACGGGCCTCGGTGTCGGGGCCACCCGCTTCGGCGCCGACGTGATGCTCGACCTGCTGGCGGGCGAGCGCACCGAGCGGACGTCCCTGGAGATGGTCCGCTCCAAGCCGCTGCCGTTCCCGCCCGAGCCGTTCGCCTGGACGGGCGTGACCGTCACCAAGTGGGCGCTGGCCCGCGCGGACGCCAACGGCGGGCGGCGCAATCTGTGGCTCAGGTCCCTGGACCGCCTCGGCCTGGGCTTCGACAGCTGACGCCGCCTCACCCGTGCGGGCGGCGCGCCGCCGCGCACCGGCCGTCGGCCGCCCCCCGGCGTACGCCCGTCCAGTGCCGTGAGCCGATTCACTACCAACGAGTAGCCGAAGCCGCGTAATGCCGGGGCCCCGGGCCCCTCTTCCACGTGCCGCGCACCCGCGCGGACCCGAAATCACGGGAAAACCACGGGAAGAGGGAGGTTGGTCCATGAGTGGCTCAGGGGCGAAAACGGCGGTGGAGTGGCTGGTGTCGGTGGCGCCGGATCCGGATGCCTGCCGCTGGGAGTGGGAGCGCAACCCGCTGGGGGTCACACTGCTTCCGGCGGGCAGGCTCTGGGACGTCCTGATCCTGCCGGGCGAGCTCGGCCACCCCACCCTCGACGTGCTGACGCGGGTGGTCGACCGGCCGGGTCCGGTGCTCGCCGACTTCGGCGACTCCCGGATGGGGTTCTTCGTGCCGCCGGGCACGGTGGCGCGCTGGGTGGGGACGGGGGTGCGGGGCGCGGGGCGCGGCACCTGGATCGTCGTTCCGTATCCCGGACGCTCCACGGGGGCGGTGCGCTGGCTGATCCCGCCGGACGGCTCGGGCACGCTCGTCGACCCCGCGCTCCTGGAGCTCGCCATGCACGAGGCGGCGGCACTGCTGGCACGGGAGCCGGGGGAGGGGCCCACGGAGTCGCCGTCAGGCTGACACGGGGTCGCCGTCAAGCTGACAGGGCCTTGACAAGTTTATTTGGTCTGGACCAACTTGAGTGTGTCCTGCTCTCCACCACCCCCACTTCCGGAGGCAGTTGTGGCACGCTCCCGTTCCCGGTCGCCCAGGCCCAGACTCCTCACCGCGACCGCCGCCCTGGCGCTCGCGGCATCCGGCATGCTCGTGGCGCAGAGCCCCGCCGACGCGTCGGCGGGCTCCACGCGCGCCCCGGCCACCGTCGACACGGCGGGTGCGGCCCTGCCCACCCACGCCCTGGTCGGCTACCTCCACACCAGCTTCGCCAACGGCTCCGGCTACACGCGCCTCGCGGACACCCCGGACAGCTGGGACGTCATCGACCTGGCCTTCGGCGAGCCGACCTCCGCGACCTCCGGCGACATCCGCTTCGGCCTCTGCCCGAAGACGGAGTGCCCCAACGTCGAGACCAAGGACGAGTTCAAGGCCGCGATCAAGGCCAAGCAGGCGGCGGGCAAGAAGGTCCTGATCTCCATCGGCGGCCAGAACGGCCAGGTCCAGCTCACCACCACGGCGGCCCGCGACAAGTTCGTCTCGTCCGTCTCGGCGATCATCGACGAGTACGGCCTCGACGGCCTCGACATCGACTTCGAGGGCCACTCGCTCTCGCTGAACGCGGGCGACAGCGACTTCAAGAACCCCAAGACCCCGGTGATCGTCAACCTGATCTCCGCCGTGAAGACCCTCAAGGCCAAGTACGGCTCCGGCTTCACCCTCACCATGGCGCCGGAGACGTTCTTCGTGCAGCTCGGCTACCAGCACTACGGCCCAGGACAGTGGGGCGGCGACCCGCGCGCGGGCGCGTATCTGCCCGTCATCCACGCGCTGCGCGACGAGCTGACCCTGCTGCACGTCCAGGACTACAACTCGGGCCCGGTCATGGGCCTCGACAACCAGTACCACCAGATGGGCGGCGCCGACTTCCACATCGCCATGACCGACATGCTGCTCACCGGCTTCCCGGTCAAGGGCAACACCGCGAACGTCTTCCCGCCGCTGCCGCCCGAGAAGGTGGCCATCGGCATGCCCGCCTCGCCCCAGGCGGGCAACGGCCACGTCGCGCCCGCCGAGGTCAACAAGGCCCTGGACTGCCTGACCAAGAAGACCAACTGCGGCTCGTACCGGACCCACGGCACCTGGCCCGCGCTGCGCGGCCTGATGACCTGGTCGATCAACTGGGACCGCTTCAACAACCGGGAGTTCTCGAAGAACTTCGACGCGTACTTCGGCTGACCCGCCCGGTCACCGCTCGGCGGGCCGCCGCCCGTGGCGCGCCCACACCAGGAGCACGCCCGTCAGGAGCGTCCCGCCGAGCAGCCAGCTCGCAAGGACGTCCGCGGGCCAGTGGTAGCCGCGCACGACCAGGCCGAGGCCGACCGCGAGGTTCAGCAGGGCGCAGCCGGTGAGCAGAGCGCGCGGGAAGCGGACACGGGGGAGCAGCAGGAGCGCGGCCGCGCCATAGGCGACGACGGCGGTCGCCGTGTGCCCGGAGGGGTAGTAGCCGGTGCCGTCCATGCCCGGCGGCGCGGGCCGGGCGACGGCCGCTTTCAGCGGTACGACGAGGGCGGGCACGGCGGCCATGGCGAGCGCCGCGGCCAGCGGCGGCAGCCACCACCGGAAATCGGCCGCGCGGCGCCCGCGCCAGGCGGCGTACCCGAGCGCGAGGGCGAGAACCGGCAGCGCGACCGCCATGTTGCCGAGGTCGGCGCAGAGTTCAGCGACGCCGCGCGGCAGCAGGCGGCCCCGCAGCGCGCGATCGAGACGCTCGTCGAGGCGGCGCACGGGGCCCTCGATGAGGATCAGCCAGGTGAGCAGCGCGAAGGCGAGGGCGCCGAGGCAGACAAGGACGGTCGGCCGCCCCAGGACAGGGGGCCTGCTGCCTTGCGGGGCAGGCGCGCGCTGAGGGGTCCGGTCCGAGGGGGCGATCATGGGCCACAGCCTGACAGGAAAGCTCCCTTACCGCTTTCCGCCGCCGGACCCCAGTCGCTACCGTGGTCGGGAGCCGGGCGCGGGTACAGCTCCCGCCCTCCGGCCACGCTCCACCGCAACGAGATTCCGCATGTCAGCTCAGCAACTCCATCTCACCGTCATGACGCCATCGCGACGCACTCACGACGCACTCACGACGAAAGAGGAGAACTGATGCACAGCTTACGGAAGTTCGTGATCCCAGCGGTCGTCCCCCTGATGGTGCTCGTCGGCGTCACCGCGAGCGCCTCCGCGGGCCCTCGCGAGGAGAAGCCGGCCACCTCGTCCTCGGACCTCAAGAGACTCGCTGGTGTGTGGCACAACCAGTTGGGGTCCGTCATGAGGCTGAAGGTCAGCCCTGACGGCCAGTTGAGTGGTACGTACGAGTCCGCGGTCGGCAACGCGGAGCGCCAGTACGTCCTGACCGGCCGCGTCGACGCCAAGCCCGCGGGCGGGGGTGAGGGCACGACGCTGGGGTGGACCGTCTCATGGCGCAATGAATTCCGGAACGCGCACTCGAACACCACGTGGAGCGGTCAGTTCTTCAGCGAGGGCAAGGAACGCATCAACACCCAGTGGCTGCTGACCCGCGACACCACGCCCGCCAGCGAGTGGGAATCCACCTGGATCGGCCATGACGAGTTCGCCAAGGGGCTGCCCCCGGCTGACCTCGCCAAGAAGGCGCAGCGGCCCGGCGGCAAGGCGTCCGCCCCCGACCTCTTGCCGTCCGGCGGGTGAGGACTTCGCCCACCACAACACTGAAGGGCCAGCGCAAGGGGGGGTATGCGCTAGCCCTTCAGTGGGACTCGGCCGTGTGGCCGACGTGACCGGGCTGCCGCGCGCCCCGGGGGGTTTGGGGCGGGTGGCCATCCGGTCGGTGAGGAGTTCCGGAGCCCAAGGCTCCGGGTGTGTGCGCGATGGCACGCCCAGGGCGGGGCTGGGGAGGCTCCGACCTGGAGTCGCTCACGGTCTCCCGTGAGCGGGTGTTTCTCTCATCTGCAGAAACCGTACGTCAGGAGTTCAGGGGTCGACAGGCGCAACGGCATCCCGCCATGGGGCTCGCACACGTTCTTCACAGGCCCTGACCGTCACCCCAGGTCACGGCTGCCGCACCGGGCGAGGTCCACACATGTCAGGAGGTGTTCCGCGGCTCATTCGCAGCAGGTCGCGGCATACGGAAAGCCGGGGCCGCCCCGCGTGGGACGGCCCCGGCTCCAGTGGTCCAGACCGGCGGCGGCGAGCCGCGCCCGCCGACGGGTCAGAGCGCGGCGAGTGCCGACTCGATGATGTCCAGGCCCTCGTTGAGGAGGTCCTCGCCGATCACGAGCGGCGGCAGGAAGCGCAGCACGTTGCCGTAGGTGCCGCAGGTCAGGACGAGCAGTCCCTCAGCGTGGCAGGCCTTGGCCAGGGCGCCGGCCGCCGCCGCGTCCGGCTCCTTGGTGGCGCGGTCCTTGACCAGCTCGATCGCGATCATCGCGCCCCGGCCGCGGATGTCGCCGATGAGCTCGTGCTTCTCGGCCATGGCGGTCAGCCGGGCCTTCATCACGGCCTCGATCCGCTTCGCCTTGGCGTTGAGGTCGAGCTCCTTCATGGTCTCGATGGCGCCGAGCGCGCCCGCGCAGGCCACCGGGTTGCCGCCGTAGGTGCCGCCGAGGCCGCCCGCGTGCGCGGCGTCCATGATCTCGGCGCGGCCGGTGACGGCGGCGAGCGGCAGGCCGCCCGCGATGCCCTTGGCCGTCGTGATCAGGTCGGGGACGATGCCCTCGTCCTCGCAGGCGAACCACTGGCCGGTGCGGCAGAAGCCGGACTGGATCTCGTCGGCCACGAAGACGATGCCGTTGTCTGAAGCGAACTGGCTGATCGCGGGCAGGAAGCCGGCGGCGGGCTCGATGAAGCCGCCCTCGCCGAGCACCGGCTCGATGATGATCGCGGCCACGTTGTCCGCGCCGACCTGCTTGGAGATCTGGTCGATCGCCTGGGCGGCGGCCTCGGGGCCGGCGTTCTCGGCACCGGTCGGCCAGCGGTAGCCGTACGCCACCGGCACCCGGTACACCTCGGGCGCGAACGGGCCGAAGCCCTGCTTGTACGGCATGTTCTTCGCCGTCAGGGCCATCGTGAGGTTGGTGCGGCCGTGGTAGCCGTGGTCGAAGACGACGACGGCCTGGCGCTTGGTGTACGCGCGGGCGATCTTGACGGCGTTCTCGACGGCCTCGGCGCCGCTGTTGAACAGCGCCGACTTCTTGGCGTGGTCACCGGGCGTGAGCTCGGCGAGGGCCTCGGCGACGGCCACGTAGCCCTCGTACGGCGTGACCATGAAACAGGTGTGGGTGAAGTCCGCCAGCTGCGCGGAGGCGCGGCGGACGACGGCCTCGGCGGAGGCGCCGACGCTCGTCACCGCGATGCCGGAGCCGAAGTCGATCAGACGGTTGCCGTCGACGTCCTCGATGATGCCGCCGCCCGCGCGCGCCGTGAACACGGGCAGGACGGAGCCCACGCCACCGGCCACCGCGGCGAGACGGCGGGCCTGCAGCTCCTGGGACTTCGGCCCGGGGATGGCGGTGACGACGCGGCGCTCCTGGGGAAGTGCGGTCATGAGGGGCTCCTGGGGGTGGATCGTGCGGACGTCCTCGGGGCACGCGGCTTGTGGACGTTTTCTTGGCCTTTCTCCGCAGGTTAGGGGCGGCGGGGGAGCACGGGCATGCTCCACGGGGGAGAGGTTGGGCGTGGCGCTTGTCCGTGGTGGACATAGCCAGGACATAGCCAGGAAAGGGACGGCCCGGCGGCCCGCCCTGGCGTGATCGGCGCGCACACGGCCCAACGACGCGGCGCGGGCACTAGATTGAGCCGCGAACCAGCAGACAGGGCAGGTCAGGGGGCAAGGGCCATGACTTCCGACGGCACGTACGACGCGCGCGGTACGCACGCCACTCCGGCGCCCCGCGTGGCGCCGCCGCGCGGTGGCGCGGCCCACCCGCCGGCGCCCGCGGCTCCGCCCCGGCCCGCTCAGGCGCCGGGCGCGCCCCCGGGGGCCCAGGGGGAGGAGTTCCTCGCCTGGCTGCGCGCGCCCCGGCCGAAGACGGCGCCGGGCGTCTGGCGCTTCGGGCATACGCCCCGGCCCGAGCTGGAGCCGGAGGTGATCCCGACGCGGCAACTGCTGAGCGGCGCGGTCATCGCCTTCCTGGTGGGCTGGCTCGTCTGGTCGCTGCTGTGGAACGGCTATCTGGGCGGCTGGTGGGTGGTGCCCCTGGAGCTGTTCCTGCCGGACGCCTGGATCTACACGGGCAGCAAGGTCGGCAACGCCGTCGTCTGGAACGTGTACTACACCGCGATCGCCCTCGCCATCATGGTCGGCGCCGGGCGGATCGGCCGCTGGGGCGAGGTGTGGCGCCGGTTCGTCGCGCCCCGCCTCAAGCGCCCCGAGCCCGCGGCGCCGCCGCCCCCGCCCGAGGACGACCCCGCCCTCTGGCCCCAGCTGCGGCAGGCGGGCGCGGGCCCCGCGGCCGACCGGCTCGCCGCCGACGCCCGCGCCGGTCTGATGAAGGACATCGACGCCGCCCGCATCGCCCGCGCCTGGCGCACGGTGCGCTCGGGGAACAACACGCTCGCCGCGTTCACCGAGGCCGTCGTGCGCGACGGCGCCGCCGCCTGCCCGCACCCCTCCGGCGACCGGGACCTGCCCGCCCGGGCCGCCCGGCACGACCTGCGCACCTCCCAGGTGCGGCTCGGCACCACCCTGGACGACCCGCGCAACCCGTACGCCTACCGCGACACCGGCCTCGGCATCGGCCCCGAGCTGATCGGCACCTCGCTGCTCGCCGTCGGGCCCGCCGGGTCCGGCAAGACCGGCAGCGTCGTCTGGCCGATCGCCGAGGCCTTGTGCCTGCAGGCGCTCGCCGGGCGGGCCGCCGTCGTCGTGGTCGGCGCGGCGGGCGCGGGCCTCGGCCCCGCCGACGACTACGACGTGGTCGTGCGGGTCGGCGCCCCCGACTCCGTGTACGACCTCGACCTGTACGGCGGCGCCACCGACCCGGACGAGGCCGCCGCCGTGCTCGCCGAGGCGCTCGTCGGCGACCTCGTCGACCCGCACCTGGGCGCCGACACGCGCCGCTCGACGACCGTCCTCGCCCAGCTCCTCGGCCCCTACCACGCGGTCAACGGCCGCTTCCCCGGCGTGCCCGAGCTGCGCGCCCTGCTCGACGGCGTGCCTGGACCGCTCGGCGAGCTCCGCAAGGGCCTGACCGAGGCCGGGCACGAGGCCATGCTCCGCGAACTCGACGCCCGCGAGCGGCAGCTGGGGCACCCCGGCGACCTGGGGGCCACCCTCGCCGACCGGATCGCGCTCCTGGACCGGCCCGCGTTCGCCGCGTTCTTCGACACCTCCGGGCAGAGCACCCCCTTCTCGCTGCGGGCCCTAGACCACCCCGTGCGGGTCCGCATCGACCTGCCCGAGCGCGGCCACGCCGACGCCTCGCGCATCCTCGCCCGGCTCGTCCTCGCCCAGTTCACGTCCAGCGCCGCCGCGCGCGACGACCGCTCGCTCTTCGCCTGCCTCGTCCTCGACGACGCCACCGGCACCGTGACCCCCGAGTCGGTGCGCAGGCTCCAGCGGCTGCGCTCGGCGAACGCGGGCGTCGTCATGACCCTGCGCACCCTCGACGACGTCCCGCGCCCCCTGCGCACCCCGCTGCTCGGCGCCGTCGGCTGCCGCATGGCCCTGTCCGGGCTCACCCCCTGGGACGGGCAGGACTTCGCCGAGGTGTGGGGCAAGGAGTGGACCGAGGCGCGGGACGTCACCGACCGGCAGATCATCGCCGAGACCCCCGCGGGCAAGGCCCTCCACGTCCTGCGCCGCGTGATCACCGGCAAGGCGCCCACCGCCCGCGCGGTGACCGTGCGCCAGGTCGAGCGCGAGCGCTGGTCCGCCTCCGAACTCGCGCACGCCGTGCCCCCCGGGCACGCGGTGCTCTCCCTGACGGACGTACGCGGGGAGCACGCGCCCCCGCTCCTGGTGGACCTGCGCGCCTAGGCTGCCGCCCGCTTCAGCCGCCGGGTGCCGCCGCTGCGCGGCTGGTCCTCAAACGCCGGACGGGCTGGATCGTTCGGGCCTGCGCTTGATCTCACGGTTGCGGGGATCGAGCCCGGGTGCGGAGGATCAAGCCCGTCCGGCGTTTGAGGACGAGGCCGAAGGCCGATACACGGGTCCCGGAAACCCGGCGGAGCCCCCGTGGCGACCGTACGGTGAGGCAGAATCGACGGTAGCCGTCATACGCGTCGGCCAAGAGAGATCAGCCACCCGCAGGCCCCCACCGCCGTACGACCTGAAGGTCCCATGCCCCCCACGCTCGCCTCGCTCGTCCAGCACTCCGCGCTCAAGCTCGTCGTGCGCGCGGGCGAGAGCGGCCTGGACACCCCCGTGCGCTGGGCCCACGTCAGCGAGCTCGCCGACCCCGTCCCGTACATGGAGGGCGGCGAACTGCTCCTGATCACCGCGCTCCAGCTGGACGCGGAGGACCCGGAGGCGATGCGGCGGTACGTGAAGCGGCTGGTCGGCGCGGGCGTCATCGGGCTCGGCTTCGCCGTCGGCGTCAACTACCCCGACATCCCCGACGCGCTGCTCGCCGCGGCGGCCGCGGAGGACCTGCCGCTCCTTGAGGTGCCACGGCGCACCCCCTTCCTCGCCATCAGCAAGGCCGTGTCGGCGGCCATCGCGGCCGACCAGTACCGCGCGGTCACCGCGGGCTTCGCCGCCCAGCGCGAGCTCACCCGGCAGGCCCTCGGCGAAGGCCCCGAGGGGCTGCTCGCCGCGCTCGCCGCGCAGGTCGACGGCTGGGCCTCGCTGTACGACGCCTCCGGCGCTGTCGTCGCCACCGCGCCCGAGTGGGCCGCGCGCCGCGCCGCCCGCCTGACCGCCGACGTCGAGCGGCTGCGGGAGCGCACCGCTCCCGCGAGCCTCGTCGTGGCCGGCGCCGAGGACCGCGTCGAGCTGCACTCCCTCGGCACCGGGCGCCGCCCCCGCGCCGCCCTCGCCGTCGGCACGGCCGGAGCCCTCGGCACCGCCGAGCGCTACGCCGTGCACTCCGCGATCGCCCTCCTCACCCTCACCACCGAGCGCTCCCGCTCCCTCCAGGCCGCCGAGGGGCGCATCGGGGCTGCCGTGCTGCGCATGCTGCTCGCCGCGGAGCCCGACCACGCCCGGGCCGTCGCCGGGGACCTGTACGGCGAGCTGCTCGACGCGCCGTTCCGCCTCGTCGTGACCGAGTCCGCGGCCACCCCGGCCACCCCGGACGCGCCCTGGTCCGGGCCGCTCGTCGACGCCGTCGAGTCGGCCGCCGCCCGCGTCGGCGAGGCCCTGCTCGTCGTGCCCGACGGCGAGCGGCTCGTCCTCCTCGTCCAGGACGGCGGGGCGGCGCAGCGGGCCGCCGTCGCCTACGCCTCCGGGTCCGGCGCGGCCGGTGACGGCGGCGAAGGGCCCGGGCTCCTGATGGGCCTGTCCGCGCCCGCCGGGCCCATCGCGGCCGCGCCCGCCTACAAGCAGGCCGAACAGGCGCTCTCCGTCGCGCGGCGGCGCGGGAAGGTCCTCGTGGAGCACGAGGAGCTGGCCGCCGGGTCGGTCCTTCCGCTGCTCGCCGACGACGCGGTGCGGGCGTTCGCGGACGGCCTCCTGCGGGCGCTGCGCGAGCACGACGCGACCGGGCGGGGCGATCTGGTCGCCTCGCTGCGGGCGTGGCTCTCCCGCCACGGGCAGTGGGACGCGGCCGCCGCCGACCTCGGCGTCCACCGGCACACCCTCCGGTACCGGATGCGGCGGGTCGAGGAGATCTTGGGGCGGTCCCTGGATGACCCCGATGTGCGGATGGAACTGTGGCTGTCCCTGAAGGCGACGTCTACGCCACCGGACTGAGGCCCGCGTGGGACGCCCCAGACCCACCCCTTCCCGAACCGGGTGCTGCCGCCCCCGTCCCCCCGCTCAAAGCGATCGGCGCTCCGCGCCTCGTCCTCAAACGCCGGACGGGCTGAAACCTGCCGGTTGCGGCAGGTGTTTCAGCCTCTCCGGCGTTTGAGGAGCGGGGTCTGGGGCGGAGCCCCAGTTCGGGAAGGGGCGGGTCTGGGGCGCACCGCGAGGGCACGCCAATACGGCGCGCCAGGCCCCACCAGTACGCCGACTCGGACAACCCCCCACAGATTCCCGCCCCCCTACGGTGGAACGCATGACTTCCATTCACGCCTTCTGGCTCGCCGGTCGCCAGACCACCGGCGAGACGACCCTCGACGTCACCTCGCCGTGGGACGGCCGGCTCGTCGGCAAGGCGGCCGTCCCGACCGACGCCCAGGTGGAGGAGGCCGTCGCCGCCGCGTACGCCGTGCGCGAGGAGTTCGCGGCCACCCCGGCGCACGTCCGCGCCGCCGCCCTCGACCACGTGAGCCGCAGGCTCGTGGAGCGCACCGAGGAGATCGCGCTGCTGATCTCCGCCGAGAACGGCAAGCCGATCAAGTGGGCGCGCGGCGAGGTCGGCCGCGCCATCTCCGTGTTCCGGTTCGCGGCCGAGGAGGCCCGCCGGTTCAACGGCGGCGAGGCGCAGCGCCTGGACACGGACGCGGGCGGCCAGGGCAGGCTCGCCCTCACGCGCCGCTTCCCCAAGGGCGTCGTCCTCGGCATCGCGCCGTTCAACTTCCCGCTGAACCTGTGCGCCCACAAGGTCGCCCCGGCGATCGCCGTCGGCACGCCGATCATCCTGAAGCCCGCCCCGGCGACCCCGCTGTCGGGCCTGATCCTCGGTGAGCTGCTCGCGGAGACCGAGCTGCCCGCCGGGTCCTGGTCGGTGCTCCCGGTCGCCAACGACAAGATGCCCGCCCTGGTCCAGGACGAGCGGCTTCCGGTCATCTCCTTCACCGGCTCCGACAAGGTCGGCTACGCGATCATGGACTCGGTGCCGCGCAAGCACTGCACCCTGGAGCTCGGCGGCAACGGCGCGGCCGTCGTCCTCGGCGACTTCTCCTCGGACGCCGACCTCGACTGGGCGGCCTCGCGCATCGCGACCTTCTCCAACTACCAGGGCGGCCAGTCCTGCATCTCGGTGCAGCGCGTCATCGCCGACGCCTCCGTCTACGACCGGCTCGTGGCGCGCGTCGTGAAGGCCGTCGAGGCGCAGGTCACCGGCGACCCCACGGACCCGGCGACGGAGGTGGGGCCGCTGGTGAACGAGGCCGCCGCCCAGCGCGTGGAGTCCTGGGTCGACGAGGCCGTCAAGGCGGGCGCCACCCTCCTGACCGGCGGCGAGCGCGACGGCGCCACGTACGCCCCGACCGTGCTCGCCGACGTGCCCGCCAACGTGACGCTCGCCCGCGAGGAGATCTTCGGGCCGGTCCTCACGGTCACGAAGGTGGACGGCGAGCAGGCCGCCTTCGACGCCGTGAACGACTCCAAGTACGGCCTCCAGGCGGGCGTGTTCACGCACGACCTGCAGACCGCCTTCCGCGCCCACCGCGCCCTGGAGGTCGGCGGCGTCGTCATCGGCGACGCGCCCTCCTACCGCGCGGACCAGATGCCGTACGGCGGCGTGAAGCAGTCCGGCGTGGGCCGCGAGGGCGTCCGCTACGCCATGGACGACTACACGTACGAGCGCGTCATGGTCCTCACGGGCCTGGACCTGTAGCGGCGGCACCACGTGGCGCGAGGACGGCCGGAGCCCGCTGTGCGGGGGCTCCGGCCGTCTCGTTGTGCGCCGTTCGCTACGAGAGGGCTGGTGACAATGGTCGGAATCGGGTACCAACGATCCAGTAGCACCGGTGAGTAACCATCCGGGGCGATCACGCCCTACGCGGTGATCGCACCGGTTCGGACCCATGATCCCGACTCGCGGCGAGGTGAGCCTCATGTCCGCACCACACACCCCACCCTCCGTACGCCCGGCCGTCACCGAACGCGAGGCGCGCCAGGTCGCCGAGGCCGCCCGGGAGCAGGAGTGGCGCAAGCCCAGCTTCGCCAAGGAGCTCTTCCTCGGCCGCTTCCGGCTCGACCTGATCCACCCGCACCCGCTGCCCGCCGCCGACGACGCCCGCAGGGGCGAGGAGTTCCTGGCCAGGCTGCGCGACTTCTGCGAGACGAAGGTCGACTCCGCCCGCATCGAGCGCGAGGCGCGCATCCCCGACGAGGTGGTCGCGGGCCTCAAGGAGCTCGGCTGCCTCGGCATGAAGATCGACACCAAGTACGGCGGGCTCGGCCTCACGCAGGTGTACTACAACAAGGCCCTCGCCCTGGTCGCCTCCGCGTCCCCGGCGATCGGCGCGCTCCTTTCCGCGCACCAGTCGATCGGCGTGCCGCAGCCCCTGAAGCTGTTCGGCACCCAGGAGCAGAAGGACGCCTATCTGCCCCGCTGCGCCCGCACCGACATCAGCGCGTTCCTGCTCACCGAGCCCGACGTCGGCTCGGACCCGGCACGGCTCGCCACGACGGCGGTCCCGGACGGCGACGACTACATCCTGGACGGCGTGAAGCTCTGGACGACCAACGGCGTCGTCGCCGACCTCCTTGTGGTCATGGCGCGGGTGCCGAAGTCGGAGGGCCACAAGGGCGGCATCACCGCGTTCGTCGTGGAGGCCGCGTCGCCCGGGGTCACCGTCGAGAACCGCAACGCCTTCATGGGCCTGCGCGGCCTGGAGAACGGCGTCACGCGCTTCCACCAGGTGCGGGTCCCCGCCACCGACCGCATCGGCCCGGAGGGCGCGGGCCTCAAGATCGCCCTGACCACGCTCAACACGGGCCGCCTCTCGCTGCCCGCGACCTGCGTCGGCGCGGGCAAGTGGTGCCTGAAGATCGCCCGCGAGTGGTCGGGCGCCCGCGAGCAGTGGGGCAAGCCCGTCGCGTACCACGAGGCCGTCGGCGCGAAGATCTCCTTCATCGCGGCGACGTCCTTCGCCCTGGAGGCCGTGCTCGACCTGTCCTCCCAGATGGCCGACGAGGACCGCAACGACATCCGCATCGAGGCCGCCCTCGCCAAGCTCTACGGCTCCGAGATGGCCTGCCTGATGGCCGACGAGCTGGTGCAGATCCGCGGCGGCCGCGGCTTCGAGACCGCCGCGTCCCTGAAGGCGCGCGGCGAGCGCGCGGTCCCCGCCGAGCAGATGCTGCGCGACCTGCGCATCAACCGCATCTTCGAGGGCTCGACGGAGATCATGCACCTGTTGATCGCCCGCGAGGCCGTCGACGCCCACCTGAAGGTCGCGGGCGACCTCATCGACCCGGACAAGACCCTCTCCGACAAGGCGCGCGCGGGCGCGGCGGCGGGCGCCTTCTACGCCCGCTGGCTGCCGAAGCTCGTCGCGGGCGCGGGGCAGCTCCCGGGCAGCTACGCCGAGTTCCACCCGGCGGGCCACCCCGACCTGTCCGGACATCTGCGCTACGTCGAGCGCTCGGCCCGCCGCCTGGCCCGCTCCACGTTCTACGCCATGTCGCGCTGGCAGGGCCGGATGGAGACCAAGCAGGGCTTCCTCGGCCGGATCGTCGACATCGGCGCGGAGCTGTTCGCGATGAGCGCGGCCTGCGTGCGCGCCGAGCTCCTGCGCTCCACCGAGGACTACGGCAAGTCCGCCTACCAGCTGGCCGACGTGTTCTGCCGCCAGTCCCGCATCCGCGTCGACGAACTGTTCGGCCGCCTGTGGACCAACACCGACGACCTGGACCGCAAGGTCGTGCGGGGCGTCCTCTCCGGTGCGTACACCTGGCTGGAACAGGGCGTCATCGACCCCAGCGACGACGGCCCCTGGATCGCGGACGCGACCCCGGGCCCCAGCGAACGGGAGAACGTCCACCGTCCCATCCACTGACGCGGAGGCCGGAAGCCCGCGTGGGACGCCCCAGGCCCGCCCCTTCCCGATCCTGGGGCTCCGCCCCAGACCCCGCTCCTCAAACGCCGGAGGGGCTGAATCTTCGCGGCCCGAGCCGGATGGTTCCAGCCCGTCCGGCGTTTGAGGACGAGGCGCGAAGCGCCAATGCAGTTGGGCGGGGGGCCGGGGGCGGCAGCCCCCGGTTCGGGAAGGGGCGGGCCTGGGGCGCACCGCGAGGCCCCTATCCGAGAGGCGCTGTCGGATAAGGGCCCCGCTCCGGCCACAATGGGGGCATGAGCGATAGCCCCGCCCCCCTCGCCGACCCGCACCTCGTCTTCGACCCCGTCCCCACGGACGGCCCGCGGGAGATCGCCGTCCTCGGCTCCACGGGCTCGATCGGCACGCAGGCGATCGACCTCGTCCTGCGCAACCCCGACCGCTTCCGGGTCACAGGCCTGTCCGCCGCGGGCGGCCGCGTGACGCTGCTCGCCGAGCAGGCCCGGCGGCTGCGCGTGCGCACCGTCGCGGTGGCCCGCGAGGACGTGGTGCCCGCGCTGCGCGAGGCCCTGCGCGAGGAGTACGGGGCGGGGGAGCCGCTGCCGGAGATCCTCGCGGGCCCGGACGCGGCCACCGAGCTCGCCGCCTCGCCCTGCCACACCGTCCTGAACGGCATCACGGGCTCCATCGGCCTCGCCCCCACGCTCGCCGCCCTGGAGGCGGGCCGCACGCTCGCCCTCGCCAACAAGGAGTCGCTGATCGTCGGAGGGCCGCTGGTGAAGGCCCTGGCCAAGCCCGGCCAGATCATCCCGGTGGACTCCGAGCACGCCGCGCTCTTCCAGGCGCTCGCCGCGGGCACCCGCGCCGACGTCCGCAAGCTGGTCGTCACGGCCTCCGGCGGCCCCTTCCGCGGCCGTACGAAGGCCGAGCTGGCGGACGTCACGCCGAAGGACGCCCTCGCGCACCCGACGTGGGCGATGGGCCCGGTGATCACGGTGAACTCGGCGACCCTGGTGAACAAGGGCCTGGAGGTGATCGAGGCCCACCTCCTGTACGACATCCCCTTCGACCGCATCGAGGTCGTCGTGCACCCCCAGTCGTACGTGCACTCCATGGTCGAGTTCACCGACGGCTCCACGCTCGCCCAGGCCACGCCGCCGGACATGCGCGGGCCCATCGCGATCGGGCTCGGCTGGCCCGAGCGGGTGCCGGACGCGGCGCCCGCGTTCGACTGGACGAAGGCCTCCACCTGGGAGTTCTTCCCGCTGGACACTGAGGCGTTCCCGTCCGTGGGGCTCGCCCGGCACGTCGGGGAGCTCGCCGGGACGGCTCCCGCGGTGTTCAATGCGGCCAACGAGGAGTGCGTGGACGCCTTCCTGGCGGGCACGCTGCCCTTCAACGGGATCATGGAGACCGTGACGCGGGTCGTCGCCGAGCACGGCACGCCCCGCTCGGGAACCTCCCTGACCGTGGCGGACGTCCTCGAAGCGGAGACCTGGGCGCGCGCCCGGGCCCGCGAACTGACGGCCGCGTCGACCCAGACGCCCCAGACGCCCCAGACAAAACAGTCGCCCCAGACGACCGCGGAGGCTCGTGCATGACGACCCTGATGATGATCCTCGGCATAGTCGTCTTCGTGGTCGGGCTGCTCTTCTCGATCGCCTGGCACGAGCTCGGCCATCTCTCTACGGCCAAGATGTTCGGCATCCGCGTGCCGCAGTACATGGTCGGCTTCGGCCCGACGCTCTTCTCCCGGAAGAAGGGCGACACCGAGTACGGCGTCAAGGCGATCCCCCTCGGCGGCTACATCCGCATGATCGGGATGTTCCCGCCGGGTCCCGACGGGCGCATAGAGGCGCGGTCCACCTCGCCCTGGCGCGGCATGATCGAGGACGCCCGCTCCGCGGCGTTCGAGGAGCTCAAGCCCGGCGACGAGTCCCGGCTCTTCTACACGCGCAAGCCGTGGAAGCGCGTGATCGTGATGTTCGCCGGTCCTTTCATGAACCTGATCCTGGCCGTCGTGATCTTCCTCGGCGTCATGATGACCTTCGGCATCAGCACCCAGACCACCAGCGTCGGCAAGGTCTCCGACTGTGTGATCGAGGCCAGCGAGAACCGCGCCACGTGCGCGAAGGGCGACAAGCCCGCCCCCGCCAAGGCCGCGGGCCTCAAGGCGGGCGACAAGATCGTCGCCTTCCAGGGCAAGTCCGTCGACGACTGGTCGGCGCTCCAGTCCCGCATCCGCGAGACCGTGGGCCCGGCCACGATCACCGTCGAGCGCGACGGCAAGCGGGTCGACCTGCACGCCAACCTGATCAAGAACCAGGTCAGCAAGACCGACGGCGACGGCGGCTACGTCGAGGGCAAGTACGTGTACGCCGGGTTCCTCGGCTTCACCCCCGCCTCCGGCATCGTCCAGCAGTCCTTCGGCCAGTCCGTGGACCGCATGGGCACCATGATGGAGAACGGCGTCGAGTCGATCATCGCCCTGCCCTCCAAGATCCCCGACCTGTGGGACGCGGCCTTCGGCGACGGCGACCGCAAGCAGGACTCCCCGATGGGCGTGGTGGGCGCGGCCCGCGTCGGCGGTGAGGTGTTCACCCTGGACATCCCGCCGCAGAACCAGATCGCGCTGATGCTGTTCCTGCTCGCCGGGTTCAACCTCTCGCTGTTCCTGTTCAACATGCTGCCGCTGTTGCCCCTGGACGGCGGGCACATCGCGGGTGCACTGTGGGAATCGCTGCGCCGGAACGTGGCGAAGGTCCTGCGGCGGCCCGACCCCGGCCCGTTCGACGTGGCGAAGCTGATGCCCGTGGCCTATGTGGTGGCGGGGATCTTCATCTGCTTCACCATTCTGGTGCTGATCGCGGATGTGGTGAACCCGGTCAGAATTTCCTAGTCGTACGAAGTTTGCGGTGGCCGGACACGGGGTGTGTCCGGCCACCGTCGTTTGTGCGGTACCACCCGCCAATGGGTGGACATCGGGGTGGGATGTGCTTGGGGCCTGTGGGGTGTCGTAACCTCGAACCCGCGAACTAGCGATGTCGCGGCGCGCAGCCGCGAAGCCCGGAGCCCGCCGGACTCGGGACCTTGATCCACACTTAGGGATGCACGCCAGATGACTGCCGTTTCTCTCGGAATCCCGTCCGTTCCGACCAAGCTGGCCGACCGCAGGATCAGTCGCAAGATCCAGGTCGGGTCGGTGGCTGTGGGCGGGGACGCGCCGGTGTCGGTGCAGTCGATGACGACGACGCGTACGTCGGACATCGGGGCGACGTTGCAGCAGATCGCGGAGCTGACGGCGTCGGGCTGTCAGATCGTGCGGGTGGCGTGTCCGACGCAGGACGACGCGGACGCGCTCGCGGTGATCGCGCGGAAGTCGCAGATTCCGGTGATCGCGGACATTCATTTCCAGCCGAAGTACGTGTTCGCGGCGATCGACGCGGGCTGTGCGGCGGTGCGGGTGAACCCGGGGAACATCAAGCAGTTCGACGACAAGGTCAAGGAGATCGCCAAGGCGGCGGGCGAGGCCGGGACGCCGATCCGGATCGGTGTGAACGCGGGCTCGCTGGACGCGCGGCTCCTGAAGAAGTACGGCAAGGCGACGCCGGAGGCTCTGGTGGAGTCGGCGCTGTGGGAGGCGTCGCTGTTCGAGGAGCACGGCTTCCGGGACATCAAGATCTCGGTGAAGCACAACGACCCCGTGGTCATGGTCAACGCCTACCGCCAGCTGGCCGCCCAGTGCGACTACCCCCTCCACCTGGGCGTCACCGAGGCGGGCCCGGCCTTCCAGGGCACGATCAAGTCCGCCGTCGCCTTCGGCGCGCTGCTCGCCGAGGGCATCGGCGACACGATCCGCGTCTCGCTCTCGGCGCCCCCCGCTGAGGAGATCAAGGTCGGCATCCAGATCCTGGAGTCCCTGAACCTGCGCCAGCGCCGCCTGGAGATCGTGTCCTGCCCGTCGTGCGGCCGCGCCCAGGTCGACGTGTACAAGCTCGCCGAGGAGGTCACGGCGGGCCTGGAGGGCATGGAGGTGCCCCTGCGGGTCGCGGTCATGGGCTGCGTCGTCAACGGCCCCGGCGAGGCGCGCGAGGCGGACCTGGGCGTCGCGTCCGGCAACGGCAAGGGCCAGATCTTCGTGAAGGGCGAGGTCATCAAGACCGTGCCCGAGTCCAAGATCGTGGAGACCCTGATCGACGAGGCCATGAAGATCGCCGAGCAGATGGAGAAGGACGGGGTCGCTTCGGGCGAGCCGTCCGTGTCGGTCGCGGGCTGACTTTCGTCCGTACGCTGCGCAGAGTCCCGCCACCCTTGGGGTGGCGGGACTCCGTCGTTCCTGCCTCCGGCGGTGTTGTACGCGTACACGGCGCGCTTGTACGCGCGTGAGCCGTAACCCAGGGCGGGGTGGGGGCGGTGAGCAGTGCATGAGAGAAGACGAGGACGTGCCGGTACGGGAGGAATCGGAAGAGCCGGAGGGAGAAGGGGGGTACGGAACGGACTCGGGCATGCCCCGGGTCTTCGGGCGGCTCATGAAGCGGCTGCGCGGCCAGGCGGGCCTGGAGCGCGCGGAGCTCGGGCGGCGCACCGGGTACTCGGAGTCGACGATCGCCTCCTTCGAGCTGGGCAGACGCATTCCGCCAGCGGCGTTCATCGCGCGGGTCGACGAGGTGCTTGGAGCGCACGGGGTGCTGGCCGAGCTGACGGAGGACATGGAGCGGGCGCGGTATCCGGCCTTCTTCCAGGGCGCGGCGGTGCTGGAGAAGACGGCGGTGGGGGTGCACGTGTTCGCCGTGCAGGCGGTTCCCGGGCTGTTGCAGACGAAGGAGTATGCGGAGGCGGTGTTCACCTCATGGCGGCCCGCGTTGGACGCGGAGACCGTTGAGCAGCGCGTGACGGCGCGACTGGCCCGACAGGCGATCTTCGAGCGGAAGCCCGCGCCCACCACCAGTTTCGTGCTGGAGGAATCCGTTCTCCGTAGGCGACTCGGGGGACTGGCCGTCATGCGAGGCCAGTTGGAGCGCATCCTGCTGGCCGCGCGGCGGCGTACTGTGGAGATCCAAGTCATGCCGGACGACTGCGAGGAGCACGCGGCGCTCTTCGGCTCCTTCACTTTGATCGAGACGAAGAAGGGGCGCAGGGTCGCCTACGTACCCGCGTACAAGGCGAGCCGCCTCTTCACCGACCGCTCAACGGTCAGGGAACTGGAGGACCAGTACGGCCTCTTGCGCGCCCAAGCCCTGCCTCCACGCAAGTCGTTGGCCCTCGTAGAGAAGCTACTGGGAGAGACATGAACGTCGAAGAGCCGTCCAGGATGGTGTGGTTCAAGAGCAGCTACAGCAGTGGCGCGGGCGGCGAGTGCGTAGAGGTCGCCCTCGACTGGCGCAAGTCCAGCCACAGCGCGGGCGACGGCGGCGAGTGCGTAGAGATCGCCGCCTGCCCCTCCGCCATCCACATACGCGACTCCAAGCACGCCCCTGACACCGGTCCCACTCTCGCGGTGGGGCCCATAGCCTGGGTGGCTTTCCTCGGACTGGCCGCCCAGGCCGCGTAGCCGCTGGGAGTGACATGAGGAACGAAGAGCCGTCCAGGCTGGTGTGGTTCAAGAGCAGCTACAGCAGTGGCGGGGGAGGTGAATGCATCGAAGTCGCCCTCGACTGGCGCAAGTCCAGCCATAGCAGCGGCGAGGGCGGCGAATGCGTAGAGATCGCCCCCTGCCCCACCGCTATCCACATACGCGACTCCAAGCACGCCCGTGACACCGGCCCCACTCTCGCGGTGGGGTCCACGGCCTGGGTGGCCTTCCTCGGACTGGCCGCGCAGGTCGCGTAGCCGCTGGGAGTGACATGAGGACCGAAGGGCTGTATGAGCTGGTGTGGTTCAAGAGCAGCCACAGCAGTGGTGAAGGCGGGCAGTGCGTAGAGGTCGCCCTCGACTGGCGTAAGTCCAGCTACAGCGATGGCGAGGGCGGCGAATGCGTAGAGGTCGCCCTCGATTGGCGCAAGTCCAGCTACAGCACAGGCCAGGGCGGCGAATGCGTCGAAGTCGCCCTCGCCTGGCGCAAGTCCAGCCACAGCGCAGGCGACGGCGGCGAATGCGTAGAGGTCGCCCCCTGCCCCACCGCCATCCACCTACGCGACTCCAAGCAGCCCCCGGGCACCGGCCCCACTCTCGCGGTGGGGCCCACGGCCTGGGAGGCGTTCCTCGGATTCGCCGCCCGTCCCTGAAGTAACGCGCTCCGGGGTGGGCGCACCATCTTGACAGCTCCGATGTATCGCAGGACCTTGTTCGGGCGGCTGGGCCGAGAGCGCGCTGTCTCGGCGCAGCCGCGTACCCATCGGTGGCGATTCATCCGATGACCCGTCGGGACGGGCGGGTGCGCCGGGTCGGGTCAGGCCGGTCCGGGGGGCCCTCCCCGCCACCGGGCCACGTCCGCACCCACCCCCGAGCAGGTGATCCCCGTGCGCCCCCACCCCACCCGCCGCACGGCCCTCGCGGCAGGCGCCCTCGCCGCGTCGGCGGCGCTGCCGCGCGCCCCCGCCGCCCGCGCCGCCGCCCCGGACGCCGACCCCTGGTTACGCGTGCCCGAGATCCTGGCCCGCGTCCAGCCGCCCCGCTTCCCCCAACGCCGGTTCGACGTACGGGACTTCGGTGCCGTCGGGGACGGCGTCACGAAGAACACCGCCGCCTTCCGGCGCGCCGTGGACGCCTGTCACCGCGCGGGCGGCGGCCACGTCGTCGTCCCCGAGGGCGGCCGCTTCCTGACCGGCGCCATCCGGCTGCGCGACCGCGTGAACCTGCGCGTCGACGGCACCGTCCTGTTCTCCACCGACCCGGCCGACTACCTCCCGATGGTCCTCACCCGCTGGGAGGGCACCGAGTGCTGGAACTACTCGCCCTTCGTCTACGCCCACGGCCAGCGCGACCTCGCGATCACCGGCCACGGCACCCTCGACGGACAGGGCATGGCGGGCCCCTGGAAGAGCTGGCGCGACCCCGGCGGCGGCCAGGGCGCCGACCAGGCCGCGCTGCGCGAGATGGGGGAGCGGGGCGTCCCCGTCGAGCGGCGGCTCTTCGGCGCCGGGCACTACCTGCGCCCGAACATGGTGCAGTTCTACCGCTGCCGCAACGTCCTGATCCAGGACGTCACCGTCCTCGAACCCGCCATGTGGACCCTCCACCCGGTGCTCTGCTCCAACGTCCTCATCAAGGACGTCGACGTCGTCGGGCGCATCAACAACAGCGACGGCGCCGACCCCGAGGCCTGCGCCGACGTGCTCATCACCGGCTGCCGCTTCCACACCGAGGACGACTCGATCGCCGTGAAGTCCGGCCGCGACGAGGACGGCCGCCGCGTGGGCGTGCCCAGCCGCGGCATCGTCGTGCGCGACTGCGTGTTCTCCGGGCGCTGGGGCGGCATCGCCGTCGGCAGCGAGATGTCCGGCGGCGTGTACGACGTCTTCGCCGAGGACTGCCGGATCAACCCCGCCGACTTCCCCGGCCGCCACAACCCCCGCCACCCCGTCTTCCTCAAGACCAACACCAAGCGCGGCGGCGCCATCGACGGCGTCCACGTCCGCCGCTTCACCGGCCGCCACATCGACCGGGACTGCGTGTACCTCACCACCCGCTACGCCGGGCAGACCGGCCCGCACCGCGCCGTCATCCGTAACGTCAGCGTCGCGCACATGGTCCACGACGGCGCCCGCCGCGCCCTGCACTTCGAAGGGCTCGCCACCGACCCCTTCGGCCCGGTCCGCCTCGCCCACTGCGACTTCACCGGCATCACCGAGCCCAACCTCATCGAGGCCGCCCCCGCGCTCTCCCTCCACCGGGTCTACGTCAACGGAACCGAGGTGCACCCATGAGACGCCGCCGCGCCCTGCCCCTGTGGGCCGCCGTGCTCGCCCTCCTCGGCGGCCTGCTGCTCGCCGGGACCGGAACCTCCACGGCCCGCCCGGCCGCACCCGCCGCCGACCCACCCCGCCAGACGACGCTCCGCGACGCCACCGCCGGGCTCTTCCTGCACTGGGGCATGTTCACCAGCCCCAAGCACGACGACTGCCGCGCGTGGGAGAAGGCCGTCACCGACGGCGGGTGGACCCCCGACTACTGGGTCGACGAGGCGAAGAAGCTCAAGGCCAGCTACATCGTCCTGGCCACCTTCCACTCCCGGCTCGGCTACGCCCGCCCCTGGCCCTCCACGATCCCCGGCAGCTGCTCCACCCGCCGCGACTTCCTCGGCGAACTGATTGAGGCGGGCCGGGCCAAGGGCATCAAGACGATCCTCTACATGACCGACGATCCCAAGTGGCACGCCGAACAAGGCGTCGAGACCCTCGACTCCGCCGCCTACTCCGCGTACAAGGGCCGCGACGTCGACCTCACCACACGGCCCGGCTTCGGCGAGTTCAGCTACGAGAACTTCTTCGAGGTCATGGACGGCTACCCCGGCCTCTCGGGCTTCTGGATCGACAACGACAACGAGTACTGGGAGCGCAACAGGCTCTACGAGCAGATCCGCGAGCGCCGCCCCGACCTGACCCTGAGCAACAACAACGAGGACACCCCGATCATGGACATGGTGTCCCACGAGCAGAAGACGGGCATGACCCCGCCCTACGACCAGCCGTCGGCGATCTGGACACCCATGCCGCGCCTGACCGAGTCCTGCTACAAGGTGCCGAGCACCGGCGCCTGGTGGTACGACGGCCAGGACCGCCCCGTCGACACCGGCCTCAACGTCCGCCGGTACGTGGCCAACGCGGGCACCTCCGTCAAGTCCCTGATGGACCTCCAGGCCATGGTCGACGGCAGGTTCCCGCCCCAGCAGCAGAAGTTCACCGACGCCATGAAGGACTACCTCCCGCCCATCTGGGAGTCCCTGCACGGCGTGCACGGCGGCGGCTACCTGTACGGCGGCATGCAGCCCGGCGCCTGGAACGACGGCGCGTACGGCTACGTCACCGTCAGCCGCGCGAAGCAGAACCCCACCCAGTACGTCCACGTCACCACCCGGCCCACGCGCGGCGACCAGGTCCGCCTGCGCGACAACGGCCACCGGGCCACGAAGGTCACCGACCTGCGCACCGGCAAGACCCTGCCGTTCTCGCAGGCCGACGGCAGCCTCACCATCCGGTCCATCAAGGACTGGGACGCCTACGACACCGTCTTCAAGGTCGAGACCACCAGGCAGCGCGAAGGCGTATACCCCACCGGCTCCGTCAAGGCGAACGAACCCGCCCTCACCGACGGCGACTTCACCACGTACACCGACAACCAAGGCCGCCTCCCGGTGTCCTTCACCCTCGATCTCGGCAGCCGCAAGAACGCCGCCTACCTGGGCGTCAACCAGCGCGAGTGGTCCCCGACCCACAACCGCTCCACCTTCGGCAGGCCCGAGGACTCCGCCCGGATCAAGGACTACACGGTCTCGGCGAGCGACGACGGCCGACGCTGGCGCACGATCAAGACGGGCGTCCTGGAGAGCGCCCGCGGCATCCGCTTCATCGACATCGGCGACGGCGTGCGCACCCGCCACCTCAAACTCGACGTGACCACCACCTGGGCCGCGGACACCGCCCCCACCTTCCACCGCCAGCTCAAGATCGACGAGATCCAGGTCGGGTACGGCCAGGTGAGGCGCCGCTGATGTCGTAACGCGCCGCTGACGTCGCGGGCCGCCTGCCCGGTCACCCCCGGTGACCGGGCAGCGTGGCGGAACCTCGCCAGGTACAGTGCGGAGATCAGCAAACCGTATGGTGAGGCCCCGCCCGTGTTGACCCAGACCACCACCAGGGTCCTCGAACCGAGTGACCTGGACGCCGCGCTCGCCGTCCTCGGCCGCGAGCCGGTCGCGAACGCCTTCGTCACGGCCCGGGTGCGCCTCGCGGGCCTCGACCCCTGGCGCCTCGGCGGCGAGATGTGGGGCTGGTACGCCGACGGCATGCTGGAGTCCCTCTGCTACGCGGGCGCCAACCTCGTACCGATCTGCGCGACGCCGCGCGCCGTCCGCGCCTTCGCCGACCGCGCCCGCAGGACCGGCCGCCGCTGCTCCTCCATCGTCGGCCCCGCCGAGTCCACCGCCCAGCTGTGGCGCCTGCTCGAACCCTCCTGGGGCCCCGCCCGCGAGGTCCGCGCCCACCAGCCGCTCATGGTCACCGACCGGCTTCCCGACGCCATCACGCCCGACCCGTACGTCCGCCGCGTCCGCAAGGACGAACTGGAGACGATCATGCCGGCGTGCGTGGCGATGTTCACCGAGGAGGTCGGCGTCTCCCCGCTCGCCGGGGACGGCGGCCTGCTCTACCAGGCCCGGGTCGCCGAGCTGGTCGGCTCGGGCCGCTCCTTCGCCCGCGTCGACGGCGAGGGCCGGGTCGTGTTCAAGGCGGAGATCGGCGCCGCGACCGCCGAGGCCTGCCAGGTCCAGGGCGTGTGGGTGGCCCCCGAGTACCGCGGCAAGGGCATCGCCGCCCCCGCCATGGCCGCCGTCCTGCGCTACGCCCTCGCGGACGTGGCACCCGTCGTCAGCCTGTACGTCAACGACTTCAACACCCCGGCCCGCGCCACCTACCGCAGGGTGGGCTTCCGGGAAGTCGGCGCGTTCATGAGCGTGCTGTTCTGAACGCCGGGCACCACCGGGCGTACCGCCCTCCGGCTTGATCCGTTCCTTCGCCCCGCACAGGCCCGTACTGCCACGACGAGCTGCGAAGTAGGGTGCGCGCATGACTGACGACGTCGTGATCGGCCCCCTCGACCTGGCCGCGCGGGTGGACGAGGCCCTGCGCGTGCAGGCCCTCGCCTTCGGGCTCGGCGACGACGAGGTGGCCGTACGACGGCAGATCGTGCTCCGGCACCTCACCTACCCGGGAGCGCGGGCGCTCGGCGCGACCACCGGCGACGGACGGCTCGTCGGCTTCGTCTACGGCATGCCCAACGACCGCGCCCACTGGTGGTCCACCGTCGTCGAGCCCTATCTGCGCGCCCAGGGCCTCGACGGCTGGCTCGACCACTCCTTCGTGATCACCGAACTGCACGTACGCCCCGGCTACCAGGGCCTGGGCATCGGCCGCGCCCTCATCACCACCCTCACGGACACCGCCGTCGAGCCCCGCTCGATCCTCTCCGCGATCGACGTCGAGAGCCCCGCCCGCGGCCTGTACCGCTCCCTCGGCTACCAGGACCTGGCCCGCCAGGTCCTCTTCCCCAGCGCCCCCAAGCCGTACGCGGTGATGGGCGCGCCCCTGCCGCTGAGCCGTCCCGTCGGCCGCTAACCGATTTCCGCACGCGCCCGTGCCCCGGATAACCTGCGCCCATCACTTTTGGATAGCAGCCAGGGGGGATTCAGCCCGTCCGGCGCTTGAGGACGAGGCCGAAGGCCGGTCCACGGCACGAGACGCCCCCGTCAGGAAACCGCAGGAGTTCATCATGGCCCAGGTCCAGCGCATGTCCCGGTTGATGGTCAAGACACTGCGCGACGACCCGGCGGACGCGGAGACGCTCAACCACAAGCTGCTCGTCCGCGCGGGCTACGTGCGCCGCACCGCCGCCGGCATCTGGACCTGGCTGCCGCTTGGCAAGAAGGTCTACGAGAACGTCGCCCGCGTCGTCCGCGAGGAGATGGACGCCATCGGCGGCCAGGAAGTCCTCCTGCCCGCCCTGCTGCCCAAGGAGCCCTACGAGGCGAGCGGCCGCTACGAGGAGTACGGCGACCTGCTGTTCCGCCTCAAGGACCGCAAGGGCTCCGAGTACCTCCTCGGCCCCACCCACGAGGAGATCTTCACCCAGGTCGTCAAGGACCAGTGCGCGTCCTACAAGGACCTGCCGGTGATCCTCTACCAGATCCAGACGAAGTACCGCGACGAGGCCCGTCCGCGCGCGGGCGTCCTGCGCGGCCGCGAGTTCCAGATGAAGGACTCGTACTCCTTCGACACCACCGACGAGGGCCTCGCCGAGGCCTACGCCCTGCACCGCGCCGCCTACCAGCGCATCTTCGAGCGCCTCGGCCTCGACTACCGCATCGTCTCCGCCGTCTCCGGCGCCATGGGCGGCTCCGCGTCCGAGGAGTTCCTGGCCCCGGCGCCCGCCGGTGAGGACACCTTCGTCGACTGCCCCGCCTGCGACTACGCCGCCAACACCGAGGCCGTCACCTTCGCCCTGAAGCCGGTCGAGGGCGCCGAGCACGGCCCCGTCGAGGAGCTCGACACCCCCGACACCCCGACCATCGAGACCCTCGCCGAGCACCTGGGCGTCCCGGCGTCGGCCACCCTGAAGAACCTCCTCGTCAAGGTCGACGGCGAGATCGTCGCCGTCGGCGTGCCCGGCGACCGCGAGGTCGACCTCGGCAAGCTCGGCGAGCACCTCGCGCCCGCCGAGGTCGAGCTGGTCACCGCCGAGGACTTCGTCGGCCGCGAGGACCTCGTCCGCGGCTACGTCGGCCCGCAGGGCCTGGAGAAGGTCCGCTACCTCGCCGACCCGCGCGTCGCCCCCGGCACCGCCTGGATCACCGGCGCGAACAAGGCCGACACCCACGCCAAGAACGTCGTCTGCGGCCGCGACTTCGAGGTCGACCAGTACCTGGACGTCGTCGTGGTCCAGGAGGGCGACCCCTGCCCCTCCTGCGGTACGGGCCTGAAGCTCGGCCGGGCGATCGAGATCGGCCACATCTTCCAGCTGGGCCGCAAGTACGCCGACACCTTCCAGCTCGACGTCCTCGGCCAGAACGGCAAGCCCGTCCGCGTCACCATGGGCTCGTACGGCATCGGCGTCTCCCGCGCCGTCGCCGCGCTCGTCGAGCAGACCGCCGACGAGCAGGGCCTGTGCTGGTCCAAGGAGATCGCCCCCGCCGACGTGCACGTGGTCGCCGCGGGCAAGGCCGTGCAGACCGAGCTGGCCCTCGACGTCGCCGAGAAGCTCAACGCGGCCGGGGTGCGGGTGCTCGTGGACGACCGCGCCGGGGTGTCGCCGGGCGTGAAGTTCACCGACGCGGAGCTCATCGGCGTACCGAAGATCCTGGTCGCCGGGCGCCGCTCCGCCGAGGGCGTCCTTGAGCTGAAGGACCGCCGCACCGGGGAGCGCGAGGAACTCACGGTCGAGGCCGCGATCGCCCGCCTGTCGGCGTAGCCGGGGCCCTCGCGGGGCGCCCCAGACCCGCCCCTTCCCGAACTGGGGCTCCGCCCCAGACCCCGCTCCTCAAACGCCGGAGGGGCTGGAATTTCCAGCCCGTCCGGCGTTTGAGGACGAGGCGCGAAGCGCCGATGCTTTTCGGGGGTGACAGGGGGCGGAGCCCCATGGTTCGGGAAGGGGTGGGTCTGGGGCGTCCCACGCGGGCTACAGCCAGGTCGCGAACTCCAGGAGGAGCTCCGCGTCCTGGGGCCGCCCCACGCGCAGGGCCCGTACGCCGGACTCCACCGCCCGGAACAGCGTCCACCCCCGCAACCGCTCCTGGTCCACGTCAAGGGACTCCGCGAGCCGCTTCACGCGCCGCCGCGCCACCGCCGTCCCCGACGGCGACCCGATCAGATCCTCCACCCGGTCCCGCACCAGGCGCGCCAGATCGAACGCGCACTCGCCCACCACCGGATCAGGGCCCACGGCCAGCCACGGCACCCGCTCACCCGCGAGCACCTTGCTCTGCCGGAAGGTGCCGTGCAGCAGCACCCCGTCCGGCGCGTCGGCGAGCAGCTCCGCGCGCGCGGCGAGGGCGGCGTCCACCAGCGGCACCACGTCCGCGTCCGCGTCCGCGTCGGCGCACGCCCGCATCACCTCGGCCTGCCGCCCCGTCCGCTCGGCCACGGTCTCGAACCGGTGCCCGGCGGGCGGCTCGACCCACAGCCGCCGCAGCGTCCCCGCCGCCTCCAGCATCGACTTGGCCTCCGGCAGGGAGCGCACGGACACGTCCCGCCGCAGGCGTTCCAGGAGCAGCGCCCCGTCGTCGGCGGCCGCGTCGTCGAGCAGCCGCGCCGCCCCGAGCCCGCCCCAGTGCGCGAGCGCGGCCCGCTCGCTGAGCGGCCGCGACCGCGGCGGCACCAGCTTCAGGACGGCGGGGGTGGCGTCCGCGAGCCGCACGAGCACGACGAGGCCGCTGCGGCCCCCGGGCACCTGCACGCGCTCGACGGTGAGCCCACGCCGGGCCACGGCCTCCTCGGCCAGCTCCGGCAGCCTCCGCAGCCAGTCGTCGGTGTCCGCGTCGCCCGGTGTCTCACCGAGGGCGCGAACGAGGCGCGGCGGCGTTTCGAAAGCCATGCGCGAGGTGTTCCTTTCAGTCCCGCGGCGGCGCGGACGGGTCCGCGCCGGTGTCGGCCCGCTCCGCGAGCCCAGGGAAGGCTACGCTCCCGCCGCGCCAGCGCGCCGCCCGGACCGCGGCCTCGCGCAGGGCCTCGGCGGCGGCCCCGCGCCGGTCGCCCTCGGCGGCCCGCACCAGGTCGGAGTACACCCCGGCGACCCGCTCCTCCAACTCGGCGGCGAACCGCGCCGCGGCGGCCGCGTCCGGCACCGGGAACGGCAGCGCGTACGCCGCCGCCGACGGCTCGGGCTCGCCCCCGAGCCGCCGCACGGCCCGCCGCAGCTCGTCCCGCCGGGCCCGGTGCGCGTCGTAGGCCGTACGGGCCTCGGCCCGGCGCCCGTCGCCCACGCGGCCGCCCACGACCCCGTAGCCGTACACCGCGGCGTGCTCGGCGCGCAGCGCCGCCTGCACCGCCCTCAGCTCGGCCTTCGACACCTCGCGTGCGCTCACTGGCCGCCCTCCCTCTCATCCCGCTCGTCCCGCTCGTCGCTCTTGTCGCCGCCATCGCGCTCCGTCAGCAGGTACGCGTGCGCGGCGCCCGCCGCGGCGACCGACGCGAACAGCCGCGCCAGCTCGCCCGGCACGTCGAGGAGCTGCTTCCCGCGCCGCCGGGCCAGCTCCCGCTCGGCCGTCGCCAGGGAGCGCAGGGCGTCCCGCGCGTCGCCGGGCACCGGGGGCGACGGCCGCGCCGATGAGGGCGGGGGGCTCGTCGCGGAGCGGCCGTCGGCGAAGGCCTTCTCGTGCCGGGCCACTTCCGCGCGCAGCGGCCGCAGCCGCTCCGCCAGCGGGGCGTGGGCCGCGATCACGGCGTCGTAGCGGCGCAGCAGCCGGGCGCTGTCCCGGGCCGCCCGCGCCCGCAGCCGCTCGGCGGCGGCCGGGAGCCCGTCGGCGGAGCCGTCGTCCGAACAGCCGGTGAGCAGCAGGGCGGTTCCGGCCGCGCCGGCGGCCCCCGTGAGCAGGCTTCTGCGGCGCGGACCCGGACGGGGCCGCGAGAGAGCGGGATACGACGGCACGGCAGACGTCCTCGGAAGGTGGGCCGCGGGCGGCGGGGCGGGAGCGGGAGACGAGCGGGCGCGAGGCCGGTGATCACCGTACCTTCGCCCTGTCCTCGTACGTGCGAGCGGCTCGGTCCCGTACGCGCGTACGAGGCCCGGCGGGCGCGCGACCCCGACGATGGACGGCAACACCCTCCGGGACCGGATACCCTTTGACCTGACACGCGACGATCCCACAACAGCACACGCGGCCGAGGAGTCACCCGGATGAGCACCACCCAGAGCGAGAGGCTGCGGGAACTGCTGGAACCGCTCGTCAGCTCCCAGGACCTCGATCTTGAAGAGATCGAAGTGGCCTCGGTCGGACGCAAGCGGGTGCTGCGGGTCGTCGTCGACTCCGAGGACGGCGTGGACCTGGACGCGATCGCGGATGTGAGCCGGGCGCTCTCCGCGAAGCTCGACGAGACCGACGTCATGGGCGAGGGCGAGTACGACCTGGAGGTCGGCTCCCCGGGCGCCGAGCGCCCCCTGAAGGAGCGGCGCCACTACGAGCGCGCCGTCGGGCGGCTCGCGAAGTTCCAGCTGGCCGACGGCGACGAGCTCGTCGCGCGCATCCTCGACGTGGACGACGAGGGCGTCGACCTGGAAGTGCCGGGCGTGAAGGGGCGCAAGCCCACCGCCCGCAGGCTCGCCTTCGACGCGATCGACAAGGCGCGCGTGCAGGTCGAGTTCAACCGCAAGGACAAGAAAGACATGAAGGAAGAGGAGGAGGCGTAGCCGTGGACATCGACATGAGTGCCCTGCGGGGTTTGGTACGGGAGAAGGAGATCTCCTTCGACCTGCTGGTCGAGGCGATCGAGTCGGCCCTCCTCATCGCCTACCACCGCACCGACGGCAGCTTCCGTCGCGCACGCGTGAAGCTGGACCGCGAGAGCGGCCACGTGACGGTGTGGGCGACGGAGGACCCGGCGGACCTCGAAGAGGGCCAGGAGCCCAAGGAGTTCGACGACACCCCGTCCGATTTCGGCCGGATCGCCGCCACCACCGCCAAGCAGGTCATCCTGCAGCGGCTGCGCGACGCCGAGGACGACGCGACCCTCGGTGAGTACGCGGGCCGTGAGGGCGACATCGTCACGGGCGTCGTCCAGCAGGGCCGCGACCCGAAGAACGTGCTCGTCGACATCGGCAAGCTGGAAGCCATCCTGCCCACGCAGGAGCAGGTGCCGGGCGAGGAGTACCCGCACGGCATGCGCCTTCGCTCGTACGTGGTGCGCGTGGCCAAGGGCGTGCGCGGCCCGTCCGTGACGCTCTCGCGCACCCACCCGAGCCTGGTGAAGAAGCTCTTCGCGCTCGAGGTCCCCGAGATCGCCGACGGTTCCGTGGAGATCGCCGCCATCGCGCGCGAGGCCGGGCACCGCACCAAGATCGCGGTCCGTTCGACCCGCTCCGGGCTCAACGCCAAGGGCGCCTGCATCGGCCCGATGGGCAGCCGGGTGCGCAATGTCATGGGCGAGCTCAACGGCGAGAAGATCGACATCGTCGACTGGTCGGACGACCCGGCCGAGATGGTGGCCCACGCGCTGTCCCCGGCGCGCGTCAGCAAGGTCGAGATCGTCGACCTCGCCGGACGCTCGGCCCGCGTGACCGTGCCGGACTACCAGCTGTCCCTGGCCATCGGCAAGGAGGGCCAGAACGCCCGCCTCGCCGCCCGGCTCACCGGCTGGCGGATCGACATCCGGCCTGACACCGAGCAGCCCGGCCAGGACGCCTAGGACTGACCCGTCCGAGGGGGAGTCGCGGTCCGGGAAAACCGGTTGCGCGAACCCCCCTCGTCCTGGTCACGTACTGATCAAGACAACAGCCGTTCGATTTTTGCCCCAGAGGGGTGAGGTCGGTACGGGGAGGTAGACTTAAGCGTGTCTGGCCGGACGCATGCCCGCGCATGCCCTGAGCGCACGTGTGTGGGGTGCCGGGAGCGAGCGGCCAAGAACGAGCTGCTGCGCACCGTGGCGGTCGAGGGCGCCTGCGTCCCCGATCCAAGCGGTACGCTGCCCGGCCGGGGTGCGTATGTACACCCCGCCCTGGTCTGTCTCGACCTGGCGGTCCGCCGCCGGGCGTTCCCCCGGGCCCTTCGGGTCCAGGGACCGCTCGACACCGCGCTCCTGCGCGGGAATGTCGAGGCAGCCGAGACCGTTGCCCCGCAGGCAACACCGTAAGAAGTGCCGCACGGAGCCTCCGTGCGGCCCTGGTACCTCGCGAGTTGGAAGTAGGTCGAGATTGCGATGAGCACTCGATGAGTACGCGATGAGTACGCCCATGAAGTAGCGACGGTCCGGCGGTAACCCGGACCTAAAAGGAGCGAAGTGGCTAAGGTCCGGGTATACGAACTCGCCAAGGAGTTCGGGGTGGAGAGCAAGGTCGTCATGGCCAAGCTCCAAGAACTCGGTGAATTCGTACGTTCGGCGTCCTCGACGATCGAGGCGCCCGTGGTACGCAAACTGACTGACGCATTCCAGCAGGGCAACGGCTCCGGCAAGTCCGGCAAGCCCGCCCCGCGCAAGCCCGCCGCGCGTCCCGCGGCACCGTCCCCCGCGCAGGCCGCCCGTCCGGGTCCGGCCGCGCCCAAGCCCGCGGCGCCCCGCCCGGCGCCCGCGGAGAGCGCGGACAAGCCCGCGCCGGCCGCCCCGGCGGCCCCGGGTCCGCGCCCGACGCCGGGCCCCAAGCCCCCGGCGCCCAAGCCGGCCCCCGCCGCTCCCGCAGCCCCGGCTCCGGCCGTGCCCGAGTTCACGGCGCCCCCGGCGGCTCCGGCCCCCGCGGCCCCCGCCGCCTCTTCCGGCGCCCCGGCCGCACCGCGCTCCGGCGCCCGTCCCGGTGCCCCCAAGCCCGGTGGCCGTCCGGCCCCCGGCCAGGGTCAGGGTCAGCGCGGCGGCGAGCGCCAGGGCGACCGTCAGGGCGCCCCGCGTCCCGGCGGCCAGGGTGGCGCGCCGCGTCCCGGCGGCCGTCCCGCGGGCCCGCGTCCGGGCAACAACCCCTTCACCTCTGGTGGCTCCACCGGCATGGCGCGCCCGCAGGCGCCCCGTCCGGGCGGCGCGCGTCCCGGCCCCGGTGGGCCCGGCGGCCAGGGCGGCCCCGGCGGCGCCCCGCGCCCGCAGGGCCAGGGCGGCCCCGGTGGCGCGCCCCGTCCGCAGGGTCAGGGCGGCGCCCGCCCGACTCCGGGCGGCATGCCCCGTCCGCAGGCCCCGCGTCCCGGCGGCGGCCCCGCGGGTAACCGTCCGAACCCGGGCATGATGCCGCAGCGTCCCGCCGCGGGCCCGCGTCCCGGCGGTGGCCCCGGTGGCGGCCGCGGTCCCGGCGGCGGTGGCCGTCCGGGCGGTGGCGGCGGCGGTCGTCCCGGCTTCGCCGGTCGTCCGGGTGGTCCCGGCGGTGGCGGCGGCGGCTTCGCCGGTCGTCCCGGCGGTCCCGGTGGCGGTGGCGGCGGTCGTCCGGGTGGTCCCGGTGGCGGCGGCGGTGGCTTCGGCGGCCGTCCCGGCTTCGGTGGCCGTCCCGGTGGCCCCGGTGGCCGTGGTGGCACGCAGGGCGCCTTCGGCCGTCCCGGCGGTCCCGCGCGTCGCGGTCGCAAGTCGAAGCGGCAGAGGCGCCAGGAGTACGAGGCCATGCAGGCCCCGTCGGTCGGCGGCGTGATGCTGCCTCGCGGCAACGGCGAGACCGTTCGCCTGTCGCGCGGTGCCTCCCTCACCGACTTCGCCGAGAAGATCAACGCCAACCCGGCGTCGCTCGTCGCGGTGATGATGAACCTCGGCGAGATGGTCACGGCCACGCAGTCCGTCTCCGACGAGACGCTGCAGCTCCTCGGCGACGAGATGAACTACACCGTTCAGATCGTCAGCCCCGAGGAGGAGGACCGCGAGCTGCTCGAGTCGTTCTCCATCGAGTTCGGTGAGGACGAGGGCGGCGAAGAGGCCCTCATCGCCCGTCCGCCGGTCGTGACCGTCATGGGTCACGTCGACCACGGCAAGACCCGACTCCTCGACGCGATCCGCAAGACCAACGTGGTCGCGGGCGAGGCCGGTGGCATCACCCAGCACATCGGTGCCTACCAGGTCGCGACCCAGGTCAACGGCGAGGACCGCGCGATCACCTTCATCGACACCCCGGGTCACGAGGCGTTCACCGCCATGCGTGCCCGTGGTGCGAAGTCCACCGACATCGCGATCCTCGTGGTCGCGGCCAACGACGGTGTGATGCCCCAGACGATCGAGGCGCTGAACCACGCCAAGGCGGCCGACGTGCCGATCGTGGTCGCGGTCAACAAGATCGACGTCGAGGGCGCGGACCCGACCAAGGTGCGCGGTCAGCTCACCGAGTTCGGTCTGGTGGCCGAGGAGTACGGCGGCGACACGATGTTCGTCGACATCTCCGCCAAGCAGGGCCTCAACATCGACAGCCTCCTTGAGGCCGTCGTCCTCACCGCCGACGCCTCGCTCGACCTGCGGGCCAACCCGGAGCAGGACGCGCAGGGCATCGCGATCGAGGCCCACTTGGACAAGGGCCGCGGCGCCGTCGCGACCGTCCTCGTCCAGCGCGGTACGCTCCGCGTCGGCGACACGATGGTCGCCGGTGACGCCTACGGCCGCGTGCGCGCCATGCTCGACGACAAGGGCGAGAACGTGGAAGAGGCGGGTCCCTCGACCCCGGTCCTCGTCCTCGGTCTCACCAACGTCCCGGGCGCGGGCGACAACTTCCTGGTGGTCGACGAGGACCGTACGGCCCGTCAGATCGCCGAGAAGCGCGCCGCCCGCGAGCGCAACGCCGCGTTCGCCAAGCGCGTCCGCCGCGTCTCGCTCGAGGACCTGGACAAGGTGCTCAAGGCCGGCGAGATCCAGCAGCTCAACCTCATCATCAAGGGTGACGCTTCTGGTTCCGTCGAGGCCCTTGAGTCCTCCCTGCTCCAGCTGGACGTCGGCGAGGAGGTCGACATCCGCGTCCTGCACCGCGGCGTGGGTGCGGTCACCGAGTCGGACATCGACCTGGCCATGGGCTCCGACGCCATCGTCATCGGCTTCAACGTCCGCGCGGCCGGCCGTGCCGCGCAGATGGCGGAGCGCGAGGGCGTCGACGTCCGCTACTACTCGGTGATCTACCAGGCCATCGAGGAGATCGAGGCGGCCCTCAAGGGCATGCTCAAGCCGGAGTACGAGGAGGTCGAGCTCGGCACCGCGGAGATCCGCGAGGTCTTCCGCTCGTCCAAGCTCGGCAACATCGCGGGTGTGCTCATCCGCTCCGGCGAGGTCAAGCGCAACACCAAGGCCCGACTGCTGCGCGATGGCAAGGTCATCGCGGAGGAGCTCAACATCGTGGGCCTGCGCCGCTTCAAGGACGACGTCACCGAGATCCGCGAAGGCTTCGAGGGCGGTATCAACCTCGGCAACTTCAACGACATCAAGGTCGACGACGTCATCGCGACGTACGAGATGCGCGAGAAGCCGCGGGCCTAGTGTCTGCGGGGCGGGGGTTGCCCGGGGATTCCCCGGGCGGCCCCCGCTGCCTTTTCGGCGCTCCGCGCCTCGTCCTCAAACGCCGGACGGGCTGAATCCCTGGAGCGGGGTCTGGGGCGGAGCCCCAGGAACGGGACGGGTAGGGGCGGCGGGGGCGAAATCCCGTCGAGCCGGACCCGCGTTCGTTGTACGGTTCTGGTGACCCTGCCAACCACACGCGGGGCCCGACCCCGGACCGGCGGGATATCCGGACACACATGTATGTGGGGACTCTGTCCTTCGACCTGCTCCTCGGCGACGTACATTCGCTGAAGGAGAAACGCTCCCTCGTCCGCCCCATCGTGGCGGAACTCCAGCGGAAGTACGCGGTGAGCGCGGCGGAGGTCGGCCACCAGGAGCTGCACCGCAGGAGCGAGATCGGCCTGGCGCTGGTCTCCGGGGACGCGGGGCACCTCACCGACGTACTGGACCGGTGCGAACGGCTCGTCGCCGCCCGGCCCGAAGTGGAGCTGCTGTCCGTACGGCGGCGGTTCCACGGTGACGATGACGACTGAACGACTTGATCGACCTGAACGATCAGCGGCGAGCACAGCACAGAAGGAGACGGAGCAGTGGCCGACAACGCGCGGGCGAAGAGGCTGGCAGACCTCATCCGAGAGGTGGTGGCCCAGAAGCTGCAGCGCGGGATCAAGGACCCGCGGCTCGGCACGCATGTCACCATCACGGACACCCGGGTCACCGGTGACCTGCGGGAGGCGACCGTCTTCTACACGGTCTACGGCGACGACGAGGAGCGCGCGGCCGCAGCCGCGGGCCTGGAGAGCGCCAAGGGCGTGCTCCGCTCGGAGGTCGGGCGCGCGGCGGGCGTGAAGTTCACCCCGACGCTGACCTTCGTGGCCGACGCCCTCCCGGACAACGCGCGGGCGATCGAGGACCTCCTCGACCGGGCCCGCGCCTCGGACGCGAAGGTCCGCGAGGCCTCCGCGGGCGCCGACTTCGCCGGTGGCGCGGACCCCTACCGCAAGCCGGGCGAGGACGAGGAAACGGACGGCGACGCCGCCTCATGACCAAGCGCACCACCCACACGCCGGACGGACTTGTCATCGTGGACAAGCCGTCCGGCTTCACGTCGCACGACGTGGTCGCCAAGATGCGGGGCATCGCCAAGACCCGCCGCGTCGGCCATGCGGGCACCCTCGACCCGATGGCGACGGGCGTCCTGGTGCTCGGCGTCGAGCGCGCCACCAAGCTCCTGGGGCACCTGGCCCTGACCGAGAAGGAGTACCTGGGCACGATCCGGCTCGGCCAGAGCACGGTCACCGACGACGCCGAGGGGGAGATCACCGCCTCGGTGGACGCCTCCGGAGTGAAGCGCGAGGCCATCGACGCGGGCATCGCCGAGCTCAGCGGCGCCATCATGCAGGTGCCGTCCAAGGTCAGCGCCATCAAGATCGACGGCAAGCGGTCGTACAAGCGGGCGCGCGAGGGCGAGGACTTCGAGATCCCGGCCCGCCCGGTGACGGTCTCCTCGTTCGCCGTGTACGACATCCGCGACGCCGTCGCCGAGGACGGCACCCCCGTGCTCGACCTGGTCGTGTCCGTGGTCTGCTCGTCCGGCACCTACATCCGGGCGCTCGCCCGCGACCTCGGCGCCGGGCTCGGCGTCGGCGGCCATCTGACGGCCCTGCGCCGCACCCGCGTCGGCCCGTACAAGCTGGACGCGGCCAAGACCCTCGACCAGCTCCAGGAGGAGCTGACCGTGATGCCCGTCGCGGACGCGGCCACCGCCGCCTTCCCGCGCTGGGACGTGGACGACAGGCGGGCGCGGCTGCTCCTCAACGGCGTGCGGATCGAGATGCCCGACGAGTACGCGGGCGCGGGCCCCGTCGCCGTCTTCGGGCCCGAAGGCACCTTCCTGGTGCTCGCCGAGGAGTCGCGGGGCAAGGCGAAGAGCCTCGCCGTGTTCGCCTGAGGCGGTCCCTCGCCGCGGGTGCCCGCGGTGAGGGGAGTTGGAGTGCCGCTCAAGTCCCTTGGCCTTGGCGGCACTTGACTCGTCTCATGGTGGAGCGGCGCACCATCGTCCGCCGCTCCACACCCCCCTTTAGGAAGGTGTATCCACCTCCGCCCGCCGATTCACCCGGGCGGGCAGGCGCTCGGAGTGAACCGCGGGAGCGGAAGGGGGCGCGTTCGGCTCGCGTTCTGTCCGGCTGATCACCGCCGACCTACGGTCGAAGGACGGGGGTCGGGTGAGCGGGCGGGGAGGTTCGAGCATGGCGGGACGGGGCCCGCGTGCCCGGGGCGGCGGGGGCCGGGGCCGCGGCACGAGGGCGAGCGCCCCGGACGGCTGGCGGGAGCCGGTGTGGTCCCTGGTGCGGATCTGCGACCTGGCCGGACGCCCCCGCGGCACCGGCTTCGCCGCCGACGAGCTCGGCACCGTGATCACCAGCCACGAGACGGTCGACGGCCTCGCCCGCGTCGTCCTGCACGCCGCCGACGAGCGCACCTGCGTCGTGGCCGCCGACGCCGTGGTGGCCCTCGCGGAGTCCGGCCTCGCGCTGGTGCGCACCGAGGGCCTCGGGCTCAGGCCGCTGCCCGTCACCCCGCGCGAGACCGTGCCGGTCGGCTCGTACGTACGGATCGCCGCCGGAGGGTGGCGGCAGGCGCGGGTCCTGGACTCCTCCTCCGTGACGTACGCGGCGACCGACCGCTTCCACGTCCTGGACGCCGCCATGGAGCTGGCCATCGGCACCGACGGCGCCGACGCGCTGCGGCTTGGCGGCGGCGCCGCGGGCGGCCCCGTCCTCGACTCCGCCTCCGGCGCCGTGCTCGCCGTCCTCGCCACCGCCGTGCACGCCCCGCACCGCGCCGCGGGCTTCGCGGTGCCGCTGCGCGACGCGGCCGCCGCCGACCCCGGCGGCCCGCTCGCCGCGCTCCTCGCCCACAACGCGGCCACCGTGCCCGCGTACGGACCCGATCTGAACCTGGCGGGCGCGCTCCAGCTGACGGCCACCTCCACGGGCTCCGACGGCCCGGACGCGCCCCGCACCGAGCCGGTCGAACGCCCCGCCGTCGGGCGGGAGCTGGCCGCCTTCGCCGACGGGCCCGCGCGCGTCCTCGGCCTCGTCGGCGACCCCGGCACCGGCCGCACCACCGAGCTCGCCGCGCTCGCCGCCCGCCGCGCCAAGGGCGCCGAGCCCGCGCCCACGCTGTGGCTGCGCGGCGCCGACCTGCGGGACGCGGACACCTCCGTGGGCGACGCCGTGGCCCGCGCCCTGGAGCGGGCCGCGCGCATCCTCGCCGCCTCGGACGCGGCCGCCACGGCGGGCGGCGGGCTCGGGGACGTCTCGGCGGGGCGCGTCGCCCGGCTCGTCCGGGACGCGGGGCGGCCGCTGCTGCTCCTGCTCGACGGCCCTGAGGAGATGCCGCCCGTGCTCGCCCACCGGCTCGCCGAGTGGAGCACGGGCACGGCCGGGTGGCTGCGGGACACCGGCGCGCGGCTCGTCGTCGCCTGCCGCGCGGAGTACTGGGAACAGGCGGGGGGCCACTTCCCTGCCGCCCTGCTGCACACCGGGGGAGCGGAAGGGCCCGGCGGCGACGCCTTCGGGGACGCGCTGCCGGGCTGCGTGCGCCTCGGCGATCTTTCGCCCGACGAGGCCCGCCGGGCCCGCGAGCGGTACGGCATCCCGGACGCCGCGCTCGCCGCCGCCGACGCGCGCCACCCCCTCGCGCTGCGCCTGCTCGGCGAGGTGCGGGCCGCGCTGCCCGGCGCGCCCCCGGGGCGGCCGGACCGCGAGGAGGTCCTCGCCGCGTATCTGGACCTGATGAGCCTGCGCGTCGCCGTGCGGCTCGCGGCGGCGAAGGGGCTGCGCGGCACCGCCGTGCGGCGGCTCGCGGCGAAGGCCGCCGGACAGATCCACGAGGCGGCCCGGCGGTGCCTCGGGCCAGGACAGGGCGAGCTGGACCGGGCCGCGTTCGAGGAGGTGTTCCCGTGGGGCGCGCTGCCGGGCGGCGACGGCTGCGCCGGATGGGCCTCCGCCGTCCTCGCCGAGGGCGTCCTCGTGCCCGCGGGCGCCGGATACCGCTTCGCCCACGAGGAACTCGCCGACTGGATCCAGGGCACCCACCTGGACGTCGAGGGCGCGCTCGCGTCCCTGGTCTACCGCTTTCTCCACACCGCGCCCCCCGCCCACTCCCTGCCGGTCCCCCGACACCGCGTCGGCCCCGTACTCCAGGCCCTTCTCCTGCTCGAACGGCAACGGGGCCCGGAGGAACTCGCGGAGTGCCTGGAGCGGCTCGCGGGGGCGCTCGACGCCTTGGAGAACCAGGCGGTGGCGGCGGCTGGGGGAGCTGGATTTGCGGGGTGTGGTGGGTGCATGGGGGGAGTCCGTGGTGCTGGGTGTGCTGGGCGCGCTGGGTGGACTGAGCGCGCTGGGTGCGCTGGGGCCGCCGGGGACGCCGGATGCGCCGGGCGTGCTGGAGGCACTGGACGTACGGGAGGCGCTGCCGGATGCACCGGGTGCGCCGGTGGTGCCGGATGCACGGGAGGCTCCGGGGGTGCCGGATGGGCCGGTGACGCGGGAGGGGCCGGTTGTGCCGCAGACGGTGGTGCCGGTGGTGCCGGTGGTGCCGGACGGGCCGGATGTGCCGCAGGCGCCGGTGCCGGTGGTGCCGGGCAGGCCGGATGTGCCGCAGGCGCCGGTGGCGCGAGAGGCGCTGGGTGTGCTGATGGGGCTGGTGAAGCCGGGGGCGCTGCGGGCGCCCGAAGTGGCGGTGGCGCGGGTGGCGCGGGATGCGCCGGGTGTGCCGATGGCACCAAGTGCGCTGGTGACGCCGGGTGTGCCGGAGACACCGGATGTGCGGAAGGCGCCGGAGGCGCCGCAGGTACCGGATGGGCCGGAGGCGGTGGAAGCGCCGGATGTGCCGATGGCGCTAGGTGCGCTGGTGACGCGGGGTGCGCTGCGGGCTCCGGATGTGTTGGAGGCGCCGGGCGCGCTGCGGGCATCGGATGTGCGGGAGATGCCAGGAGCGCCGTGGGTACTGGATGTGCTGGAGGTGGTGGATGCGCCGGGTGTGTCGATGGCGTCGGGTGCGCTGGTGACGTGGGGCGCGCTGCAGGCGCCGGATGTACTGGACACGCCGCAGGCATCGGATGTGCGGTCGACGCCAAGAGCGCCGTGGGTACCGGATGGGCCGGAGGCGGTGAAAGCGCCGGATGTGTCGATGGCGCCAGGTGCGCCGGTGACGCTGGGCGCGCCGCAGGCTCCGGATGTGCTGGAGCCGCCGGAGCCGCCGGGCGCGCCGGATGCACTGGACACGCTGCGGGCGCCGGGTGCGCCGGGTGCGCCGGATGCACCGGATGCACCGGGCACGCCGCAGGCACCGGATGCGCAGGCGCCAGTGGCGCCACCGGCGCCACCGGACAGCCCGATGCCCTCGGAGACGCGCGTTGGTGGGCCCGGCACCTGCTCGGGGGTGTCCTGCTGCGGGTTCGGGACGCGCGGCCCTATCTGCGCGTGCTCCAACCGCTCGCCGCGCGGCGCCGGTTCGCGCCCGCGTTCTGGCTGGCCCTGCCGCTGCCAGAGGCGGAACGGTACGACCTGCTGCGTACCGTCGTGGCCCACGACGACCCGCCCGGCACCCCCGGCCGCGCCCTGGACGCCGTGGCCGAGCGCCTCGCCGCCGACCCCGGGGCCGTGCAGCGCCACCTCACCCGCTGGTTCGCCGACGGCAGCCCGCTGCGGTCGACGCCGCACGCCACCGTCGCCTCCGCCGCCCAGGCCCTGCTCCACACCCACCGCCACCGCGCCATCGACGACCTCACCGAGGCCCTCGCCGACAGCGCCCACTCCCGCGCCGACGAACTCCTCGGCGCCCTCGCCGAGGATGAGCCGTCCGCGGTGTGCCGCGCCGTCGACCGCTGGGCGCACGACGACCGCGCCGCCCGCCGCGTCGCCGCCGTGGTCTGGGGCCTGCGCACCGCCCCGCACGCCCGGGGCGACGCCGACCGCGCCCTGCTGCGCTACGCCGCGCACGCCCTGCTCGCCCGCCCCGGCGACGACTCCCTGCACGGCGCCGCCCTCGCCCTGCTCGTCCGCGATCCGCAGACCCGGGCCCGCTATCTGCCCACCGCCCTGAAGCTGTTCGCCGCGGGCGCCCCCTGGCTGCCGGCGAGCGCCCTCGCCACCGCCCTGACCACGCACCCCGAGCCCGTACTCGCCGCCTTCCGCGCCCGGCTGTGCGGCCCGGACGCCGCGGCCGGGGACCTGCTGCGGGACCTCGCCGACGTGACCGCGCCCGGCCTGGCCCGCAAGGTCGCCGCCCTCGTCCTTGACCACGTGGAGCAGTGTCCGGAAGCCGCGGGGGCGGCCGCCGCGTACGTCGGTCTGCTGCTCGACCAGGGCCCGGGCGTGCGGGCCGTGCTGTTCCCGCTGGTCGGGGCGCTGCTGCACACCGGTGACGCGGACGTGCGGCTCGCCCTCGCGCCCGTGCTCACCGCGCCCGGCAGCCCGCCCTCGCGGCCCCTGCGCGCCGAACTCCTCGACCTGCTGCTCACCGAGGAGGACGAGCCGCGGGTCGTGGAGGCCGTCCTTCGCGCGGTCGGCGGCCGCGGCGGCGGGGCCGAGCGGGACCGGAACCTGGTGCGCCGCGCCGGGCTGCTCCTCGGCCGCACCCCCGAGGGCGCCACGCGCTACGACCGCACCCTGGTGGCGCTGGCCCGCGCCGCGCCGGACTTCGCCGTGCGGCTCGCCCGTTGGATGGCCGAGGCCCCCGGCGACTGGGCGGCGCTCGTCGGCCCGAGCGCCCGCCGCACCATCGAGGGCGTCGCGGGCGCGGTGGCGGTGTCGGCGTGAGCTCCGCCACCCCGGCCGATGCGGGCGACATCCTGTCGGCATGGCAGTCTTAGACCTGCGCAATCGGCAAGGGAACGTACACACGTACGGGACATACACGGGTTCGGCGAGGAGCGAAAAAAGTGCAGCGCTGGCGTGGCTTGGAGGACATTCCCCAGGACTGGGGGCGCAGCGTCGTCACCATCGGTTCCTACGACGGTGTGCACCGCGGCCATCAGCTGATCATCGGCCGCGCCGTCGAGCGCGCCCGCGAACTCGGCGTCCCCTGCGTCGTCGTCACCTTCGACCCGCACCCCAGCGAGGTCGTCCGCCCCGGCAGCCACCCGCCGCTGCTCGCCCCGCACCACCGGCGCGCCGAGCTGATGGCGGACCTCGGCGTGGACGCCGTCCTGATCCTGCCGTTCACGACGGAGTTCTCCAAGCTGTCGCCCGCCGACTTCGTGGTGAAGGTCCTCGTCGACAAGCTGCACGCCAAGGCCGTCGTCGAAGGCCCCAACTTCCGCTTCGGCCACCGCGCCGCGGGCAACGTCGAGGTCCTGGCCGAGCTCGGTGAGACGTACGACTACGACGTCGAGGTCGTCGACCTGTACGTGAGCGGCGCGGCGGGCGGCGGCGAGCCGTTCTCCTCCACGCTCACCCGGCGCCTCATCGCCGAGGGCGACCTCGCGGGCGCCCGCGAGATCCTCGGCCGCCCGCACCGCGTGGAGGGCGTGGTCGTGCGCGGCGCCCAGCGCGGCCGCGAGCTCGGCTTCCCCACGGCCAACGTCGAGACGCTGCCGCACACCGCGATCCCCGCCGACGGCGTGTACGCGGGCTGGCTGCACGCCCAGGGCGAGGCCATGCCCGCGGCGATCTCCGTGGGCACCAACCCGCAGTTCGACGGCACCGAGCGCACGGTCGAGGCCTACGCCATCGACCGCGTCGGCCTCGATCTGTACGGGCTGCACGTGGCCGTGGACTTCCTGGCCTTCGTGCGCGGCCAGGCGAAGTTCGAGTCCATCGACGCGCTGCTCGTCGCCATCGGCGACGACGTGAAGCAGGCGCGGGCCCTGGTCGAGGACTTCGACGCCGGCCGTGGCTGACGTCTAGCGCCCTTCGGGCTCGTCCTCGAACGCCGGACGGGCTTGAGTCCTCGCCGCCCAGTGGCACGCCACCTGCGAGGCCCCGCCGCCCGAGAGCACCGGCAGGTCCTTCGTGCGGCAGTCCCGCGCCACTCCGGCGCGCTCCGCCTCGCCCGCGGCCAGGACCTGGCAGCGCACATGGAAGCGGCAGCCCGCCGGTACGCGTGAAGGGTCCGGGGGCTCGCCGGTGAGGACCACGGGATCGCCCCCGGCCTCCGGCAGGACCGAAAGGAGGGCCTGGGTGTACGGGTGCTGAGGCGCCGTCAGGACCTCCTCCACCGCGCCGGTCTCCACGATGCGGCCCAGGTACATCACGGCCACGCGGTCGGCGATGTTCCAGGCCAGGCCCAGGTCGTGGGTCACGACGAGCGCGGACAGGCCGAGCTCGTCCCGCAGCCGCAGCAGCAGCGCCAGGATCTCGCCGCGCACCGACGCGTCGAGCGAGGCCACCGGCTCGTCCGCGACGATGAGTTCGGGTTCGAGGACCAGCGCGCCCGCGATGACCACGCGCTGGCGCTGGCCGCCGGACAGCTCGTGCGGGTAGCGCAGGAAGAACCGCTCCGGCGGGCGCAGGCCCGCCCGCGACAGGGCCTCGGCGACGGCCTCCCGCTCGTTCCCGCCGTACCGGTGGATGCGCAGGCCCTCGGCCACGGCGTCGTACACCGTGTGCCGCGGGTTGAGCGAACCGCTCGGGTCCTGGAGCACGAGCTGCACCCGCTTGCGGTACGCCTTCAGGGCGCGGCCCTTGTAGCTCAGGGGTTCGCCGCCGAACGTCACCCGGCCTGAGGTGGGCGGCACCAGGCCGAGCAGGGAGCGCGCGAGCGTCGTCTTGCCGCAGCCGGACTCGCCGACGAGGGCGACGATCTCGCCCGCCTCGATGGCCAGGTCCACGCCGTCCACGGCCCGCGCCGGGTCCCCGCCGTGGCGGCCGGGGAAGGCGATGTGCAGGCCCTCGGCCGCGAGCAGCGGCGCCGCCCCCGTGGGCGGCGGCGGGGGTGACGTCACGGTGGATTCGGTGGTCATGCGCGTCTCCTCGCGGCCCGGGGGGCGGTGTCGTCGGCTCGGTTCGCGGCCCGCGGCCCGGTCACGGCGCGCCTTCCACCGCGGGGGCCGAGGCCTGCTGGGCGGGGAGCTGACCGGCCACGTGGACGCAGGCCGCGTGGTGGTCCTGGCCCGCCGGGCGCAGGTGCTGGTCGTCCCCGGCGCAGCTGTCGATGGCCACCGGGCAGCGCGGGTGGAAGGTGCAGCCGGACGGCAGCGCCGAGGGGTCCGGCGGGTCGCCGGGCAGCCCGCGCGGCGCGAACCGCGAGGCCGGGTCCCCGATGCGCGGGAACGCCGCCGACAGGGCCTTGCCGTAGGGGTGCCGCGCCCGCTCGTACACCTCCCGGGCCGGGCCCTGTTCGACGACGCGGCCCGCGTACATCACCGCGAGCCGGTCGCAGGTGTCGGACAGGACCGCCAGATCGTGACTGATCATGATCAGGCCCAGGTCCTGCTCGGCGACGAGCCGCTCGATCAGGCGCAGGATCTGCGCCTGGATCATCACGTCGAGCGCGGTCGTCGGCTCGTCGGCGATGATCAGGCGCGGGTCGCAGGCGAGCGCCATGGCGATCATCACGCGCTGGCGCTGGCCGCCGGACAGCTCGTGCGGGTACGCGTCCCCGCGGGCGCCGGGCAGGCCCACGTGCTCCAGGAGCTCGCGGGCCCGCTTCCTGGCGGCCGCCGGTGTCGCCTTCTTGTGCAGCAGGATCGGCTCGGCGATCTGGTCGCTGATGCGGTGCACCGCGTTCAGCGAGTGCATGGCGCCCTGGAAGACCACGGACGCGCCCGCCCAGCGCACGGCGCGCACCCGCCCCCACTTCATGGTGAGCACGTCCTCGCCGTCCAGCAGGACCTCGCCGCTCACCCGCGTCCCCGCGGGCAGCAGCCGCAGCAGCGCGAGGGCCAGCGTGGACTTGCCGCAGCCGGACTCGCCCGCGACGCCCAGCTTCTGCCCGGCGCCCACGGCGAGGTCGACCCCGCGGACGGCGGCGGCCCCGGACGCGTACGTCACTTCGAGGTTCCTGACGTCGAGCAGCGGGGGCCCGGCGAGGGCGTTCTCGGCGGTCAACGGGTCACTCCCAGCCTGGGGTTGAGCACGGACTCCACGGCCCGCCCGCACAGCGTGAACGCGAGGGCGACGACGGCGATGGCGATGCCGGGCGGCGCCAGGTACCACCAGTCGCCCGCGCTGACCGCGCCCGCCTCACGGGCGTCCTGCAGGAGGCCGCCCCAGGAGACCGCGGTCGGGTCGCCGAGGCCGAGGAAGGCGAGCGTGGCCTCGGTGAGGATGGCGCTGGAGATGACGAGGGTCGTCTGCGCGAGCACCAGGGGCATGACGTTGGGCAGCACGTGGCGGAGCATGATGTGGGTGTGCCCGCCGCCGAGGGCCCGGGCCCGCTCGATGTACGGGCGGGACTCCACGGCCAGGGTCTGGGCGCGCACCAGGCGCGCCGTCGTCGGCCAGGTCGTCACGCCGATGGCCAGGATGATGGTGCTCAGGGAGCCGGACATCACGACGGCCAGGGCGATCGCGAGCACCAGCGTGGGCATCACCAGGAACCAGTCCGTGACGCGCATCATGACCGTCCCGTACCAGCCGCGGTAGTGCCCCGCCGTGATGCCCACGACCGTGCCGATCGCGACGGACAGGAACGCGGCGAGCAGCCCGATGGTCAGCGAGATCCGCGCCCCGTACACAAGGAGCGCCAGCAGGTCGCGGCCGAACTGGTCGGTGCCGAGCGGGAACTCCGAGCTCGGGGACTCCATGGCCTCGCCCGGCGCCCGGGTGACGCTGTCCGCGTCCGAGCCGACGAGCAGCGGCGCGCACACCGCCGCGAGGGAGATCAGGACGAGCACGGCGAGGCCGAGGAGCCCGGCCCGGTGGGTGCGGAACGCGCGCCAGAACCGGGCCGCGGAGTGCCGTCTGCGGGTCCAGGCGAGCGCCCGCGGGTTGGGGGCGGGCGCGGCGGCGGTGTCGGTCGTCATCGGCCCACCCTCGGGTCGAGCAGCGGATAGACCACGTCGGCGATGGTGTTCATGAGGATCACCGCGGTGGCGAAGACGAAGAACAGGCCCTGCACGAGCGGCAGGTCGGGCACGCTGAGGGCCTGGTAGAAGAGGCTGCCGAGCCCCGGCCAGGAGAACACGGTCTCCACCAGGATCGCGCCCGCGACGACCGTGCCCAGGTTCACGAACATCAGCGTGACCGTCGGCAGCAGCGCGTTCGGCACGGCGTGCCGACGGCGCACCAGATCGTCCCGCAGGCCCTTGGCGCGCGCGGTCGTCAGATAGTCGCTGCCCATCTCGTCGAGCAGCGAGGACCGCATCACGAGGAGGGTCTGCGCGTAGCCGACGGCGACGAGCGTCACCACCGGCAGGACCATGTGGTGCGCCACGTCGACGACGTAACCGAAGCCGCTCTCGTCACCGCTCTCCATGCCGCCCGTCGGGAAGAGCCCTGGCAGCGGCCCCGCCCCCACCGAGAAGGTGATGATGAGCAGCAGCCCGAGCCAGAACGACGGCACCGAGTACAGCGTCAGGGCGAGCCCGGTGTGGAAGCGGTCGCCGATGCGGCCGTTGCGCCACGCCGTGCGGGTGCCCAGCCAGATGCCGATGACGGTGTAGAGGACGTAGGCCGTCCCGGTGAGCCACAGCGTCGGTCCGATGGCATCCGTGATCTTGTCCATGACGGGCGTGTGGAACTGGTACGAGGTGCCGAAGTCCCCGGTCAGGACGTTGCCGCAGTAGTCCGTGAACTGCTTCCACACCGGGTCGTCCAGGCCGAACTCGGCTCGCATGGCGGCCAGTTGCTCGCTGGAGACGCGACGCCCGCCCGTCATCTGCTTCACCGGGTCGCCCGGGATGAGCCGGAACAGGAAGAAGCTCGTGACGAGCACGGCGAACATCGAGACGAGCGCGCCCGCGACCTTGCCGCCGACGTACTTCAGATAGGCGGCGCCGCCGTGCGCCCGGGGGCCGGGGCCCCGCGGTCCTGCCTGCTCGGCAGGTCCGCCGGGGGCCTTCGCCTCGGCCTCGGCGGCGAGGATCGCCGCCGGGTCGCTGTTCGCCGCGGTCATGTGCCGCTCGCGGTGTTGTGATTCGTCATCCGCTACTCACGGTCCTCCGCCGTCGAGCGGCGGCGCAGTGCGATCAGGACTCCGCCGCCCGCGAGCACCACCGCGGCGACGGCGATACCGATGATGACACCGGTCGAGCCGCCCTCATCGGAACTGCCGTTTCCACTCGCCGGTACCGCCGACCACCAACTCCAATAGCCGTCCTGGCCGTAAATGTTGCCCGCGGCCGTCGGCATGGTGCTGATGGACTTGATCTGGTCGGTGCGGTAGGCCTCGACGGCGTTCGGGTACGCGAGGACGTTCATATAGCCGGAGTCGTACAGCCACGACTGCATCTGTTTGACGAGCGCGGCTCGCTTGTCCGGGTCGTACTCGGCGAGCTGCTTGTCGTACAGCTCGTCGAACTTCTTGTCGCAGATGAAGTTGTCGGTGGCGGCGCTCTCCTTGGCCTTCTCGGGGAGCGCGGCGCAGGTGTGGATGCCGAGGACGAAGTCGGGGTCGGGGTTCACCGACCAGCCGTCGAAGGCGAGGTCGTACTCACCGGCGTACCAGGGCACGGAGACGTCGTCCAGGCAGTTCACCTTCAGCCCGATGCCGAGGTCGCCCCACCACTCCTTCAGATACTTCCCGACGGCCTTGTCGTTCGGGTCGGTGGCGTGGCACAGGATGCGCAGGTTCAGCGGCTTGCCGTTCTTGCCGACGCGCTTGCCGTCGCCGTTCTTCTTGTATCCCGCCGCGTCGAGGAGCTTCGCGGCCCGCTTCGGGTCGTACGCCAGCTTCTGGCTCGCGGAGGGCTGCCAGGCGTAGTCGGAGAAGCGCGGCGGAATGTATCCGGCGCCCTCCACGGCGTTGCCCTGGAAGACCTTGTCGACGATCGTCTCGCGGTCCACGGAGAGGAACAGCGCCTGGCGCACCCGCTTGTCGAGCAGCGCCGGGTGGCCGTCGCCGAACTTCTCGCCGTCCAGGGTCCGCGCCCCGGGGTTGGTGGCCAGGGCGAAGAAGCGGCGGCCCGGGCCGTTGTTCACCTTGACGTCCGGCTCGCCCTTGAGGCCATTGGCCTGCGCGGGCGTCAGCGCGGGCTGTCCGGCGACGAAGGAGACCTCGCCCTTCTTCAGGGCGGCGACGGCCGCGTCCTGGTCCTTGTACGTCTTGAAGACCAGCTCGTCGAATTTCGCCGGCCCGCGCCAGAACTTCTTGTTGGCCCGCAGCTTCACGAACTGGTCGACCTTGAAGTCGCTGAGGACGAAGGGACCGTTCCCGACGACGGGGAAGTCCTCGTCGTTGTTGAACTTGGAGATGTCGTCGACCTTCTCCCAGACGTGCTGGGGGACGATCGGCACGTCGAGCGCCGCCATCGTCGACTGCGGCTTCTTCAGCTCGATGACGAGCTGGGTGGGGGAGGGCGCCGTCACCTTCTTGAAGTTGGTGACGAAGTTCGAGTTGGCGGTGGCCGTCCCCTCCTTCGACATGATCTTGTTGAACGTCCAGGCGGCGTCCGCGGCGGTCGCCTTCTTCCCGTCCGACCACGTCGAGTCGGAGCGGATGGTGTACGTCCAGGTCAGCTTGTCGGGCGAGGCCTCCCATTTCTCGGCGAACCCCGGGACCGTGTGGTTGTCCTTGGGGTCGTAGTTCGTGAGGTACTCGTACGTCAGCCGGTGGATGCTGGTGCTGAGCAGCCGCTGGGCCAGGAACGGGCTGAGCGAGTCGACGCTCTGCGCCACGGCGACGGTCAGGGTCTTCTTGCCGTCACCCTTGGCCTGGGCCTCCCCGGGCGCGGGGTTGAGCGGGGTCGCGAGAGCGGCGGTGAGGCCGAGCGCGGCGAGGGCGCCGCCCGCGACGGCGAGCCGGGAACGGCGACGGGGGCGGGGCCGCGCGGGGCGCGCGGCGCGGGTGGGGGGCGCGGCGGAGGTGGGGGGCGCGGAGGGACCGCTGCTGGTTCTGCCGTTGCTTCCGTCGTTGCTTCTGCCGTTGTTGCTGCTGGTGCTGCCGTGCTGATCTCTTGTGTCCATGGCTCGGTGACCTCGCGTCATCGCGGCTCGTCGATCAAGGGAGTGCCAGCTGGATGCTGTGTGTCTACCAGCGCCAGTCTGCACGCGTCAACGGCCGGTGAACCCCATGTGGCCTGCGGAAATAACGAGTTGACCGGGATTTCATCCGCATTGGTCAAGACCTCTGCCGCCCCCCAGGCCAGCGCGTGACGCCGGGGGCGGGGGCGGCCTCACCTGCGGGGCGTTCCGCTCCCTGGTTCTTGCTGTGGGCAGCTGGTCCGCCCAGAGGGCGGAACGGGTGGGCACAGCCCGAAGCCGCCGGGTGGGGATACACCAAGGGCCCGCACCGGCGGGGGTACGGGCCCAGGCGAAGGGGGAGGGCTACTGCTGGGGCGGGGCTTCCGGGGCCTGCGGCGGCACAGGGCCGGGCTGCCCGGGCGCGACCGGCGGGTAGGGAGCCCCCGCCTGCGGCGGAACCCCCGGCTGCCACCCCTGCGGAGCCCCCGGCTGCGAGTACGGCGCCCCCGCCCCCGCCCCCGCCCCTGGCATAGGCGGAGCCACCCGCGGCGGCGGATTCCCGTCGGACGTCCACAGCCCCTGCGCCTGCTGCGCCCGCGTGAAGTCCTCCGCCACCATCGCGGCCAGCGTGAAGTACGCCTCCCGCACCTTGGGCCGCATCATGTCGAGATTGACCTCCGCGCCCGCGGCGAGGTGCTCGTCGAAGGGAACGACCACCACGCCCCGGCACCGCGTCTCGAAGTGCGACACGATGTCCTCGACCTTGATCATCTTCCCGGTCTCGCGCACGCCGGAGATCACGGTGAGGGACCGCCGCACCAGATCCGCGTACCCGTGCGCGGACAGCCAGTCCAGCGTCGTGGACGCGCTGCTGGCCCCGTCCACGGACGGCGTCGAGATGATGATCAGCTGGTCGGCGAGGTCGAGCACCCCGCGCATCGCGCTGTACAGCAGACCCGTGCCCGAGTCCGTGAGGATGATCGGGTACTGCTTCCCGAGGACGTCGATCGCGCGCCGGTAGTCCTCGTCGTTGAACGTCGTGGACACCGCCGGGTCGACGTCGTTCGCGATGATCTCCAGACCGGACGGCGCCTGCGAGGTGAAGCGCCGGATGTCCATGTACGAGTTGAGGTACGGGATCGCCTGGACGAGGTCGCGGATGGTGGCCCCGGTCTCGCGCCGGACGCGCCGCCCGAGCGTACCGGCGTCCGGGTTGGCGTCGATCGCGAGGATCTTGTCCTGCCGCTCGCTGGCGAGGGTGGAGCCAAGGGCGGTCGTCGTGGTCGTCTTGCCGACGCCGCCCTTGAGGCTGATGACGGCGATGCGGTAGCAGGAGAGGACCGGGGTGCGGATGAGCTCCAGCTTGCGCTGGCGCTCGGCCTCCTCCTTCTTCCCGCCGAACCGGAACCGCGACCCGCCCACGGGCCTGCCGCTCTTCGTCTTCTGCTTCTTGTTGTTGAGCAGCCGGTCGGAGGAGAGCTCCACGGCCGCGGTGTACCCGAGCTGCGCGCCCGGGTGGGTCCGCTCGCGCTGGTCGTGCCGCACGGCCTGGGGCCACCCGGCACCGGCGCGCGGGTCGACCGGCGGCTGCGCCTCGGGCAGCGGCTGCGCGGGCGGCAGCGGCTGCGGGGCCTGCGGCTGCTGGGCCGGGAGGGGAGCGTGCGCCTGCCCCTGCTGGGGCGCGGGCGGTGCGCCGGGGGCCTGCGGGAAGCCGTAACCAGCCTGCTGCTCAGGGGAGTTGGCGGGGGCTGGCACGGGAGCCCCGGGTGTGGGGTAGCCGTAGGTGCCCTGGGGCATGGCGGCGTTGCCCGGAGCCGGGGCTTCCGGCGCGGGGAAGCCGTAGCCCGCGCCTGGCGCGGGGGTGCCGGTCGCGGCGGCCGGGGGCTGGGGCGCGGAGGGATCGGTCGGCGCCGGTACGGGGATCGCCGGGGCCGGGAGGCCGTAGCTGGTCACCGGCGCGGGGGCGCCCGGCGCGGGCGGCGGCGGGAAGCCGTGGGCGCCCTGAGATGCGGCGGGGTCGGCCGTGGCCGGGGCTCCCTGCGCCGGGAAGCCGTAGCCGCTCTGGGGTGCGGCGGGCGGCACCGGGGCCGTCGCGGGCGGCTGCGCGGGGCCGGTGGGCGCGGCCAAGGCCTGCGACGCGGGCGCCGGGGCCTGCGGCTGCGCGGGCGGCTGTGCGGGCGGCTGTGCCTCCCCGCCGGGCGCGACCTGAGGAGGCGCGGGCCACTGCGGCGCGGCCGTGGGCGCGGCGGGCTGGAAGGCGGGCGGCAGTGGCGGCAGCCCGCCTTGGGGCGCGGGCGGCGGGGTCCACGCGGGCGGCACGGAGCCCTGTACGTCATCGACGGGGGCGGCATCGGGGGCGGGGGCCGGGGCGGGCACGGCGTCGGCGATGACGGGTGCGGCGTCAGTGGCCACGGGTGCGGCCGGGGGCTCGGTGGGCACGGCGTCTCCGGCGGCCGGTACGGCGTCGTCGGCGGCGGGCGCGGGCTCGGCTGAAGCGGCGACGACCCCGGCATCGGCATCCACAGCCGCGCCCTGCGGCGCCTCGTCCCCGTCAGTACGGTCAACGGAGTCGGCACCCTCGGCGCTCACGGCCGCGTCGACGCCCGCTTCCTCGGCGGCGCTCCCCGCACCGGACCCGGCCCCGGAACCCGAGCCATCACCGGCATCAGACGCAGCCGCAGCCGACGACGAGGACGCGGACGAGGACGCGGACGAGGACGCGGACGAGGACACAGACGCACCCTCAGGCCCCGCCTCACCCACCGAAGCCTCGGCCTCGCCTTCACGCTCGGCCACCTCCCGCCGCAGGGCAGCGGGCGAGAACCGCATGGTGGCACCGCTCTCCAGGTCGCCCCCTTCGGAGGCGGGCGGCGCGACCGGCGCGGGCGGCGGGGTCAGCGGCTGCCCCGTGGGAGGCGGCGGCGCCGACCAGTCCGGCTGGAAGCCGCTCCCCACCGGCAGCTTCGGCACGGTGGCGAGGGGCGTCCCCGTACTCGCGACAGGCGCACCACTCGTACCGGCGGCGGAGGAGCCAGTACCCCCGACCAAACCGGCAGATTCCGCCGCCTCGGCCTCGGCACCGGCCCCGGCCTCGCCCGAACCCCCCAGCTCGTCCGTCCCCTCCACAACACCGGCAGCACCAGTCGCACTAACTGCACCAGCCGCACCAGCGGAGCCCGCAGCCCCAGCGGAGCCCGCAGCCCCAGCGGAGCCCCCAGCCCCAGCGGAGCCCGCGGCGTCGGCGCTCCCGGAGGCGTTCTGCGTGTACCAGGCGGGCGGGGCGTAGTCGATGGTGAACTCGCCCGTCGTCTCGGCAGCGGACTCCGCGTCGGACTGATCGTCGACGGGTGTGTCCCAGCCGCCCCGGATCTTGTCCCGATCGCTGTTCACAATGCCTCCTGGTGTGCTCGAGCACGCTCGTGCCGTGGTGGGGGGCGACCGTTCCTGTCGTCCGATCCGCCTGGCTCTCCCCGTGTGGCGGACGCGCACACCCCACTCGCGGGTTCTGGCGTCGCGCCCCGTCCCAGCCTAATCACCAACAGCACCAGCACGGCAGGCCAGTAGGTCCCGCGATCGGCCTCCTTCACGCCATGTCTCACTCAGCGCCGGACAGCGGTCCCTCACCACGAGGAGCAAACCGGTCAGCTATCGCCAAACCCGGTAAATCCCCACGCTCGGGCCACCCTTGAGCCGTGCGCACCCCACGCCCGAACCGCCACCGAACCGCCACCTGATCCCGACCGCGCGCGTGGGTGCTCAGTCCATCCGCCGCGCGGCGCCAAGGAGACCGGTCTCGGCGTCCGTCGCCCGCGTCACCACGTACTGCCGGTCGCGCTCGGCGCACCACAGCGTCACCCCGTCCGCGAGCGTCGGCAGGGCCTCCACGTCCTGACCGGAGAGACCGAGCGAGCGGCCGAGCCGCGCGGCCTCGTCCGGCGAGACGCGCTGCACTCCCACGAGCCGTGCCTGCCGCACCAACCGGGGTGCCACCGGGCTCAAGTACGGAAGCAGCGTCAGGACGGACTGCCAGGGCCCGGACACCACGCGACCGCGAGGCGGCCGCATCCCGCAGTCCCGCACCACGAGGACCGGGTTGCCCGCCGAAGCGCCCTGCGGCGGCACCCGCCCCACGTCGTGCACGCTCAGCCCGCTCTGACCGGCGCCGAGCGCCTCGACGAGGCGCGCCCAGGACGCGGCCCGGCCGGTCTCCACCGCGACCCGGGCACCCGTGGCGGCGGCCCGCAGCGCGATCACCTGCGCCGTCCACAGGCCGCCGATGAGCAGGATGTCGTACGCCGTCGGCCGGTTGAGCCCGAGGACGGCTGGCCGGTCGCTCCCGTCCACGCCTATGACGACCCCGTCGTCCCCCATCGGCAGCGCGAGCCCTTCGAGGGCCTCGGCGGACAGCACGTGCCGCGGGTGCCGGGGCCCGACCAGGCCGAACCCGGAGCGCACCCGCGCGCGCAGCCGCGCGGCCAAGGCGGCGTCGGGCGCCTCCGGAGGCGTGGGCGTCGTGGTCATCCGCGGGCACCCCCCAGCGGCAGCGTGGCGAGCAGCCCGGGCAGCTGCTCGCGGTCGAGCCGGGCGAGACCCGTCCGCCACTGCCGGGCCACCTGCTCCAACGCCCCGCGCGCGGTGACGAGTTCCGCGTCGCTGCGGCCCGTCACGCGCAGGTGCCCGGACACGGAGTCCTCCCGCTGCCCGCCGCGCCGCAGCGTCAGGCTGAACGTGGTGGCCAGGGCGGGCACGGCGGTGAGCACGGCGACCAGCTGCGGCAGCGAGGGCCCGCCGCCCCCGAGCGGCGGCCACCGCCGCACCCAGTACGTCGTGTGCCGCCGGTTGTCGCAGCGCCAGAACCGCGCCGACTCCTCGGTGCGCCGCTCGGGCAGCTCGGCCCGCCCGGCCTCCGCGGTGACGAGCGGGTTGGCGCAGGCGGAGGTGGCGAGGGCCGCGACCAGTTCGTCCTCGTTCAGCAAGGTGGCGCGGAAGCCCGCTCCGGTGAGTCTGCTCGCCAGGTGGTCGGCGGCGCGCACCACGCACTTGCGCGCCCCGGCGGCGCCGCCCCCGCGCGCGGCCACGGCCTCCGGGCACAGCTCGGGGTCCAGCTTCAGCGCGATCCAGGTGATGCGCACGGCGGGCGCGCCGGTCTGGGCCTGCAACGGCGCGTAGTTGCTGACGGCCACCGACTGCTGCGGCAGGTGCAGGGCGGGCGCGGGCTGTGTGTGCACGACGACTTGGGCGGACTCCAGGCGGACGCCGTCCACCTCCAGGGCGTCCCGCACCAGCTTCAGGGGGAGCGGGCGCTGCTCCCGCTCCGCGCGCAGGCATGTCATCTCCGACTCGACCTGCACCACCGCCGTTACGAACGTCCCGTCACCCACCAGGCCGACGTCGCGCCGGTCCCGGCCGCTGTACGCGTCCGTGCGCAGGGCGGGGTCGCACTCGACGGCCGGGGCGAGCCCCGGTTCCGTCCCCGGCGGCACCGGGGTGCTCGACGCGAGGCGCTGACGCGCGCGCAGCGCACGCCGCGTGCCCAGCCATTCGAGCAGGGGGCGGCCTCTGCGCCGTACGACCGCGAGGAGGAACAGCGCGGCGCCGAGCAGCGCGGCCGGGACGAGGAGCAGGTCGTTCCACACCCACGCGGCCAGCGGCAGGGCGGCCGCGAGCTCGATCAGTACGAGCTGTTGCAACCGAAACGAGCCATGCTTTCCGCCACGTGTCCTGAACTGCGCGGAACCGGAGGCGGCCGGTCCCGTCGCACGCCCGGACACCGCGCCCCGCTGACGTGTCGGCGTGCTCGGCACCCGCCCGGGCCCGCCCCGCCCGGCCCCGCCCCGCGTACGCACAGCCGCCATGCCAAACCCCCCGTCTCCTCGTAAACCACCCTGCTGGCAGGACAGTTGAGCACGCGGGCACCCTACCCCTCGCGCACAGGCGATCACTCAACATGCATAGTAGAGGCCGGGTCTGACAATCAGAGCGGGGCGGGAGCCCCGGACGCGACACGGGGGAGATGCGGACGCCGATGGCTTCACGCCGGGACGAGCTCAACGCGTACACCTTCGCGAAGAAGCGCACGCTGGCGGCGTTTCTCCAGCCGTCGCCGACCGGCTCGGAGGAGGGCGCCCCGCGGCCGCTGCGGGCGTTCCTGCCGAGCGTGATCGTGGGCCTGCTGATCCTCGTGGTGTTCGGCGCCTGGGGGATGTTCAAGCCCAAGGCGCCCAAGGGCTGGGACGAGCCGGGCGCCCGGGTGATCGTGGGCAAGCAGTCGACCACGCGGTACGTGGTCCTCAAGACCGGCGCCAAGTCCCGGCTGCACCCCGTGCTCAACCTGGCCTCCGCGCGGCTGTTGATGAACGGCTCGGACTACAAGGTCATCCAGGTCAGCGACGACATCCTGGACGCGGGCGAGCCCCCGCGCGGCCCCATCCTCGGCATCCCCTACGCCCCGGACCGGCTGCCGTCCACCGACGAGGCGGGCAAGGCCAAGCGCTGGGCCGTCTGCGAGCAGCCCGGGGGCAAGGGAAGGACCGTCCAGAAGGCCACCTTCGTCCTGGCCGACCGCGAGGCGCAGCTGACGGACGGCCGCAAACGCCTCGAGAACGGCGAGGTCTTGTACGTCAGGACGCGCGTCGGCGCCCGCTATCTGGTCGACGCGGGCGGCACCGCGTACCGCGTCACCGGCAGTGAGGACGACGACCTGACCGAGACGCTCGTGGGCAAGCGCGAGCCGCAGCTCGTCACGAAGGACTGGCTGGCCACCCTCCACCAGGGCAGCCCGATCCGCTTCCCGCGCCTGCCCCGGGACGTCGGCGCCCCCGCGGGCGTCGAGGGGGAGCTGTCCGAGGAGGAGAACAAGGTCGGCATGGTCCTTCGGGCACAGACGGGCGAGGGCACACAGCACTACGTCGTCATGCCCGGGAGGGCGCAGCCCATCAGCGAGTTCACCGCCTGGCTGCTGATCAACTCCCCGGAGACCGCCCGCCTGAACATGAACGGCAGCGCCCGCACCGTGGGCCTCCAGGACTTCCCCGCCGACGGCAGCCCCTTCGCAGGGCAGCCCCGCGCGTGGCCCGAGCGGCGCGCCACGCAGGTCAACGCGTCGGCGCGCGAGGGCGGCGGCCGTGACACGGTGTGCAGCGTCCTGCGCGACGTCAGCCGCCGCGGCGACACCACACTGAGCACATGGGCGGGCCGGACGTACCCCGTCGAGATCACCAACGGCGGCACCAGCACCCACGTCACCCCCGGAACGGGCCTGCTCTACAAGCAGGTGCGCGGCAGGCAGTCCGCGACGGGCCAGCTCTTCCTGGTCACCGACACGGGACTGCGGTACGCGGTGCAGATGAACGGCGACAGCGACGCGAAGAGGTCGGACATCGGCGCCGACAAACAGCGCCGGACCCAGGACGGAAGCCCCGAGCCCAGCGAGGCGCAGGTCAAGCTCGGCTACGAGAAGGTCCGCCCCGCCACGGTCCCGCTGGCCTGGTCCGAGTTCCTCGCCAAGGGGCCACGCCTGGCGACCAACAGCGCCCGGCAGCCGCAGGGTTCATGACCGGCGTACGGGGCGAGGCGCGGGCCGACGGACGGAAGGGGAGGGGTGACGTGGGGGAGCGGTCGTGGATGCGTGGGGGGCGTGTGAGGGGGGTGTTGGCGCGTGGGGCCGCGCTGAGGGGGGTGCGCGCGCCTGGTTCTGCCGTCGCGCCTGTACTGGTACTGGTACTGGTACTGGTACTCGCGCTCGGGGGAGCCATGCCGGCGACGGCGACGGTCGAGGGCGTACCGACGCCCCCCGTCCGCACGTACCGCGACGGCAGCGGCACCTGCGAGTTCCCGGCCACTCCGGTCAAGGGCCGCCCCTGGCCGCTGCAGCGGGTCCTCCTGGACGAGCTCTGGCAGGACGGCAACCAGGGCCAGGGCGTGCGGGTCGCCGTCATCGACACGGGCGTCGACGACAAGAATCCCCAGCTCGCCGACGCGGTCGCCGACCGCGCGGGCCGTGACTTCCTCACCAAGGGCAAGGGCGCGGACCCCACCGACGACCAGGTGGGCCACGGCACCAAGGTCGCGGGCATCATCGCCGCGCGCCCCCGCAAGGGCACGGGCTTCGTGGGCCTCGCCCCGAAGGCGACCATCATCCCGATCCGCCAGAACGACGCGGAGAACAGCGGGAACTCGGACACCATGGCGCAGGCCATCGACCACGCGGTCGCCAAAGGCGCCCAGGTCATCAACATCTCCCAGGACACGACCAAGCCCCTGTCGGCCACCTCCAGACTCGCCGAGGCGGTACGGGACGCGCTCGCCGCCGACGTCGTGGTGGTCGCGTCGGCGGGCAACGACGGCCTCGACGGCAAGGTCAAGAAGACCTACCCCGCGGCCTTCGACGGCGTCCTCGCCGTGGCGTCCTCCGACCGCAACAACGAACGCGCCGCCTTCTCCCAGGCGGGCCCCTTCGTCGGCGTCGCCGCCCCCGGCGTCGACGTCGTCTCCACCGTCCCGGGCGGTGGACACTGCGCCGACAACGGCACGAGCTTCTCGGCCCCGTACGTCGCCGCCGTCGCCGCCCTCCTCAAGGCCAAACACCCCGGCTGGACGCCCGCCCAGATCGTCACCCGGATCGAGCAGACCGCGGAACGGCCCATCAACGGCCACGACGACTTCATCGGGTGGGGCGTGATCGACCCCGTCCGCGCCGTCACGGAGTCCGACACCGCCCACCCGGCGTCGTCCCCGACCCCCGACCCCGGCCTGACGAAGCCCCCGGCGCCCGACACGGCCGCGTTCTCCCTGGCCGAGACCTCCCAGGAGCGCACCGAACGCCGTGCGACGTACGTCATGGGCGTCGCGGCGGTCCTCGTCGCCGTCATCACGGGCACAGCGGTGGTCCTCCGCGACCTGCGCCGCCGCCGGGGCCAGCGGGGTGGTGGGGGAGCGTGAGCGGGGTGGGGCCGGGAGCACGATTTCCGGCCGAATCCTCAGGCCCTCACCCACCCACCCCTCACCGCCCCCGAATTCGCTCCCGCATCCGACAACCAGCCCGTCCCCACGCCCTCGTACGCGGACGACGCACTCGACCCACTCAACGCGAACCACGGCCAACTGGCTGGAACCGCACACCTTTCCAGCCGTCGAATCCACCCCTGCGGGAACCACCCCGATACCAACTGACCTGTATGCCCTTTGCAGTTGGACACCCATGACCGAGTGACTAGAGTGATGAACGGCATCACGAGAGAGATGTGCACGGGGGTGCACGGGGGCGGCACGAGCCTGCGAAGCGCGTGGCACACGTGAAGGCGCAGCTCTTGCCCGCCGACTGCCACGGCATTGTCCCGGAGCAGATCACGACGGCGGCGCGTTCCGCCGTCGCACCAGAGGAGGGCAAGGCGATGAGCGTCGATTACAGCAGTGACGACCTGACGAAACTGGCTGAGCGGATCCGCAACTTCCATATGGATGTGAGCAAGAAGGTCACCTCGCTCAACACCGTCGTGGACACCATCCAGGCGGGCTGGCAGGGCGCGGCGGGCAAGGAGTTCGACGTCATGCAGCGCGGCGTGAACCAGCACCTGAAGAAGCTCCAGGACAACCTCGTCGACCTGGAGGAGGTGATGCGCATGAGCGTCAAGGGCTTCGACGGCCACGAGCAGGAGCGCATCTCCGAGATCCGGAAAGTCGACAACTCGTACACGGTCACCAGCAGCATCGTCAACCACGCCTGAGCCCACGCTCGGGCCGTCCACGCTGTGCGCAGCAGCAGCTGAGGAGCGCCGAACATGTCAGTCAACTTCGACCGCACAGCGGTCAACTACGACACGGTGACCCAGGCCGCGGCCGACGTGAGGAGGAACGCTCACGACATGTCCACGGGCCTGGAGGAACTGATGCGGGAGGTCAAGCGCGTCGCCGACACCTGGGAGGGCGAGGCGAAGGCGGCGTACGGCGAGATCCAGCGCAAGAGCGCCACGGAGATGGCCGGCCTGACGGAGAAGCTCGGCCGCATCGCCCAGCTCCTGGACCAGTCGGTCGTCGGCTACCAGGACACGGACAAGGGCAACGCGTACCGCTTCCGCATGCTGTCGTAGGCACGTTCTCGTAGCCGGATGGCGAGAGGGGTGGACGCGGAACAATCCGCGCCCACCCCTCTCGCACTCCCAGCCGACGACATCACTCCATCGGGTCGGCCGAAGGCGCACCGCGCCGACCCGGCGCGGGCTCCAGGTCGAACTCCCCGTCACGCGCCCCGAGGACGAACGCGCGCCACTCGGCCTCGGTGTACCGCAGCACCGTCTCCGGCTCCAGGGACGACCGCATGGCCACCGCGCCCTCGGGCAGATAGGCGATCTCCACGCGCTCCTCGTGTGCCTCGGTGCCGGGCGCGCTGTGCCATTCGGCCCCCGAGATATCCAGGGCGTAGAGCTCGTTCTTCTCGCGCTCCTTGCGCGCCCTGACTTCCTCGTCCTGTGCCTCGGCCATGGTGGAACGGCCCCTTCCCGACGTACGAACGAACTGTGCCGCCACCCTACTTGGACCTCGACGTACGCGGAGAGCAACGGCGAAGTAACCATGGAGTCGTCACGCGGCGCGCGCCCCTACTTCTTGAGCGCGGCGAGGGCGTCCCGGGTGTCGGACGTGATCATCTCCTCGGCGTCCTGGTCCGAGGGCGGCTTGACGCCGCTGGTCGAGGTGCCGCCGTACCAGCTCCACCGCATCTCGTACGTGAACCACCCGTCCCGCACGCCGAGCGTCATGCTGGAGAGCTCCTTGGAACTGCTCGTCTCCCGCCGCTCGGTGACCAGGTACGCCTCGTCGCCGAGACCGCTGACCGCCTTCGTCTCGTACCCGTACGTCTTCTCCGAGCGGTCCTCGAAGCCCTTGTACAGGGAGGCGAACTCCCCCTCGGGGTTGCTCTTCTTGTGCCACTGCGCGGTGCTGTACAGATAGACGCTGCTGTAGTCGCTCGCACCGGCGTTCTTGTCCTTGAGGCTCCACGTGCAGTTGCCGGAGTCGAGCCCCTCCTGCCGGGACGCGTAGTGCGTGGTCGGATCGCTGGTGTCCCGCGGTTCGTAACGCTCCTTGAAGGCCTCAATGGTGACGGCGTCACAGAGGTTCTTCTGGAAGTTGTACCCGGCGAGATCAGCCTCGGCATCGTCCCCGCCCTTGGCGACCCCGGCCCCGAACACCAGCCCGGCCCACACCGCGGAAGCGACCACGACACCCCCCAGCCCCCAAAGCCACCCCGCCCCCTTCCGCTCCACCGGCACCCCAGGCGGCCCAAACCCCACCGGCGACTGCACCGGCGGATACCCCCCCAGGCGGCACCCCCGGAGGCTGCTGAACATAAGGATTCTGCTGATACGGATTCGGAGGCTGCTGCTCCGGCGGTATGGACATGCCACGCAACGTACCCGATGCGTCCCAAGGGTAAGACCAAATGTGCGACGCCAGGGGGGCTGTTTACAGCTCCCGCCAGAGAGTGATCATCGCGCACAGCCTGAAGCGCGCAACGCAGTCGCTCTCCCACGGGGACTGGACCGGTGAGAAGCCGACTGCCCCGAGGTCGCGCGTTGTTCCTCGGCGATGCGAGATCGCGAAGCTGCTGGTCGTCTCCGGATGTGGCGGCACCCTTGAATGGGAGAGCGTTATTGAACTTTACACTTCAGCTCACGCTTGGAGAATCTTACGAAATCATCCATAAGTGAAGATATTCTCTTGCGGGCCGCCTTTGGCTTCGCTGGTTCGGAAGCCCTTAGCTCCAACTCGATATATTTGTAGGAGTTCGGCCAACGGGTCTCTGTGGAAGGCAGGGAGGATGGGCGCTCGCACGTGAAGTAGGCCGCTGTCCCACTGCTGAATTTGGTGGACCAGGCGATCCCTCTATCTCCCGCGCTGATTGATGAGGGATTAGTCTTGGCCCAAGCGCTCCAGTCGATTTCCTTAGGCGACTGAGCTTTTCGGCTTGCGCTCGCAGAGAATTTTGTGTTCCCGTTGAAATAAACTAGACATGATGTGCTCTGCTTGGACTTGTAGAGATCGAATTCAGGATCTTCATCTACGGTAGTCTCCCCTTCTCCTTTCGGTAAAAGGTTTGCAACTTCCTCTCCCTTGAATGCATTCCAGCACACCCTCTTGGGGAGTTTGACGTTGGAATTATTCCTATTCGACGCGTCGCTGCAGCCGGAGATTGTAAGGGCTCCTGCGATGAAAGCTACGACTGGGACAGTTGGGCCAAGTCTCATCTTCGTGCGTGACTTCACTTCGCTCCTGTAGCGATGTGTGGACTCAGTTACCTAGGTTTGGAGCTGGCTACCAGATCCCGGCCGATCGAATGTGCTGTAGCTGTTTCCGTTGACGCGGAACCCTTGTATGCCGCGATAAGGTCGGGATCGATCCCTGTTCCTTTTGCTGCTGCTGCCACGGCATTTTGTGCCGAATCTTTCGTTGCCTTCTCGGCGTTTGCGTACCCGGTTGCTGTCTCCCTTCGCGCCTGATCTGTCGTGTCTTGCTTGGCGCCCTCGACCACGGACTCCGTGACATCCTCCTGAAGCCACTGCGCGATGTCGCCGCCAACTGGAAACATCTCAATGTACTTCGCTCCTGCGGCAGTGATTATGCGATTTGTCCATTTCGCTTGATCTTCGACTGCCTTGTTGTACCGCTCATCCTCGTATGCTTGCCGGTCATGAATCGCTTGAGCTCGAGCTTCGGTCATCATGCCGGCAATCTCACCCCCAGGGTGTACCGCGTTGCGCACTGACTCACCCATGTCCGGATGTTTTTGAGGGTGCGTTAATACGTCACGCACAAGTGCAGTGGTGTATGCCTGCTGTGCGTTGCTGATGGATCCGTACGAGTCCGGATCCTGCCCTACAGCCCCTAGGAAGCGGGCCATGTCTGCCTTGGGGAACTCGGCTTGATGGCCGAACGGCTTGATCAAGCCCGCTCCGTTTTCTGCGGAAGCTTGCAAGTCGGGCATGTACTCGGCAGCCATGTCGCCAAAATTTCTGCTGAGGCCTGAAAGGCTGCCAGGAGGGTCTCCCGGCTTGGCGGCGACAAGAGTAGGGTCCTCTCCGATCTTTGATACTACGCGTTCCATCACATTGGCCATTTCCTCTGTGTGCCTCACCGGGGGAGCGTCCAAATCCCCTGGAGGTCGGTGCGTGACGGCAACTTCAAGAGCGTTGCCGATTGCATTGAGGGTGGGAGTCGATTCATTTCCGGCGCCGGACTTGGTGTCACTCAGATCTTCCAGGATTCCTTTGTCAAGGAAATAGTCCACCGTGCCCTGCGGCTCACCGTGCTGGCCGCTAACGAATCGGTCGGACTTGGTGACGATGCCGTCGTTGTCGCTATCCTCGCGTACTGGTTCATTGAAGAACGATGTTGCCGCATTCGGATTATGAGTCATCGCCTCTAGCATCCCGGTGATCGGGTTGAACCCTCTTCCGCCCTTCTCGTCGAGGTTGAGGGAAACTCCCGGATCGTTAGGGATGCTCTCTGTCCAGATGCCTGGATCCTTCTTGTCCATGGCGGTCATGTCGCGCGCTACAGACGTGAGAAATTCCGTGTCGTACTTGCCATTCCTAATAAGTGCCCCCAGTGCCTGGTAGCCGTAGATCTTCGTCCCTGGCCGCGTGTTGGGAACGTCGATCTGCTGGTGGCCGACCTTCATCAACTGTGTGGTCCACGCGTGGTCCAGGCCGCCGGGTGCACGCGTCGCCGTGCCGAGCATGTTGCCCATGTCGGTCTGGATTCCGTGGACCAGGTTCGCCCGGTCCTGCCCGGGAGCTCCGAGGCTGGTGGCGTCCAAGGACATCGTCGCGTAGATGTCGAGTGCTCCTTGGGGACCGAGACGCCGGTAGTAGTCGGTGGAGAATTCAGGATCCCTGGCGTTGATGTGCAGGAGATCCCGCAGTTCCCGGAGCTCCTTCAGATGCCGGGCGGTTCCGCCCTCACCCGTGACGATCCTGGTGAGCTCAACCGCACGCGCGACTTCGGCGTCGTCGATCATCCGGTGCTTCGGCTTGCTGAAGTTGTGCTTGTTCTTCGTGATGTTCGCCTCGAGGGTGCGGGCGGTCCACTCGTCGTCGTGCCTGCACTCCTCGACGATGCGGTTGATGCGCTTCTGCGTGTCCGCGATATCAGCGCGTTGCTTGCTCAGAGCCCGCGCGTACGCGCCACGATCGGTGTCGTGCTGGGCCGACACGTCATCCTCAAGGGAGTGCACGGCAGTGACCTTGCCGTTGTGATCCACCTTGAGGCGCTTTCCAGGCGCCTCGACGTCGACGATTTCCCGGAGCGCTTCCTTGGCTGTCTTGACCGACAGGTATCCCTCATTGAGGATGTCAGCGATCCCCTTGGCGGCCTGCGCGGCATCATTGAACTCTGCGGTCGTCTTCTTGATGAACGGCTTGGTGACGTCCGAGTTGACGCCCTCCCAGTCGGCCTTCTCCGACTTGGCCAGCATTCCGCTCTCGGCGCTCGCGTGAAGGTCCACCAAACCGTCGACCACATCCCGCCAGTCGTCGATCGCGGCCTTCATCTGCGCGACCGGCGCGTCATAGATGTCTTGGAAGTCGGGCATGCTCAGTGACGCCTCTCACCTGAAGTACTTGCTGATCCGGGAGGCACTCATCGCGGTGATGATGTCGTCCTCGTCCTTGGCGTGCGCGGCCTTCGAGTAGTCCAGATGGTTGGAGATGTTGGCGCACGCGTCCAGAAGGGTCCGCAACTGAGAGTTCCAGGTGTCGTGCACGGTGAGCAGAGCCGAGCCGGTACGGAAGCTCTTGTTCGTCAACGCGGTCGCCGCGCTGAACGTGCTGCCCCGGGCGAGATTGCCCTTCCTCTGCAGCCCGTCGATCAGTTTGTAGGCGTCGTTTCCGATTCGCCCCAGATCATCACGGCGGACGACGAGGTCATGGGCCCCCTTGCCCTTGCCGCCCTCTCCGGAGACCTGATTCAACCGCGTCTGCGCCGTGTGGTGTTCGGCCGCGGAGTTCCTGGCTTTGCCCCACTCTTCCTCGAACGACATGGCCCCCCGCTCAACTCGATCGACGATGTACAGGACGAGCCGCGAGCGCGGTCGCGGCTCGACGTCCGTGTCCCCTCACAGGGATGGCCCCGAGCCGGGCCGATCGCCGGAGGAACGGTTGAATCCGTCCCCCTGCGGTGGCCCGAACTGCTGGTGCGGTACGTGGTGCGGCAACGGTGGCGGCGGCCCCTGAACAGTTGCCTGCGCGTTCCGCCGACGGCGGGTGCGGACCGCGTAGCCGGGGACCACGGCACCCGCGAGGACGGCGCCACCGAGCCCCAGCGCGATCCACAGAGAGGAGCCGTCGCCATCCTTGGACGCCGCGACGGGGCCGGAGCCCTTCCGCCCCGACTCCTCGCCGCCATCCGCGGAGTCACCGTCCTTGGCCGACGGCCCGGACGCAGGTGCTTTGGGCTCGGCTGCTGCCAGATCAGGAAGGGGGTACTTGTCGGCCGGCCCGGGATCACCCGGTGAGGTGAGAGCGATCCGGGGACGGACGGCGCCGTAGCCGACGGTATTGGTCCGTTCCTTGCCGCCCACGGGTTTGCCCGCGGTGTTGATGAGGACACGCAGGACCTGGTTGTTGGTCCAGGTGGGGTGCTTGGACCAGATCAGGGCGGCGGAGGCGGATGCCAGGGCGGTGGCACCGCTTGTGCCGTTGCCTCGACAGACGCCTGTGCCGCCAGGGCAGGCCGAAACGATGTTCTCGCCCGGTGCTACGAGGTCGACTTGAGGACCCCATTGAGACCACTTGGCGCGGGCTGCGCTCTTGCCAATCGCGCCGATGCCAATGACGCCTGGTGTTGCGGCTGGATACTCGAAGAGATTGGACTTATCGCCACTGTTGCCCACGGCAGCGAAAATCAGCTTGCCTTTGCCGATGGCGTATTTCACCGCCTCCGCCAGAGCGGGCGTGCTGACGTTCCGTGTTCCACTGCTGTTCATCTTGCCCATGGAGATGTTGATGATCTGGGCCCTGCTGTCGGCAGCGTAGCGAATTGCTTCGGTCAATTTACGTGCGTACTCGGAACCGCTGTCGACTTTTCCGTAATCTTCCTCGGCGTACTTCATCCGGATAGGAAGGATCTTGGCATCCGGTGCGAGGCCGTACGAACCGTTGGCCGCGCCCCTCGCACCGGTTCCTGCGATAAGTGCTGCCATGCCTGTGCCGTGCCTGTCGTGGTCGGTGTGTTCGTCGCCTGACTTGGTGGAGTAGTCCTTGCCGTCCAGGACTCGACCTCGTAGATCGGCGATGGAGTCATCGACTCCCGAATCGATGACAGCGACGGTGATGCCACGGCCCGTGCTTGATTTCCACATCTCGGGCGCGTGCATGGCGTCGAGGTGCCATTGCCTGTCACGAATCGTGTCAGCGTGAGCAGACCCAGCGGTGGCCGCTGTGAGCAGCAGAGCGAGTGCTGCTGAAGCAGCGCCCGTCCAGTGACTGGGACGCTTGGTTCGGGTACGCATCCGCATGATTTCGCTGGTTTCTCGTGAGGTCAATCGACGACGGGGGGAACGACACGGCGACCACGTGGTTCCCAGGTCTCGTCGCCCTCGGTGAGGTAGTGCGGTCGGTTCTCGCGCTGGTCATCACGTCGCGACGTGCCACTGGGGGCATGGGGCGCTGACGCCCCGGGGCGTCCCGACAGCCCGTGCTGCCCCGCTGCGTTTGAATCCCGAGGACGCACCAGGCCCGTGCCGCCAGGAGTGAAGGGGCGTGGACCGGCCTGGCCAGGTTGTTGCCGTCCACCCACGACACCACCGGTCTCTCCAGCGAGACGTCGCCCACCGGCAGTCCCGCCCTGGCTCCCGCCTCCTGGCGCGATGCCTTGCCCGAATCCTGGGCCCATGGGCATGCGCCCTTGCGGCCTGTCGCCGCCGATGACCGTGCTGTGCGGAAGGCCTGTCGCTGGACGCCCCATATCCAGCGGTACGCGGCGTCCACCAACGATGCCTGGATTGCTCGGGGGGTGTGAAACTGGGCCTGCTGCGGGCGGTCCCTGGCCAGGCCTCACTGGGGGGCGAGCGTCCGGCGGCGTGCGCCCTGTAGGAGGCAGGTCCTGAGGGATCTGTTTGCCCCCGAGCGTCGGTGGAAGGGGCACCGGTTGGCCGTGAGGTCCGTTTTCGGGTCGTCCTGGCACCGGAGGCGTGGAGGGATCCACTGGCAAGGTCGGTGGGGCCTGAGGAGGTGCGATGGTGTTGTCGATCCCCATGTGCACAGGACGGTCCGGGATGTTGCTGGTCGGCCAGTCCGGTGGCGGGGAGCTCGGATTCGGTGGGACGTTGTGACTGCCTGATGGCACTGGACCCGTATTCCCGGACGGGCCTGCGCCAGGTCCGCCAGCAGGAGCAGGAGCCGTCCCGCCTGGAGGGACCGTTGTCCTTTCGGTCTGTGGTGAGGGAGCCGACCTGCTACCCACAGGGCCACTCGGGCCGACTGGCACAGTCGGCTCATCAACTGGAGCCTGTCGCCAGTCCTTCGCCTTCATATGGGCCGCCGGCGGCGAAAACGTAGGCGGCGTAACCCCATTCACCCGCTCCGCCGTGAACTGATACGTCTGGGCCAGCTTGCGCATGCGGGCAACGGCTTCCGCCTTGAGCGCGTCGATGCGCCCCCGCGCGTCCGCCGCGTCGGACTGGGAGGTCTGGGTGACCTCGCGTGCGTCGGGGTCGTTCTTCGCCTCGCGGGCGGCGGCCAGGTTCTTGTGGGCGTCGCGGAGGTCGGCCTTGGCGGTCGCCGTCTCGGAGACGTCCGGCATCGAGGCCTTCGCCTCGGCGATGGCCTGCGAGACCTCGCCCATCCAGCGGGCGGCGATGCCGCTGTACTCGCCCAGGTTGAGCGTCGAACTCCCCGCCTGGTCACCCCATTCGCGGAACGCGTCGCCCGCCTCGCCCTGCCACTCCAGGCCCTTGACGTACGTCTTCAGGTCGTCGCCGATCTTGGTGATGGCGGACGCCGCCTTGGACAGCTTCCCGGCCAGGTGCGAGGCTGCCTCAGGGCTCGCGGAGTCGAGCAGGGCCACTAACTGCTCGTGGGTCATGGACTCGAAGTCCGTGTGGGCGACCCGGGGTGCCCGGCCGCCGCCTCCCGTGTGCCGCTCGGCCATCAGAGCCCCTCCGTGCCATTGGCGTCCTGCTTGCCGGTCTCCGCGGAGCGCTCCCGTCGCGCGTACGGATCCCGCTCCACCTCGTAGTACTTCTCCGCCTCCGCGTTGAGCGCCCTCATCCGCGCGCGGATGTCGTCCTCGAGGTTGTCGTAGCCGACGCGCGACGCGTGGACGGCCAGGCCCAGGCCCTCGATCTGGGTGCCCAGGGCCTTCGAGAGCTTCTCCAGCTCGTCATGCACGATGTCGTACGACTCGTACAGGAACTGGGCCTCCTTGAAGTCCGAGGAGCCGAGCTGCGCGCGCGACAAGCGGTCCGCGCCGACCTTCCCGGGGGCCGCCTCGGAGCCGTGGAGCTCCTTGAGCAGCGTGTCGACCCGTCTCTTGAACTCCTTCATGGCCCTGGTGTGGATATCCAGCGCCATTTGCGGATTGACACCGTAAAGACTGTCGAACGACTTGCCCGTGTCCGGCGCGCCCACTGTCCCCCCGCCGTTTCCCGAACTCCCCACTCCAGCCTCCCCGTTGCGTACGTGCCGCCACTGTCACTCTAGTGGCGGCCTGGCAAGTGACCCACTTGAATCAGTGACGTCCCGCGCTTTCGGGACACGAACGTCCCGCGCCCCGGAGGCAGCGGCCGTGCGCGCACGTTGCCGAGGACGTCGCCCTCGCTCGGGTCCCCCGAAAGGACGACCCCCTGGGCACCCAGTTCCTTCACACGCTGCATGAACGGCTCGTACATGGAGCGCGAGGCGCCCCCCGAGCTGCGCGCGACGATGAACTTGACGCCGACGTCCCGTGCGAAGGGGAGATGCTCGACCAGGGCCCCGAGCGGATTGCCGGAGGCGGTCGCGACGAGCTCGTAGTCGTCAATGATCACGAACAGCTCGGGGCCGTTCCACCAGCTGCGGTCACGCAATTCGCGTGGGGTGATGTCGGGCTTGGGAGCGCGCTTCTCCATGAACGTCGCGATCGCGTTCATGTGGACGTCCATTGCAGATGCCATTGGCGCGTACTCCAGGAGGTGCTCCTCCGAGACGGCCTCCAGCATCGTGCGCCGGTAGTCGCCCACGACGATCCTGGCCTGGGCCGGGGTGTACCTTTCGGCCACCTGTTTCGCGATCAAACGCAGCAGGTTCGTCTTGCCCGACTCGCTCTCCCCGAAGACCAGGAAGAACGGATCTGTCTCGAAATCGACGAAGACCGGTTCCAGGTTCGCCTCGTCGATGCCGATCGCGATGCCCTGCTGGGGGAACTCGAAGCCCTTGGGGAGCCGGTCGGCGGGCAGCGTGCGCGGCAGCAGCCGGACCGGCGGGGCGGCAGGACCCTGCCAGTGGGCCGCGACCGCCTCGGTCAGCTGGGCCGTCCCCGCGGCCAGGCTCGCCGCGTCCGACACGGCGTCCACGCGCGGCAGCGCCGCCATGAAGTGCAGCTTCTCCGGCACCTGACCCCGGCCAGGGGACCCCGTGGGCACGTTTACCGCGACCTTGCGGTCGAACTCGGAGTCCATGGCGTCACCGAGGCGCAGCTCCAGGCGGCCGAGCAGCTGGTCCTTGAGGGCGGCCCGCACCTCCATGTAGCGCGACGCGGACACGACGACGTGAACGCCGTATCCGAGCCCTCGGCCCGCGATGTCGTTGACGACGGGTTCGAGCATGTCGTAGTCGTTCTTGAAGCTGCCCCAGCCGTCGATGACCAGGAAGACGTCGCCCCATGCCTCGCCCGGCAGCTGCCCGGCCGCGCGCCGCTGCCGGTAGGTGGTGATGGAGTCGATGCCGTTGGCCCGGAAGAACGCCTCACGGCGGTTCAGGACACCCGCGACCTCCGCCACCGCCCGCCGCACCCGCTCCGGGTCGAGCCGGGACGCCACGCCGCCCACGTGCGGCAGCCCGGACAGCGATGACAGGCCTCCGCCGCCGAAGTCCAGGCAGTAGAACTGCGCCTCCGCGGGGGTGTGCGTCAGCGCGAAGGACGCGATCAGGGTGCGCAGCAGCGTCGACTTGCCCGACTGCGGGCCACCGACGAGCAGCATGTGGCCCGCGGCTCCGGAGAAGTCGCGGTACAGCGTCTCGCGCTTCTGCTCGAAGGGCTTGTCGATCAGCCCCAGCGGAACGACCAGGCCTCCCGGGCGCGCGTACTCGCCCGCGTGCAGTCCGCGCTCCGGCGAGGTCATGAGCGGCGGCAGCAGCTGGTCCAGCGTCGGCGCCTCGTCCAGTGGCGCCAGCCACACCTGGTGCGCCGGGACGCCCTGGCCCTCTAGGCGCCGCACGACGACGTCGAGCACGGTGTCGGCCAGCGCGTCGTCGTCCCGGACCGCCCGCGGCGGCCGCCCCGGGTCCGGGGCGGCGTAGGTGGCGGGGACGGGCGCCGCCGTGAACAGCGCGGCCCGCCGCTCGACCGGCTCCTGGTCGGGCACCGGATCCGCGCCGCCCGCGCGGTGCGTCCCGGAGACGTACGCCGCCTTGAAGCGGGTCATGTCGTCGGTGCCGAACTTCAAGTACCCCGAACCGGGGACCGGCGGCAGGTGGTAGGCGTCCGGCACCCCCAGCGCCGTACGCGACTCCGAGGCCGAGAACGTCCGCAGGCCGATGCGGTACGACAGATACGTGTCGAGGCCGCGGAGCCTGCCCTCCTCCAGGCGCTGCGAGGCCAGCAGCAGATGCACGCCCAGGGAGCGGCCGATGCGGCCGATCTGGATGAACATGTCGATGAAATCCGGCTTGGCGCTGAGGAGTTCGCTGAACTCGTCGATCACGAGGACCAGCGACGCCAAGGGGGCGAGGGGAGCGCCCGCCGCGCGCGCCTTCTCGTAGTCGTGGATGTTCGCGTAGTTGCCCGCCGCGCGCAGCAGCTCCTGGCGCCGCTGCAGCTCGCCGCGGATCGCGTCGCCCATGCGGTCCACGAGCGTGAGGTCGTCGGAGAGGTTTGTGATCACGGCGGCGACGTGCGGCATCTCGGACATCCCGGCGAACGTGGCGCCGCCCTTGAAGTCCGCGAGGACGAAGTTCAGGGTCTCGGAGGAGTGCGTCACGGCCAGCCCGAGGACCAGCGTGCGCAGTAGCTCGGACTTGCCCGAACCCGTCGCGCCCACGCAAAGACCGTGCGGCCCCATGCCCTCCTGGGCGGACTCCTTCAGGTCGATCATGACGGGTTGGCCGTCCTCGCCCACACCGATCGGTACGCGCAGCCGTTCGGCTGTCGAACGCGGCCGCCACGTGCGCGTGACGTCCACCGACGCCGCGTCGCCCAGGTTCAGCATCTCCGTGAAGTCCAGGTTGGCCAGGAGCGGTTCGTCGTCGTCACCGCCGCCCGTGCGCAGGGGCGCGAGCTGGCGCGCGAGCGCCTCGGCGGTGGCCAGCGGCAGCGCGTCGGCCGTCCCTTCGTAGGCGACGCCGTCGCCCGACTCCAGGCGCAGACGACCCCCTCGTACGACCACGGAGAGTCCTCCGCGCGGCTCGTCGAGCTCTCCGGGGACGACCTCGACGATCGTGACCCCCTGGAGGCCCTCCTGCGCGGCGAAGGCGGACGTCGGCGGCACCATGCCGCCGTCGAGGACGACCACGATGTGCGGCTGGTCCACCACGGGCTGACCGCCCCTGCTGAACCTCGGCCGCCCGTCGAGCTGCCCGGCCAGGAGCTGCTCGAGCTCGCCCAGGTCGTCCCCGAACAGCCGCTGTGACCCCGCCCCGTCGATCCGCCCCGGCACCTGGCAGTGCGGCAGCCACTTCGTCCAGTCCCAGCACTCGACGGCGCCGGGCGCGGCCACGACCGCGATCCTCAGGTCGTCCGGGCTGTGCAGTGTGGCGAGTTGGGACACCAGCGCGCGGGCGGCGCCCCGCGCGCTCTCCGGCTCACCGGACACCGTCAGGTGGTAGAAGGCGCGCAGCGACACCGCCACCGGCAGCCCCTCCACCGAGCCGTGCACGGCGAGGAACCGCTGCATCGCCCCCGCCGCCAGCGGCTCCAGCTCATCCACGGGCGCGGTCTGCGGCGCCACCAGGGGAGTGGCGAGCCGCTGCGGGCCGAGGCCGACGCGGGCCTGCCCGAAGTCCCCGTCCCCGACGCGCCGTTCCCACACCCGGGTGCCCTCGGCGACCACCGACCACAGCTGGTCCGGGGCCGGGTGCTGGTAGAACTGCGCGTCGCGCTGCCTGAGCGCCGTCCTGCGCACCGTGCGCCTCGTCTGTGACAGGTACTTGAGATAGTCCCGGCGCACATCCGCCATTTGCCCCTGCGTACCCCGGCGATATCGGACGATCTGCGCGATCACCATCGCGAGGGTCGAGACGAGCATCACCACACCCATGATCCGCATGAACGGATGGGCGTTCGGCGAGGCGAAGAAGAAGACCACCGACGACCCCATGCCGAGGGTCGGCAGGAGCTGCAGCAGCATGCCCTCCTGCTGCCCGCGCGGCAGCTCCGGCGGCGCCTCCAACCGCAGCTCGTCCGTGGGCACTTCGGGCGGCAGCGCGCGTGGCGGGCGTTTGATGACGATCTGGCTCACCGGAACATCGATCCCCCTGATCGGGCGGGTGGTCCCGCGGCCGCGGCCGCGGTGTCCTGCGCCGCCGCACGCACGGCCACGGACTCCTTCCGTACAGTTGCGATCCTACTGTCCGCCACTGACAGCGGGTGGCGATAGGGTGACTCCCCAGTCGTGCGCAACCGCGAATCAGGGGGGTATGCCAGTGAGTTCGCCCACGGCGACCGGATTCTGCCGGGTCACTGTCGTGGCACCCGACAGCCGTATCGACGTCGCGCTGCCCGAAGACATGGCGGTGGCCGACATCCATCCCGAGATCCTCCGGCTGACGGGCCAGACGCAGGAAGTCGGCGCGCCGACCGGATTCCACTTGGTGCGCCGCGACGGCGCGGTGCTCGACGGCGCCCGCACCCTCGCCGCGCAGCGCGTCCTGGACGGCGAGGTCCTCAGCCTGCGCCCGTTCGCGACGTCCCTGCCGCCCACGGTCTATGACGATGTGTCAGACGCGGTCGCGTCCGCCGTGACGCGCGACCGGCACCTGTGGAACGACGACCTGCTGCGCGTGGCCGGCCTCATCGGCGGCGCCGTCCTGCTCGCCCTCATGGCCCTGGTCCTCTGGTACGCCGACCCGGTCCGCCACGACACGCACGGCCTGCCCGCCGTCGTCGCCGGCGCCGCGGGGCTGCTGCTCACCGCCTTCGCGGGCGTACGCGCGCGGGTCTACGCCGACCGGGCCGCGAGCGCCGCCCTGGGCCTCGGCGCCCTCCCGCTGCTCCTCGTCGCGGGATCCGGCGTCGTCGCCCCCGACGCGGGCCAGGGGCCAGGACGCCTGCAGTTCCTCATCGGCTGCGTCACCGTCCTGGTCGCCTCGGTCGCCCTGGTCGCGCTCGCCCCCGCCAGCGACGCCCCCTTCGTGGCCGCCGCGTTCCTCGCCGCGGCCGGCACCCTCGCCACGTTCCTCAGCGTCGTCACCGAGTCGTCCGCCACCGAGGCCGCGGCGGTCGTCGCCCCGGTGACGATCGCCCTGGTCGCGTTCCTGCCCGGCCTGTCCTCCCGGTTCGCACGGCTGCCCATCGGCTACGCCCCGCCCCGCAGCGCGACGGACGAGGACTTCTACGCCGACCCGGACACCACCCCGGACGCCGAACCCCTCGACGCCGAACGCGTCGCGGCCCAGGCCCGCCGCGGCCACGAGCTGCTCCTCGGCCTGGTCGGCGGCGCGGCGGCCGCCGTCGTGGCCTCGGCGGCCGTGCTCGGCTTCTCGGACGACCTCTGGGGCCAGCTCCTCGCCCTCGCCTCCGGGCTCGCCATGCTGATGCGGGCCCGCCTCTTCCGGTACACGGCCCAAGTGGCGTGCGCCCTGCTCGCGGGCATCGCCGCCATCGCCGCGCTGCTGCTCGGCCTCGCGCTCAACCCTCCGAGCGACGCCATGAAGGACCTCGTGCTCTACGGAGACCACGGGCCGCTGGAACAGCGCACGGTGTGGCTCGTCGTGGCCGTCATCGCCGGATGCGCACTCCTTACGGCCATCGCGCTCACCGTTCCGCGGCGGGGCCTCACGCCGTTGTGGGGCCGCCTGCTCGACCTGACCGAGTCGGCGGTCCTGCTGTCGCTGGTGCCGCTGTGCCTCGCCGTCCTGGATGTCTTCAACGCGGCTCGGTCGCTGACCAGTTGACCTGCGCCCTTACTCTTAGCTTCTTTTCCCAGGACACAGGACATTCGAGAACAGGAGCCCCGGCGTGAGCTACGGCCCGCCCCATTCAGAGTTCACCGAGTCCGCGCGGGCCGCGGACCGCGCCCAACGGCAACGCCGCACCAGGGCCGTCGCCGGACTCGCGGCCCTGCTGGCCCTGGTCCTGTGCACGGGCGGCTGGATGATCTGGGCCGCGGCCGACGACGAGGACGCGCGGCGGAACCCGGCGGCGGCCCCACAGGCGCCGGACGACATCCGGGACACCACCGAGACGACGCCCCGGTCCCTGGCGGGCCGCAAGGCGGTCGAGTACGTCGAAGACGACATGAAGAAGGCATACGGACGGGACACGGTCCACGCTCCCGGCGCCTGGGCCACGGACAAGACGTTCGTCAGGGGCGTGGGCGCCGGCCTGAAGGGCTTCGCTTTCGGCACCCTCGAGGAGAAGTGGTCGACCCGCCTGGACGGGCCGATCTGCGACACGACCCGCCACGTCACCGTCGACGGCCGCACGGCCGTGCTCTTCCAGGCGCGCGCCGACTCGGCCGACCGGGACAAGCGGGACGACAAGAAGAGCGACAAGAAGAAGGGCGACAACAAGAAGGACAGCGGCAAGGGCAAGAAGCCCAAGGACAAGAAGCCGAAGAGCAAGAACAAGGACGGCAAGAAGAGCAACGACGACAAGAAGAGCAACGACGACGAGAAGAAGAGGGACAAGCGCAAGCCCAGCCGCGCGGACTCCGGCGCCGGGGCCGTCGACCCGTACGTCTGTGACCGTCTGGCCATGGTCGACCTGAACACCGGCAAGAAGCTGTGGCAGGTACGGCTGCCCGAGGCCACCCACGCCTTCGCGCCGCACACGAACGTGACCATGACCCGTGGGACGGTCGCCGTGGCGTGGGGGCGGGGCTCCGCCGCGTACGCCATGGACGGCGGTGAGCGGCTCTGGAAGAACACCGGCGTGAAGTCCTGCCAGGACACCGGCTTCGCGGGCGGACGGGCCCTGCTGGCCCTGGTCACGTGCGGAGACCCCAGCGCCCCCGCCTACCGCGTGCAGGCGGTCGACCCGCGGACGGGCAAGCCCACCTGGACCTACAAGGTCGCGCGCGGGGTCAAGGGCGTCTACCTGGTGTCCTCGAGCCCGGCGGTCCTCGCCGTGGCCGCGGGCGACATCGTGCCGACCGACTTGATCACGCTGGATGACCGGGGCGCGTACCAGGCGACGATCGACCTGCCCGAGAAGCGCTATGTCGACACGTGCCACAGGCAGCTGTTCGGCGGCGTGGAGACGTGCGACTCCATCGTGGTCGGGCGGGACCAGCTGTTCCTCGCGACCAAGGGGGACATCGGCGACGGCAACTGGATCGTCTCGTTCGACCTCGCGACGGGGAAGACCGTCCGGAAGTTCGGCCCCAAGGGCCTGGCCCGCGTCTACCCGCTGCGCATGAGCGGTGACAAGCTGCTCGCGCTCCGGCCGGGCGACCAGACCACTCCGACCGCCGTCATCAGCCTTGATCCGGGTACGGGCAAGGAGTCCCCGTTCCTCCTCTTCGGCACGCCCCGCGTCTCCAACCTGACCGAGCCGGGGGAGACGGACGTCATCGTCGAAGACGGCCGCGTCTTCTTCGCTCCCCGCGAGCTCGACACCGAGAACAGCGGAGAATGGAAGGGGTCGGGCTACGGCGCCCTCGGCGTCGAGCCCTCGTGACGGCGCGTGGGCGGCCCGCCACCGGAATGGCGGCTTCCTAGGTGTGCCGTCGAGGGCGCGCGTCCTCCCTGGTACTCTGTGTAACGCCCGCCTGTCTGCGCGCGCTCCCAGGCCCTCCGGCCCGGGGATCCGCGCCCCGCGGCACCCGCCCTCATCGGCGGACCCCCACCTCCCGAGGTGGAACCCCCTGCCTCCGAGTCCCGGAAGCACCCCTGAGATGAAGACCAGGGGCACTCGGAGGCGCACCTAGACATCACAAGGAGTACGCGTGTCGCTCGACGCCGCTACGAAGAAGCAGATCATGTCCGAGTTCGGCCAGAAGGAGGGCGACACCGGCTCCCCCGAGGTCCAGGTCGCCATGCTCTCGCGCCGCATCTCGGACCTGACCGAGCACCTCAAGATGCACAAGCACGACCACCACTCCCGTCGTGGTCTGCTGATCCTGGTCGGCCAGCGTCGCCGTCTGCTGCAGTACCTGGCCAAGAAGGACATCCAGCGCTTCCGTGCCCTGGTTGACCGCCTCGGCATCCGCCGCGGTGCGGCGGGCGCCAAGTAAGACGCCGTGAAGGGAGCGGTTCCCACTCGAAGCACTCGAAGGGGGCCGCTCCCTTTGCTGTACGTGCGCGGTGTCACAGTCGCTTTGTAGTCTGGTGACACCTGGCACGGTGCCAGGCGCCGTCCCACGGTTCCAGTGGACCGTGGCGGCGCCGTATGAGACAACCGCATAGAGGAGAGGCGCTCCCCGCCGCCGCCGGTCCTCGGTAGTGGCTTCCGGGGTCGAAGCAGGACACGGTCCCCGGGGGCTTCGATCGAAGACCGGCCCGCACCCAAGGCGCGCTTCTCCGCACCGCTCCGACGCCACACGGGCAGGGGCGGACCCCGGGCCACACGGGCCCGGGGTGAAAAGACGATACGTAACGGAGAAATCGCTAGTGGAGAACGAGACCCACTACGCCGAGGCCGTCATTGACAACGGCACCTTCGGCACCCGCACCATCCGCTTCGAGACGGGCCGTCTCGCCAAGCAGGCCGCCGGCTCCGCCGTGGCGTACCTGGACGACGACACGATGGTCCTCTCGGCCACCACCGCGTCCAAGAAGCCCAAGGACCAGCTCGACTTCTTCCCCCTGACGGTGGACGTCGAGGAGCGGATGTACGCCGCCGGCAAGATCCCCGGCAGCTTCTTCCGTCGTGAGGGCCGCCCCTCCGAGGACGCGATCCTCACCTGCCGCCTGATCGACCGCCCGCTGCGCCCCTCCTTCAAGAAGGGCCTGCGCAACGAGATCCAGATCGTCGAGACGATCATGGCGCTCAACCCCGACCACCTGTACGACGTGGTCGCGATCAACGCCGCCTCCTGCTCCACGCAGCTGGCCGGCCTGCCCTTCTCGGGCCCGATCGGCGGCACGCGCGTGGCGCTCATCAAGGGCCAGTGGGTCGCCTTCCCGACGCACACCGAGCTCGAGGACGCCGTCTTCGACATGGTCGTCGCCGGTCGCGTCCTGCCGGACGGCGACGTCGCGATCATGATGGTCGAGGCCGAGGCCACCGAGAAGACCATCGAGCTCGTCAAGGGCGGCGCCGAGGCGCCGACCGAGGAGGTCGTGGCCGCCGGTCTCGAGGCCGCGAAGCCCTTCATCAAGGTCCTCTGCAAGGCCCAGTCGGACCTCGCCGCCAAGGCCGCCAAGCCCACCGGCGACTTCCCGGTCTTCCTGGACTACCAGGACGACGTGCTCGAGGCCCTGACCGCCGCGGTCAAGACCGAGCTCGCCCAGGCGCTCACCATCGCCGGCAAGCAGGAGCGCGAGGCCGAGCTCGACCGCGTCAAGGAGATCGCCGGCGAGAAGCTGCTCCCGCAGTTCGAGGGCCGCGAGAAGGAGATCTCCGGTGCCTACCGCGCGCTGACCAAGAAGCTGGTCCGCGAGCGCATCATCAAGGACAAGGTCCGCATCGACGGCCGCGGCGTCACGGACATCCGTACGCTCGCCGCCGAGGTCGAGGCCATCCCGCGCGTGCACGGCTCGGCGCTGTTCGAGCGTGGCGAGACCCAGATCCTGGGCGTCACCACCCTCAACATGCTCCGCATGGAGCAGCAGCTGGACACCCTCTCCCCGGTGACCCGCAAGCGCTACATGCACAACTACAACTTCCCGCCGTACTCCGTCGGTGAGACCGGCCGCGTCGGCTCCCCGAAGCGCCGCGAGATCGGCCATGGCGCGCTCGCCGAGCGCGCCATCGTGCCGGTCCTGCCGACGCGCGAGGAGTTCCCGTACGCGATCCGTCAGGTGTCCGAGGCCCTCGGCTCCAACGGCTCGACGTCCATGGGCTCGGTCTGCGCCTCCACCATGTCGCTGCTGAACGCCGGTGTGCCCCTGAAGGCCGCCGTCGCCGGCATCGCCATGGGCCTGATCTCCCAGGAGATCGACGGCGACACGCACTACGTCGCCCTCACCGACATCCTCGGTGCGGAGGACGCGTTCGGTGACATGGACTTCAAGGTCGCCGGTACGAAGCAGTTCGTGACCGCCCTCCAGCTCGACACCAAGCTCGACGGCATCCCCGCCTCGGTCCTGGCCGCCGCGCTGAAGCAGGCCCGCGACGCGCGACTGCACATCCTCGACGTGATGAACGAGGCGATCGACGTTCCGGACGAGATGTCCCCGAACGCGCCGCGCATCATCACCGTCAAGATCCCGGTGGACAAGATCGGTGAGGTCATCGGCCCGAAGGGCAAGATGATCAACCAGATCCAGGAGGACACCGGCGCCGACATCACGATCGAGGACGACGGCACCATCTACATCGGTGCCGCCGACGGCCCGGCCGCCGAGGCCGCCCGCGCCACGATCAACGGCATCGCCAACCCGACCATGCCGGAGGTCGGCGAGCGCTACCTGGGCACCGTCGTGAAGACGACGACCTTCGGCGCGTTCGTGTCGCTGCTCCCGGGCAAGGACGGTCTGCTGCACATCTCGCAGATCCGCAAGCTCGCCGGCGGCAAGCGCGTGGAGAACGTCGAGGACGTCCTCGGCGTGGGCCAGAAGGTCCAGGTCGAGATCGCCGAGATCGACTCCCGCGGCAAGCTCTCCCTGATCCCCGTGATCGAGGGCGAGGACGGCGCCGAGAACGCCGACGACGCGAAGGACGACGCCGCCAAGTGACGTCCCGTAGCTCCAAGGCGACGGCCCGCACCTCTTCGGAGGCGCGGGCCGTCGCCCGTACCCAAACTCTGATCAAGGGCCAGAACGGCATCGGCACGGTCCGCAAGACCACCCTCCCCGGAGGTCTGCGCGTCGTCACCGAGACCCTCCCCTCGGTCCGCTCCGCCACCTTCGGCATCTGGGCCCACGTGGGCTCCCGCGACGAGACGCCGTCCCTGAACGGCGCGACGCACTACCTGGAGCACCTCCTCTTCAAGGGCACGAAGAAGCGCAGCGCCCTGGACATCTCCTCCGCGATCGACGCCGTCGGCGGCGAGATGAACGCCTTCACGGCCAAGGAGTACACGTGCTACTACGCGCGCGTGCTCGACACCGACCTGCCGCTCGCCATCGACGTGGTCTGCGACATGCTCACCGGCTCGCTGATCCTCCAGGAGGACGTCGACGCCGAGCGCGGCGTCATCCTCGAAGAGATCGCGATGACGGAGGACGACCCGGGCGACTGCGTGCACGACCTGTTCGCGCACACGATGCTCGGCGACACCCCGCTCGGCCGCCCGGTCCTCGGCACGGTCGACACGATCAACGCCCTCACGGCCGACCGCGTCCGCCGCTTCTACAAGCGGCACTACGACCCGACCCACCTGGTCGTCGCCGCCGCGGGCAACGTGGACCACCAGAAGGTCGTACGCCAGGTCCGCGCCGCCTTCGAGAAGGCGGGCGCCCTCACGCGCGCCGACGCGACCCCCATCGCCCCGCGCGCGGGCGTACGCCGCGTGCGCACGGCGGGCCAGGTGGAGGTCGTCGACCGCAAGACCGAGCAGGCCCACGTCATCCTCGGCATGCCAGGACTGGCCCGCACCGACGAGCGCCGCTGGGCCATGGGCGTGCTGAACACCGCGCTGGGCGGCGGCATGTCCTCGCGTCTCTTCCAGGAGGTCAGGGAGAAGCGCGGGCTCGCCTACAGCGTGTACTCGTACACCTCGGCCTTCGCCGACACCGGCCTGTTCGGCGTGTACGCGGGCTGCCGCCCCAGCCAGGTGCACGACGTCCTCAAGATCTGCCGGGACGAGCTCGACCACGTCGCTGAGCACGGCCTGACGGACGACGAGATCCGGCGCGCGATAGGCCAGCTCGCGGGCTCCACGGTCCTCGGCCTCGAGGACACCGGCGCGATCATGAACCGCATCGGCAAGAGCGAGCTGTGCTGGGGCGAGCAGATGTCGGTCGACGACATGCTGGCCAGGATCGCCGCGGTCACCCCGGACGACGTGCGCGCCGTGGCCCGCGACATCCTGGGGCAGCGCCCGTCGCTCTCCGCGATAGGCCCGCTCAAGGACAAGCAGGCCGCCCGCCTGCACGAAGCGGTGGCCTAGGCCCGGGACTCCCGGGCCGTGGTCCCGTACGACTCATAACTCGGTTAAGGAAACAGGCAGATGAGCAAGCTGCGCGTGGCGGTCATCGGGGCCAAGGGCCGCATCGGCTCCGAGGCGGTACGAGCCGTCGAGGCCGCCGACGACATGGAACTGGTCGCGGCCCTCGGCCGGGGCGACAAGCTGGAGACGCTGGTCGACACGGGCGCCCAGGTCGCGGTCGAGCTGACCACGCCCGGCTCGGTGATGGGCAACCTCGACTTCCTCGTCCGGCACGGCATCCACGCCGTCGTCGGCACGACGGGCTGGACCGACGAGCGCCTCGCGCAGCTGCGGACCTGGCTGGCGGCGTCCCCGGAGACCGGCGTGCTCATCGCGCCGAACTTCTCCATCGGCGCGGTCCTCACCATGAAGTTCGCGCAGATCGCGGCGCCGTACTTCGAGTCCGTCGAGGTCGTCGAGCTGCACCACCCGCACAAGGCCGACGCCCCCAGCGGCACCGCCACGCGCACCGCCCAGCTCATCGCCGCCGCCCGCGAGCGCGCGGGCAGCGCCCCGCAGCCCGACGCCACCGAGACGGCCCTCGAGGGCGCCCGCGGGGCGGACGTCGACGGCGTGCGGGTGCACGCGGTGCGCCTGAGCGGCCTCCTGGCCCACCAGGAGGTGCTGCTCGGCGGCGAGGGCGAGACGCTCACCGTCCGGCACGACTCGCTGCACCACAGCAGCTTCATGCCGGGCATCCTGCTTGCCGCCCGCCGCGTGCCGGTGACTCCGGGCCTCACCTTCGGCCTGGAACACTTCCTGGACCTGAGCTGACCCGGGCCGACTCCATGCGCGCAAAGATCACCTACGCCGTCACGGCCGCCGTCCTGGTCGTCTACTTCGTCCTGGTCGGCAGCCGTGGCGTGCTGCTCATACAGCACGGCACCGTCCTGACCGTGTCCTTCGGCGTCGCGGTGCTGATCCTGCCGGTCATCGGCGTCTGGTTCCTGTGGCAGAACACGCGGTTCGTCCAGCGGGCCAACCGCCTCGCGGCCGAGCTCGAGGCCGAAGGCGGGCTGCCCGTCGACGAGTTGAAGCGCACGCCCAGCGGCCGCGTCGACCGGGATTCCGCCGACGAGGTCTTCGCCCGGCGCAAGGCCGAGACGGAGGACGCCCCCGACGACTGGCGCTGCTGGTTCCGCCTCGCCGTCGCCTACCACGACGCCCGGGACACCCCCCGGGCCCGCAAGGCCATGCAGCGGGCCATCGCCCTCCACGAGGGCAGGCCGGTGAGCGTCTGACCACGCTGGGAACGGGTTGGGCCGTGCCGGGAACGGGCTAGGCCGTACGGCCGTATTCGTCGGCCCAGGCCTCGACGGTGTCGGCGGCCCGGTCGAACGCGGTGCGCCGCGCGAGGAAGTCGGCGCCGCGGTCGGTGAGCAGCACCGTCCGCTCGGCCGCGGGCCGGTCGCCGCGTACGAGGAGGAGGGCCTGGCCCTGGACGGTGCGGGGCAGCCCGAGCCAGCGCACCGGCTGCTGGACCGTCCGCACGGAGGCGACGTGCGCCCACGGCGTCGTCCGGGTGTACAGGAAGGCCACGCGGCGCAGGCCCTGGGCGCTCACCCAGGTGCCCACCCGCAGCAGCCGGACCGCGACGCACACCACGAGCACCGCGATGCCCCCGCAGGCCGCGGCCCCGGACAGCGAGCCGGCGAACGCGATGATCACCGTGGCCACCAGGGCGTACGAGGCGAGGAGCAGCAGGACGGCGGCCGCGCCCACGCGCCAGGGGCCCGGGCGGTACGGCCGACGCCAGTGGTCGCGGTCGTCGAACGGGAGCGCGACGTCTTGCGCGGCCTCGTCGAAGGCCCGGTCCGGGGTCAGGAAAGGCAGGGGCACGGCTGGTCCTCACTCACTCCGCACACGTTGTGCCCGGTGAGGCTATCGAGCCGTGTCCCCTGCTACCAGCCTCGGGGGGCCAAGGGAGTGGGGGGTGGGGCCACCAGATGGCCCGGGGGCCGGGGACGGTCAGCGACCGTCCGAGGCCTCGGACTGCTGGTTCTTGGCCGGTGCCTGGTCGGCCGACATCGCGGGCATCCCGAAGAGCACGGAGCCCACGAGACCGGCGACCACGGTGAGCCCGATGAGCGTACGGCCGACGACCTGACCGGCCGTGGCGCGCTCACGGGGTGGGGGAGTGACGTTGCTGCGGAACTTGTCGGCTTCGGCGATGAAGGCGAACGGAACGGGCTCTCGCCGACGAAACATGGGGCGCGCTTCTCCTCACGGGTCTCGAACGAAACTCTGTTGCCTATACAGACGCTCGAAACGCCCAAAGGGTGCCCGGTTTCAGTAAATTCGCCGAAGATTGTCATGAGGGGTCTCCGGACGGCCGATTGTCAGTGCCGGGCCATAGAGTGGTCGCCGTCCCTCGCAGCACGTGGATGTTCGGGGGACGCCCCACGATGCACAGGGAAGGACCCCGCCAGTGAGCGAGACCCCAGCCGAAGACCTCAAGCCCAGCTTCCGGAGCGACGTCACGGTCGAGCTGGTGAAGCATGCCGCGACCGACCAGGACGTCCTGTGGGCGGCGCGGGTCTCGACCGCGGGTGAGCAGTCCCTGGACGAGCTGAAGAAGGACCCGGAGCGCTCCAAGGGCCTGATCAACTACCTGATGCGGGACCGCCACGGCAGCCCCTTCGAGCACAACTCGATGACGTTCTTCATCAGCGCCCCGATCTTCGTCTTCCGCGAGTTCATGCGCCACCGCGTCGGCTGGTCGTACAACGAGGAGTCGGGTCGGTACAGGGAGCTCCAGCCCGTCTTCTACGTCCCGGACGAGTCCCGCAAGCTGGTCCAGCAGGGCCGCCCCGGCAAGTACGTCTTCGTGGAGGGCACCCAGGCCCAGCAGGAGCTGACGGGCCGCGTCATGGAGGACTCCTACCGCCAGGCGTACGAGGCCTACCAGGAGATGCTCGCCGCCGGCGTGGCCCGCGAAGTGGCCCGTTCGGTTCTCCCGGTGGGCCTGTTCTCGTCGATGTACGCGACGTGCAACGCGCGCTCCCTGATGCACTTCCTCGGCCTGCGCACCCAGCACGAGCTCGCCAAGGTGCCGTCGTTCCCGCAGCGGGAGATCGAGATGGTCGGCGAGAAGATGGAGCAGCACTGGGCCGAGCTCATGCCGCTCACGCACGCGGCGTTCAACGCCAACGGCCGCGTCGCGCCGTGACCGGGCGCCCGGTTCCACGGGCCGGGCGCACACCTGGATCGCCTCGGCACAGATGTGCGGTTGAGCCGACAGAAGTGTCCGTATTGCGGCTTTTCCGGAAGTTCATCTAGCCTGATCAAACGGACCCGGCACTGCTTGAACCCCCGAGCAGGCAGTGCCGGGCTCCCTCGAGTGTCACACCCAGCACATCCCCCGAGGGGCGACCCCGCGCTGAGCAGCGAGTAGCGTGTTACCCATGGCTCCGACCTCGACTCCGCAGACCCCCTTCGGGCGGGTCCTCACCGCCATGGTCACGCCCTTCACGGCGGACGGCGCACTCGACCTCGACGGCGCGCAGCGGCTCGCCGCCCACCTGGTGGACGCAGGCAATGACGGCCTGATCGTCAACGGCACCACCGGCGAGTCCCCGACCACCAGCGACGCGGAGAAAGCAGAGCTCGTCCGAGCCGTCCTGGACGCGGTCGGTGACCGCGCCCACGTCGTCGCCGGAGTCGGCACGAACGACACCCGCCACAGCATCGAGCTCGCCCGCACCGCCCAAGAAGCGGGCGCGCACGGCCTGCTGACCGTGACGCCGTACTACAACAAGCCCCCGCAGGACGGCCTCCTCCGCCACTTCACGGCGATCGCCGACGCCACCGAGCTGCCGGTGATGCTGTACGACATCCCGGGCCGCAGCGGCGTGCCGATCAACACGGAAACGATCGTGCGCCTCGCGGAGCACCCGCGTATCGTCGCCAACAAGGACGCCAAGGGCGATCTCGGCCGGGCCAGCTGGGCCATCGCCCGCTCCGGCCTCGCCTGGTACTCGGGCGACGACATGCTGAACCTGCCGCTCCTGTCGGTCGGCGCCTGCGGCTTCGTCTCGGTCGTCGGCCACGTGGTCACCCCCGAGCTGCGCGCGATGCTGGAGTCGTACGTCAACGGGGACGTCCAGAAGGCCACGGAGATCCACCAGAAGCTGCTGCCGGTGTTCACGGGCATGTTCCGTACGCAGGGAGTGATCACCACCAAGGCGGCGCTCACGCTGCAGGGCCGCCCCGCGGGGCCGCTGCGGCTGCCCCTGGTCGGGCTCTCCCCGGAGGAGACCGCCCAGCTCAAGATCGATCTTGCGGCCGGCGGGGTACAGCTCTAACCACAGACTTCACAACTCAATACGCAATATCCCGCAGGCCAGGCGCCTGCACCCACAACTGCTACTGCACGAACGTCATGCGCGCCACGTGCCCTGGAGGTACGTGGCGCGTGTGGTGAGGAGAGTCTTTTGAGTCATCCGCATCCTGAACTCGGCGCACCGCCCAAGCTCCCGAAGGGCGGCCTGCGGGTCACCCCGCTCGGCGGCCTCGGTGAGATCGGCCGGAACATGACGGTCTTCGAGTACGACGGGCGTCTGCTGATCGTCGACTGCGGAGTGCTCTTCCCTGAGGAGGAGCAGCCCGGAATCGACCTGATCCTGCCGGACTTCACGTCCATCCGTGACCGCCTCGACGACATCGAGGGCATCGTCCTCACGCACGGTCACGAGGACCACATCGGTGGTGTCCCCTACCTCCTGCGGGAGAAGCCGGACATCCCCCTGATCGGCTCCAAGCTGACCCTCGCCCTGATCGAGGCGAAGCTCCAGGAGCACCGCATCCGTCCGTACACGCTGGAGGTCGCCGAGGGCGACCGGGAGCGTCTTGGCCCCTTCGACTGCGAGTTCGTCGCGGTCAACCACTCCATCCCGGACGCTCTCGCGGTCGCGATCCGCACCCCCGCGGGCATGGTCGTGCACACGGGCGACTTCAAGATGGACCAGCTGCCGCTGGACCGCCGCCTCACGGACCTGCACGCGTTCGCCCGGCTGAGCGAGGAGGGCATCGACCTTCTTCTCTCGGACTCCACGAACGCCGAGGTCCCGGGCTTCGTCCCGCCCGAGCGTGACATCTCGAACGTCCTGCGGCAGGTCTTCGCGGGCGCCCGCAAGCGCATCATCGTGGCCAGCTTCGCCAGCCACGTCCACCGCATCCAGCAGATCCTGGACGCGGCCCACGAGTACGGCCGCAGGGTCGCCTTCGTCGGCCGCTCGATGGTCCGCAACATGGGCATCGCGCGTGACCTCGGCTATCTGCGGGTGCCGCCGGGCCTGGTCGTGGACGTGAAGACGCTCGACGACCTGCCGGACCACGAGGTCGTCCTGGTCTGTACGGGTTCGCAGGGCGAGCCGATGGCGGCCCTGTCCCGGATGGCCAACCGCGACCACCAGATCCGCATCGTCCAGGGCGACACGGTGATCCTGGCGTCGTCGCTGATCCCGGGCAACGAGAACGCGGTCTACCGCGTGATCAACGGGCTGACCCGCTGGGGCGCCAACGTCGTCCACAAGGGCAACGCCAAGGTGCACGTCTCGGGCCACGCCTCCGCGGGCGAGCTGTTGTACTTCTACAACATCTGCAAGCCCAGGAACCTGATGCCGGTCCACGGCGAATGGCGCCACCTGCGCGCCAACGCCGAGCTCGGCGCCCTCACCGGCGTCCCGCACGACCGCATCGTCATCGCCGAGGACGGCGTCGTCGTCGACCTCGTCGAGGGCAAGGCGAAGATCGTCGGCAAGGTCCAGGCGGGCTATGTGTACGTGGACGGCCTCTCGGTCGGCGACGTCACCGAGTCCTCCCTCAAGGACCGCCGCATCCTCGGCGACGAGGGCATCATCTCGGTCTTCGTCGTGGTCGACTCGACCACCGGCAAGATCACCGGTGGGCCGCACGTCCAGTCCCGTGGCTCGGGCATCGAGGACGCGGCCTTCAACGACGTCCTTCCGAGGATCCAGGAAGTCCTGGAGAGGTCGGCTCAGGACGGCGTCGTCGAACCGCACCAGCTGCAGCAGCTCATCCGCCGCACGCTGGGCAAGTGGGTGTCGGACAACTACCGCCGCCGCCCGATGATCCTGCCCGTCGTCGTCGAGGTCTGATCACCTTCGGACCGTCCTGACGACGCGAGCCCTGGAGCGGGGCGCCTCGATTTGCATCGAGGCGCCCCGCTCCAGTACGTTTACGGCTCCGCCAGACGGGGAACCGCCGAGCACGGCAACGTGCGAGGGGCCACCCGGACGGGGCGGAAATTCCGACTCAGAATCTCTGATAAAGTCGGAACCGCCGGAAAGGGAAACGCGAAAGCGAGTCCCTGAAAGGCACCGAGGAAATCGGAACGGACCGGGAAGCCGGAAAGATCTGATAGAG